>CALXZP010000051.1 GCA_944393255.1 uncultured Clostridia bacterium | reverse complement strand
TACGGAGCTTAAAGGCACATGGTCTTGGAAAGACGGCGGCAAGGCAATGTCCGATACAGGAACCTTTGAGGAAACGGCTGTATTTACGCCGGAGGATACGAACTATGCGGCGATAGAAACGACTGTTTCGGTAACGGTATACCGTGCTTCTTCGTCAGGCGGCGGCAGCGGCAATGGGATCATAAGGTACACCGTGACCTTTGACACGCAGGGCGGCAGCAAGATAAACAGCGTACAGGCGGTGAGAAACAATGCTGTTTCTGAGCCTGACGATCCGGAGCGCGAGGGCTATACGTTCGGCGGCTGGTTCACGGACAAGGCTTGTACGCAGGAGTTTGATTTCAGCACTAAGATAATGAATGATATGACTCTGTATGCGAAGTGGACGAATCGGAACGAGGAAAAGCCGAACGAGACGGAACAGCCGTCCGAAACGGAGAAGCCGTCGGAAACGGAAGAACCAGAAAAATGGAAAAATCCGTTTGAGGACGTTACGGAAACCGACTGGTTCTATGAAGCGGTGAAATACGCAAATGAAAGCGGCTTGTTCAGCGGTACTTCGGACAATGCATTTGAGCCGAACGCGCCTGTTACCCGGGGTATGCTGGTAACGGTACTGTGGCGCACAGAGCGGCAGCCGGTCGTAAATTACCTTATGACGTTTGACGACGTTTCGGAGGACGCATACTATGCTGAGGCGGTGCGCTGGGCGGCAAGCGAAGGGATAGTTAAAGGCTATTCGGACAGTGAATTTGCGCCCGATAAATTTATCACCCGCGAGGAGATGGCGGCGGTGATAAACCGTTACGCGGACTATAATGGGATGAGCGGCGAAGCGGGCGATATATCCGCATTTGCCGACGCGGAGCTTGTGTCCGGCTGGGCGCGCGGCAATATGGAATGGGCTGTGGGAACAGGGATCATTTCCGGCAGAGACGGAAACGTGCTTGACCCTCAGGGCAATACCACCCGTGCGGAGACTGCGGCAATTATGCAGCGGCTTTTGGAAAGATAATAAATATATAACTTTGGTTAAAGCGACCGCCCGGCAGGATTACACTGCCGGGCGGTCATTTAAATTTTGCGTTTTTATGATTGACATATATATGTCTTCATGTTATAATCGTAGTACTATCGTGAGCCGGATATCCGGGTCTTGCCATGAACGTTTACGGAACGGCTCATGACGGGGCTGACCCCCTTGTTGAATAAAGCAAAGAGGAGAAAAAAGGTATGAACACACACGATCTGTTTGTAAAAACACCGCCTGTAAAGCTGTTTTTCACGGCGGCGCTGCCGGGCGCGGCAAGCATGCTTGCGTCCTCGCTGTACCAGCTTATAGACGGTGTATTTGTCGGAAGGATACTGGGAGAAACGGCGTTTGCGGCGCTCAATCTTGCAATGCCGTTCGTGGTGATAAATTTTGCGCTCGCCGACCTTATAGGCGTGGGTTCTTCTGTGCCCATATCAATAAGTCTGGGCGAAAAGAAGGAGCGCGATGCCAACAATATATTCACATGCGCATGTATAATGATAGTAGCGGCAGGGATAGCCGTAGGCGCGGCTCTTTTCGCGCTGGCGCCGCTGCTTATACGGCTTATGGGAGCCGACGGAGAATTTGCGGAGCTTGCGGTGATGTATATGCGTGTCTATGCGCTTTGTTCCCCGGTTTCGACAATAGTGTTTGCGGTGGATAATTATCTGCGTATATGCGGAAAAATACGCGGCAGCATGTTTCTGAACATATTCATGGCGGGACTCAGCGCTCTGCTTGAATTTTTATTCCTGTTCGTGTTCCGCTGGGGGATCTGGGCGGCGGCGCTTGCGACCTGTCTGGGCATGATGATATGCGCGGTTATCGCGTTCGTTCCGTTCTTTGCGGGACGGCTGAGACTTTCGTTCTGCCGCCCGCATTTCAGCCGGAAGCTGATAATAAGAATGATTTCGTGCGGCTGTCCGAGCTTTCTCAGCAATATCGCGGGAAGGATAACCTCAATAATCATGAATATATTCCTTGTGCGTCTCGGCTCTCAGACGGCGGTATCGGTATACGGCATACTCATGTATATAGACGGTATAGTTCAGTCGATAATGTACGGCATGTGCGATTCGCTCCAGCCTGCGGTCGGCTATAACTGGGGCGCGCGGGAGTATAAGCGCGTAAGAGCTATAGAGGGCTGCTGTTTCGGTGCGAGCGGTATCGTATCGCTGCTTGCCGCGGCGGTCATATATCTGTTTCCTATGCAGACAGCGGAGCTGTTCATGGGCAGCGGAGGGGATACGCTTATGGCGATGGCCGAAACGGCGGTGAGGGTGTTTGCGGCAACGTATATCGCAAGATGGTTTCCGTTCGCGTCGCAGAGCTACATGCTGGCGATAGAGAAGCCTGTGCCGGCTTCGGTCATATCGGCGGCTATATCGCTTGTGTTCCCCGTGGCGTTCATCGCGGTGTTATGGCCGCTTGGGCTTACAGGACTGTGGCTCAACCTTGCGGCGTCGTCCTTTGCGGCGTCGGTATTGTCGGCAGTGATAATGGCAAGAACGACGGCACGGCGGTGACGCATGTCTGTGATCTGCACTTGAGAATTTTAGACGGGAGTATCAAGTTCAACGGGAGCGCTGCGGTCACCGTCCGGCGAATTTTGTGAAAAGTCCTCCGCAGAGCATTGCTCCGGCGACTATAAGAGCGGCGGCGGAGGCAAACGGCGCCGCTGCGCCCAGGGCGGTGAGAAACAGCACCGCAGATATGATAAAATAAGTATTCGGTTCCATAAACATACCTCCAAACATTTGTTCGTTAAATATATAATAGCACATATGTTCGGAAAAATCAAGAGGTATTGTTTTTGGTGTACCATAAATGTCCGCTCTGTCGGATATTCGCAAAGAAAGGAGCCATTTAAAATGAAAGCAATGACAATTTTATATGACGTGCATGACGGACTGTATGTGAACATGACGAACAGGTGCCCGTGCGCGTGCACATTCTGTCTGAGACAGGAGAAGGATTTTGTCGGAAGCGCCGACAGCCTGTGGCTGGAAAGAGAGCCTTCCGCAGAGGAGGTAAAGGCGGAATTCGATAAGACCGACCTTTCAAGGTATAAGGAGATAGTGTTCTGCGGATACGGCGAGCCGACCGAGAGGCTGGACGATATACTGGAGATATGCGGATATCTGAAGAAAAAGACAGATCTGCCCATTCGGATAAACACGAACGGTATGTCCGACCTTATAAACGGACGCAGCACAGCGCCCGAATTTGAGGGTAAGATAGACGTTGTTTCCATCAGCCTCAACACGCCGGACAGGGACAGGTTCTATGAGCTGACGCGTTCAAGGTTCGGAGCGGGGTCGTTCGACGCCATGCTGAAATTCGCCGGAGAGGTGAAAAATTACGTAAAAAAAGTGGTGCTTACGACCGTTGCGACTACCATAACGAAGGAGGAGGAGGAGCGCTGCGCGCAGATATGCCGTGAGCTGGGTGTGGATTACCGCATAAGACCCTTTGAATGACATTATAAGGAGAGAGAAGTATGGACAGACTTACAAAAACAGCCCTCGCCATGTGCAGATACATGGAGGGAGATGTTAAGCGAATAAACCATTTTATGAAAGTACACAGCTTTGCGAAGGTGATAGGCGAGGCAGAAGGGCTGAGCCGTACGGAGCAGGAAATACTCGAGGCCGCCGCATACGTCCATGATATAGGCATAAAAAACAGCGAGATAAAATACGGCTCGCCGAGCGGATATTACCAGCAGATAGAAGGCCCCGGTGAGGCCGAAAAGCTGCTCAGGGAAGCGGGCTTCGGCGCGGAGGTCATCGACAGGGTGAAATATCTGGTGTCGCGCCATCACAAGTATGCGAATATCGACGGCATGGACTGCCAGATACTTATAGAGGCGGACTTTATAGTAAACGTATATGAGGACGGAATAGGAGAGGACACGATACGCGATATATACAGCAAGGTGTTCAAGACGGACGCGGGCAGGGAGATAATGCGCCGTCTTTATGACCTGTAAAAGTTGAATAAAAGGGGATGAAGAAAATGGAGCTTTTTGATTTTATAGAAAGGTCGCCTTCGCCGTACCAGGCAGCGGACAATATATGCGCAAGGCTGGAGCGGGATGGCTTTAAGCGCCTGTTTGAGTTTGAGGACTGGGACGTACGTCCGGGAGGCGGATATTATACGGTGCGCGGCGGCTCGTCGGTCATCGCATTCAGACTGCCGGAGCGGAGGTATTCCGGGCTTGCGGTGTGCGCGTCGCATACGGATTCGCCGTCATTCAAGCTGAAATCAAACCCTGAGCTTGCGCCGTCGGGCGGCGTTCTGCGCCTGAATATAGAGGGCTATGGGGGCATGATCAAGGAGAGCTGGTTCGACCGCCCGCTTTCGGCGGCGGGGCGCATAGCTGTGGATACCAAGGACGGCATAGAATACAGAGCCGTAAATATAGACAGGGATCTGCTTATCATCCCGAGTCTTGCGGTACATATGGGTCAGGCGCATGAAAACGGCAAAGTGAATATCCAAAATGAGATGCTCCCGATATTGAGGACTGACAGCTCGGAGAAAAGTATTGAAGAACTTATCGCGGAAGCCGCGGGAGCTGCTGCGGAGGATATAGAGGCTTACGATATCTATCTGTACAACCGTCAGAAGGGAACGGTGTTCGGAGCCGGGAATGAATTCATCGCAAGCGGCAGGCTTGACGATCTCCAGAACGTTTTCGCATCGCTGAACGCATTCCTGCGCTCGGAGAACTGCGGAATGCTGAAGGTCTTTGCGGCTTTCAATAATGAGGAGACCGGCTCGCTCACGAGACAGGGCGCGGAATCGACGTTTTTTACAGATACTATAGAGCGCATAAACGCGGCGCTGGGTATATCACGTCAGGAATATCTGAAATGCCTGCCTTCAAGCCTTATCATGTCCGCCGACAACGCGCACGCCATGCATCCGAACTATCCGTCCAAGGCCGATCCGGTAAACAGGCCGCGGCTCAACGGCGGCGTGGTCATAAAGTACAATGCGTCGGGCAGGTATACGACCGACGCGGTCTCGGCGGCGGCGGTAAAAAGGCTTTGCCGGGCGGCGGGAGTGCCGTTTCAGGAATACCACAACAGGAGCGATATTGCCGGAGGCTCAACTCTCGGCAATCTCATGAACAGGCACATTTCCGTACATTCCGCCGATATAGGTCTTGCTCAGCTTGCCATGCATTCGGCGTACGAAACGGCCGGCGCGGCGGATACGGAGTATATGGAAAGATTTCTGAGGGTGTTTTACAGTACGGATATAAGAGCGGAGCGGGATAAGCTCGTATTCGGTTAGGATATAAAAGAAACAGGAACCGGCAAACGCCGGTCCCCTGTTTCTCTGTTGATATTCAGCATTTTCAAGGGAATTGCTCCCCCGATATGAATACAGCAAAATGATTAAGGCCAACCGTTGAGGTAAGAGCCTCAGCTTAAACGCACATACCCTTTTATCCGCAATAAGAGTATGCATGCTGTCGTCATCGCTGCGCATCATCCTCTCTTTTGCCGCAGATTTATATACATAATACATCCGAATAAATACTCTACGGCATTTAAGCAAGGATGCCAGTTTAGTTACCATTTATCTCCTGTGCATTATGTATATCAGCTAAATCCGCATACTTACGGACACACTAATTGTATCACATACGGCAATAAAAATCAATATAAATAATATTACAATTCCGTTACTTTTATTTCGCTTTTTTGTTTCAATATGCCTTAAATCATTCTGTAAACGCCCACGACCTTGCCGAGGATCTCCACATCATCGGAGATGATGGGCTCCATAGCATCATTTTCGGGCTGAAGCCGGAAATGTCCGTTCTCTTTATAGAAGGTCTTTACCGTGGCGTCCTCGCCGCCTATCAGCGCTACGACTATGTCGCCGTTGTCGGCGCAGGGCTGTTTTTCGACTATTATGTAATCGCCGTCCAGGATAGCCGCGTTTATCATCGAGTCGCCGCATACCCTGAGCATGAATATATCCTTGTTGCCGACATAGCGCATGGGGATCGGGAAAGAGCCCTCGTACTGCTCCACCGCCGTTATCGGTACCCCGGCGGTGATCCTCCCGTAGACCGGGACATGCAGATAATCGTTTTCCGCTGCCGCGGGCGAGTCCTTGATCAGGCTCATGCTCCTGTTTTTCGAGCTGCTGCGTTTTATATATCCGGCGGCCTCAAGCTTGCCGAGCCGCGCATGGACGGTAGCGGGCGAGCGCAGCCCGACCGACGCGCATATCTCCCGCACCGTGGGCGGGTAGCCGTTCAGCTCTATCTGCGAACGGATAAAGTCAAGGATCTCAAGATCCTTGTCAGTCAAGCCTGTCAAACGGGATCGCCTCCTGTCAGAAAAATCTTAAAATCAGTATATCATAAAACAATTGAAAAGTCAAATAATGTTTTGGTGAAT
This sequence comes from uncultured Clostridia bacterium, assembly GCA_944393255.1. Lineage (GTDB taxonomy): Bacteria > Bacillota > Clostridia > UBA1381 > UBA1381 > Ornithomonoglobus. The sequence goes on along the minus strand of CALXZP010000051.1, from coordinate 1,712 downwards.
TTGACGTAAAATTTTTTATGAAAAAGTAGTGCAAAAGATCTGGATTTATAGTATAATTATAGTACAGGGATATATAAGACGGGGCTGTGAAAGCAGCCACGGCGTCCTGTAACGAGGATATACGAAAGGAGAGACAGTTATGAACAAGGTTGAGGTAAGACAGCAGACGGTAGTTATACCGACCTACGAACCGGCAAGCCCCTGTACCCACCCTATGTTTCTTGAGAACAGGGTATACCAGGGCAGCTCGGGAAGAGTATATCCGCATCCGATAACCGAAACGATAAGCGATGAAAAGCATAACAGAGAATACACAGCGGTCTTTTTGGAGAATGAGTATCTTTCGGTAATGATATTGCCGGAGCTCGGAGGAAAGATCCAGCGCATATATGACAAAACAAACGGCCGTGACGCCGTTTATTATAATGAGGTAATAAAGCCCGCGCTTATAGGTCTTGCCGGGCCATGGACGTCGGGCGGGATAGAGTTCAGCTGGCTCAGAAACCACAAGCTCTCGGTCTGCGACGAGATCGACTGCAAGATAGAAGAAAATGACGATGGCTCGGTCACGGTGTGGTGCGGAGAGATAGATAAGATGAGCCATATCAAGAGCATGGCGGGGTACAGGCTGTATCCGGGCAGGGCGTATCTTGAGGTCGAGGGAAGAATGTATAATCCGACCGACATACCGCATACGTTCCTCTGGTGGGCGAACGCTGCCGTGGCGGTGAACGATGATACGAAAACGGTGCTCCCGCCGGACGTGCATGTGGTAGTGGATCATACGCGGCGCGAGGTTTCCGGATTCCCCTTATCCACCGGTGTGTACTGCGACGCGGACTACAGCGAGGGCGTGGATATCTCAATGCATAAAAACATACCTGTTCCGACCTCGTACGCGGCGTACCATTCCGACTATGATTTTATAGGAAGCTACGATTTCGGTGCGGAAGCGGGCGTTATGCACATCGCCGACCGCCATGCCGCGCCCGGGAAGAAGCAGTGGACATGGGGCAGCGGTGAGTTCGGAAAGGCGTGGTACAGAAATCTGACGGACGAAAACGGGCCGTATGCGGAGCTTATGGCGGGCGTGTTTTCCGAAAATCAGACGGATCTCACGTATATAATGCCTTATGAGGAGAAAAAATTCAGACAGTATTTCGTGCCGTACAAGAAGCTGGGCGACGTGAAAAACGCTTCGGTAGAGGTCATGGCAAATCTGGAGATCAAAAACGGAAAGGCGCATATCATGATATACGCTCCCGCAGAGCGCGAGATAAGCGTTCTTGTTTCCGGTTCGTCGGCGGTATCGTATATGAAGGAAACGGCGCAGGTGTCTCCGGTACGGATATTTGAAAGGGAGATAGAGCTGGACGACGACGAGATAGAAACAAGCGTGCGGCTTGTTATCAAGGATAAGAACGGGCGGACGCTGCTGAGGTATTCGCCGGAGCGCGAATTCAGCGGAAAGCTGCCGAAGCCGGTCAAGGCGGTGAGTCAGCCTAAGGAGATAGCGGCGATGGAGGAGCTTTATTTTGCCGCGCTGCATTTAGAGCAGTGTCATCACCCGACAAGGAGACCCGAAGACTATTATCTGGAGGGACTGAGGAGAGACCCGTACGATACGAGGCTCAATAACGGCTACGGAAAGCTTTTATATAAAAAGGGTCTGTTTGACGAGGCGGAAAAGCGGTTCAGGATGGCGGTGGAGC
>CALXZP010000050.1 GCA_944393255.1 uncultured Clostridia bacterium | reverse complement strand
TAATTATAACACAATTAGGAGTTTCCGTATTCTTTTTTTGCAAATAAATATATAAATTTTTTAGTAATAGTAGTATGTGGGAAGAGTGTGTAAACTCGAAGAGTTTTCCACGCTTTCCACATCTATTTGTAACACATCTATTGTAACCCAACAAAAATTTTTAAATAAATTTCAACAAGGGGTTGAAAATTTTAGAATAGTGTGCTATAATAATATTTAGTCGGGATCAAGCGATCCTCTGCCGTATAAAAGAATATATCCGGGGGCATAGCTCAGCTGGGAGAGCGCTTGCTTCGCATGTAAGAGGTCGGGGGTTCGAATCCCCCTGTCTCCACCAAATCAATAAATCCGAACCTTTATTCAATCTGGAATGAGTTCGGATTTATTATTTATATTGAAGAAATTGAAGATTAGTAACAGCAAAAAACGTGATGACTACCGTGCATTTAACCTGCCCCTGTCAAACGGACAGTTGAAAAAACAAAATCTTTGGATACCGTGCTCAATTCCGGGCGCGGTATTTGTATATTGCGCTGTCTTGCAATTGAAAGCCCCTGTCGCTATGGAACAACGGATGCGGAGGATATTCCGGCTTTTGTGCAAATGTCAAAACGGTAGTCAACCGCGTTTGTTTTTCTTTATTTTTCGCATAGTCATGAGAATTTTGTTTATGCGGATCATTAAGATTTACCCATTTGCATCTTTTTGTTTCACACATTCGCTTTACTCCTTGATCCCTATCATAAAAAGCCATTGCTGATCAAAGTAAATCTGACTGTTTTCTTTATATGGTGAAAAACCGGTAATTGCACCGCCATTTAAGTCTGCTTCCATAATCTTTGTAATTTTATTTTGAATTTCATTAGATGTGTTTGTCAGCTGCATCCATGATGATAATTCCACTTTTATTGGTGTTGTTTCACATCTGATCAATTCAAACGAATTATTTAGAAACAGACTTTCAAATTCAGCTTTACTGCGGTTTTTTATGTGTGAAAAATCCCGCATAGTCTCTATTTCGTCCTGCGTTTCTCTGAACTCATCAGAAGCGGCTTCCAGATCAATGATAACGAGTTTACCGCCCGCTTTCAGCACGCGTTTCATTTCTGCAAAAGGCTTTTCCATATTCTCAAAGTGATGAAAAGACAGTCTTGTTATCACAACATCAAAACTATTATTGTCAAACGGCAATTTTTGCGCCAATGCTTCTATAAAAGAAATATTGGCGATACCTTCTTTTGCAGCAGCGCGCTTACCGACTTCAAGCATAGCGGGAGTTGCGTCTGTACAAGTAACGCTCAATACATTTGGAGCGATTGCACGTCCGCAGGCGCACGTTCCCGAAGCAACCTCCAGCACTGTATCTTCTTTGTGAAAGCCGATTGAATTTACAACATAGTCCAAATATTCCTGTTTTGAAAAACTCATACGGCTGTTTTCAAACTCTGCGGCTTGAACAGAAAACGATTGTCTTACGTTATCTATAATATCGTTATTCATTAAATACAGCTCCTTTCAAAATCACGGCGCCGTACTATGCTTCGGGACAAAATATTCATCCTTATATGCGCCTTCAAGTTTCAAGAATGTGATTTTTTTATCAATGCCACCCGCGTAGCCCGCCAAGCTGTTATTTGTTCCGACTACTCTATGACAAGGTACAATAAGATTTATGCTGTTTTTGCCAACTGCCGTTCCGACAGCCTGTGCCGACATTCTCTCTATACCTCTGTTTTTTGCGATCTTTTTTGCAATTTCATTATAAGTTGTCGTTTTGCCGTAAGGAATTTCTCTTAAAATATTCCATACCTCAAGCTGAAACTGCGTTCCTATCATATGCAGCGGCGGGGTAAAGTCAGGCTCTCTGCCTTCAAAATATATGTCAAGCCAACGTTTAAGTTTCTTAATTATATGTGTTTCTCTCGGCTCATTTTCCTTATCCAGGCAATAGGCATAATATTTCTCGTTCTTAAACCAAAGACCGACAACACCAACTTCATCGGCAGCTAAAAGCATTTCACCGACAGGCGATTGATAAATTGATGTATAGTGCATAATTTAACCTCCGAAATATTCATTGCTGTCCGCAGGAGCTTCGGTTCTGTTCGTCATTGTATAACTGCGGATCGGTGTTACCACCGTGATGTTGTAATCCGCAAAATCATTCATTCTGCCGTGTTTCTGACACATACGATGCGCAGTTAAATTACGCCACTTTGAAACACTTTCCTCGCTTTCCCAAACGGACATACTCAGCAGCTTTCCCTCGGCTGCCAGCGAGGAAAAACGTTCAGAACGAATAAAGCCGTCAGCCATTGACAGATCATCCTTTAACGATGCTGCCATTTTCAGATAATCCTCCATTTTGCCGTCTTTAATTGTGACCTCAAATAATACAATTACATTTGACATTTCATTCTGCCTCCATATAATTCTTCATACAAATTTTGCACGGTCGGTAACCGTATTGACACTCCTTGTATTTTATATTATAATTATATCATAAGAACAGTTAAAAAAATATTAAAATATCACCATATATTATCAACATATCGCCATTATGCAGAAAGGAAACGCCTCAATATGAGTAAAAACAGCTATATAAATTCCGTAAATTTGTATAATAACACTAATTTCCCGTATCTTGTACTTGATGTAGTAGATAAGCAGAGCTATCCGAGAAATCCCGGCTTTAATGTGATGCACTGGCATGAGGATCTGCAATTTATTTATGTTATAGAAAAAGGTGTCACTGTAAAAACACTCAGTGAAACTGTGTCACTTAATAGCGGAGACGGAATTTTTATTAACAAAAATATTGTTCATACAGTTAAGGGCAGCGAGCGCTGTCATTATAAAAGCTTTATATTTCCTGATTATTTTCTTAAATTTTATTTCGGCTCCCCGGCAAAGGATATTGTGAATAAAATAACAGAAAACAATTCACTGCAAATATATAAGCTGTCGCCAAATACGGATTGGCATTCAATGATTTTAGATAAGCTGAAAGGATTGTCCGATTTGGAGAATAACAAAAGTGAATATTATGCGTATGAAGTGCTTGTACTACTCACATCAATATGGCTTCAGTTCCAAAAACACCTGACATTTTCTGTTGAGGAGCATAGCGCGGTAAATAGCCGTATGCGGATATTCTTGCAATACATAAACGAGCATTATTTTGAGGATATTTCTCTTGATAAATTATCTGCAAGTGCAAATGTAAGCAAATCGGAATGTTTGCGCTGTTTTAAGAGCAGTCTCGGAACAACACCGTATAAATATTTAATGGAATTCAGACTTTCCAAAGCGGCTGATATGCTTAAAAACACGTCTAAATCGATAAGTGAGATTTCGGCTTGCACGGGATTTAATCAACTAAGCTATTTCGGTAAATGTTTTAAGGAAAAAATGAAATGCTCTCCCAAAGAGTATAGGAATAATACACGGAAATGTTTCGCGGACATTTAGGAAACGGCTTTTTAGGATAAGTATAACTATACATACCTCTTAGCTTTGAAGTGTTTTTGAGTTCAAAAACATCAGTGTTTATGCGGGCTGTGAGATCCTAAACGGCAGCATCCGTTCGTCCGCATATACCGAAGATCCCGCATTTTAAACCTTGATTTTGAAGTCAAAGGTCAAAGCATATCACTTTGCAGTTCTGAAGTGCTAAACATATGGGTTTTATGCGATTTTCAAAAGTCTAAACGTCCCTTAAAGACGGACATAGAAAAAGGCGGTATATCCCGGAAATATGAGATATACCACCTTTTTCGTACCCTGTTTTGACAGCCTGCCATAAAACTTGTTACTTTACTGTCTTATTAAGGATCGCCGTTTTATATTCCCCATGCGCTCAAAGCAGCCTGTAGTGCGGCTTTTCCTCTCCGAAAAGCCTGTATCTTAGATAATCGTCCGCAAATATACAGCCCGCCGACAAAAAGAACCACATGACCGTGTACTCAAGGCATATCTGTCCCATTATATTATAAGGCATATCGTAATAGCTCCAAACGTTCATGCCGAACTTTATATTTACCACATAACCTGTCAGAAATTCGAGCGCCGTTATCGCCGCGCTGCCTATAGCCATCTGAGACAGAAGCGGCAGCCGTCCGCGGCTCTGCTCGTTTATAAACCCAATCACAAGAAAACACATACCGCCGAGCATGAACATGCTCCAATGCGAATACCCGCGCCAGAGCATTTCTATCACAATATACGCCACTCCGCCCATCCCGAAAAGCACGAAATATTTGAGCAGCTGCGCTGTTTTTGTCTCCTTCGGTCTTTCAGCGTACAAAAAGATCCCCCTCTGCATAAAACTGTTCTCAGCTATATTATATGAGCTGCGAGGGGGATCTTATTCAGTTAAATTATTCTTTTCGATAACGCGCCAAGCGCTGTTTCTACGTGCTCAGCCGCATGGATACGGCGGTAATAACCTGATCATATATCAAGATTTGTCGCGTACTGCGCGTTCTGTTCTATGAACTCGCGGCGCGGCTCTACCTTTTCACCCATCAGTATGGTGAATATCTGATCTGCCGCTATCGCATCCTCAAGATCTACGCGAAGTATCGTTCTCTTTTCCGGATCCATCGTCGTTTCTTTCAGCTCCTCGGGATCCATCTCTCCGAGACCCTTGTACCGCTGCACCTTTGCGCCCTTGCCGAGCTCTGCAATAGCCCTGTCGCGCTCGTCCTCGTCAAACACAAATCTTTCAACAAGATCCTTGTTCTTGCCCTTAAACACCTTGAACAGCGGCGGCTGTGCTATATACACATGTCCCTGCTCTATGAGCGGACGCATATATCTGAAGAAGAACGTCAGGAGCAGCGTCCTTATATGCGAGCCGTCAACGTCGGCGTCGGCCATTATGATTATCTTCCCGTACTTTAAGTTGTTTACGTCAAAATCCTCGCCGATACCCGCTCCGAGAGCCTGAATGATAGGAAGCAGCTTTTCATTCGAGTAAACCTTGTCTATCCTCGATTTTTCAACATTGAGCATCTTTCCCCAAAGCGGAAGCACGGCCTGATAACGCCTGTGCCTGCCCTGCTTTGCGCTTCCGCCCGCGCTGTCGCCCTCGACGATGAACAGCTCGGCATAGTCGGAGCCTTCGTCGGTACACCTTGCAAGCTTTCCGAGCAGCGATGAATTGTTCGCAGACGAGCTTTTGCGCGTTGCCTCTCTCGCCTTGCGCGCAGCCTCTCTCGCTCTTGAAGCGCTTATGGTCTTCTCGATTATAACGCGCGCGATTTTTGGATTTTCCTCAAGGAACGCCGACAGCTTATCGTTCAGGGCGCTTTCCACAAGAGTCCTCGCTCCGCTGTTGCCGAGCTTCGTTTTCGTCTGACCCTCAAACTGCGCCTCCGCCACCTTTACGCTTATTATAGCCGTAAGACCCTCGCGCGTATCCTCACCCATGAGGTTGGCGTCCTTCTCCTTGAGCAGTTTATACTTCCTCGCATAATCGTTGAGCACCCTTGTAAGTCCCGACTTAAATCCCGTTTCGTGCATACCTCCGTCTATGGTATGGATATTATTCGCAAAGCTCAGTATCGTTTCCGAATACGAGGTCGTATACTGCATTGCGACCTCTACCTCCATATCGTCTCCGCGCTTTGCCTCAAAATATACTATATCTTCATGGATAACATCCTTGTTCTTGTTTATATACTGAACAAATTCCTTTATCCCGCCTTCCGCGTACAGCTCTACCGCCTTAGGCTCCGCAACTCGCTTATCCGTGAACACTATCCTTACGCCCTTATTCAGGAACGCCTGCTCCCTGAGCCTTTTAAGAAGCACTTCATAATCATATTCCAGCGTTTCAAAGATCTCGGCGTCCGGCATAAAGGTTATCTTCGTTCCGGTCTTGTCTGTATCGCCTATTATCTTAAGCTTGCATGTCGGCTTGCCGCGCTCGTAGCTCTGGTAATACACATGCTCGCCGTTGGAAACCTCTACCTCGAGCCTTTCCGAAAGCGCGTTTACGACCGATGAGCCGACTCCGTGCAGACCGCCCGACACCTTATAGCCCCCGCCGCCGAACTTGCCTCCGGCATGAAGAATAGTCAGAACGACCTCGACCGTAGGGATCCCCTGCTGCGGATGTATCCCGACAGGGATACCTCGTCCGTTATCCTCTACCGTGACAGAGCCGTCCGCGTTCAGATCGACTATGATACGGTCGCAGACGCCTGCGAGCGCCTCGTCTATTGAGTTATCGACTATTTCATATATGAGATGATGAAGACCCATTTGCGAGACCGAGCCTATATACATACCCGGTCTTTTTCTTACCGCCTCAAGTCCCTCAAGCACCTGTATCTGGCTTTCGTCATATGTCGTATCTTTATTATTCTCCATTACCGTTTCATTCCTTTCAGTCTGTTTTACCGCTGCACAGCCGTCTATGAAAGCAGCTCCGCAGTCTTTGCCCTGTTTATAAGTACCTTTGACGAGAGCGATGAAAGATAGACTGTAGTCCTGCCCCCGCTCTCCGTTACCACATACGATCTCGGCAGCTCATCGGCGGAATATACTATCCCGCCCGCCTTTTCCGCGTCGGGCAGAAAATTCCTGCCCTGTCTGGAAACAGTCGTATTATCCATATCAAAGATCCCTATTATGTCAGATTTTAGCACAACCTGACTGTTGCTTATCCTCAGATACATCAGTTTATCACCGTTCCGTTCTCTATCCTGAACAGGCGCGTATCCGTGTCCTTATCTATCAAGTCCGTATCGGTGGAGGTTATGAGCACCTGCTTATCCCTTATCCTCTCCGACAGGTACATGCGCCTGTTTATATCGAGCTCGCTCATGATATCGTCAAGCAGCAGCACGGGATATTCCCCTTTTATGCTCTTTATATACTCCGCCTGCGCTATCTTCATGCTCAGCGCCGCCGTTCTCTGCTGCCCCTGCGAACCGAACAGCCTCGCCTCACAGCCGTTTACGCTGATATCAAGATCGTCTCGCTGAACGCCGTACATCGAGGCTGCCATATCTATCTCGCGGCTCTCTTTTGAGCTGAGGTATTCAAATATCGCCTCCGGCGAACGGTCCTCCGTTCTCACTCCCGGCCGGTATCCGATACGCAGCGTCTCGCCCGATATCTCGTTCTGCACCGCCGCCGCCGCTCCGTTTATGAACTTCGTAAAACCCGCGCGGGCTTCCATTATTTTTGAACCGTTCTGCGCGAGCTGTTCGTTCCATACCGAAAGCATTATATCAGTACGGCTGCCCTTTGCGCGCAGCGCCTTAAGCAGGCTGTTTTTCTGCGCAAGCGCTTTATTATAATCCATAAGCGCCGCCAAATACGCCGGATACAGCTGGCTTACCGAGCTGTCTATAAACCTGCGCCGCGCCGACGGCGAACCTTTTACAAGCTCCAGATCCTCCGGCGAAAACATTACTACGTTCAGATAATTCATCAGCTTGCTCAGCTTCATTATATGGACATGGTTTATCGATACTGATTTCCTCCCGTTTTTGGCTATCTGCATATTGCAGCCGTAACTGCGCTCGGAATCACGAAAATCGAGAGACAGTCTTGCGAACTCGTCTCCGAAGCGTATCAGCTCCTTATCCGACTTGGCTCTGTGGCTGCGTCCCTGCGAAAACAAATATACCGCCTCGAGTATATTCGTTTTACCCTGGGCATTATTGCCGTAGATCACATTTGTCAGCGGTGAAAATTCCAGCTCCGCCGCCTCATAATTCCTGAAGCTTCTGAGCGAAAGACGCTTTATATACATTCAGACCACCGCGATCTCAACAGCTTCGTCCTCAAAGCGCACGGTAACGACGTCTCCCGGTCTTACCTTCTTGCCGCGCATGGTGCAGAGCTCGCCGTTGAAAGAAGCCATACCGTCCGCGACCATGCTTTTGGCTTCGGCGCCCGAAAATGCCAGACCGCTGAATTTCAGCAGCTGATCGAGCTTTATGAACTCGGTCTCGATTTTTACTTCTGTTTTCTTCATCGTATCCCTCTTTATTGTACAGCTCTCGTCACCGAGGTCACGCCCGGCAGCTGCTTGAATTTTTTCGTAAGCAGCGCAAGATCAGAGGTGTTCTTTATCTCTACCCCGACCTGTATGACCGCTTCCTTATTCTTTGTAACGTATGCGTTCGCCGACTTGAACGGTATCTTAAGATTTATGAGCACATTCGTAACGTCAAGCAGCATACCGTCGCGGTCGCGGCCGGTTATCCTTATGTTCGCAACGTACGAGGACGAACGCCCGGTATCCCACGACACCTCTATAAGCCGCGCCCTGTCCTCCGGCAAAAGATTTACCGGCTTTATGTTCGCACAGTCTGCCCTGTGCACGCTGACGCCTCTGCCCTTCGTTATAAACCCTATTATCTCATCGCCGGCCACGGGATTACAGCAGTGCGCAAGCCGCACCAGACAGTTGTCAATGCCTTTCACTATCACGCCGTTTGAGGAACTGCGGCGTCTGCCCTCACTCTCCGGCTGCTTCGCCGACTTTTCGATCACCGATTGAAGATCCTCTGTTTTCTCCTTTTCATGGATCTCCTTGAGCCACTCCTCTCTCAGCCGCATGACCACCTTGCTCGCGGTTATCCCGCCGTAGCCCACTCCCGCATACAGGTCGTCTATGGAATTAAACCCGTAGCGGCGTGTTATCAGGCTCACCCATTCGGGGCGGAACAGCTGGGCATGAGTGTTGCCTAAACGGCGCAGCTCGCGCTCGATAAGCTCTTTGCCCTCTTCTATATTTTCGTCACGTTTTTCACGTTTAAACCATTGATTTATCTTATTTCTCGCACGGGAGGTGCGGCATATCTTGAGCCAGTCACGGCTCGGGCCGTGCGTATTGGCTGTCAGTATCTCCACTATCTCGCCGTTTTTGAGCGTATAGTTGTTCGGAACGATCTTTCCGTTCACCTTAGCGCCGCTCATCTTATAGCCGACCTCGGAATGGATGGCGAATGCAAAGTCTATCACCGTGCTCATCGCCGGAAGCGCTATTACTCTGCCCTGCGGGGTGAACACGAACACCTCGTCGGCAAACAAGTCGAATTTCAAAGTGTTGAAAAACTCGTCCGTATCTATTATGTTCTGCTGAGTATCGAGGAGAGTACGCACCCACTCAAGCTTTGAATCCATTTCCGTAGCGCCGTTTATACCCTCCTTGTACTTCCAATGCGCCGCTATACCGTTTTCCGCTACCCTGTGCATTTCCCATGTTCTTATCTGTATCTCAAACGGCGTTCCGTTAGGGCCTATAACAGTCGTATGCAGCGACTGGTACATATTCGGCTTCGGCATAGCGATATAGTCCTTGAACCGCATTGGAACGGGCGTATACATCTCGTGCACCATTCCCAATACCGCGTAGCAGTCCTGTATAGTATCCACTATAACGCGCACGGCAAACAGGTCGTACAGCTCGTCGATCGTTTTTCCCTGCGTATACATCTTTCTGAATATACTGTAAAAATGCTTTGCTCTGCCCATAACGGTGCCCTTGATGTTCACCTCGTCAAGCTTCCTGCGCATTATATCTATGATGTCCGAGATATATTTATCCCGCGAGCTTTTTTTCTGGTTTATGCTCTCGCGTATTTCCTCATATGCTATGGGGTCGAGATATTTCAGGGAAAGATCCTCAAGCTCTATCTTTATCTTGGACATACCGAGCCTGTGTGCAAGCGGCGCGTATACGTCAAGCGTTTCCTTTGATATGCGCAGCTGCTTATGCCGCGGCATAAAATTCATCGTACGCATATTGTGCAGCCTGTCTATAAGCTTTATGATGACCACGCGTATATCCTTGGCCATAGCCAGGAACATCTTTCTGAGGTTTTCCACCTGCTGCTCCTCGCGCGACGAATACTTTATCTGCTTCAGCTTTGTAACACCGTCCACCAGCTCCGCCGCAGGCTCTCCGAACAGGTCTTTCACATCGTCGTAGGTACAGCCGGTATCCTCCACTACATCATGGAGCAGGCACGCTGTTATCGCGGTGCTGTCAAGGTTGAGCTGGGCGGCGATATACGCCACTTCAACGGGATGAACGATATACGGATCGCCGCTCTTGCGCTTCTGCCCCTTGTGAAGGGACTTGGCAAACCTGTACGCCACATATACCATGTCAGAATTCGCATTCGGGCTGTATTCAAGGAGCATGCTTATTATTTCTTCTATAAGCTTATCAGTATCCTTTATGTCCCTCTGCGGAATTATCTCCGGTTCCAGTATCACATTTTTTTCGTCTTCCGCCATGTCGTCATCCCCTTTCGATAGACTGTACATTAAGCACAGCCGGCTAAGCCATTTTGACGTCTGCAAGCTGCAGCTGCAAGCTTTCATTCCCCTGGTAGGTATTTATATCGAACCTGAACGCCAGATGCACTCTGTCGCCGGGCTGTATCTCATCAGCGTATTCTCCGAGACCGAAGCCTATGCAGGCCGCCGTTACTCCGTTTCTCGCGATCTTCATGCGCAGGTGCTTTCCCTCCGCGCCCACTGCCGAAAGCTGCATGACCTCAACATCCTTTATAACGAACACGGGCCGTTCATTGCCCATGCCGTACGGCTCAAGCTTCGATATCGCACGCGCCGCCGCTATGCTGAGACTGTTTTCATGCAGTATGCAGTCTATCTTTACCGACGGGATCATATCCTGTTCGGTGAGTATCCCGTCGGCATAGCTGTTTATTTTTTTCGCAAATTTTTCTATGTTGTTCTCGTTTATCCCCAGCCCCGCCGCAACCGAGTGTCCGCCGAAGGTCGTGAGCAGCTCATCGCACTCCGAGAGCGCGTCAAAAAGGTTGAAGCCCGGTATGCTTCTGCCGCTTCCCTTGCCAACTCCGTTGCTGAGCGAAAGCAGTATGCACGGGCGGTAAAACGCTTCGGTGAGCCTTGAAGCGACTATTCCGATAACGCCGTTATGCCATCCCTCTTTAGCCAGCACTATGACCTTTTTCTTTTGAATATCGGCGTCAGCCGCTATGAGCTCAAGTGCCTCCTGATGTATGCGCTGCTCCGTAGCCTGGCGTTCCTTATTCTCATTGTCAAGCTCCAGCGCTATCTCCGCGGCGCGCGCCCTGTCCTTAGTGAGCAGCAGCTCGACCGCCGTACGCGCCGTGCCCAGCCTTCCCGCCGCATTCATCCTCGGCGCGACTGCAAACGCTATCGATGAAGCCGTTATCTTCTTTCCGGCTATCCCTGCCACCTTGAAAAGCTCCGCAAGCCCCGGCCTCTGCGGCTCCGCCAGACGCTTCAAGCCTTTGTCCACGATCACCCTGTTTTCATCGACAAGCGGGACTACGTCGGCGATCGTGCCTATCGCAGCTATATCGCTGTAGCTGTCAAAGCATGCGCCTGTATCAAGCCCCATTATCATCGACAGGGCAAGAACAAGCTTGAACGCGACTCCTACGCCCGCAAGCCCGTCAAAGCCGTATTCATCGTCCTCACGCTTGGGATCGACCACCGCGTCCGCCGCTTCGGGGATACGCTCCTTGCATGTATGATGATCCGTTATCACAACGTCCACCTTCTGCAGCTTTGCAAACTCGACCTCTCCGATCGCGGTTATGCCGCAGTCTACGGTCACGAGAAGCTTCATGCCCTCCTTCATGAGCTTATTGACGGCCATTATATTTATTCCGTAGCCCTCGTCCTTTCTGTCCGGGATATAGTACATGACGTCCGCTCCGAGCGAGGAAAGAAAGTCGTATAAAAGCGCTGTTGACGTTATTCCGTCAACGTCATAGTCGCCGTAGATAACTATTTTCTCTTTATTTTCAACCGCGCGTTTTATCCTCTCCGCTGCTTTGTCCATATCCAGCATTGACATGGGATTTTTTATATTCTTTTTAGATTTTGCAAGAAAAGCGCCGAAATCACCGGCTTCTATCCCGCGGTTGAGAAGAACGCTCGCAATTATAGGCGGAATATTATTCTGTTCTGCCGCCGCGCGAACCGCGTCCGGCTTTATTTTGTCATTTCTGAATTTCCAAAGCTTACGAACCATTTCCGCCTCCAAAAAAAACAAATGTATCGTCAGGCAGACCTTCGACGCGTTCCGCCGCTGCCTGAAACGCTGAATGGTACCCGCCGCCTGCAGAGGCGGGAGACATCTTTGCATAGGTTATATGTATCTCTTCTTATTATATCATTTTTTCACATAAAATTCAAGCATTTGAAGAAAAATAATAGTACAACGCTTTGCGCCCCGTACAAGCTATATATAGTATACAATGTACAATTCGGGACGGACTGCCTTACAGATACCGCAGGCAGACTCAGCCCGCTCCGAAAAAAACGCAGACCCGGCTTGGGTCTGCGAGTTTTTTAACGCACTGATATTATGATAAAAGACGCAGGGTACGGCAATATCATTTTTTTCCGAACCGGCATACCGACATAACTGCTCCGCATACCAAAAATGCGCATTGGACCGCAGCTATCTCTGCCGGCACAGCAAACGCCGGCTCGGTGCTTCCCGTCAGCAAAGGATATTCCGTGAAAAAGCTTCCGTTCCATATCCCCATCGCTCCGGGCAGAGGCAGAGCCGCCGCCGCAAGCGGCGCCGCCATCCATATATAGACCAGCCGTTCATTTATCTGTCCCAGAAACCGTCCGCTGCCCAGCGCAAACATTATCGCTGGGAGCGCTGTGACCAAAGCGGGCGCAGTCAGGCTTCCAATATCACAGCGTCCGAAGTATACCCCGTAAAACACGGCCGCCTCGGCAATGCATACCAGCGCCGTCAGCACGGACGCCGCAAGAGCAGCGCAGCACCGTACAGCTTCATACCGCCGCGGCGGCATCGGAGCGGCGTCCGTCAGCACCGACACGCGCCGCGCAGCCGGGGATGTGAAAAAAGTTAGAAAAAGCAGCGTCGCTATCCACAATACAGGGATCATACGGCTCAGGTAGTCTCCGAAGCTCCACGCCGAAAAGGGAGCCGTATGCGACACACCCATGATCGTTATATCGTTCAGCACCTGCCGCCCGTAAAATAAAAGTATCAGCAATATACCGAAGAAAAATTTATTGCACAGCAGTCTTTTACATTCATATATAAATATTTTACCCAAGCTCCAGATCCTCCTCTTTCAGTCCGCAGGCGTCCAGAAAATTTTGATATGTAAGGTACGGATATGCCGGATCCGGTTCCCTGCTAAAAAGTTCGCTGAGTATCCCGTCCATAGCCTCTTCCCCTCCCACCAGCTTTTCCGCTTTGAGTATTTTCAGCGGCATTTCACAGTATTGACGCACATGAGACAGCGCGCCCGTTATCTCCGCTCTTTTATCCTCCGGCAGCCTGTCCAGATATTCCGGTTCACGGACATAGAAATTCAAATAATAGTCGTCCGTCTCCTTCCGCCATTGTTCCGTATAATATTTTTCAGCATAGTCCGCGCCGTACAGCTCCTTTACTATACGGTACGCGGTATATACAGTAAGTCCCTCCGCCGACCACGGATCCGTACTGTCAGAGGGATCGAACATATTCGCGAGTCCCCACCATTGATGCACCAGCTCATGGATCATGACCTCGCCGGGCGCCGCTCCCTTTCCGCTGCCGTTAAGATTGTCGGAAGTGAAATCCTCCTCGTCCAGCAGACTTGCTCCGCCGCCTGCATATCCGCCGCCGTATACGCGGCTCTGTATAAGCTTCAGCGAACCTCCGCTCCCGAATGACAGAGGCCCGTAATGCTCCGTACAGTAATCGACCACCGTCTTTACCGCCTCGGAAGCTCCGGCAGTCTCCATTACTTCTCTATGCTTGCGTCCGTAATAGAACTGTATATCTATACCGCCGGCTTCGATATTCTGACATATATAATCTCCCGCATATAATATCCCGCCCGTTCCGCTGTCCTCGTAACGCCACACAGCCATGCCGTCATTTGCGGATATACGCTCCGCCTCGGACGCGCAGAAAGGTATCACCGTCATATGCTCCGGCAATGTTATTTCTATCTCCGCCGGATACCCTCCCTCGTCGGGCAGCACATTCAACAGCCTCGGTGCAAGCGCGGCGTTTTGCAGACATATGTATTTTTCACTGATCTCAGTGTAGCCCTGATGTGTTGAAAAGCCGCTGCTCTCCTGCGGAAAACCGCCGTATTCGACCACAAGCTCAACATCGCCTTCGGCCGGTACGGCGACCTCCAGCATTGCCTCGTTAAACTCCTGATGACCGCCCACGGAAAATGCGGCGTCCTCTCCGTTAGCTTTTGCCGAATAAACAGTATAACCGGGATTGATTCCGAACGCCGCTGTTTGCTCACGTCCGGAGCTGTTGCTGAACATGTATACAGCTTTACCATCTACCGTTCCGTCGGAAGTGTCCGGGCAAACCTGCGCGGTACGTCCGGAACAGACGATCCCATCCAAATACGGCAGCTCGGCAAAAGTCATGACCTCCGGATCCGGGTCGCTGTGATCCACTATCGGCTGGGCGGCATAACCGATACCGTAGCATACAAGCAGCAGCAACGCGGCGGCGGGACGGTACAGTCTGCGGCAGCTGTAAAGCGCAGAACCTATAATGCCCTTCCCGCGCCTCCGTACACAGATCCATGACAGCGTCCATATCCCGGCAAGTCCCGTCAGCCACGTCAAACGCATATATGCGACCGAGCGGAAAATACGGAAATTGCTGAAATCATCCGAAAGCGCCCATACACATGGATTGAGCCAGCACAGCTGCCAGTCGTCCGCCCATACCGTCAGGCTCGATCCGGCAAACGCCGCAAACAGAACGAAAGAAAGGTCTGCACGGCGTGTGAACTGGTATGCGGCTGAGGCTGCGAGTATCGCAGACGGCAGAGCAAGTCCCATGAATAGCAGATATGCCAGACAGTAATTTGTCAGATCCATCACCGATCCGATCTTAAAAAAGCTTACCGGCAGCCACACGAGCATTGTCAGCATCAGAGCAGCAGCAGCTATCGGCAGCAAAGCGGCCGTACGTATCAGCGCAGTATCCGTCGGCGGACATGCCGCATCGGTCAGAGCTTCCATTCTTTTTCGTTTTGTCCTGTCCAGCTCATACAATGTGAGAGCTCCGAACAATATACCGCTCACCGCTCCGCCTGCCAGCGCGGGGTTGGCAAGATAAACCGACATCATAGTTCCTGCGGAAGCCGGTCTGTACAAAGTCAGTCCCGCAAGAGGAGATAACACAGACAGTATTATAACCAGCAGCGCCGGACGTTCCCTCATCAGCCGTTTCACTTCATAAGAAAAATATTTCACAGCTTTCATCGGTGCGCCTCCCCGGAGATAAGATAGAGATATGCATCCTCCAGCGTCGGCTCATCCGGCTCGGCATAGTCCGGAAGCTCATCGGCTACGGCGCGGCAGCGCACGCCGCGGCTCGTATTTACTCGCGCCGTTATATGCAGTCCGCGCTCTCGGGCCGTATCATGCTCCCAAAAAACGCCCACATGCCCGGCTGCATTGCGTATGAGCTGTTCCGCCGTACCGCTGAACAATATCCTGCCTCGGTCTATCACCACAAGTCGGTCGCATACCGACTGTACATCCTCTATAATATGTGTTGACAGCAGCACCAGCCTATCCTGCGCAGTCTGCGAAAATAAATTCCTGAACCTTATCCGCTCCTCCGGATCAAGCCCCACCGTAGGCTCGTCAAGTATGAGCAGAGGCGGATCGCCCAGCAGCGCCTGGGCAATTCCTGTGCGCTGGCGCTGTCCTCCCGACAGCGCGCGTATCCTCGTCTTTTTCTTTTCCTCAAGACCTACCGCGCCTATCGCTTTCCTAACGGCGGTCTTGGAATCCCTCAGCCCCTTAAGCGCCGCCATATAGTCTAAGAACTGCGCGACTGTAAGCTCATCGAACAATCCGAACTCCTGAGGCAGGTAACCGAGCTGCGATTTCAGTGCGCGTTCGGTCTTGGCTACAGCCCGTCCGTCCGCAAGAATGGTTCCAGAAGACGGTGTGAGCGCGGTCACAAGCAGCTTCATCAATGTAGATTTTCCCGCTCCGTTCGGTCCGAGCAGCCCGACCAGACTGGGTGCGTTCAGTTCGAGACTCAGTCCGTTCAAAGCCCGCTTACCGTTCGGATATGTCATACATAGATCACGAATACTTATTTCCATAGTATCTGTACCCTTTCTGTTTAAGTTTATGCATACAGTATACCTGCTGCGTATGTAAGCGGCTTGAAGATATTGTGTGTTTTATATGGAGAAATGAAAAAAGACCGGGCATACCATACAGCACGGTCTCTCGTATCAAACATCGCGATCACGGAAAGAAAACAGACGCTCTTACTCCTCCTTGTATATTTTCAATAACGCATGAGGCACGATGCCGTTCAAGTATCGTCCGCACAAGATAAAGTCCAAGCCCGCTGCCGCCGGTGCTTCTGTTCCGCGAGCTTTCAGCCCTGTAAAACGGCTCAAAAATATGAGGCAGAGCATTTTCATCAATACTAACGCCGGTATTTTCAACTATAAAAGCAGGCTTGCCCCGGCTCATGCCGCACCACACTCTGATCACAGCTCCTTCGTTAGAATAGAATATCGCATTGGATAAAAGATTTTCGATCGCCTTGCCGAGCAGAGAAGCGTCTCCGGTAACGATCACGCCGGGAGCAAGCCGCGTCTCCAGCCGCTGTCCGCGTTGCTCCATCAGCTCGATGTCCCGCGCAAGCTGTTTCTTGATCAGGGCGGAAAGCTCGACCGGTTCATGCGCAATATCCGAAGCGCCTGTTTCGATCCGCGATACCGACAGCAGTTCGCCGATCAGCTCCTCCATCCGTTCGGCAGTTCCAAGCGCCCGCAGCAGATATTTGTCACGGTCTCTGTATACGCCTACCCCCTCCAGCATACCCGACAGCTGCCCTTTCAGGATAGTGAGAGGCGTTTTCAGCTCATGAGAAGCCGCGGAAAAAAAATCCGCTCTCTGCCTGTCCAGCTCGCGTTCCAGCTCCACTTCTCCGCGCAGAGCGCTGTTTGCAGCTTCAAGCTCGGACAGCGCCGAGGATAACCGCTCCGCCATACGGTCGAGACTGCGGCTCAGTGTCCCTATCTCATCCCGCCTCTGCCCGGCGCACCTCCAATTGAAATCCAGCTCCGCCATCCTTTTCGCGATCCCGCTTATGCGCACGACAGGACGCGTTATATAACGCGAATAAACAATTGCGCAGATCAGCGAAAACATCAGCAGCACCAGCAAAAGCCAGGGAATCATCCTGATAAGCGCCCCTACCGCCGGGTTTGTTCGCTCCGCATGAGGCGTCACATAAAGTCCGTAAGCCTCGGTACTGCCGGCAAAGAACACATCCGCTACTATCGAATACTGCTGCAGCGTGGCGATTGTTTCGGTATGCGCATCGTCCCCGGAGCGTTCTGCTCCCCATGAGGCGGAAACGCTCCCTCCGCCCGGCTCATCCGCCGCGACCGTGATATTCCCGCTGCGGTTCACAGCCAATTCCGAACCCGTTTCGGCAAGCTCGCCCCCGGGCGCAAGCAGCACTACGTCCGCCCTTGAGGCGCGTATGAATTCATCCAAAACAGGACCGCAGTCCTCAAATTCCGTTTCCGAAAGCCGTTCTACCAGCCGATCGGTCTGAGTTTGCAGCTCGTCGTTTACCACTGAGGTATAGGTGCTCGGAGTTGCCCATGCGATCAGCCCGAAAGTGACCGCGCCTGAGCACAGCAAAATCACAAATGTGATCAAAAAAATACGGGCGGTAAGACTTTCACCGAGTTTCTTTCGCAGCACGATAACCCACACCCCTCACCGTTTCAATATAATCTCTGTTCAGCTTGCGGCGCAGATTTTTTATATGACTGTCCACTACGCGCTCGTCACCGAAAAAATCATATCCCCAAAGCCTCTCCAGCAATATCTCTCTGGTAAACACTCTCCCCGGCGCGGAAATAAAAGTGTACAGCAGATCGTATTCCGTTGCGGTCAGCTCCAAAAGCGTACCGTCTGCAAAAACCTCTCTTGCTTCCGTATCGACTGTCAGATCGCGGTAACGCAGTTTGTTTTTCTCATCCATTCCGGAGCTGCGCCGCAGCGTCACTCGGATCTTTTCGAGCAGAACGGGCATGGAAAACGGTTTTGTAATGTAATCGTCAATATCAAGACCAAAGCCTCGTAGCTGTTCCTCTTCCGCATCGAGAGCCGTGAGCATAAGTATCGGCACCTGCGACTCTTTCCGTATCATCTCGCACACGCCGAACCCGTCTATCTTCGGGATCATTATATCGAGCAGAACAAGATCGAATGGATGTTCCCGAAACAGCGTCAGCGCGGCTACGCCGTCGCCGGCGGCAGAGACGGAATATCCGGCATTGCGAAGATAAACGCACAGCAATTCCTGAATATCCGGCTCGTCTTCCGCTATCAAAATATTTTTCATAACTGTCACCAACAAAGTTTAATAACAGAACTTTGCCCTTCATTAAGTTTTTGCTTTATGCATAATCAGACTGAACCGCTTGTCTTTTTATGCGTCCTGATCCGGTTATACCACAGAATTATGGATTTACAATGGAGAATTTATTAATTATCAAATAAACATTTAAATACGGTAAATATATGTTCGCTTCCCTGTCAAGCGTTCATATTATAATTTTAAATCAAAAAACGCAGGACTATTCACAGCCTGCGTTTTATATGGTCGGGATGACTGGATTTGAACCAGCGGCCCCTACGTCCCGAACGTAGTGCTCTACCAAACTGAGCCACATCCCGATAGTGGCGGAGGAGGTGGGATTCGAACCCACGAGCCCTTTCGGACTACCGCATTTCGAGTGCGGCCCGTTATGACCACTTCGATACTCCTCCATACATCGTCCGAAATCTTTAGTTCCTGCCGAACAACATATACATTCTACCATAACATGACCGTTTTGTCAAGCAGTTTTTTTTATTATTTCAAATTTTTTTTGAAAATTTCCGTTCAAGCGGTATAAAAGGCAGGAAATAAGCTCCTGCCTTTTTCCGATATGAATTATTCAGCGAATGCATATTCACCCGCGAACAGCACCGCGCCCGTATCGTTATCACGTATTATATACATAAACGGCGTATCATACCTTACCTCTAAAGGCGGCTGTGTCGCAGCAGCGGCTCCGCCTGCAAACATACCGGTGACAGCCGCGGCCTCTGTTCCCTCCTCATTTACGTCTATATACGTCTTGTGCTTCACATATTGTATATAAGGATTGTCCGCAGCTCCGCCGCCTATATCTCCGCTGTACATACCGCCGAGATCCGACCGTTCGGGGTCAAATATATATTCAGCGCCTAAACCACTCATTATATCGATAAGCCCGGTATCATATTCCGTTTTGAACTTCGGAAAACTCAGCTTTATACGAGTTCTGCTCATCTTCCCTATTGCCCGCTCCATCTCCGCAAGCTCACGGCTGCCCTTCATAGCATACATCGAGATGTTGAGCTCTCCTCTGCTTTCTCCGCTGTACTGCGAATAAGGAAGCTCTATTATCTGAAATTCACCGCCGTCATAATAATCGTAATATTCTGTATCTCGCATAAAATCAATTTCTTTTTCATCGCCGTTCCTGTCTGTAAAGACATCCTTTGAAGTCTGCAGCGGATCGAATTGATTCTGCCATGCGCCCTTGAAATACACAGCATTCAAAAGCGCTGAATATGCGCCGCTGTCTAACATATCTCTGAACTCTTTTTCATCTGCGATCTGTTTTATCTTTCCGTTTGTGTTCACGCTCACCCAGCCGTTGATCTCTTCCAACGCCTCGTCCGATACGAGCCTGTTGATATCCGCACCGTAATGTTCCTCCACCGTTTTTGTATATCCATCCAAAAAATCTCTGTTTGTCGCATCGGTAAAAAGCCACAACGAATTGGCAATTTTCAGCTCCGCAGCGGGATCCGAGCCGTAGCGTTCAATATCCTTCTTTATGCTGTCGTTAAAAGAATCAAGATCGTCTATCCCTATCGCGTCCAGAAGCTGTTCCCGCGTTTCACCCCTCGCTCCGTTCGCAAGCATTGCAAACGCTGTCTTTACGGAAACAGGCGAGATCATGTAGTTCTCACTCTCAGGCATTGCAGCCAGCAGCCCTGCTGTGAACTCATCCTCAGCCTTATTATGAACGTCAAGTATATCTGCGCAGAGCCTCACTGTATCGCTGCGCGTCAGCTTGATATTTTCTGATACGGCAGTTTTCACTTCATCATTATTCAGATACCCGGCCGCTTCCGCTTTATCATATACGTTCTCTATCGTTATCCCGCCGCTGCCTCCGTTTTCCGCACTCAGAAATATCTTCATAAACTCGCGCGCGGTTACTTCTCTGTCCGGCGCGAACATCCCGTTTCCTATGCCGTCTATATAGCCGGCGTGTACAAATTTCTCAATGACATCATAGCCCCAATGTCCTTCTATATCGCCGAACGACGGCTCTGGATAGCCTATATCGTTAAAGACAGCGCCCGTTAGCCTCCATATGAACATCAGTGATTCCGCACGTGTTACCGGACGCTCCAGCTCATAACCCTTATCTGTGCCCAGCAATATCCCCGCTTCGGCAGCAGCGGCGACCTCCTCCGAATTTTCACTCAGCAGCTCAGCGGCGTACGCGCTGCCGTTGCCATACATCCCCATACACGCACCGAGCGATGCGGCAGTCAGCAAAGCTATCAGTTTTTTCATTGTATACCTCCTCCTTGTCTTTTTTTAATCGGAGCAACACTACGCTTTGCTTGCAAAAAGCGGAACCTGCGAATGATCGCAGCCCGCAAAGCGAGCGTCAGCTCCTCATCGTTTCAGCGGGAGATTATAACTCCCTCTGAAATTAGGTTATAAATACGGTTCGTTTATATAAATACTTTTTTCAATTTAAAATGGTTGCAAATATCACACATAAAATAATTATTTTGTATGCTTTTGCTGATATTTCAAGCTATTAATTGTGCATTTTTAACAATATAAGATTTTTTCAGAAAAAAGTCTTGACTTTTAATGCTCATTGTGTTAATATATTTCTTGTGCTGAGGCGGTCAAGCCTTTGTGGATATGCGCTATTAGCTCAGTTGGTAGAGCACCTGACTCTTAATCAGGGTGTCCGGGGTTCGAGCCCCCGATGGCGTACCAAAACAGTTTAAAGGCGGACACTGATAGTCATTATGATTATCAGTGTTTTTCTTTTTTCTGCATATATTTTTGATTTCCTCAAAATCTACGTACTTTCCGCCGTCTGTATACCCGTTTGCTGTGTTGGCTATTCCATTAATTATATCCATTCACGCCATATCAAGCATAACTTATTTTATTCCTAAAATACCAACCTGCATATACGAACACCACAGCAACTCGGCTGACCTGAACCCGCAATTGTTCAATAATCGTTTATGCTCATCTATAGAGATAGGAAAGTAATCTTTGCCGTATCTCTCTATATGCCGATCGGCTTCCTCTGCGCTTTTACCGTTGTTAATTTGATACCGTTTCCACCTGTCAAGATAAATCTGTTTCATCATTGCTGTATCCGGAGCAAAATTCTCAAACGTAATAAATATACCGTTTGATCTCAATGCATTACAGCATTTTTGTATTGCCGTTCTGCGTTCATCCACTGATAAATAATGAAATACCTGAACAGCTGTTATAATATCAAATTCATTTTCATAATCCATATCGTTAACGGATCCTAAAACAAATTCCGCCTTATCTGAATTGATTTGATTTCTCGCAATATCGATCATGTCTGCGGAATTATCCAGAAAAACAAATCGATTTGAAACCTCCAAGCCCAATTCTGCCATTTTACCTGTTCCGCAGCCGACGTCAAGCCAAGATATTTTATTATCAAAATAACACTTGACTACATCAATAATTTGATCATAAAACTCCTCATAATATGGCAGCGTCTGTTTTATTTTTATATCATATTCCCTTGATTGAAACGCAGCTGTATTTTTCACTTGATTTCTGTCCCTTCAATAGTCATTTAAAAATTTTTGAATCTTGTCGGCAAGTTTTCCTATATGCAATCCGTCAACAAATGAATGGTGCGCCTGAACAGAGAACGGTAAAATTATTTTCTCGTCTCTCTCAAAAAATTTGCCCCAGTCGAACAGCGGCACGGCATTATCCTTTTTGCCGGAATTTGTATGCGAAATATGTGTGTATGACACCCACGGCATAGGCGAAAACTGAAATACATCATTTCCGAGCGGGCCGGTAAAATACTCTTGCTGCTCTTTTGCCGCTTGCACTGCCATCACAACATACTCTTCTATTGTGTCGGTCATGGGAACATTTACAACCTTAAACAGTTCAGTTGCCTTGTTAAGATATGTAAACGCCGTATCGATTTTATCAAACAGTACAACCTTACCATCAACAAACCGATAGCGAAACTCCTCTATTTCATTAGCGCATTTTGAAACTGCGTAAATCATAGACATTGTGAAAGAATATTTCTGTACCTTGACTTTCTTCAAAAAGTTTGTTATGTCAAGCTCAAAGGTAACGCAAAATGCGGGTTCTATACAATTTCTGAACACCGTGCAATGCGCAGCACGTTTCCAGATTTTTTCATCTATTATTTTGTAATGATTCATTTTTTTATAATCCTTGATTTGCATCCATTTTATGTTTCTATCACACCATCTTTATTTGGTGTTCAGCTATACCATCATCGGTTTCCAATCCGGGAAAATTCCGGCTTACAGACTTTACAAGTTCCATCCACGAAATAATATCGCTTTCCTTTGCGAAAGTCACCATATATTTTCCCTCCGATACGCACCGTTGAAAAACATTAGTCAAAGGTGCTATTCTCATGATTATTATATCAGAAGCCGCCCGCTTTCGTCAACGGGTAATCAAATATTCTTTCAAAAAAGGTGTAACTGCTGAAAGCAGATACTTCAGGGGATCGCGGAATACAATATATGAGTGTAGAAATAAAACGTCAAATACGATACCGAAAACATGCTTAAATTTTCTTAGTCCAAATAAAGTATCAGAAAAATATTTAGGTGTGATGCAAGAATCATTGCAGCAAAGCTTACAGGAAATTTTTTATATTTTATACGTACTTTTATGCCTTTTAATGCAGCTGCAAAAACATGAAAAAAGCCTGCCGTTATGCGATTTTCGCGATAACGGCGGGCTTTTTGCTTTGGCAGGGGTACAAGGACTCGAATTACGCATAATTGATTTTACACCTTGAGCGAGAATCCCACAAACGTTGGTATTATGCGGTTTTTCAATACTTGTATTTTTATAACTTACCGTAACTTTTTACAAGTTTTTGTAGCAATAAAGGACAAAATCTATGACTATCCTCTGCAACTCAATTCAAACAGCTCGCTAAATTAGCAGAACCGTATATTTTACATACTCAGTACAGCTTTTAAGTGGCTGTTAAGTGTCGAAAACACATACATTTTGTTCTGTAATCCCAAAATGACAAGGCAGTTGATTTATATTTTGCCTCAAAATAGGTCCTTAAATCTATCATCATAGGATTTTTACTGCACATGACAGATATTTCCACACTGCGCAAGCCTTCTGTGTAGTAGTATATTTATCGTTTCTTAGCAAAGAATATTTTTCTTACTGCATAAATAATTTGTCAAAAAGTATCTTATTACGTTGCTTAGACTCTTGTATTAATTTACTATACGGAATTATTTCCATGTATGCTTTATAGTTGTCTAAAAATTGATAATAACCTATGCCGTCAGGACTTTGCTGCATATTACGCTGTTTTGCAAGTCTTTTGATTTTATCTGATAGATCACATATTATATAGCAGAAAAATCTTAAATTATTGCTTTCTTCAATATATCTGCCATCTTTGGTTTTTACCTTTCCGGCAATAATATCATCCATATATTCAATGACCTGTTGTATTGGATTATCCTTATCTCCGTAATCATTTCTGCCCGGTCGCTTAAACTCTATTATACTAATATTTCTAAATGGCTGTCTATCCTCATCTGTAAACGCAAATGGAGAATCAAATATTATTATATCAGGTTTTTCATCACTGGTTGATTCTATTACAGGCATAGCAGCAAAAGCTTGGTCAGAAGCCAGATAATAATGATAGGCTAATTTCTCATCAATAATCCATAGATTGTGAGATTCATAATCAATATTATCAGATGTTGTTTTCATCGGGAAGATTATTTGATGTATATTTTTTTCATACTCATATATTTGATCTTCGTAATTAGAATATGTTAAATTGTTATCTAATATATCTAAGACCGTTTTTCTATGCAGAATATACTCTGCTAAACTACTCTTTCCCATATCAGACACTTTTCCAGCATATTCTGCTTTTTTATCTATTAATTGTTTTATATTTTTTGTAGATTTGATTTGTTTTTCCAAATCTTTACCTTCTTGTTTTAACTTTAACTTATATTGCTGCTCCTGTTTAAATAATTCTAATTCCAGTTTCTCCTCATTATCTGTTAATATTATATTATCAATGCAATCAGGATAGTTTTTCAATAAAAATCTATATCTAGGATTTTTTGTCATAATATAATTTTCTATGCTTGCAAGTTTGAACGTTCTATATTCACAAATATCGTCTTTTAAAAACTCCAAAATTAATGGTTCTACCTTTTCCATTATATCTTGTTTGGTAATTTGTTGTTCTATAGACGGCTCTGAATTTTCGATATAAAAATCTGTACGTTCTCTGTTTACGTTCTCATCTAAAAAGTCAGATATAATATAGCCGCTATATACATAATCTCCATCTTTACAAAAAAATTTAGTATTAATATTTTTCAATAATACGTTTAAATTCGTTGCGGTCACTGTACGATTATGGGCGCAAAAATTCAGCAAATGCGATGATGTAGATGAGTTACTATTGCGCGTATGAATCAATTGAAATGGAGTTCTTTCAATTTTAAAATTTTCGATTACAATCTTTTCTCTTTTAAACTCCTCAAAGAGCGCATTAACGCTTAAGGTCTCATCAGAATCAGTAATTGTAATTTGCGGCATTTCCCCATTTATAAAATAGATAAAACAGTGATTAAATATATCTCGCGCTATAGTTCTGATTCTTTTAGGTGCCACTTTACGCACTTTGGCTTTCATTCCATTTAGCTTTACTATAGTAGAAGTATCAGTTGCAGTATCATCTTTAACATTCATTTTCTCATGTACTTCATTCTTAATATCAAACTTAAATGTTCTTTTATAAAAGCCATCCGGCATTTTATAAACACTTTCAATTTCAACATCACGAAAAGCCTTAAGCCACATTATGCGACCAACACCTTTACATCCTTTATTAATTTTAAAATCACTTGCATAAGTTTCAAATGAGTTAAAGTTTTGCTCAGTAAATCCGATTCCATTATCCTTTATTGAAATATTTTCAATATCAGTTTCCCATGCCTGTCGGATCAATTCTACTTGAGCTTCCCTTTGTAATATTATTTCTATTTTCCCATCTTTTCTCT
>CALXZP010000049.1 GCA_944393255.1 uncultured Clostridia bacterium | reverse complement strand
GGGAAACATATCCTGGTCTCCCATTCTTCCACAGGTATCTTATCGAATTGTGTTTTTACATAGATCTCATACGGAGCGGAGGCTATTTCGCAGCCGTTGTCAAATATCCATTTTGTGACCGCGCCGTAGGCTTCGGGCAGTTTTGAATATCCGCCGTAATGCGTGGTGACAGCGCATTCGGTCCCTATGAGCGTCTTGTCATATCTTTCGCCGTCTTTAACGCCGAGCGCAAGCTCTATATCGCTGTTTTCGGGGTCGAATTCCTTGTCATGATATATCGCCATGCATATACCGTTCAAAACGATATTCTCCTCCCAGCATCGTTTATACAGCATACCGTAGTATTTTCCGAAGTCGTCAACGCTCATGCGCTGTCTGATCGAGATAACATTGATATCCTCGGTCTTTGCTGTTTCCACCTTGTAATTGTTTTCGTTCATAATACTTCCTGCCCTTTCCAAAACTGTGATGTATTCGTCTATCTCGGCAATAGCTTCGTTCTGTCTGACTATTTCCGCAGACAGTACATCGCGCTGTTTTTTTAGTCTGGAGATAAGAAGATCCGTATCGGAGGACAATATCTCCTTTATATCCGAAAGGGAGAAGCCGCATCTTTTAAGCCTGCCTATATACAGCATATCTGCGATCTGCGTTTCGGAATAATAACGGTATCCGTTTTCTTTATTTACACGGCTTGGGCGTATCAGTCCTATACTGTCGTAGTGTCTTAGAGTTTTTACAGTGACCATACATATTTTTGAAAACTGTCCTATGCTTAACATATATATCCTCCATTCTGCGGATCTGCTTATCATTTCTGTTCCGGAACAATAAAAGTATAACATATCCCCTTACGGGAGAGTCAACACTCTAAATGAAATTCGGCGTTATTACTGATCCAAGCGCGGATATTTTGTTTATATTGCATATAATATTTTCCTTGACATTATATCAATAGAGTGATATAATTCTAATAAAGGTTAGTTAATGCTAACCATGAATATTCTGAGGTCATCTGAAAATACTATCATATAGGAGGAGGTAACAGTTATGTCATTGATAAATAAAGAAGTAAGTGAATTTTCTGTACAGTCGTATCAGAATAACGATTTTAAAACTGTAACAAAGAAGGACATTCTCGGGAAATGGAGCGTTTTCTTTTTCTATCCGGCGGATTTCACATTCATATGTCCGACTGAGCTTGAGGACCTTGCCGACAAATACGAGGATTTCAAAGCGGAGGACTGTGAAATATATGCGGTATCCTGCGATTCGCATTTTGTTCATAAGGCGTGGCATGATGCGTCCGACAGGATAAAGAAGATACACTACCCCATGCTGGCGGATCCGACTCATGCCTTGGCAAAGGATTTTGAGGTGTATATTGAAGCCGACGGAATGGCTGAGCGCGGCAGCTTTATAGTCAACCCGGAGGGAAAGATAGTAGCGTATGAGATAACTGCGGGCAACGTCGGAAGAAATGCTGAGGAGCTTTTCCGGAGAGTGCAGGCGAGCCGTTTCGTTGCTGCTCACGGAGACGAAGTCTGTCCGGCTAAGTGGAAACCGGGCGCCGAAACGCTGAAGCCGAGCCTGGATCTTGTGGGTCAGCTGTAACTATGGACAGAGACGATATGAAGGCTCTCTATGACGTTATAATCGTCGGCGGCGGTCCCGCGGGACTGACCGCCGCACTGTATCTTGCCAGGGCGCGGTACAGAACTCTTGTTATAGAGAAGGAGAAGCTCGGCGGTCAGATAACTATCACGTCGGAGGTCGTGAATTACCCGGGCGTAGAGCGCGCAAGCGGAACGGAGCTTACGGAAACAATGAGGAAGCAGGCGGAGCATTTCGGCGCTGAATTCCTTATGGCTGAGGTGACCGGGATAGAGCATACCGGAGCAATAAAATCGGTCAGAACGGAACGCGGGACATTGAAGTGCTTCGGCATACTTATCGCTGCCGGAGCGCGTCCGCGTATGATAGGGTTTGAAGGCGAGAGCGAATTCCGGGGCAGGGGTGTGGCTTACTGCGCTACCTGCGACGGCGAGTTTTTTTCAGGTAAGGATGTTTTTGTTATAGGCGGCGGCTTTGCGGCGGCGGAGGAAAGCGTGTTCCTGACCAAATATGCAAGACATGTCACTATACTGGTGCGTGAACCGGACTTCACCTGCGCTGAGGGTACTGCGGAAAAAGCGAGATCGAATGAGAATATAACCGTTCTTACCAATACCATTGTGGATTGTGTTTCCGGGGATACGGCGCTCAGAAGTATGAAGTATCACAATACCGTTACGGGAGAGGAACTTGAATATACTGCTCCGGAGGGATCGACGTTCGGAGTATTCGTATTTGCCGGGTATGAGCCTGCTACGGAGCTTTTAAAGGGGATAGCAAAGCTTGATAAGGATGGATATATTATAACAGACCCGAACTGCTGCGCCGGTGCGGAGGGTATATATGCGGCCGGCGACGTATGCCGGAAAAGCCTGCGTCAGGTCGTTACGGCGGTAGGAGACGGGGCGCTTGCCGCTACGGAGCTTGAACGGTACGCTTCGCGCATGCAGAAGGAAACGGGTATGACGCCGGTAAAGCCTGTGCAAAAGTCTGATATTCATAAAGAAAGCGGAGAAGAAGGCAACGGCGTTTTTCTGACCGGTGATATGAAGGCTCAGCTTGAGCCGGTTTTCGCAAGGATGGAAAACGGACTGATATTGAAGCTCTCCCTTGATGCGTCGCCGCCGTCGGAGGAGCTGAAGCGGTATATGGATGAGCTGGCGGCTCTCACAGATAAGATAAAAATTGAAACCGGCGGTACAGCGGACGAAAGACCGTGTGTTCAGGTGTTCAGAGAAAACGGTGAATACAGCGGATTAGCGTTTCACGGAGTGCCGGGAGGACATGAGTTTACATCTTTCGTGCTCGGGCTTTATAATGCCGCCGGTCCGGGACAGCCGGTCGATGAAGAAGCAAAGACAGCGATATCCGATATAAACGAGACAAAGAATATAAAAATTCTTGTGTCGCTTTCATGTACGATGTGTCCGGAGCTGGTGACCTCTGCTCAGAGGATAGCCTCATTGAGCGGAAATGTAACTGCGGAGGTATATGATATAAACCGTTTCCCGGAGCTGAAAGACAAGTATAATGTTATGAGCGTGCCGTGTCTCATAATAAACGGCAAGGACGTTCATTTCGGCAAGAAAAATATAAAGCAGCTGCTTGAGCTGCTGTAAAATCGGAGCCGGGATGCCGGCAATAATAAATTTAGCTGTTTTGAGCGACAGCAGATCATATGAAAAAGAGACCTTGCAAACGGACATATCAAAATGCCCGTTTGCGGCGGTCTCTTTTTACTGACCGGTCACAGTGACCGTTAGAGCCTAAATATATAACTGATCGTATCAGCCCTTCATTGCTTCCTCAACTGCAACCGCAACCGCAACAGTAGCGCCGACCATCGGGTTGTTGCCCATGCCGATGAGTCCCATCATCTCTACGTGAGCCGGTACTGAAGAAGAGCCTGCGAACTGAGCGTCCGAATGCATTCTTCCCATTGTATCGGTCATGCCGTATGAAGCCGGGCCTGCAGCCATGTTGTCCGGATGGAGCGTACGGCCTGTACCGCCGCCCGAAGCAACTGAGAAATACTTCTTGCCCTGCTCGATACATTCCTTCTTGTATGTACCTGCGACAGGGTGCTGGAAACGAGTCGGGTTTGTTGAGTTACCGGTAATGGAAACGTCAACTCCCTCAAGGTGCATGATAGCAACGCCCTCGCGGACGTCGTCAGCGCCGTAGCAGTGAACCTTAGCGCGCTCGCCCTTGGAATACGGGATAGACTCGGTCACTTCTACCTTGCCTGTGTAGTAGTCAAACTTTGTCTTGCAGTATGTAAATCCGTTTATTCTTGAGATTATCTGAGCGGCGTCCTTGCCGAGACCGTTGAGGATAACTCTGAGCGGCTCCTTGCGCGCCTTGTTAGCGCTGTTTGCAAGACCTATAGCTCCCTCTGCGGCTGCGAACGATTCATGACCCGCAAGGAATGCAAAGCACTTTGTCTCCTCGCGGAGGAGCATAGCGCCGAGGTTTCCGTGACCGAGACCGACCTTTCTGTCGTCTGCAACAGAGCCGGGGATACAGAATGACTGGAGTCCGAGACCTATCTTTTCAGCCGCCTCGGCAGCAGTCTTAACACCGTCCTTTATAGCGATAGCCGCGCCTGTGATATAAGCCCAGCAAGCGTTTTCAAAGCATATCGGCTGGATGCCCTTAACTATGTTATATGCGTCAACGCCCTTTTCGTCGCATATCGCCTTAGCCTCTTCCAGTGATGAAATGCCGTGCTTAGCAAGCTCAGCATTTATCTGGTCGATCCTTCTTTCATAACTTTCAAATAATGCCATTGTACGTTACCTCCTTAGATTATTCGCATCTGGGGTCGATAAGCTTAACAGCGTCATCAACTCTGCCGTATTGTCCCGAAGCCTTTTCGAGAGCCTCGTTCGCATCCATACCCTTTCTGATGCTTTCCATCATCTTACCGAGGTGAACGAACTTGTAACCGATAATTGTGTCGTTTTCATCAACAGCGAGCTTTGTGATATAGCCTTCCGCAAGCTCAAGATAACGGGGACCCTTTTCGAGTGTAGCGTATGTAGTTCCTACCTGTGAACGAAGTCCCTTGCCGAGATCCTCGAGACCTGCGCCGATAGGCAGACCGTCCTCTGAAAAGGCTGTCTGGGTGCGTCCGTATATTATCTGAAGGAACAGCTCGCGCATAGCCGTGTTGATAGCGTCGCATACAAGGTCTGTGTTCATAGCTTCAAGGATGGTTTTTCCTACAAGGATCTCCGAAGCCATAGCAGCCGAATGCGTCATGCCCGAGCAGCCTACTGTCTCAACGAGCGCTTCCTGGATAACGCCCTCTTTAACATTGAGAGTGAGCTTACATGTTCCCTGCTGAGGAGCGCACCAGCCTACGCCGTGCGTAAGACCCGAAATGTCCTTGATCTCCTTAGCCTGTGTCCATTTGCCCTCCTGTGGGATAGGAGCGGGGCCGTGATATGCGCCTTTAGCCAGCGGGCACATATTCTGTACTTCTGATGAATACTTCATATTTTCTTTTCTCCTTTCACGCTGATGCAGACGCGCCGTCTGCGTCCCTGCGCGGTACCGGACAGGGAGCGTACCTGCTCTGTCCGATCCGCCAGCATGTATATATTATACCATATTTTTTTCTGTTCTTCAACATTTATTTGTGATTTTCTTGGCCATACATTAACAAATTTTTTTCTTTACAAAACGTATCTTATGTGCTATAATACATATTATAAATAGAAACCGTACGCCGGTTTCGGTTTAGAGTTCAGATAAGTTTAGTTTAGGAAAGGAAAGATAAGTATGAAAGACCTGATCGAAAAGCTGATCGAAAAAAAAGATCTCACCGCAGAAGAGGCAAAATATGCCATGAGACTTATGCTGTCCGGAGAGGCGACGGACGCACAGAAGGCGTCTTATCTTACGGCGCTCAGGATGAAGGGCGAGACAGTCGATGAGATAATCGCTTCGTGCATGGCTATGAAGGAGACAGGCGCGTCCATAGCGCCCGGCGGCGATTACATAGATTTTGTGGGAACCGGAGGAGACGGCACTAACAGCTTCAATATTTCCACGACTTCAATGTTCGTCTGCGGTGCGGCGGGAGTAAAGCTTGCCAAGCACGGCAACAGGGCGGCGTCATCCAAGAGCGGCTCGGCGGATCTGCTTGAGGCTCTGGGGATAAATATAATGCTCGAACCGGAGCAGGTGCTCGAATGCATCGATGATATAGGGATAGGATTTATGAACGCGCAGAAGTTTTACGGCGCTATGAAAAATGTCGCATATGTGCGGCGCGAGCTGGGTATAAGGACTATTTTCAATATGCTCGGCCCGCTCTCGAACCCGTCCAATGCGAAGCACCAGCTTATAGGTGTATTCAGCCGTGATGCGGCGCGTATGTTTGCACGTTCCATGAAAGCCATGGGGGCGACTAAGGCAATGGTCGTCTGCGGCAGCGACGGCATGGATGAGGTGACGGTTACGGGAAAGACCTTTGTCAATGAGATAAAGGACGGCGAGATAATCGAATATGAAATAGACCCGCATGATTACGGTATAGAATATGCGCAGCCCGGGGATATACGAGGGGGCACGGGCGAAGAGAACGCGAAGATAGCGATGGATATTTTCAAGGGCGCTAAAGGGCCAAAGCGCGATATCGTTCTGCTGAACAGCGGCTGCGGTATTTATATAGGGGATAAGGCCGATTCGATCGCCGAGGGCGTGAAGCTTGCGGCAGAGATGATCGATTCGGGCAAAGCTCTTGAAATGGTAGAGAAAATGGTCAAAAAGACGAGGGGATTCGCATGATACTTGATATATTGACAGCGTCGGCGAAAAAACGCACGGAGCTTGCAAAGGAGCGTATAAGCCCGGCGGAGCTGCTGCGTCTGCTCGATAAAAAGGAGCTGCGCGCACCGCGTTTTGCGCAGTCGCTCGCGAAAAAGGAAGGCGTATCGGTCATAGCCGAGATAAAGAAAGCGTCGCCTTCCAAAGGGCTGATACGCCCCGATTTTGACCACATGGAGATAGCGGAGAAGTATTCGCACTGCGATATATCCGCAATGTCGGTGCTTACAGAGCCCGAGTATTTCAAAGGTGAGCTGAGCTATATTTCGGATATAACGGAAAAATTCGATATCCCCGTGCTGAGGAAGGATTTCACCGTTGATGAGTATATGATATACGAGGCAAAACTCGCGGGAGCGGACGCTGTATTGCTTATAATGGCGGCGCTCACTGACGGCGAATTTAAGCGTTTCCATAAGACTGCGGAGGAGCTCGGGCTTGACGTTCTCGTTGAAACGCATAATGCTGAGGAGGTCGAACGCGCGCTTGAATACGGCAGTATAATAGGCGTTAACAACCGTGATCTCATGACCTTTGAAGAGGACATAACCACATGCGAAAGGCTGCTGCCGCTCATACCCGAGGGCAAGCTGAAGGTAGCTGAATCGGCGGTGCGCTCGCATAGCGACTATGAATATCTGCGGTCGCTGGGCTTTGACGCGGCGCTTATCGGAGAGGCGTTCATGCGCCGTGATGATCCGGAGGAGGCCGTTAACGAGCTTATATACGGTACGGACAGCCGTAACCATTCATGAAGGGAGCTAATTTCATACATATGAACAGAATAGATACACGTTTTGCGGAACTTAAGCGCGAGGGCAGGAAGGCGCTGATAACCTTCCTTACAGTCGGTGATCCGACTGTCGAGGTCAGCGCTGAGGCTATAAAGACAATGGACGCTGAGGGAGTTGACCTTATCGAGCTTGGAGTGCCGTTTTCCGATCCGGCGGCAGACGGAGCAACTATCCAGGAGGCGGATGAACGCGCGCTCGCGCACGGTACGGATATACACAAGGTGTTTGATATGGCGGCGGAGATACGCGGCGAGGTAAAGGCGCCTATGGTGTTCCTGCTTTATTATAACGTAATGCTGCAATACGGGCTGGAGGCATTTTTTAAAAAATGTGCGGAGGCGGGAATAGACGGACTTATCATCCCCGACCTGCCGTACGAGGAAAGCGGAGAAATAGCCGGATATGTGGAGAAATATAATGTTTATCAGATATTTCTCGTCTCACCCGCGTCTCGCGAACGGATAGAAAAAATAGCGTCAAACGCCAAAGGGTTTCTTTACTGCGTCTCATCGCTCGGTGTTACGGGAGAAAAGGCGGAATTCAAGACGGATTTTGAAAACTTTTTCAGAGATATAAAGAAATATTCCAATGTACCGGCATGCGTAGGGTTCGGGATATCGAACGGAGAGCAGGTTCGGGAGCTGTCGTCATATTGCGACGGAGCCATAGTGGGCAGCGCGGTGGTAAAGGCTATCGCGTCCGGAAACACGACCGAGGAGCGTATGTCAAACCTGAAGGCGAAAATAAGAGAGCTGAAAACAGGTATAGAATAATATCAGCAGATCCGGGAGAAAATAATATCTCCCGGATTTTTTAAATCAGCCAACTTTTTTGATATAGCTGCGTATAATTTAATGTAACGGGATAAGGCGAAGCCATCCTGCAACGCTGTATAAACGGGGGGATCGTCCTCTGTCGAAAGGAGCTGACTGTGATGAATGAGACTATAATGGAGCTTATTCGGATATACGGTTATTTCGGAATATTCTTTCTTATATTTATAGAGAACGTCTTTCCGCCTATACCATCCGAGGTGATACTGCTGTTCGGCGGTTCAGCCGCCATAGCGTCGGGACTGAGCGTCCCAGTGACGATACTGAGCGCTACGCTGGGCTCTCTGCTCGGCGCGCTGCTGCTTTATTATATCGGTTATAAGTTTAATGCCGTGCGTCTCAAACAGATCTTTTCCGGAAAAGTCGGAAAAGTGACCCGTATAAAGCCGGAGTATGTGGATATATCGGAAAAATGGTTCACGCGATACCGGCATAAAGCTGTGCTCCTCTGCCGATGTGTGCCGCTTGTTCGCAGCTTCATCTCGATCCCCGCAGGATTTTCGAGGATGAAGCCGCTGCCGTTTATGCTTTTGACGGCAATAGGCAGCGCTGTCTGGAATACGGTGCTGATATTCGCGGGCGTTGCGCTCGGCGAGGCTTGGACAAATGCTCTGCCGTATATAGAAAGATATTCGCAGTTTGTGATGATAGGCGCAGCCGCAGCGCTTGCAGCGCTTATTATCGTTTGTGTGATACGCAGAAAGAAAAAACAGTAAGTCTGAGGGAAGACGCAGGAAACGGAGGAATGCGTCTGTGAATGAAAAGAATGTTATAAGACGCTGCCGCAGCGGCGATCAAGAGGCGTTCAATGAGCTGATACGCATGTATTATCCGTATGTAACGGGGTATCTGATGAAGCTTGCGGGCGATAAATTCCTGTGTGAAGATCTCACGCAGGAAACATTTTTAAAAATGATAAAGAGCATAGACCGTTATGACCTGTCCTCGTCCGCAGGGTTCGGAACGTATATAATAACCATTGCAAGGAATACATATATAGATCATTGCCGAAGAGAGCGGAAGGTTATCGTCCCTTTGGACTATGCGGAAATATCGTATGCGGGCTTTGAGGAAGAGGTCATAACAAGGCTTGAGTATGAGCAGACTGTAAAGCTGATGGAAACACTTCCCGAGCCGCAGCGTGAGGCTCTGCGGCTTAAATATATAGACCGGCTGACGCTCAAAGAGATAGAGGCGGTAACGGGAGCGGAGCAGAAAACGATAAAAAGCCGCATATTTGAGGGGAAAAAGAAGCTGAGAAAGCTGCTCGGAAAGGAGAAACAAAAATGAACGGCGCCGACAGAATGATAAAAATACTTGAACCGGAAATAGAAAGAAAGTGTACGGAAATACGCAGAAAAAGACATGAGCGGCTTGCCGCCTGTATGTTCGTGGCCATCGCCCTGTTGCTGCTCATCGTGCCCGCTCTGCTTGTATATTTCGGACTGGGAATATTGCTGCTGCTCGTTCCGGCGGCTGCGGCGGCCGCGGCGTTTCTGATCCTTTCGCCTGTTCTGTTCAGAGGAGGACTGCTGCATGAATAGATTTATAGAAAAGCTGAATTTCAAAAGGATATTTATCTGCTACATAATATTTGCGGCGGCTGCGGCGATATGCTTCGGCGGTGCTGCCGCGCATCTAAACAGGGATAAGCTGCTGTTTGCCGCCGGGTATATTTCCGCAGGGCTGAGCATGGAGACGGGCGATATACCGTCTGAGCAGATAGGTGAAATGGCGGAGATATCAATGCGTTCGGAGTCTGTCCCGGATATACTTATACTTGACAGTGATAATACCGTAAGGTTTTCAACGAGTCCGGAGCTGGCGCGGGAAGGGATGAACTTCACCCCGCGGCGTTCATTGAGCGGATTTCTTGAAGGTGAAAACGGATACGTGTACAGGGCGGTGGATAAATCCGATTTCATTCTGGCGTCGCTGCTGCCGATCGACCTTACCGATATATCCGAGCTGTACCGCGACGAATATTTTCTGAACAGCTCGTTTGACCCGGAGGCGCTGTATCTCATAAGCTACATGGGCGGCGATGCGGACGGGAACAAAGTATGCATAGCGAGTCCCGCAGCGAGCATGGGAGCGGGGCCGAGCGCCGTTAAGGCGGCCGCTGCCGCAGCTGTCTTTGTATTTATGATATATTGGCTGCTGGCAGCGCTGTGGGTATATAAAAATGCACTGAGATCGGGGCTTGCCGCTCCGTTCTGGGGTATCGCGGTCCTGATCACCAATGTTGTCGGCATAGTGATATACGAGCTGTATAAGCACAGCAGCGCGGTATGTCCTTACTGCGGCGCGGTGCAGGCGCACGGAGGCGTATTTTGTGTGCGGTGCGGTAAAAAGCTTTTAAGGTCATGCGCAGACTGCGGCGGTGCTGCAGACGCGAACGACAGATATTGCCGGCACTGCGGCAGCGAAATGCCGGACGAAAAATAGAGCATGTACTGCGGCTGCGGCAATAAAAAGTCCGCGAAAAGCAGACTCTGCTCACATATCCGTAAAGCTCCGAAAGGGGCTTTTTTGTGTGCGCAGGATAAATGGCAAAACAAATTTATTGACAAAGATAAGATTTAAAGTTATAATTAATATAAGAGAGCGGGTACGGTACCCGTTATCAAAATCATATTTGGAAGGGAATGGAGCAAATGAAAAAGCTTACAGCGCTGCTCACTGCGGCAGTTATGTTCACGGGAACTGCGGCAATGGCGTTTTCGGATACAAACGGTCATTGGGCGGAGAGCGACATAAACGCGATGACTGAGGAGAACGTGCTGAACGGATACGAGGACGGTACTTTCAGACCGGATAACCCGATAAACCGCGGAGAGTTTCTGAAGATAATAACAGTGAAATACGGTCTTGTCGAGCAGGATGATGCATATGTGATGTGGTCGGATGTTGACGCCGGTGATTGGTACGGCAGATATTCGGCGGCGGGACTGCTTTTGATGCAGTTTGACAATTCGGAGCTCAGAGCGGAGGAGCCGCTCATGCGCTGTGACGCGGCGTATGCGATATTAAATCTCTATGGCATCGAGCTTGACTACGAGAGCGGGTCTGCGGCGGCAATGCCGGACTATGCGGAATTTTCGGGCGACGCCGAGATAACGGCGATAGTTTCGTCAGCGCTCGATAATGGGATAATGCAGGGGAAGGACAGCGGCTTTGAGCCGTATGAGCCGCTAACGCGCGCAGAGCTGTGCACGCTTATAAACAGGCTCGGAAACGATGTGGACGTGACGCTTATAAATATATTTCTCAGCAGCATGATCGTTCCGGCAGGGGAACAGCAGACAGGCGGCGGAGCCTTGAATGCGGAAGATCTGTCTGCGCTTGAACATACGGTGTTTGATCTTGTAAATATCGAGCGCGATGCGGCGGGGCTTGAAGCGCTTGAATGGGATGACGAGCTTGCTGCGGTCGCGAGGGCGCACAGCGCGGATATGGCTGCGCGCGGGTTCTTCGACCATATAAATCCCGACGGTGTGAGCCCGTTCGGACGGATGATGAACGCCGGCATAGAATATACCGCTGCAAGCGAGAATATAGCGGCGGGCGCATCGACGGCCGAGGACGCGATGAACCTGTGGATGGCTTCCGACGGGCACCGCGCAAATATACTTGATCCGGATATGAAAAAGATCGGAGTCGGCGTTGCCCAGGGCGGCGAGGCAGGCATATATTGGACGCAGTGTTTCACGGATTGAGCTTTTGATATGGATCGTAAGGCTTGGGACGGCCTTATACAGACTGCAAAACATCTAACTGACAGTTAAAAAATTTTAAAGGAGATGACTTAAGTATGCGGGGAATTGAAACGCCGATCACAAAGATCAGAAGAACAGTATTCAGAGAAGTAGCGAGGGTCGCGTTTGAGTCGGAGGATATCAATGATGACATTGAGGCTATACCGTATAAAATAACGCCGGGCGATACGCCGCTGTTCAGGGAAAGTATCTACCGCGAACGCGCTATAGCCGCCGAGAGAGTGCGTCTTGCTATGGGATTGTCGCTTCGTCCGGAGAACAGACCGGTACACGTAACGAGCGGACTCAGCGAGAGCAATATCTCGGATAAATATTATGAGCCTCCGCTCCTGCAGGTCATACCGTCGGCGTGCGATATGTGCGAGCATAATGTTTATGAGGTGTCAAACCAGTGTCATGGCTGTGTGGCTCATCCGTGTGTTGAGGTGTGCCCAAAGGGCGCGATATCCATGGTAAACGGGAAATCGTTCATAGACAGAGAGAAATGCATAAAATGCGGGAAATGCAAAGCGATATGTCCGTATGATGCGATAGCGAAAAAAGTGCGTCCCTGCGCGGCGGCGTGCGGCATAAACGCGATCGAGAGCGATGAGCACGGCAGGGCGAGGATAAATGAGAAAAAATGCGTATCCTGCGGTCAATGCATGGTCAGCTGTCCGTTCGGCGCAATAGCCGACAAGTCGCAGATCTTTCAGCTTATAAGGGCTATCAGGAAGGGCGATGAAGTCGTTGCGGCTGTCGCTCCGGCTGTTGTAGGACAGTTCGGTAAGGATGTGACGCTTTGGAATATCAAAGCGGCGCTGAAGGATATTGGATTCAGCGATGTGCATGAGGTAGCCCTCGGCGCAGACATCGGCGCGATAACGGAAGCGCACCATTACGTTGAAAAGGTAAAGACCGGAGAGCTGCCGTTTTTGCTGACCTCCTGCTGTCCGTCATGGTCTGTGCTCGCAAAGCGTGTGCTTTCGGAGGACATGGCGGAAACCGTATCGAATTCGCTCACGCCTATGGTCGCTACGGCGCGCAGCATAAAGCAAAAGAACCCGAATGCAAGAGTTGTATTCATAGGCCCCTGCGCTTCAAAAAAGCTTGAGGCGTCCAGGCGTTCGGTGAGGAGCGACGTGGATTTTGTTATCACCTTTGAAGAGCTGGCGGCTATGTTTGAGGCGAAGGGTATAGACTTTGCGGATTATGATAAGGCAGAGCCTGTTCATGACGCTACCGGAGCCGGCAGGGGCTATGCCGTTGCTACAGGTGTTGCGTCGGCTATAGAACAGTGCGTGAACGAATACTATCCGGACGTGGACGTGTTCATAGAGCATGCCGAGGGGCTTGCAGACTGCCAGAAGATACTGATGCTCGCAAAGGCCGGAAAAAAGGACGGATGCCTCATCGAGGGCATGGCATGTCCGGGCGGCTGCGTTGCGGGCGCGGGAACAAATATAACGATACCGCAGGCAGCGCAGGCGGTAAAGAAGTTTGTGCGTGATTCCACGGTAAAGATACCGGCAAGGGATCTGGAGGAAATAGATCTTCCGTAAAATCAAACAGACCCGGTATATTCGTGATGATATACCGGGTCTGTTTGCGTTACCGGTCATAACCGCCGGCAAGCCGTTGTATATTTGCTATTCAGCTTATCCTTCCGCGTTCTCTCAGAAAATCAAGTATGCCCTTTTCGGTGAACTCCGGAGCATATCGTATATTTGTGAGATACTCGTTATGGATATTCCCGTTTGCATCCTCAAATACGAGCGTCTTATCAAGGCTGTAAACGTTATAAGCATACGGCTCGGAAACGATTATGCCTGCGTCAAAGGTCACAGCCTCGTCCTTATGGAGCTCAAGAGGTATCGCGGCAGCGCCTCCGTTTATTTTGATATCCACAGCTGCTCCGCAGTTCTCGTCAAGGACCGAGTTTATATCGGTGAGGGTACAGTCGTCAAAAACGAGCTTGGTTTCCGTGCTGCCTCCGGAGTTGTCTGCGCCCGAGCTTTGAGTTTGAACAAGCCGGTTTCCTGACGCGGGAATATTCTCCGCAAGTATGTATCCGATATCAAAATCACCGCCGGTGCCGTCGGAAAATTCTATATGGACTTTGGTGACGGCTGTAGGTTCGAGCGGAGTTTCGGCGTCCAGCCTCGACTGGATATAGATCTGCCGTGTTTTATGATAGCGGTGATACGCACGGTCAGATTCATATACATCAAAGGACAGCTCCGGGCATTCGGGGAATGAAACGGAGAAAACGCTTCTGTTATCGTTTTTGTCAGTTATATAGTTGAGCATGATGGATCTTCCGGCGGCGCATTGCGTGCTTTCTATATAGTGCGTCAAAAATACCGGCTCATCAAGCCTCATCTGCGACGCGTGAAAAAAATATGCTCCCGCCGCGGCTGCCGCTGCCAATGCGGCGCAGCCGATCATGATATATTTTTTATTCATAGTATTCGTCTCCCTATAAAAAAGCCGCATGGAAAACAAGCAGTTTTCTATGCGGCACAGGCTGATCTTAAAGAAGGTGCTTGCGGATCTCTTCGCCGCTCTGAGCGATCAGATATGCCGGAGCGATATCGAATACCGTTTTGCAGCCGCTTGAGCCTTCGCGGCTGAGCCTGTAAGCGGCTCTTGCGTACGCAACGAGCACCGATGAAGTGAATTCCGGATTGGAATCGAGCTTCAGGCTGTATTCGATTATATGGTCGTTTTCACCGTTGATACCGGTTTTTCCGCAGCGTATAACAAAGCCGCCGTGCGGTATGCCGCTGTGGCTGGCTTTGAGCTCTTCGGCGCTGATAAAGTGAACGGTCGTGTCGTAGTCCGCGAAATAATTCGGCATGGTCTTTATCTCGTTTTCGATCCTTGCCTTGTCGGCGCCGTCCTCTGCGACAACATAACATTCGCGCGTGTGCTTTTCGCGTGTTGAAAGCTCGGGATTTGCACCGCTTCTCACCGCCTCAAGAGCGCTGTCTACCGGAACTGTGTATTGGCGCGCGTCAAGTACGCCGTCTATGCGGCGGATGGCATCGGAATGACCCTGGCTGACGCCTTTGCCCCAGAAGGTATAATCCTTGCCGTCCGGAAGCACGGCGTTCGCGTAAAGACGGTTGAGCGAGAACATGCCGGGATCCCAGCCTACCGAGATTATGCCGACGTTTCCGCTTGCTTTAGCCGCTGCGTCTACCGCGTCAAAATGCTCCGGTATTTTTGCATGTGTGTCAAAGCTGTCGATAACGTTGAAGTACTTAACGTATTCTGGAGTCTGCTGCGGGAGGTCTGTTGCGCTGCCGCCGCAGAGTATCATAACGTCGATCTTATCCTTCATCGACACAGCTTCCTCAGCCTTATATACCTTTACGCCCTCCGTC
Organism: uncultured Clostridia bacterium; assembly: GCA_944393255.1. GTDB lineage: Bacteria > Bacillota > Clostridia > UBA1381 > UBA1381 > Ornithomonoglobus. The sequence goes on along the minus strand of CALXZP010000049.1, from coordinate 6,099 downwards.
AGTATCTTTACGGATGCGGGATCGCGGCGCGTAAATACCGCTGCGAGTTCCATGTCTTCATTCTGCTTTACGGCGCATTCTATACCTCTGCCGAGATTGCCGTATCCCATAATGCCTATTCTTATCTTCATGAATAACCACTCCATTTAAAAAGTATTTTAGCCGCGCGGCGCGGAAAAATGCAGCCGTTTATGCCGCGGCTTTGTCTGTATAATATATTTTAGCAGATTTACCGCGAAAAAACAATAGCAAATCGGTGCATTTTTAAAATTTCATTGGATTTGATATATTCCGTTTGCCGCATATAAAAATTTTTTTGAAAAATGTGCAACCGGAATGTGATTTTGCCGTCTATATAGATGAAGGCCTCAGAGAGGCGGGAATAAAGCCGCCGTAAATATGATCGGAGCTCCGGAGGAAAAAGGAAGTGAGAAATTTGCCGGATGAGAAAATAATCGAGCTTTTTAACATACGCAGTGAACGTGCGATAAGCTGTACCGAGCAGCGGTACGGAGCGTATATAAGGAAGATCGCGTATAATATCCTGCACAACACCGCAGACTGCGAGGAATGTGAAAATGATGTGTATATCACTGCGTGGAACCGTATCCCGCCGGAAAGGCCGGCGTCGTTGAAAGCTTTTTTGGGAAGGATAGCGAGAAATACAGCTCTGGATATGTACAGGTATAAAACGGCCGAAAGGCGCGGCGGAGCCGGCGAGCTGCTCATAGAGCTTGACGAATGTATACCGTCGGGAACGAGCGTTGAAGCGGCGGCGGAAACAAATGAGCTTGCAGAGTATATAAACGATTTTCTGTCCGGTATAAGCAAAACTAAGCGGATCGTGTTTGTACGGCGGTACTGGTATTCGGAGAGCATAAGGGAGATCGCCGCAGGAATGGGGTTTGGCGAGAGCAAGGTCAAATCTATGCTCATGCGGACGAGGAATGAATTGAAAAAATATCTTGAAAGGCAGGGAGTTGCTGTATGAGTGCGGATAAGAACGAAAAATTATATAGGGCGATAGGCATGATAGACGAGAAATATATAGAGGAGGCAGACATGAGGAAATTTAAATTATCGAAAAAGACGATACTTATAGCGGCCGCGGCGGCTGTGATGCTGTGCGGCTCGGCTGTAGCTACTAATTCTATAATAAGCGGCAGGGTAGGCTCCAGTTCAAATAAGCCGGTCTATACGGAACCGGCAGACAGCGGAACTATATTACGTGATTTCGGGTTCGGCACAGAGCTTGTCAAAGAATTTGAAAACGGCTACGTTTTCAAGGCGGCGTATAAGGGAGACAGCCGTGATATCGACAGCGAGGGCAAGGCGATAAATGAATTCAATACGCTTACGTGCAAGTATGCGAACGGCAGTGAAGACGTAATACTTTCGGCGGAGCCTGCCGAGTATAATTCATATGAAGAGTATGAGACGGCGGGCGTATATAACGGGATAGAGATCGTTTATAGCGAACAGCTGTATAAATTTGTTCCGCCCGATTACGTTAAGACCGAGCAGGACGAGATCGACGAAGTGAGCGGAAAGTATGTTTTCAGCTACGGCAGCGACGAGGTGGAGATCAGTGATTTCAAGTGGCTCGGCTGGATGCAGGACGGCGTGGCATATTCTCTTTCCGGGCATGATATAAGCCTTACGGAACAGGAGCTTATGGACATGGCTGAAGAGGTGATAGACTGTCAGACCTGATCAGTTTGCGGAAGCGGATATGGTTTCGCAATGCAAAAGGAATATGTTGCAGTGCCGGACGGAAAAGAGTCCGGATATCAGGGCGGAGGCCGCGTTGTGCAGCTCATATGTGAGCCGCACGGCGCGGTCTGCCACTTTTTTGTGTGATTTAATTAACTTGCCGAAAACACTTGATTTTTTTCTGCTGATATTGTATAATAGACAAAGACACATATTCAATATGCAGCCGTAAAATTTTTTGTTTTGCGGCCGCACATACTTATCAATATAGAAGGAGAAATTACAAAATGGATGACGGTGGTTTATCGCAGTTCGGCGATAATATTCCTAAACTAATTATCATTGCGGCGTGTATCATCATGTCTGCATATTTTTCGGCCTCTGAGACCGCGTTTTTTTCAATGAATAAGATCAGGATGAAAGCGCTTGCGAACGAGGGGAACCGGCGTGCGGAAAGAGCTTTGAAGATATCTGAGAACCTTGACTCCCTGCTTTCCACGCTTCTTGTCGGAAACAACCTTGTGAACATATGCGCGTCTACAGTCGGTACGCTGCTTTTTATAGATCTGCTCGGGCAGGATATGGGAGCGACCGTCGCTACGATAGTTATAACTGTCGTTGTTTTGATGTTCGGTGAGATAACCCCAAAAAGTATTGCAAAAAATGTTCCGGAGAACTTTGCTATGTTTTCGGCAGGGATAATTTCCGTGCTGATAACAGTGTTTAAGCCTATAAACTGGCTTGTGTCCAAATGGCAGAATCTCATGTACAGGATAGTTAAAAAGCCGGAGGGCCGCGGTGTAACGGAGGAAGAGCTTATAACTCTCGTTGAAGAGGCTCATAATGACGGCGAGATAGACAGCGGAGAAAGCGAGCTTATCCGCAATGCGATCGAGTTTTTCGACAAGGAAGTCGATGATATTCTCACCAGCCGCGTGGATGTTGTGGCTGTCGATGTAAAAGCCGATCAAAAAGAGATCAGATCGCAGTTTGCCAAAGGCTATACAAGACTGCCTGTGTATGATGAGACCATCGACAATATAATAGGTATACTTAATCAAAAGGATATCGGCATGCTTGCATCGTCGGGCAGCTCCGTAAGAGATATTATGAGCGAGCCTATATTCGTGGTGCCGTCGCTTAATATCTCGGAGCTTTTAAAGCTCCTGCAGTCAAGAAAATCGCATATAGCGGTAGTTCTTGACGAGTTCGGAGGTACGGTCGGCATCGTTACGCTTGAGGATATACTTGAAGAGCTTGTCGGCGAGATATGGGATGAGCATGATACTGTGGTCGAGCCGTTTATAAGGCTCGGAGAAAATAAATACAGGGTAAGCTGCGGAGCCGACCTTGATGATATGTTCGACTTGTTCGGCGTGGATGAGGAAACGGACGTGGCAACTGTAGGCGGCTGGGTGATAGAGCAATTCGGAAGGATACCGAGGGTCGGAGAGGAATTTGACTACGGCGATCTGCACATATGCGTGTCAAAGCGTGCGCCGCGGCGTCTGACCGAGGTCATCATTACAAAAAAACAAAATTCTGTACAAGGGGATGAAGCTTAAATGTATAAGACGATCGATGGCGGCGTATGCGCGGCAGCGGGCTATAAGGCTTGGGGTATAAACTGCGGCTTGAACAGCGACAGAGCCAAGAACGATCTGGGGCTGCTCGTATCGGATGTTGATGCGAATACGGCGGCTGTGTACACTCAGAATAAAGTTAAGGGCGCTCCGGTAACGGTAACCAAAAGGCATCTTGAAGCAACGGGCGGCATCTCGCGCGCGGTAATAATGAACTCGAAAAATGCCAACACATGCAATGCCGACGGTGAAGAAAAGGCGGAGAGGATGTGCGCTTTAGCCGCCGAAAGGCTTGGAGTAGATGACAAAAAGGTGCTCGTTGCGTCTACAGGCGTAATAGGTCAGATATTGCCTATCGAGCCCATAGAAAACGCTGTAGATGAGCTTGTGGACGGTCTCTCTTACGAGGGCAACGTCAGCGCGGCAACGGCTATAATGACTACCGACACATGTAAAAAGGAGTATGCGGTAGAATTTGAGCTGAACGGCAGGCGGTGTGTGCTGGGAGGTATGGCAAAGGGCAGCGGGATGATACATCCCAATATGGCAACCACGCTGAATTTTATAACCACCGATACGGCTATATCAGCGGAAATGCTGCAGAAGGCGCTGTCGGAGATCGTTAAGATAACATATAACTGCCTGAGCATAGACGGCGATACGTCCACGAACGACATGGTGATCCTGCAGGCAAATGCGCTTGCCGGAAATGATGAGATAGTTTCGGACGGAGAAGCGTTCGGCGTGTTCAAAGAAGCGCTGTATATCGTTATGAGCGAGCTGACCAAGATGCTTGCCAAGGACGGCGAGGGAGCGACAAAGCTGATAGAATGTACGGTTTCCGAAGCTCCGGATACTGAAACGGCGATCACAGTGGCAAAGAGCGTTATAGGCTCTCCGCTGCTCAAATGCGCTGTGTTCGGAGAGGATGCGAACTGGGGACGCGTTTTGTGTGCGATAGGCTATGCAAAGGCTGAATTCGACATAGCAAAGGTCGATGTGGATCTTGTATCGCGCGCCGGGAGCGTTGCTGTGTGCAGAAACGGCGCAGGAGTGGATTTTTCGGAGGAGAAGGCGAAAGAGGTGCTGTCTGAGGATGAGATCGGCATCAATGTCAGCCTGAACTGCGGGAACGCGTCGGCAAAGGCATGGGGCTGCGATCTTACATATGACTATGTCAGGATCAATGGAGATTACAGATCTTAATATGGATGAAAAATTTATGCGTGAAGCTTTAAAGCAGGCGAAAAAGGCGGCGGCTGCCGGCGAGATGCCTGTAGGCGCTGTTATTGTGCGCGGAGACGAGATCATTTCAAGAGGATACAACAGGCGTGAGACGAAGAAGAACGCGCTTCTTCATGCGGAGGTGACAGCGATCGACCGGGCGTGTAAAAAGCTTGGCGGATGGCGGCTTCCGGGATGCGAGATGTATGTGACGCTTGAGCCTTGTCCGATGTGCGCGGGGGCTGTTTTGAACGCGCGTATAGAGCATGTATATTACGGGGCGGACGACCCGGGATCCGGCTGCGCCGGTTCCGTTTTAAATCTTCTTGATATGAATCTCTGTAATTACAGGACTCGGGTAACGCCGGGGATAATGGAGGATGAGTGCCGGGAGGTCATCAAGAGCTTTTTCCGTGCGCTGCGCAGCAAAAAACAGAGAACATAAAATAGCTGTGTTAATTTTTTGTGAATTGATCAAGAAATACGGTTGAATTATCACGGGTATTGTTGTATAATGTTCTCGTACTGATATTATGCAATATATTTTGGGTTTTAGGTAGATTATTATTGAAAGGATATTTATTTATGAAAAAAATAACAGGATTAACTCTTGCGGCGATCGCATCGTTTTCTTTAACGGCAGGAGCTGCCGGATTTTCCGATTCAAGCGGACACTGGGCGGAGACTTATATAAATGCGCTGTCCGAAAGCGGTGTAGTAAATGGTGTGACCGACACGAAGTTTGAGCCGGAGGGGATCGTGACCCGTGCACAGTATCTTAAAATGATAATGGAAGCTGTAGGCGTACCGGCGGCGGAGTACAGATACGGAGAATGTCTTGACGCTTCGGCCGGCGATTGGTATGCGCCGTATCTTCAGGCTGCGCTTGACGCAGGGCTGATCCCGGAGAGCATGATAACCGGAATGGACATAAAGGTGGAGTACGAAGTCGATGAAAACGGCAGCGCGGTATCGTCTAAGGTGATATATTCGGGCGCGTTCAACGGAAATCTTCCGATAACGCGCGAGGAGATGGCGGTGCTTACGCAGTATTTTTATCAGTATTCCAAAACCGTATTAACGGATGAAAGGGTTGAATTTGATAACAAGTCTGCGGACAGCTTCAGCGACAGTGCGGATATAAGCGACTGGGCAAAGATATCTGTCAGCCAGGCTGTTGAGAACGGCTTTATCAAAGGAATGGATGACGGAACATTCATGCCTAAAGCCACAGCTACAAGAGCGCAGGCGGCTGCTATCATATACAGGGTAATAAACAGTTAAAAAGGGAAAGGTGCGTGTGCGTATGAGCAAGAGATTTGTCAGAGGGACGTGTATAGTTGTGATCGCTGTGATGGCGCTTACTTTTGCGGTCGGCAGTATTTCGATGTTTATCAGCTGACCGGATATGAAAAGAGACCTTGATGTGCAAAATGTATGCCGAAAAGGTCTCTTTTCTGCTTTTGTATAGTAAAAACAGACAAAATAAAACAAAATTCAAAAAAGGTATTGACAAAGGCAGTGAAGATGTGGTATATTAATATAGCTGTCAGCGAAGGGCGGTACAGAAAAAGGAAAC
>CALXZP010000048.1 GCA_944393255.1 uncultured Clostridia bacterium | reverse complement strand
GCATTTCCGATAAACCAATGACGCGAGGCGAAGCGGCGGTGATATTATACCGTTTATACAATGTTGTATGATGTCCCCAAAAGTGATGGTATAACAAGATAACTGTAACAGAACGGCGTACCGCCGCTAATGCGGCGGTACAAAGCCTCCCGTCTTATTTTACATAAGCCGCATGGGATCAGCGGTATACGAATGAGACGAGCAGGTATAAAAGAGCAAAACGAAAAGCGGCAGCTGAACAAATTCGGCTGCCGCTTTTCTTTGGCACCCCCGACGCGAGTCGAACGCATGACTAGCCCTTAGGAGGGGCTTGTTATATCCACTTAACTACAGGGGCATATTCTGTTTTTCTTAACAACTGTATATAAGTATACCATATTTATCAGATAAATGCAAGAGCTTTTTTAAAATTTTTTATGATTTTTATGCAAAGATCTATTTTGAGCAGATTGCTTAGTTGCATGCTGCAATGACATGAAAAACGAAACAGGGATTTATATGGCCGGTTCCGTTACCGTTAAAATGTCGGTTTTGTCTACTTTATTTCCTTTTCTGTAACATTTCTTGTTTTTGTAATTTTCTCTGCTGATAATTATTACTGTAATATTTAAAATTTGTTTCTATGGTGCGATTTATCTACAAGACACCAATGCATGTATTTTTAAATTTATTTTTTCAAAACGCCTTTTTGTTAGTGTAAACCGCTTAAAACCTAACAAACTTTTCATTAAATTCAATATAATTCTTTATTATCCATAAACATTCCATTATAATATTAATTAAATAAATAATGGAAAGGATAATGCAACAAATGAAAATGGATAATACAGATACAATTTTGATAGAAATAGGCAGAAGCATAACTGCGAGCAGACAGCGCATGGGTTACAATTTGGAACGGGCAGCGTCTTTACTGGGCGTCACGGTAAAGACGCTGCGCAGCTATGAGCACGGCGAGCATCAAATGAGTGTAATGACTGCGGCGAAAATGGCGATACTTTACGGTACTACCATGACGAAGCTGCTCGGTATGCACACCGGAGACGGAGCCGTTCATCCTAAAGATGTGAAGCTGCGCGGGTATAAGTACATAAGAAAGGCAATGGCTATGACACAGGAGGAATTTTCCGAGGAGATAGGGGTATCAAGAGGAAGCTTGGCAAATTATGAGACAGGAAAGACGGACATGCCTGTTAAAGCATTCATAAAGCTGTGCACTGTCGGAGGCTTGTCGGACAGAGAGGTGAATGAGCTTGTGAGACATATGATCTATTGAACAGAGTCGAGTGCAGAACGATTATATATCTAAGAGCTTTTATACGTCCGGTAACATCGGCCAGTTAGAACGATACACGATACATCTATTGATGTGCAGCATTCCTTTTGAAAATTTTTACGGTGTTTTTTCGTGAAACGAAAAATTCATCAAAACAGGGTTGAATTATTCGCGGAAATGTGATATACTTAAAAATAATGTGCAAAAATGCCAGGCTGACCCGTTTTCAGGGTGTGACCGGTACAGTGAAAGGGAATGATAGCAAGAATGTTAAAGAGTATGACCGGATACGGAAGAAACGAAGCTATTGCAGGAACTAAAAAGATCACAGTGGAAATAAAATCTGTTAATCATAGATTTTCTGACTATAATATAAAAGTACCAAGACAATATGGCTATTTGGAAGATAAAATGAGACGAAAGATAAGCGAATCGGTCTCAAGAGGCAAGATAGATGTTTATGTATGCATTGAGACCTGCGGGGAAGCCGATAAGGTCATTACACTCAACAGAGAGCTTGCCGAAAATTACATATCTGCTCTTACGGAGATCAAGAATACATTCGGTCTGAAGGATGATATAACAGTCGCAAATATCGCGGCATTTCCCGATGTTTTTCGTGCCGAAACAAAGCGCGATGACGAGGAGGAGCTGTGGAGAGCGGTGGAATCGGTCGCTGCGCCGGCAATAGATGCATTCATATCAATGCGCGAGCGCGAGGGCGGCAGGATAGAAGCCGATCTCAGGGCGCGTATCGAGTATATGAAAAAGCTTGCGGCGGAAATAGACGAAAGGTCGCCGCAGACCGTTGAGGAGTATAAAGAAAAGCTTTATTTAAAAATACAGGAGCTGCTTGAGGACAAGGATATTGACGATGCACGTATTCTTACTGAAGTTGCGATATTTGCCGATAAGATCGCTGTCAATGAAGAGACCGTAAGATTATACAGTCATTTTGATGAATTTTATGATATATTGGACAGCGGCGAGCCCGCCGGAAGGAGACTTGATTTCCTTATTCAGGAGATAAACCGTGAGGTAAATACGATAGGGTCTAAGGCTTCCGATCTGGACATATCAAAAAAGGTAGTTACCCTTAAAGGTGAGATAGAGAAGCTGAGAGAGCAGGTTCAGAACATAGAATGATCGGATCGGAAGGAATTGAGCAATGAAACTGATAAATATAGGATTTGGAAATATGGTGTCGGCAGAGCGGACAATAGCCGTTATCAGCCCGGACAGTGCGCCGGTAAAGCGCCTTATACGCGAAGCGGAAGACAAGGGTCTGCTTGTAAACGCTACATACGGCCGCAGGACGCGCGCTGTTCTGGTAATGGATTCAAAGCATGTTATCATGTCCGCAATAACGCCGGAAAAGCTGTCTGTACGTCTGGACGGAGAATTTGACAGCAGATATAACGGCGATGAAGAGGAGGAAAGCTGATATGGTCAAGGGGATATTGTTTGTTTTGTCAGGACCTTCCGGAACAGGCAAAGGTACGGTATGCAAAAAGCTTTTGGAGAGAGAAAAAGAGCTCTGCCTGTCAGTATCCATGACTACCCGTGAATGCCGCGAAGGCGAGATACCGGGCGTTACATATAATTATGTTTCAAAAGAGACGTTCAAGGGTATGATAGATAACGATGAAATGCTTGAATATGCTGTATATAACGGCAATTATTACGGTACTCCGAGAGAGGCTGTGGACTCCCTGCTCAGCAGCGGAAAAGATGTGCTGCTTGAAATAGAACCGCAGGGAGCCTTGCAGGTAAAAAAGCTGTTCCCTGAGGCTGTATTGATATTCCTTGTGCCTCCGTCAATGAAGGAGCTGAAAAACAGGCTCGTTTCAAGGGGCAGAGAAAGCAGCGAGGAGATAGAAGAAAGGATAAAGGCGGCAAAATGGGAGCTTGCTCAAGCGGAAAAATACAGCGTACATATTGTAAACGATGATCTTGATGTATGTACTCAAAATATAATAGACTATTTAAATGAAAAGCGCGGCGAACGCCGAATGATAGATAAGCTCATAAACGAGGAGGCGTGAAGCCTTCCGGTAAATGCAATAAGGCGCTTTGCGCCGCTATTAAACATTTCGGCGGGAAAGTATGCTTCCGCCGAAAAACGGAAGCGGAACTTGCCGCCCATGCGGGCGGGGAACATCTTTCGTTTAGATATAAACAGGTAATATAGCTGGAGGTATTTTATTATGATGACAAAACCCGGAATAACAGAACTCGACAGATGTGTGGACAGCAGATACACGCTCGTTTCGGTCGTTGCAAAGCGTGCAAGGATGATAGGTATGGAACGCAACGATCCGGACTCTATCTATGTGCCTCACGCTGAGAAACCCGTAACACAGGCGGTCGATGAGATCGCAAACGGCGTTGTGGGTTATGTTAGAAGCGAGGCTATAAAGAAAGCGCAGGAATATGAGGAAGAAAAGCTTGAAGCTCTTTCGATGCTGCATGAGCACCATGCGGAAAACATGCCTGCGGACGAAGGATCTGGAACGTCGGAGGCCTCGGAGGGTGCGGCTCCCGGTATGTATGACGATCCTCACGAGGATCCGTATTTCGGTACATCTGCTGACGGAGCCGAAATGATGGATGATACAGACGGAGAATAATGATAGCCGAGGTTATTGTTGATCAGCGCTCAAGCGCTGTTGACAGACCGTTTGATTATGAGATCCCGGAGGCTCTTGCCGACCATGTGAGACCCGGTTCAAGAGTGATCGTGCCGTTTTCAAAGGGAAACCGCGAGATAGAGGGATTTGTCCTGAGAATAAAAGATGCATCGGAGCGTTCATCCGGTCTGAAAAGCGTGATCGGTCTGTCAGGCGATGAGCCGGCTTTTCCGGAAAGTATGATACCGCTTATAGAGTTTTTGAAAGAGCGGTGTCTGGCGCCGTATCTTGACATCATACATGCAGTTATACCGACCGGTACGGCCGTAAAGACCATGCAGTCGGTGGTGCTGAAAGACGCCGGAGCGGTCAAAAGGAAATCTGCCAACGATGAAAGACTGATAGAGCTTTTGGAGCGGAACGGCGGCAGCATGGAGCTTGTCTCATTGCTTTCGTATTTTAAAACAGATATGAGAAAGCGCATAGCCTCGCTTGAAAAGCAAGGCGTTCTGGAGCGCAGCTTCAGCCATGAACGAAGCGTTGGAAAACGCGTTATCCGCGCGGTGAGACTGACTGTGGACGACGCAGCCGCCGAAGCGTTTGCAGAGAATAATCCGCGCGCAAAAACTCAGATAAGAATGCTGAGGATACTGCAAAGCTGCGAATACCTTTCAACTGCTGATCTTGTCCGGTTTTCAATAGGCAGCTATTCATCACTCTCTGCTATAGTAAAGCACGGTCTTGCGGAATATTTCGATATACCGGTAGAACGGCGCGCATACGAAAGATCTGAAATAACTTCTTCATTTCCGGAAATGACTGCGGAACAATCCGCCGCTTCTGAAAGGATCACAGGCGCTATGAACGCGGGAACTGCCGAAACGTTTTTGCTGCACGGAGTTACAGGCAGCGGTAAAACGGAAGTTTTTATGCGCGTTATCGCCCATGCCGTAAACATGGGCAAAACAGCTTTGCTTCTTGTTCCGGAGATATCGCTTACTCCGCAGATGATGTCGCGGTTTACAGCGCGCTTCGGCGGCAGGATAGCGGTATTGCACAGCGGGCTTTCACTCGGAGAGCGCTATGACCAGTGGCACAGGATTTTTAGCGGTAAAGCTGACATAGTGATAGGCGCGCGAAGCGCGGTGTTCGCTCCGCTTGAAAATATAGGCGCGGTTATTTTGGATGAAGAGCATTCGGAAACATATAAATCCGAAATGTCGCCAAGATATCACGCGCGTGAGGCTGCGCGGTTCCGTGCCGAACAGTTCGGCGCTGTCACGGTGCTTGCGTCCGCAACTCCGTCTACGGAAAGCTATTACAAGGCGCTCAATGGCGAATATGTACTCCTGGAGATGAAGAAACGGTATAATGAAAACAGAATGCCGCATATTGAGATAGTGGATATGCGAAGCGAGCTTGAGGGCGGAAATAAAAGCATGTTTTCAAAAACGCTTTATGAAGCGGTAAAGGAAAATATAGAAAAGGGATGTCAGACAATACTGCTCATGAACAGGCGGGGCTATTCAACGTTTGTTTCGTGCAGAAAATGCGGCTATGTCCCGACCTGCCCCAATTGCAGCATTTCTTTGACATACCATAGCTTTGACAACGGGCTGAAATGCCATTACTGCGGCTACAGGCACGATAACTACAGACTGTGTCCGGCATGCGGCAGTAAATATATACGTTATTTCGGCGGAGGTACGCAGAGGGTGGAGGATGAGGTCAAACGGCTGTTTCCGAATGCTTCTACGATACGCCTTGACGCGGACGTTACTACGAGGAAAAATGCTCACCGAAGGATACTCGAAAAATTCGGCGATGAAAATATAGATATTCTAATAGGCACGCAGATGGTAGCCAAAGGACTTGATTTCCCCAATGTAACGCTGGTCGGCGTTATATCGGCGGACACCATGCTGCATGTAAATGATTTCCGCAGCGGCGAACGTACATTTGCATTGCTTGAACAGGTATCCGGCCGCGCGGGAAGAGGCGAGAAGCAGGGCAGGGCGGTCATTCAGACCTACAATCCTGACAATTTTGCGATAGAGCTTGTAAAAACACATGATTATAAGACGTTTTACAGCAAGACATCATCGGAGCGGAAAACGATGTGGTATCCGCCCTATTGTGAAATGATATGCATACTTATAACTGACGGAGACAAGCAGACTGCAATGAAAGCGGCTCATGCGTTCCGCAAAGCTTTTGGGGATATAAACGAGATAACGCAAAAGCTTGCGATACTCGGACCTATCCCGTCGGGCATATCTAAGATAAAGAACAAATACAGATGGCAGATCCTTATAAAATGCGAAGATGCCGACGCGCTTAACGAGCGGCTCACCGGCGCTGCCCGCAGCATACGCATTCAAAAGGAGTTTGAAGGGGTCAGCATCGCTATAGACAAGAACCCCGAAACGATATATTAAAAGAATAACTGCAAGGCATAAATTTGCAGCCGCCTAATATATTCAGAGGTACAAGGAGGAATATAACGGAATGGCAATACGTCAAATTCGCAGATCGGGTGATGAAATGCTCGGTAAACGGTGTAAAGAGGTAAAAATTTTTGATGAAAAGCTCGGCATACTTCTTGATGATATGTACGAAACTATGGTAAAGGCAGAGGGTGTCGGGCTTGCCGCGCCGCAGGTCGGGATCCTAAAACGTGTTGTCGTGATAGACGTGGGCACGGGAAAGATAGAGCTGATCAATCCAGAGATAATCGAGACCTCCGGCGAGCAGGAGGGAGCAGAGGGCTGCCTGAGCTTCCCCGGTATATACGGAACCGTCAAGCGTCCCAACTATGTGAAGATCAAGGCTCAGGACAGGAACGGCAAAACATTCATCGCTGAGGGCGAAGAGCTTCTTGCACGCGCGTTCTGCCATGAATGCGATCATCTTGACGGTCATGTTTTCACCGAGCTTGTGACCGAGTATCTTCAATAACAGCTTTCGGAAGGGATAGGATCTTTATGCAGATATTATTTATGGGTACGCCTGATTTTGCCGCAGCTATGCTTGAAGCGCTGGTAAAAGGCGGATATGATGTGATAGGCGCGGTCTCGCAGCCGGATAAGCCGAAGGGCAGAGGGCACAGGCTTATGCCGACGGAAGTAAAGCTGACGGCGGAAAAATATAACATTCCCGTATATCAGCCGGATACGCTTAAGAATATGTCGTTTAAAAACACTCTGGATGAGCTTGATCCGGATATGATAGTTGTGGCCGCGTATGGCAAGCTGCTGCCGGATTACGTGATCGATCATCCCCGATTTGGCTGTATAAACGTTCATCCGTCTATGCTTCCGCGTTACAGAGGCGCTGCGCCTGTGCAGCGCGCGGTCTTGAACGGCGATAAGAAAACAGCGGCATGTATAATGCGCATGGATCATGGACTTGATACCGGAGATATAATATTGTCAGAGGAAACGGAGATAGGCGAGTATGAGACCAGCGGTCAGCTGTTCGACAGGATGAAGCCGATATGCGGCAGACTTCTCTGTGAGGCTGTAAAGCGTATCGAAAACGGAACGGCAGAATACAGAAAGCAGCCGGAGGACGGAGTTGTCTATGCGTCCAAGATCGAGAAAAATGAAGCGGTGATAGACTGGAGCAGATCTGCCGATGAAATATCAAAGCTGATCTGCGGCATGAATCCATACCCGCTTGCGATGACTTCTTATAAGGGAGCAGCTCTCAAGATCGCCGAGGCAGTTAAGACCGACGGCAGCGGCAGTCCCGGCGAGATACTCGGCATGGTAAAGGGGAAGGGACTTTGCGTGGCATGCGGCAGCGGAGCACTGTTCCTTAAAAATGTACAGTTTGCGGGTTCAAAACGTATGAACGTTGAGGATTACGCAAGGGGTCATGAGATCGAGACCGGAGTACGGCTCGGCGAGTGAAAATGCTTGAAAGGGAGATGTTTGAATGATAACAGCATTGGCAGCGTCATATGACAGCGGATTTTACGGAATGGGCGGCGGCATGTTTTACGGTCTGTATGATCCGACATATATACTTGTTCTGATAGGGCTTGTGATAACGCTTATCGCATCGGCCAACGTTAAAAGAACGTTCAGTAAATATGACAAGATCGGATCGAGACGCGGTATAACTGCGGCGGAGACCGCAAGGAAGATACTTGATGCGAACGGTCTTTATAATATAAGCATAGAGCGGGTGTCGGGTAATTTGACGGATCATTTCAGTCCAAAGGAAAATGTCATCAGACTGTCCGACTCTACATTCAATTCCACCTCTATTGCGGCGCTGGGCGTTGCAGCGCATGAGTGCGGTCACGCGGTGCAGCATCAGGTAGGGTATGTGCCGATAAAGATCAGGAACGGGATAGTTCCGTTTGTGAACATATGCTCGTATGCGTCAATACCCGTTATCATTATCGGTATAATTCTCGGAGCCACGGGATTGGCTTATCTCGGCGCAGCTTTATTCGGCGCTGTTCTGGCTTTTCAGATAATAACGCTTCCTACCGAAACAAACGCAAGCAGCAGAGCGATAAAAACTCTAGAATCCATGAATTTGCTCGACAGCGACGAGCTTGCAGACGCAAAGAAGGTACTTGCTGCGGCGGCTATGACATATTTTGCTTCCGTTGCCTCTACCGCGCTGCAGCTGTTCCGACTGCTTCTGATAATAAACAACAGCAGGAGACGCGACTGATGAATGAAAGAGAACTGGCGCTGAATACGCTTTACGAGATATTTTATAAGGAGGCATACTCAAATCTTGCGCTCAAAAAGACTTTTAACAGTCACAAAGATATAAGCGCGCAGGACAGGAGCATGATAACCAATCTGGTCTACGGAGTCGTCTCACGTCATTTTACGCTTGAATATGTGATCAAGAAATATTCCAGGCTGAAGCTGAAAAAAATTTCACATTATATCAAGCTTATACTTGAAATGGGTATATATCAGCTAATGTATACCGACAGGATACCGGCGCACGCTGCGGTAAATGAGAGCGTTATATTGGCAAAGAAATACGGACGTCCCGGCACGGATAAATTTGTGAACGGCATCCTGCGCTCGTTTTGCCGCGATGGATGTGCCGTTACATATCCGGAGGACACTGTAGGTCATTTATCGGTATGCTATTCGTTCAGTACGGAAATGACCAGGCTCTTCATATCGAATTTCGGCAGTGAGAGAGCAGAAACGCTTATGAATGCGCTCAATGAAGCGCCGCCGCTTATGCTTCGTGCGAACATACTGAAAAACAGCGCCGCCGAGCTTGCAGAAAAGCTTTCGGCGGACGGAATCGTGTCGGAGTGCATGGGCGGAGCGCTTGTTAAAGCCGAGGGCTTTGACGTTGGAAATTCCGAGCTGTACCGCTCAGGCTTTTTCAGCGTACAGGATCCGGGCGCATATAATGCGGCATTGATACTCGATCCGAAACCGGGATCAAAGGTGCTTGATATGTGCGCGGCGCCGGGAGGGAAGTCTGCGCATATAGCGGAGCTGACAGACGATAAAGGAACTATCCTGTCTTGCGACATATATCCGCATAAGCTCAAGCTTATAGAAGATTCTGCCGCACGCCTGGGGATACGTTCGATAACGGCTCGCCTTGCAGATGCCGCAGTGTATAACGCGGAACATAAAGAAAGCTTCGACAGAGTGCTTTGCGACGTACCGTGCTCCGGGCTGGGGATAATACGGCGCAAGCCGGACATAAAGCTCAGAAAAACAGATATATCAGCTTTGTATCCATTACAGAGCAGTATTTTAAATAACGGGGCGGCATATGTTAAGCCCGGCGGTAAGCTTGTTTATTCCACATGCACTGTCAACAGGGCTGAAAATGAAGATATTACCGGCGATTTTCTCGCCGAACATGACAATTTTAAGAAAACGTATGAAAAGACGTTCTATCCGGATACGGACGGAACGGATGGCTTTTATATTTGCCGACTGGAGAAGATACAGTGATAAACTTAAAGGATCTGGAATACGGTGAGCTCGAAGAGCTCCTGCTATCCATGGGGGAAAAGAAATTCCGTGCAGCACAGATATTTAAATGGCTGCAGCTTGGCGTTACAGGCTTTGATGAAATGACGGATATATCAAAACCGCTTCGTGAAAAACTTGGCAAAGTAAGCTTTGTCTCGTCTCTTGCGATCGAGGAAAAGTATGTATCCGCAGTAGACGGAACTGTAAAATACCTGTTCCGTCTGCCGGACGGCAATTGTATAGAAAGCGTTGTCATGCGCTATCATCACGGTTCGACTATATGTATATCGTCGCAGATAGGCTGCCGTATGGGATGCCGCTTTTGCGCGTCAACGATAGGCGGGCTGTACCGTTCGCTTACAGCCGGCGAGATACTGGATCAGGTGATCTTTGCCGAAAAGGATATGGGCGAACGTATTTCAAATATAGTGCTTATGGGTATCGGAGAACCTCTCGATAATTATGACAATGTTATCAAATTTCTGCATAATATAAACAATGAAAAAGGAAAAAATATAGGCTACAGGCATATAACGCTTTCGACATGCGGGATAGTTCCGGGCATATACAGACTTGCCGAGAAAAATATTCCGATAACACTGACGATATCGCTTCATGCGCCAAATGACGGTATCAGACGGACTATAATGCCTGTCAGCCTAAGATACAGTATGGATGAGCTGATAAAGGCCTGCGCGTTTTATGCGGACCGCACAAAACGGAGGATCAGCTTTGAATATGCACTCATAAGGGGCGTTAATGACAGTATGGAAAACGCCGATGAGCTTGCGTCCATCGTAAGGCCTCTTCACGCTCATGTAAATCTCATACCTGTCAACAAGGTGGAGGAGCGTGACTACAGAAAGGGAAGCAGGTCGGAAATAGATGCGTTCCTGCACAGGCTTACTTCGCGCGGGGTCAATGCGACCGTAAGGCGCGAGCTGGGTGCGGATATAGCGGCGTCATGCGGACAGCTGCGCAAGCGTGCCGCAGGTATAAAAGACGGAGAATAATAGATAGGTGAATTGGATGCGGCCATGCCGCATACGTGAAAGAAGGTGCTGAATTGGGAGTCGGAGCATTGACAGATGTGGGTAAAGTAAGAAAAATCAATGAGGACTGCTATAAAACCGTTGTGACAGACGAGTACACTTATGCTATCGTAGCGGACGGCATGGGTGGTCATCTTGCGGGAGAAGTGGCAAGCTCTTTGGCTGTTGAATGTATAAGCGGTCATATTGAAAAGCATATGGAGCCGGAGATGGACAGGTTTCAGGTCATGGAAGTCATAAGACAAGGCTTTTTATATGCCAACACAAAAATTTACGAATATTCCTGTAAAAACGAGAGCGTTATGGGTATGGGTACTACCGCAACGTTATGCATGCTGCGCGGAGGGTTTGTGATATATGCCCATGTAGGTGATTCGAGGGCATACATGATAGGAGACGGCATATGCCAGATAACGCGCGATCATTCATATGTTCAGGAGCTTGTGAAGCTCGGACAGATAACACCGGAGGAGGCAAAGCATCATCCGCGGAGAAATATAATCACAAGAGCAATGGGTGTTGAGAGTACGGTAAAGGTAGATACAGGAGTAAAGCCGTACAACGGAGAAAGATTGCTGCTCTGTTCCGACGGACTGATAGATGAAATAGGGGATCAGGAGCTGGTTGAAGCAGTGCGCAGGGGATCGCCTTTGGAATGTGCGGAAACGCTTGTAGAAATGGCTAAAGACAGGGGCGGGAACGATAACATAACCGCGGTAGTAATGGAAGGAGAGATGACGAATGCTGAATGCTGAAAATCTTGCCGGCAGCATTTTGAATGATAGATACGATGTTCTGACTAAGATCGGAGCCGGCGGTATGGCTATGGTCTACAAGGCGCATGATAAGGTGCTCGACCGTGATGTTGCAATAAAAATACTTAGAGAAAATTTTGAGGAAAAACAAGAAATAGTATCAAACTTTATAAAGGAAGCTCGTTCTTCGGCAAGCCTTGTTCATCCGAATGTTGTGTCGGTATACGACGTATGCGAACAGGACGGACTTAACTATATGGTCATGGAGCTGGTAGACGGGATAACGCTTAAGGAATACATAAAGAAGCATCCCCGCCTGCCGTGGCAGGAAGCATGCGATTATGCCATACAGATCGGGCAGGGTATACAGGCGGCGCATGAACGCGGCATAATACACCGTGATATCAAGCCGCAGAATATAATAATGGCGCCCGGCGGCGTTTTGAAGGTCACAGACTTCGGTATAGCAAAGGCTATGGAAACGGATAAAACCATTGCCGGCGGTACGGCTCTCGGCAGTGTTCATTATATATCTCCGGAGCAGGCACGCGGCGGTTATACGGATTTCCGTTCGGATATATATTCGCTCGGTATAGTTCTATACGAAATGCTGGCAGGAAGAGTTCCGTTTGACGGTGATTCGCCTGTCTCGGTCGCTCTTATGCACATCGAAGAGGAACCGATCAATGTGAAGTGCGTCAATATGGATATACCGGCAGATCTTGCGTATGTGACCATGAAGGCTATGAGCCGCGACCAGGCCAAGCGGTATCTGACTATGCAGGATCTACTTGAAGATCTTCGTGCCGTTCTTGCGGATGAGCCGCTTCCGTCGCGGGAGGGTACGGAAGAAGCTCAAACCGTAGATGACTTTGAGCTTCCGGAGATCAAGCGCGATACTCAAAACGGTGACAAGCAGGTGAAGCCGCGTCCGAAAAAAACACCGCCGCAGACAGATGCAAATAAAAAACAAGGGACAAAAAAGAAAAGAAACCGCAGGGCGGACAGGAATTCGGTCGTACTTGCGCTTTCAACTATCGGTATCATAATGGCGGCGGCTGTAATAGCAATATTCGTGCTGTTTAAACCGACGTCCAATACAGTTCCGGATCTTCGCAATATGAGCCTTGAGGACGCGAGAACGGAAGCCGCAAATTCGGGATATACCATAAGCGATGAGATCGAATACTCTCTTTCTGATACTGTTCAGGAAAACTACGTTATCTCACAGCTGCCGGAGCCGGATACGGAATCTCCCAGATCTGAGCCGATAAAGCTTATAGTATCTCTTGGTACCTCCGGAGGCGGAATAGCTGTACCGGATGTTACTCATCTTGCTGTAGACGAGGCAGGCGATAAGATAGAAGCTGAAACGCTTACGTACAGGATCGTATCCGAAGCAAGCAATGAAATATCGGCAGGATACGTTATAAGACAGACTCCTCTTGCCGGAACACACATAAATTCCGGAGATATCGTCACACTTCATGTAAGCGTAGGTCCGGAAACCGAAAACACTGTAAGAAATACAGTATCGGTACCGAGCGTGATGGGAATGTACAGAGACAATGCGGAAAGCACGCTTGGAATGAGCGGACTGGGGATAGGCACTGTGACATATATGCCGTCAGACAGTCCGGAAGGCACGGTCATCATGCAAAGCCCTGCGGAAGGAACGACAGTACGAGAGGCGTCAAGCGTCACAATTGTACTGTCCAGCGGAAGCAGCGCAACAACGCTCGGTTCGGAGTACAGAGAGGAAATAGAGGCAAACGGCGGTAACGGTGAAGAAACATCGGATGAAGAAACGGAGAATGAGGGGTCAGAAGCTGTTTCGCAGCCGTCGGACGGTGAAGATGGAGGCACAGAGCAGGAAGCTTCATCAGCCGGTACTGACAATAACGGATCGGGAGAAACCGCAAGCGGCAGTACGCAGCTGTTTACTGTCAGAATACCGGATGCGGCAAACGATACTGTCAATGTAGAAGTCGTTGCCAACGGAGAAGTGATACACAATGCAGTCCATTCAAAAACAGAGGGGGCTGTGACCGTAGAGATACCGTCAAGCGGAGGAAGCGTCAGCGTACAGGCTTATATAGACGGCGCTAAGGTCAGTGACAAAACACTTACATTCTGATATGAGAGGAATAATATATAAGGGCATAGGCGGTTTTTACTATGTAAGGACCGGTACCGGTGAGGCAATAGAATGTAAAGCCCGCGGAAAATTCCGTAAAGAGCGTGTGACGCCTATGATAGGCGATGAAGTGGAGATAGAGGTCAAAAACGGGAAGGGATCTATCTGCGAGATATATCCGCGAAGGACAAAGCTGATACGGCCTCCGGTAGCGAATATAGATATAGTAGTTGTCGTTGCTGCGGCAAAAAGTCCCGATCCGAATACGGCGCTTATCGATAAAATGCTTGTGAATGCTGAGATCAATGATATCGAGGCTGTAGTATGCATAAACAAGACAGATCTTGCCGACAGCAGCGGGCTTGAGAAAATATACAGGAATGCGGGATATAAGACCGTCTCCGTAAGCGCACAAAATGATTTAGGCATGGATGAGCTTCTGGACATTATACGAGGCAAAATAGCCGCGTTCGCCGGGGTCAGCGGAGTTGGAAAATCAAGTATTCTGACTATACTGACGGGGACAGAACTTGAGACCGGTACAGTTTCGGAAAAAATAAGCCGCGGCAGGCATACTACGCGGCATGTGGAGCTGTTCCCGGTAAGCGGAGGCGGTTATGTGCTCGACACCCCGGGATTTTCGTCCGTAGAGGCGGAGGATATACCTCTTGAAAGACTGGAGCAGTGCTTTCCCGAAATAGCGGCAGCGTCGCCCGGATGCAGGTTCAGAGGCTGTGCACATATCGGCGAGCCGGATTGTGCCGTTAAGGCTATGGTAGAAAGGAACGAGATAGCGGAGTCGCGTTACAGTTCATATAAGGAGCTGTATACGATCCAGAAAGGTAAGAAGGAATGGAAATAAAAATATCACCATCGATCCTATCGGCTGATTTTTGGGAGCTTGGGAAACAGATCAGCTCTGTGGAAAGAGCCGGGGCTCCGTACTTGCACATAGACGTTATGGATGGGGTATTCGTGCCGAATATAAGTTTTGGGCTGACATTGGTACAGTCGATACGAAAGTATACGAATATCGTTTTTGATGTGCACCTTATGATATCAAAGCCGGAGCTGTATATAGAAAGATTTATTAAAGCCGGAGCGGATATAATAACATTTCACGCCGAAGCTGCTCAGAATGCCTCGGAATGTATAGAGCTTATAAAGTCGCGCGGCAAGCGGGCCGGAATGGCTCTCAGTCCCGGAACGGGAGCAGAAGCAGTTATGCCGTATCTTGATAAGCTTGATATGGTGCTTTGCATGACGGTCGAGCCGGGCTACGGCGGTCAGAAATATATGCAGGATATAGAAAAAAAGATCTCAACGATACGTGAAGCCGGCGGCGAACGGATAGATATTCAGGTAGACGGAGGCATTACAAAGGATAATGTATACAGACCTATCAAGGCCGGGGCCAATGTTATAGTTGCCGGAACAGCCGTGTTCTGCGGCGAAATAGAAAAAAACATAAAGGAATTGACTGAAAAATGCGGGCTGTGATAATCGGAAACGGAACAATATGCGATCATAGCTATATTCGTTCGCTTATACATACCGATGATATTATTATCTGTGCTGACGGCGGACTGAAGCATGCGGCGAAAATGGGGATCACACCTGATATTGCCATAGGTGATTTTGATTCCTCAGAAAAAGATGGATCCGTCATGACTTATGTTTATCCCAAACGCAAGGATTTTACAGACGGGGAGCTTGCGGTAGATCATGCTATTGAGCAAGGCTATGACGAGATACTTCTGCTCGGAATGACGGGAACACGTATAGACCATACGCTCACGAATATTTTTCTTCTGACGAAACCGGCTAATATATATATGGCAGATGATCACAATGAAATATATTTGGTTCGCAGCGAATTGATCATCAAAGGCAAAAAAGGAAAAACACTATCTATCATACCGGTATCGGGAGATCTGAAAGGGATAGAGACTGAAGGACTGGAATATCCTTTGCACGGTGAAACACTGTTTTTCGGACACAGCCGCGGGAACAGCAATGTCATAACAAGCGATCTGTGCAGGATCTCAGTTCAAAGCGGTATGGGAATAGTACTGATAAATAACGGAGAATAAGGAGCAGTGCAATGATATATCTTGATAATGCCGCTACTACAAAGCCTTGCAGGGAGGCGGTCGAAGCGGTCATCAAAGCTTCGGAAGAATTCGGAAATCCATCATCGCTGCATGGTTTGGGTCTGAGAGCCGAAAAGCTCATCAATGAAGCAAGATCGACTTTAGCAAGCAGACTTAAGGTTGATAAAAAGCATATTTATTTTACTTCGGGAGGCACTGAAGCGAATAACCTTGCAATATTCGGCGTGGCAGATGCAATGAAGCGTACCGGCAAAAGAGTGATAACATCCGGTATAGAGCATCCGTCGGTGCTCGAAGCATTTAAAAGGCTTGCAGCTATGGGATACGAGGTTGTATTTGCCGATACCGATAAGGACGGACGCGTTAATGTTGAGAGTATAAAAAATGCACTCACTCCGGATACGATCCTTGTGAGTATAATGCATGTGAACAATGAAACAGGCGTTATCCAGCCGATAGAGGAAATCGCTAAGGCTGTAAAGACGGCCGCGCCGAAGTGTATTTTTCACTCGGACTGCGTACAGTCGTTCTGCAAGCTGCCTGTTTATCCGTCAGAGCTCGGTGCGGACATGGTTACAATAAGCGCACATAAGATACACGGATTCAAAGGCTGCGGCGCTCTTTATACCGGTAATACCCGTCTTATCCCGCAGCTGTACGGCGGCGAACAGCAGAATGAAATCAGACCCGGAACGGAAAATACCGCGGGCATACTTGCTTTTGGTGCTTCGTGTGATGCGGCTGTGTGCGATGCTGAAGCAATGCGCAAAAAGCGTGCTTTAATGCGTGACGAGCTGTTAAAATACGTACCATGGGCTGCGGTGAACGGTTCCGATGAATTTAATTCCGGAAGCGTTTTGAATGTCTCTTTTCCGGGGATCAAAGCGGAAATACTGCTTCATTCGCTTGAAAGATATGAGATCTATATATCGACAGGTTCGGCATGTTCAAGCCATAAACCTCAGCCCAGCCATGTATTAACGGCCATGGGCGTTGATACCGCATCGGTATCCGGCGCTGTGAGGATAAGCTTTTCACAATACACCACAGATGATGAGATCATAGAAGCGGCGCGGAAGATAGCCGCAGAAGCGGAAACAATAAAAAGATATATGCGCTGATGTACAAATAATCAAAAGGAGCAAACAAAGTGAAGGAAATAATTCTTGCCAAGTATGGCGAAATAATATTAAAGGGCGGCAACAGACCCAAATTTGAAAAGCTGCTGACAGACAATATAAAGAATGCACTGAAAAACACTGCGAAATGCCGTGTAACTCTGACTCAGGCAACAATTTATATCGATGATTTTGAGGATGACAAAAAAGACCTCATAATTGACAGACTGTCAAAGGTGTTTGGGATCGTATCGATAACACGCGCCGCTGTTTGCGAGAAAAATATGGATGCTATAAAAGAGACCGCGAGGGAATACCTAAGCGAGGATCTCGCCAAGCCCTGCACATTCAAGGTCGAGGCGCGGCGCTCCGATAAGGCGTTCCCGCTTGATTCTATACAGCTTTGCATAGAGCTTGGCGGGTATCTTGACGACTGCTTTGAAAATATCAAATGCGATGTACATGATCCGGACATAACCGTCATGGCAGAGATCCGTGAAGCGGGAGCTTACATTTATAATAGAGAGAAAAAGATAAAAGGGCAGGGGGGGATGCCTATCGGATCCGGATCAAAAGCGATGCTGCTCCTTTCGGGCGGTATAGACAGTCCGGTAGCCGGACATATGATCGCAAAGCGCGGTGTAGCCATCGAAGCTGTCAACTTTTTTTCATTCCCGTATACTTCTGACCGTGCGAAAGAAAAGGTCATTGAGCTTGCGCGGATAATTGCCAGGTACACATCAAAAATAAGGCTGTATGTGGTACCCTTTACCGAAATACAGCTCGAGATACGTGATAAATGTCCTGAGGAGCATATGACGCTGATAATGCGCCGCTTCATGATGCGTATAAGCGAAAAAATAGCAAAAAAAGCGGGAGCAAAGGCGCTTGTAACAGGCGAAAGCGTGGGACAGGTCGCAAGCCAGACGCTGGCGGCTCTCGATGTTACAAACGCTGTGACCGATATGCCTATATTGCAGCCGCTTATAGGCATGGATAAGATAGAAGTTATAAAGCGCGCGGAGGAAATAGGCACCTACGAGACGTCTATCCTGCCGTATGAGGATTGCTGTACCGTATTTACTCCGCGTCATCCCACTATCAATCCTAACCGCAGCACAATAGAGAGAACGGAAAGCGTTCTTGATATCGAAGCGCTTGAGAGGGCGGCGCTTGAGGGCGTAGAAATCATTGATATCTATCCGGATGCTTCTCTTTGAGTTTTAATAGCGCGTCGGCTACTTCATCTGCCAATGGAATAGACGGCGCAGCGCCTTTTCGCGAGACCGCTATAGCCGAAGCGCAGGCGGCGGTCTTTAATGCGTCCTGACATTGTGCCCCTTTTGATATCTCTGCGATAAAATAGCCTGTAAACGTATCGCCGGCAGCTGTTGTGTCTTGTACATCCACTTCAAATATTGACTGCCGGTACAGAGCTCCATGCTCCATATATATACATCCCATGCTGCCGAGGGTGAGCACCACCCGGAGTCCGGGATGATTTTTTTTGAAATACATCAGCATTTCTTCCGTATCCTCTGCTCCTGTCATTGCTTCGGCTTCTATTTCGTTCAGGATAAGGTATGATATCTTGCGTATATCGATCCATCGCAGTTCATCCTTGAACGGAGATGGATTAAGGACTATACGCAGCCCTTTATTAAACGCTTTTTCTATTATATACTCAATATTATTTATCTCGTTTTGCAGAAGTATAAAGTCCCCGGCAGAAAAGTTTTCAAGAACGTGATCAATGAATTCCCTTGTTATCATGTTGTTGGAACCGGGATATAAAACGATGGAATTTTCGCCGTTTGGATCCAACTGTATAATAGCATGCCCGTTCTTTGTGTCCAAGGTCTTTATATAGGATGTGTCAACACCGCTGTCAGTAAGAATATCCAGCAGCAGTTTTGCGTCATTGCCGATACAGCCTGCATGGTAAACATGGCATCCGGCTTTTGCTATAGCAATAGATTGATTAAGACCTTTTCCGCCGGGGAAGATCTCAAGCTTGGCGGAAGTCTCTGTTTCGCCGGGTCTCACGATATGCTCTACAGTATAAACATGATCTATATTGCACGAGCCAAAATTCAGTATTTTCATGTGTATCATTCCTCCTGATAGTAATTTTATCACATATATGATCTCTTAACAAGAACCAAATCAGTAAAAAACATGACAAAAAGCAATATTTTATTCATCATTTATAAGATCTCCTAATATATTTGTATATATAATTAAAAAAGGATCGGGGCGCATATATGTATATAAGGATCACAAAGAAAGTATTGGCTATAGCGCTGTCCGTATGTGCAGCCGCTTCCTGTGCGGCTATTGCCGCAAATTATTCGGCGGATATGGTATTAAATGCAGAAAACGATACGCCGGCAGAGGAGATCAATATAAAATGGGTGGATTTTAATGTTTCCTATGAAGCTCTGCGCGATGCGATGTCCGCCGATATATCATCCTATGGTACTCAACGCCACTATCCATGGATAGATACACTTGCATATCTTGCCGCAAAGAACGGAAATGATTTTTCTAACTATGAAAAGAATGATATTAAAGAGTTCACCGATAAGCTTGACAGCGATAAAAGTATTGA
Organism: uncultured Clostridia bacterium; assembly: GCA_944393255.1. GTDB lineage: Bacteria > Bacillota > Clostridia > UBA1381 > UBA1381 > Ornithomonoglobus. Next base: position 104,068 of record CALXZP010000048.1, on the reverse strand, counting down.
GGACATTACCGCGGATATGAAATACTATGGCTATTATCATGAGGCGTTTACAGCTATCCTGGGCGGTTTTATAGGTGAATATAATATACAGACCTATGAGGAGGATACGCTGGTCTGGGAGAAAAAATACGGTTTAAAGGTGTTTTGCCCCATAGCAAAAAATTACGGCTTTGAACATTATAATGATTTTGCAAATGCCCGCACTTACGGATACAGCCGTCTGCATACCGGACACGATCTTTTCGGAAGTATAGGCACTCCCATTACGGCGATAGAAAGCGGCACGGTCGAATGTGCCGGCTGGAACCAATACGGCGGCTGGCGTATCGGTATACGAAGCTTCGATAAAAAGAGATATTATTATTATGCACATTTGAGAAAGGATCATCCTTATTCTCCGTTAGTCCAGGAAGGGGCAGTGATAAAAGCCGGGGACGTTATAGGCTATCTGGGCATGACAGGATACAGTGTTAAAGAAAATGTAAATAATATCAACGTACCGCATTTGCATATGGGAATACAGCTTATTTTTGACGAGTCGCAGAAGGACGGATCAAATGAAATATGGGTAGACTGCTATAACATTGCAAAGCTTCTCCAAAATAACTGCAGTGAAGTATATAAAGATGATGAGACCGGTGAATACATCCGTAAATATGATTTTTACGAAGCATCGTTAGAGGGGAGCCATAATGAAGGTAATTAAGGCAAAAAGGCTTATAATACTTTTGATCATGATATCTGCCGTTATCACAATCGCTGTTACAGCGCATAATTCAGTTCAGACATTATCACAGCAGGCAAGCACAACACAAGTTCCCATTATAATGTATCACAGCATTTTAAAAAATTCAAACAGAGGCAAATATATAGTGACACCGTCAGCCTTTGAGGAAGATCTGAAATATCTGAACAAGAACGGCTATACAGCTATTGTATTTCAGGATCTCATAGACTATGTATACGAGGGGACCGACCTTCCGGAAAAGCCCGTTATTCTGACGTTCGACGACGGTTACTATAATAATTATGTATATATATACCCGCTGCTTAAGCAGTACGATTCAAGAGCCGTAATTTCTATCGTTGGTGCGTATACGGATCTCTATACGGAAAATGCCGACACAAATGCGAATTACGCGCACTTGTCATGGGATAAGGTACGGGAACTGGCAGGATCGGGCTATGTGGAGATACAGAACCACACTTATAATATGCATTCTCTTGATAAGGGAAGAAAAGGCTGCAAGAGAAAGGACAGCGAAACACCGGAAGAATATAAAGCTGCGCTGTCAGACGACATTGGTTCTTTGCAGGAAAAGTGCATAACGGAGCTGGGAAAGGCGCCGACTGTGTTCACATATCCTTTCGGACTGGTAAGCAGTGAATCGTTGGATGTAGTCAAGGAATTGGGATTTAAGGCAAGCCTTTCATGCGAAGAGGGTATAAATGAGCTTGAACGCAGACCGGAACAGCTGTTTCTTTTAAAACGGTGTATCAGAACGCCTCAGCGAAGCGCAGAGGATATATTTAACGACTATTTATAATAACGCTCACTTATTTTTACCAACATCCTCCAATTAAGCTATTAAAATCAGGGATTGACAAACGTCTTTCCGTGGTATAAAATATATATAATATGCTGAATGAGGTGACACAATGAACATACAATGGGACGCGGATAAATACACAAAGGATTTTTCATTTGTCAATCAATACGGAACTGCTTTGATCGATATGATAGAAGGCGAAGGTCTCACCGTTTTGGATCTTGGCTGCGGCAACGGCAGACTGACAAAGCTGCTGAAAGATAACGGCTTTGATGCCTATGGTATGGACGCCTCGGAAGACCTTCTTAAAATAGCCAGAGCCGAATATCCTGATATCAACTTTATAAACGGCGATGCAGCGGATTTCAGTGAACACGGCAGATATGACGTTGTATTTTCGAATGCGGTATTTCACTGGATAGATAAAGCAAAACAGCCTCGAATGCTGTCGAACGTTCATGACACATTAAAACCGAACGGACAGTTTATTTTTGAGATGGGCGGCTATGGGAATAATGCGCTTATACATGAAGCACTGAAAAAAGAATTTGCAAAACGGTCGTTAAGATACATAATGCCGTTCTATTTTCCTACGATCGGAGAATACTCAGCGATGCTCGAGCAGGCCGGTTTTCTAGTGCGCAGTGCAGTGCTGTTTGACAGACCGACAGAACTGAACGGTGAAAACGGACTGTATGACTGGATACGGATGTTTGTGAAAACTCCGTTCACAGGAATGGACGATGCTCTTTGCGAGGATATCATCAATTCCGCTGTAAGTCAGCTTGAAGCTGAGCTTTTTAAGAACGGTAAATGGTATGCAGATTATGTACGGCTCAGATGCAAAGCTGAAGCTATATTTTAGTGTTTAAATTAAATTCGCCCCTTTAAGTTTAATAAATGGCAATCGATCATGATGCTTTTTAAATTATGGTAGAAGAAGTACTTGAAAATGTTCTTTATCCCGTTTGGGACGCAGGAAGATGACACTCGGTTATATGCCGGGTGCCTTTTTTTTATGTGTCAGGCATGGTATGATCAAAGCCTTACTGCATAGTTGACGACTTGATATCTAACATTGTGCAGCATCTTATACAAACTCCATGTGCATGGTAAGGGTATTTTATAAGTTTTTTATATAGTATTGTATGATTTTGATAATTCCCAGGGGGGGGGGTAATGATATAATATAATAAAATATGCGAAATTGAACAAAATAGTCATAATATACATGATTATTTATAATATTTTTCTAATACAAAAAAGATACCAAGGATAGAAATATGGAGGCGTGTATGGATAAACGAATAGAATTCGGCAGTTCTGCGGAACGATGGGGAGTCTTTGAAGTAAGACTGTCCGGTCCGGCGGACGGGAATCCGTTCACGGAGCAGTCGATAAGCGGAGTGTTCCGAGGCGAAAATGAAAGTGTGGAAACATACGGCTTTTATGATGGCAGCGGCATATATATCATACGCTTTATGCCATCATTCGAGGGCGAATACAGCTTTGAGATAAGAAGCAGTTTTTCAAAGGAGACTTACAGAGGCAGCTTCAAGGTCAAACCGCCGTCGAAGAATAACCACGGGCCCGTGAGAACGGCGAATACGTATCATTTCAGGTATGCCGACGGCACCGCGTATTATCCGGTTGGAACGACCTGCTATGTCTGGGAGCTTCAGTCGGATGAAATGATAGAGAAGACATTGGACGCGCTGGAGCGTTCGGGCTTTAATAAGATACGATTCTGTGTATTCCCCAAGCATTATATATATAATTTTAATGAGCCGAGATCATATCCGTACGAGGGCAGACCGATGGACAGCAGCGTGCTGACGCCGGATAACTTTAACGAGTACGGCGGCTGCGCCGAAGGGAACAGCTGGGATCTGACGAGGTTCGAGCCCGGTTATTTCCGGCATATAGAAAAATGCATAACTGCGTTGGGAAGAATAGGTGTTGAGGCAGATGTGATATTGATGCATCCATACGACAGATGGGGCTTTTCGAAAATGCCGCGCAGCGCGGATGAGCTGTACATCAAGTATGTAACGGCGCGGTTCGGCGCGTTCCGCAATGTCTGGTGGTCGCTTGCGAACGAATATGATCTGATGGAGCATAAGAAACCTGAGGATTGGGAGCATTATGCATCGTTAATAGCGGAAAGAGATGCATATTCTCATCTTTGTTCCATACATAATTGCTATCCCGTATATGATTTCTCGCGTCCATGGGTCACCCACTGCAGTATGCAGAAGCAGGATATATACAGGACTGCGTGCGAGATAAACGAGTGGCGTGAAAAATATAAAAAGCCGGTGGTACTTGATGAGATAGCCTACGAGGGAAATATCCAGTATGGCTGGGGAAATATCACGGCGGAGGAATTGATACGCCGCTTCTGGGAGGTATCTGTTCGCGGCGCTTATGCAACGCACGGCGAAACATATACAGAAAATGAGGATATGATATGGTGGGCGCACGGAGGAGAGCTTTGCGGAGAGAGCTGGAAACGTATAAAATTCCTGCTGAGTATCCTTGGTGAAACGCCGGGAATAGGGCTGCGTGAAAAACAAATGGCATGGGACGAGCTTTGCGCTGTTCCCGATGATGAGAAGCTTGCGGAGGAAACCGGCTACCACCTGTTCTATTACAGCTTCATGCGCCCGGTATTCAGGAAATATTATTTTGACGACTCCGTAAAATACCGTGTTGAAGTGATAGATACATGGAATATGACGGTTGAGGACAGGGGCGTGTATACTGGAACGTTCAAGATAGACCTCCCATCGCGGCAATATATAGCGGTGCGGATAAGAAAAGCAGATACTGACAGAGCGCAGTCATAAAAACGTCAGACCGCAGTCTTATGGACTGTTAAATAAAAAAAATAAGAGGAAAAATGAGAGGAGGAACAATTGTATGAATATAGGAAAACGTATAGCATCTGCCTGCACGGCACTTGCGGTATGCTGCACGGCGTTCGGAGGCTTGGCTCTCGCGGCTCCTTCGGAGGCGGATATGGGAGAGTACATACCAAACGATATAGACCTTTCCTATACGTCGATGTTTGAGGAAAGAGGCGTTGAAGCGGTCATACGCGACAGCGTTATAGGCGGCGAACGCAGCAGCCTGTTCAACGACGGATGGCTTTTCATGAAAACCGCCGATTTTGAGACCGACTATTCCGGCGCTGACGACAGCGGCTGGCAGAAGGTGACTTTGCCTCATGATTTTCAGATAATCCAGACGGGGAACATGGGTAACCGCTATGCGCTCTATCAGGATCGAAAGGGCTGGTACAAAAAGCATTTCAATGTGGGCGAGGATATGCGCGGCAAGCATATAAGCCTGCGTTTTGACGGCGTTTACCAGGCGTCGAAGGTGTACGTGAACGGCGTTGAGCTGCCGGAGTTCGATATAAACGATCCCGACGCTTCGCCGTACAGCGGAACGCATTATTACGGCTATAAGACCTTTGAGGTTGATCTCACCGATTATCTTAACTACGGCGGAGAAAACGTTATAGCCGTTTCCGCAGAGGATAAGCATAACAGCTCGCGCTGGTATACCGGCAGCGGCATAAACAGGAACGTATGGCTGACCGTGACGGATAAAATACACATAGATTTCAACGGTACCTATGTTTCTTATGATCTCAATGACGATTATTCAAGCGCGCTGGTAAACATCAAGACTGAGATAAGGAATGATTCCGGCAGCGCGGAGGAGGTGACCGTGCGGCAGAGTCTGTATAATAACGGCGAGCAGGTCGCCGTTTCTATAGCCGACGAGATCCTCACGGCCGAGTCCGGAGCGGTAACGGAGGCGGGGCAGGAGTTCAGGCTGGATGCTCCGAAGCTCTGGGGCATCGACGGCGATCAGACTGAAAATCTCTACACCCTGCGCACCGAGATACTCGCGGACGGCGAAGTCAGGGATACGTATCTTTCGGAGTTCGGTATCCGCGATATACAGTGGTATGCGGACACAGGCGTGTATCTCAACGGCGAACATATAAAGCTTGAAGGCGTTTGTATGCACGAGAATTACGGTGCGCTCGGCTCGGCGAACAATGCCGCAGCGCTGGAACGCCAGATGGTCATACTCAAGCGCATGGGCATAAACGCCGTGCGCACGGCGCATAACATATGCACGCCCGAGCTTATAACCATATGCAGCAGGCTCGGAATACTGGTGTATGAGGAAGCGTACGATTCATGGGACGACACTAAGAGCGGCGAATATACACTCGGCGGTCAGGGGCTGTTTTTCGGCAGTTATGAAAGCGATATGCGTTCTATGGTGCGGCGCGACCGCAACGCTCCCTGTGTTTTCCTTTGGGGCATAGGAAACGAGATAGTCCAAACCGTATGGGGCAGCATGGATAACGTAAGAGAAAAGGTGGAAAACATGCTCGACTACATATGCGAAGAGGACCCGGAGGGAGGCAGGTTCATAACGCTGGCACAGATGCAGTGGACGACCGATTTCTCAATGGAGGTATCAGCGTATATCTGCGACTACCTTAAAGATAATTACACCGACTGCGGCGTTATGGGGCAGAACTACCGTGAATATTATTTGCAGCAGGCGCATGAGAAGTATCCGGGCTACCGTATGCTCGGCGCGGAGCTTGCTTCAGCAATGCGTTCCCGCGGAGTTTATCACGAGGGCGAGTATGTGTACGCGCATGATGATCTCCAGCTCTCAAGCCTTGATAACTGCGGAACGGCGTACGCGCTCTCTGCCGAGAGCATGTATATGTTCGACAGCAACCGCGACTGGTATGCCGGCGGATTTATATGGTCGGGCTTCGATTATATAGGCGAGTCTACTCCGTACGATACGAAAAATTCGTATTTCGGCATAGTCGATACGGCGGGGCTGCCAAAGGATATCTATTATTTCTACCGCTCAATATGGAATGATGAGGAGGACACGGTACACATCCTGCCGTACTGGGATAAAAACGACGGCGACCGCACCGAGGTGATGGTATATTCCAACGCCGAGAAGGTGGAATTATACTACGTTCCGGAAGCGGGCAGCGGCTATGAGGAGCAGTATGCCGTGGATACGATAGACCGTGCAAAAACCACATATGATGAAGGCTGGGATATCGGAAACAAGCCGGTATACAGCGACAAGCTCCATTTTTCATTCGATATGGAATACCATCCCGGAACGGTATACGCCGTAGCCACGTACGCGGACGGGCATAAGAAGTATACGAGCCTGTCCACTCCGTCGGACACGGCTGCGCTCACGCTCCGCGCCGACAGAACGGCTATTGCCGCCGACGGTATAGATACGGCCGCGGTAGAGATAAACACTGTTGATGAAAACGGAAACGTGGTCGCTCTCAGCTCTGACAGGATAAAGATAGAAGTGAGCGGAGCGGGCGAATTTGTCGGAGCCGACACGGGAAACGCCGTTGATATGGAGTCGTATCAAAGCAATACAAGGCGGCTGTTCAACGGCAAGGCCGCGGCGTTTATAAGGTCGAACGGCGGGAGCGGAGACATAACCGTAAAGGTATCGGGCATAGGCGTGGAGCCGGCGGAGATAAAGCTGACCGCGAAAGACATGGACGCAAGACCGCTTGAAAAGGCGGACAGCATCATCGATACGAGCATCCCACTCGGAAACACGGTATACGCGCGCAAGCTGGAAATAACCCCGGCGGAGGGCTATACAAATGTTCTGACGGAGGCTCAGCCCGAGGCGGTGTTTGAATACAGGCTGCTTCCGGAAAACGTGCCTGGCGGCGCTTCGCTCTCCGGCGGTGAATTTGAATTTTCCGTTATCGGTACAGACGGCTACGTAAGGGTGAACAATGCGGCGGTGAGCGTGGACGAGGAAAACAGAACAGTTACGGTAACGGGCCTCAAACCGGGTACGTTCAGGCTCTACGGCACGTATACAAACGGCTGGAGCCAGCCTCAGCTGCTCTCGACATATACGATAGTGAACGAATCGGCGGTATCGGACGATCCAAGCCTGAGAAATGACGCTTACAGCCACATAAGCGCGCTGCGCCTCGACCCGTCGAGCCGAAACTCATCGTATACGGTGGATTATGACGAGGGCGTTATACGCAATATAAACCGCACCGAGGATTCTCTCGTATATAAGGATGTGGAATTCGGAACGGACTATTCTCGCAGGCTCATACTGAACTGTGTGAACACCTCCTCCGATACCGACGCCGTGCTTGACGTGTATATTGACGGCGAGGTGTATACTGCTGTAACGATCCCCGCAGGGGGCGCGTCAAGCTATTCAAAGAACGCGCTTAAGGAGTACAGCTTTGACTGCTTCGGCATAACCGGAACGCATGATGTTACCTTTGTGAACACCACAAGACCGACACTGCATGTTGAGGGCTTCCGGTTTACCGGCTCGGGAAATGATTTCTATGAGCTCGGCAAGCCGGTACAGGCGGAGAATTTCGATTATACAACGTCCTCGCAAAGCCCTCCGACAGTGGATAGTTACACCGACGACTGCGGAAGCTTACAGAAGGTACTAAATATCCAGGACAACACGGCGGTATACTATAAGGGCGTGGATCTCGGCGAGACCGGATCGGACACATTTGAAATATGCATGAAGATGAACGGCGATTCGAGCCGCATAGCGGTAAAGATAGGAGACGGCGGAGAGCAGTATTACGACTGGTCGAATATGGAGGCATATTATACCGAGGGCGAATATAGGATCTACCGTGTAAAGCTTGATAAGGTATATACGGGCGTACAGGAGATAATGCTGATGGCATACCCCGGCGCGAGCACGTATATAGACCGGTTCAGGTTCATAGATACGGACGGAATGCTGTTTGAGAGGCATAACGCATTTTACTCGAGCGACGGCTGGCGGCAGCTTTCAGGTGGTGAGCCGGTATACGGCAAGAGCATGAACGTCAGCGATACCGGAGTGCGTATAGACGTTACGGAGCTTATAAAGGCGTTCCCGTCCGGGACGGAGTTCACAGCGTCGGCAAGAGTATCCTCGGCGGCAGGCAGGAGCGCGGAGCTGTATTTTGAAACGAGCGGCGGAGAAAGAATAACTTTAGATACGGAGAACGGAGCTGATGAAACTGTACTCAGCGGTTCTGCGGCGTGCGCTTACGGCGGAGACGACAGAGTGTACCTGTGCATAGCTCAGAGCGCTTCTGGGTTCAGGGTATACAGCGCGGCGCTTGCGGCGGCCGGAGCGGCGGAGCAGAGCATACCGGGCGAGCTGACGGAGGCGGGACGTCCCGTACTCGTTAAGGACAGCATAAGGTACAGCATTACCGCAAAGGGAACGTTCTCTCAGAACGCGAAGCTGAACGTCATGCTCGGCGGAGAAAGCATAGCGGTATTGGAATACACAGGTGCAAACGAGCTTTCTGCAATCACCGAGGAAGCCATACGGGCGGGACTTTACACGCTGGACTGGGAAACGGAGTCGGGCAGCGCGGAGGTCGGCTCACTGACATTTGAAGAGTCTGATAATGAAATAAGAGTGGAGCTCATAAACAACGAGTTCAGCACGGACGGAGACCTTTGCGGGTATATGCCTTATACCGACGGAGACGGCACGCTGAGCGCACAATGGGGCAAGCTCACGGCCAGCGGCTTCAGCTCCGGATATGACGAGAATAACGGTATAAAGCTTGATATAACAGATATCGCTGCCGAGCATAATAACGGCAGCTTTGGAGCGAGAGCGGATGTTGATACGACGGCTAACGGCGAGTTAAGGCTTTTTGCGGAGGTGCTCCATGCGGACGGATCTTCTGAGCGGTACATGTTTGCAAGTGATCCCGGAGGCACCGGAGCTCACACGCTTTCAGGTACTATTGATAAACTCAGTATTGAGGAGGGCGATAAGGTCTATTTGTGTATAACTCAGTGGAGCGGATATGTATCGTTCGACAACATAAAATTATGGTATAATATGACAATTGAAAAGAAGACGATATTTAAGCATACCTTTAACAAAGACAAAGAGACACAGACAGCGATGTATGAGCCATATGAGGAAAACGGCGGAACAATAGGCGGCGCAAACAGCACGGTATTCAAATATACGAACGGCAGCGGAAGCGTTTCCGGTGTGAAGATCGATCTGAACAAGAATTTTGGGCTTACTGAAGAACTGAGCGGATACGTGTTCGGGGCTTCGATGCAGATGCAGCCTACGGCGTGGAACAGCGGCGACACTGCCTCGATGTTCTTTGAGATAACCGGAAGTAATGGAACACGTAAGGTGATACTCAGTGAAAAGAGTAAAGATACCGATACTATAGGTAAGCTTGACGACTCTGAAACCGGAGTGAGTATCGGCAACAGCTGGTTCAGTGAACCGTTCAAAGGTGAAGCGGAGCTGAGCTTTGAATCCGGTGAAACAGTATACCTGTGTGTAACTACAACTGCGGACTTGTTCTGGTTGGATGATGTGACCGTATACAGCATTGGTGAGGTAAAGCCGGAGCCGGAAAAGATAAGTGTGTTCGAGCATACGTTCAACAAGGACAAAGCGGAGCAGATCGCGATGTACGAGCCGTACGCTGCCGGCGACGGTACTGTATCGGGCGGGAATAATCCGGTTTTGAAGTATGAGAACGGTACGGCTGCCGAGCACGGCATAAAAATAAACGTCACCGAAAAGATAGGACTTTCACAGGATATGAGCGGGCGCGTGTTCGGAGCGTCTGCAGATATCAAGCCGTGGACGACATGGAACGGTTTCGATAACGTAAAGCTGTTCTTTGAAGTGGCAGGCAGCGGCGGTACAAGGCGTATCGAGCTGTTTGAGGCCACACCGTCCAACACATCTTCGGATATGGGAACGGATACCGAAACGGGAGCCGATCTTGATACGAACTGGATCACCGGTCAGATAGACGGGTCAGCGCTGCTGGAATTTGGCGAGGGAGACGAGGTATATCTCTGCATAACCTCAAGTGCGTCCACATGCTGGTACGATAATATAAGGATGTACTATGAAAAGGGCAGCGAAACCGTAACGCCGGACGATCCTGACGACGATCCCACGCAGGAGCCGGAGGGTATCATCATAGGCGCGCCGCGGCTTACGGAAAGAGGCGCGGAGGTAACGGTCGAAAATCATACAGGTGCAAAGGCTGTGTTATGCATATACGCCGCATCGTATGACAGCGAAGGACGGCTCCTATCGCTTAAGAAAACGACCGCCGAGGCGGAGCCCGGCAGCAAAGCGGAAAATATCGCTTTTGAGGCGAAAGCGGGCGATACGGTGTTCATATGGGACGAGGATATGAAGCCGTATACCGAGGCTTCGGTCATCAGATGAATATGATAACATAATGAGATATTCCGGTGCTGATCAACACGGTACCGGGATATTTTCTTATAAAAGTGATTGGAGCTTCAGATCACAATAGTATCATCAATAACAGCTTAAAACGAAAAGGAGAATATCGTGAGAAAAAAATTTATAATCACAGTGCTTTGCTGCATTTTACTCGCCTCCGTGACAGCATTCAGTTCGCTCACAGCCGGAGCATATAGTATTGGAAAAATGAATTTTGATTATTACAATGACCTGAGCGAAAAAGATAGTTTTTATATAGATGATATGTCTATTTCGGCAGAGAAACAGCAAATAATAGCTCCTTATATAACGGATGGCATGAATATGATAGAAAACAACGGTTTTGAAAGCGGAGAACTCAGTCCGTTCTCCGCACGGGGCTGTACTGTATCAGTTTCTGCAGGAGCTGCACACAGCGGCAGCCTAGGAGCAAGTATTACAGAAAGAACTCAGCATTGGAACGGTATTGAGATAGATGTCAAGGATATGCTTGGCATCCAATGCAATTACGAAGCCAAGGCGTGGATAAGACTCGACGATACATCGGTTGACAGTGCATCATTTTATATGCAGCTCGAAATATCAGAACAAGGATATGATACGAGATATCCGGTGATAACCAAATTTACTGCTAAGCAGGGAGAATGGACAGAGGTAAGAGGGGTGTTCTCTACAGGCAATTTTGCTTATCCGGTCAATACGGTCAAACTGTACATTGGCTCCGCTGACAACAACATATGCAGCTTTTCGATTGACGATGTGAGCCTTGCCTATACAACAGACGAGGTTACGGGATCAGGATCGAGACCAGGGGATGCCGATCCGTGGGTAAATACAGCGCTTACGCCACTTAAAGATGTGTATAAAGATTATTTCCTGATAGGTGCGGCAAGAAGCTCTGATATTAGCGAAGCGGCAAAGGTAGAGGATGATATGATAAAGTATCATTTTGATATCGTTACAGCCGGAGATGCTATGAAGCCTAATGTGATCGAACCTATAAAGGGGCATTTCAATTGGGAGATTGGTGATTATATAACGAAAAGAACTCTTGAGAACGGACTCAAAATGCACGGTCACGTGCTTTGCTGGCATGAACAGTCGCCGGATTGGCTCAACTATGATGGAATCTCAAAAGAAGAGGCGCTTGAGAATATGCGTACCTATATATTCGATGTAATGGAACATTATAAGGGGCAGTGCTACAGCTGGGATGTTGTAAACGAGGCTATTGATGGTATAACCGATACCTCTGCTGTATCGGGAATACTACGCAATACGCCGTGGAAGCGCGCGATAGGCGAGGACTATATAGAATATGCATTCAGATTTGCAGCGGAAGCAGACCCGACCACAGAACTCTATTATAATGACTTCAACCTTGACGATGCCACGAAAGCAGACGCGGTCGTAACATTGGTAAAGCATTTGCAGGAGAAGGGTATAAAAATCGACGGTATAGGAATGCAGGGACATTACAGTATTAATACATCTATAGATGCTGTTGAGAACTCAATAAAAAAGTTTGCCGAACTGGGAGTGAAGATATCAGTGTCAGAGCTTGATGTTTGTCATTACGGAATGTCAGGAACGGAAATGACGGAGGAAGAAGAGATACAGCAGGCTCAGAAATATGCCCAACTGTTTCAGGTATACAGAAAATATGCTGATGTTATAGATAGGGTCACATTTTGGGGCGTTGACGACGCAACGAGCTGGAGAGCCGAAAATTGTCCATTGTTGTTCGATAAAAACTATCAGCCTAAGGAAGCATACTATGCTGTTCTTGATCCCGATAAGTATCTTGAGGAGCACCCACTCACAGGGGTAACGACGAATCGGGGAATATCTATAAAAGGAACTCCGGTGATAGACGGAATGGCCGAGGCGCTTTGGGATAGTGTTCCGCAATATAACATAAATAAATATATTATGGCTTGGCAGGGAGCTACAGCGACACTTAAGAGTATGTGGGATGAAAATAATTTGTACGTGCTCATGGATGTAAAGGACAGCTTTCTCTCAACAGCGGCTGAGGATGAGTACATGCAGGACAGCGTAGAGGTGTTTATAGATGAAAACAATGGAAAAACATCGTATTATGAATACGACGACGCGCAGTACCGAGTAAGCTGCGAGAATGTACAGTCGTTCGGTGCCGGAGCGGACGAGGACGGATTTAAGACTGCGGTCACAAAAACAGTACAAGGCTATATAGTAGAGATGTCTATACCATTCAAAACGCCGCGTACATCAACAGGAATAATAGGTTTTGAAGCGCAGGTAAACGATGATTCCAAAGGCGATGGCAACAGAACATCCATAACAAAGTTCAATGATATGACAAATCTTTCGTGGAGCAGTACAGAGAATTGGGGCGAGCTTTCTCTAATAATCAACGATGATAGTCCCGATGTTAACCCAGACACAATTCTAAAGACCGAGTCATATGCGGAGCGTATCGGAGACAATATAGTTATGACTGTAACAGCTTCGGATATAATAACGGATAAGGTGCTGCATATTGCACTCTACAACGATAACGGCACGTTGGTAAGGTATATGCAGGTACCGGTGTCGCAATCGGAAAAGACAGCATATGTCGTATTTGCAGACGAAAATAACGCGAAATATGCGAAGGTGTTTGTATGGGAGTCCATTGGACAGATGACCCCAAGCACAGAGGCGGAAAAGGTGGTTATAAAATAAAATATGGATATTAATAAATAAAATGATAGAGGTAGCAATCATGAATGAAAACAGAAAAATAAAATTAGGTTATGCGCCTACACGCCGCAGCATATTCAGTGCACCAGATGCACTAAAGTACCGCACTCTCATTGCGGAGCGTATGCGTAGTCTTGAAGTGGATTTTGTTGATATAGACGATATAAATGCAGAGGGATTACTTTATGATGATTGTGATGTAAAAAAAATAGCTGATAAATTTAGATCAGAAAATATAGACGGTTTGTTTTTAGCACATTGCAATTTTGGAACAGAGTATCTGTGTGCGCGATTGGCAAAGGAGCTCAATGTACCTGTATTGCTTTGGGGACCGTTGGATGAGCGTCCGGATGAAAACGGTGTACGGCTGCGTGATACCCAATGTGGTCTTTTTGCAACAGGCAAAGTGCTAAGACGGTTCAATGTTGCGTTTACATATATGACTAACTGCCGTTTTGACGATCCGGTATTTGAAAGAGGACTTCGGGATTTTATGGCGGTGTGTAATGTAGTAAAAGTGTTTCGTAATATTCGCATATTGCAGATATCAACACGTCCATTTGAATTCTGGACTACTATGTGCAACGAAGGCGAACTTTTGGAGAAATTCAACATTCAACTGGCGCCTGTACCAATGACTGAGTTGACCGAAGCCGTAAAAGCAGCAAGAGAAGATCATCTGGCAATAGGAAGAATGCTTGAGTATATACAAAAAAACATGGAAATACAAATAGGGCATGTTGAAACAGAAACAGTAGCAGCGCTGGCTGTAGCGATTGAAAATCTTATAAAAAAATACGGATGCAATGCAGGAGCGATACAGTGCTGGAATGCGCTGCAGTCAGAACTTGGGATCATGCCATGTGCAGCAAATGCAATATTAAATGAAAAAGGTATACCCATTGTATGTGAAACTGATATCCACGGCGCGATAACCGCATTGCTTGCTGAGGCGGCGGCTTTAGATGGAACTTGCAGTTTCTTTGCGGATTGGACAATAAGACACCCAGATTTAAGAAATGGTGAACTTTTACAGCATTGCGGACCGTGGCCTGTATCAGTTGCGCTTGAGAAGCCAAAACTTACATATCCTCTGGCTTTCGATTATCCCGGCAGTCTTACAGCAGAAGCAAAGCATGGAGATATAACTATTTGCCGATTTGACGGAGATAACGGTGAATATTCACTGCTGATGGGTAATGCAAGCAGTGTAGACGGCCCAAAGTGTATGGGAACATATCTATGGATAGAGGTTGATAATATAAATAGACTTGAGGCTAAGCTTGTTGAAGGACCGTATATACATCATTGTGTTGGGATACACAAAAATGTGATCCCTGTACTATATGAAGCGTGTAAATATATAGGTGTTAAGCCTGATTTTTACGATCCGATAGAAGAAGATATAAAAGCGTATCTGAGAGGTGATTAAATCCAATTCATGAATTGGATTTAATCACCTTGGCTAAACATATTGAAATATTAAAGATTTTGAGAAGGAGATTTAATATAACTATCCTTTGATTTTAGGATAATTATATTATGCGTAAATAATATGAAAAATTTGAATGCTTTAGCATATAAACTTCGTATGGATACAGTTGATATTATACGTTCAGGTAATACAGGTCATATCGGAGGCGATATGAGTGTTATGGAGATATTGACAGAGCTGTATTTTGACCGTATGAATATAAACCCCGAATATCCGAATGATCCAGAGCGTGATATGTTTATTATGAGCAAGGGTCATGCGATGGAGAGTTATTATGCAGTGCTTGCGGAAAAAGGATTTCTTGATAAAGAAGAAATTTTACGGAAATTCAGCCGTTTTGGGTCAAAATATATAGGTCATCCCAATAATAAGTTGCCCGGAATAGAAATGAACAGCGGTTCACTGGGACATGGATTGCCAGTTTGTGTAGGTATAGCTTTAGCCGGAAAAATGGATAACAGAAAAACACGCGTTTATGTGGTCATGGGAGATGGAGAATTAGCAGAAGGTTCGGTATGGGAAGGAGTGATGGCGGCCAGCCACTATAAATTGGATAATTTGTGCGCTGTGGTAGATCGAAACAGATTACAGATATCGGGTAGCACCGAAGAAGTCATGGCTCATGATGACTTGGATGAACGGTTTAAAAGTTTTGGCTGGAATGTAATCAATATACCTGATGGTAATAGTATTAACGATTTACGTAGAGGATTTGGCGAGGCGGAGGGTGTAAAGGGAAGACCGAGTGTGCTTATTGCGAATACCATTAAGGGTAAAGGATCTTCTATTATGGAGAATAAAGTAAGTTGGCATCACCATGTGCCGAATGATCAAGAATATGATATAATAATGGCAGATCTTGAACAAAGAAGGAGGAGCTTTTTAAATGAACAGAATAGCAAATAAAGAGATCATTTGCAATGTACTCATGCAGGTGGCTGAAAAAGACAAAGATATAGTTGCTCTTTGCAGTGATTCGAGGGGAAGCGGCTCTTTTACTCCCTTTGTGGAAAAGTATCCGGATCGTTTTGTTGAAGTCGGTATTGCAGAGCAGAATTTGGTAAGTATTGCGGCAGGACTCGCCAAATGCGGCAAGAAAGCATATGCGGTATCTCCGGCATGCTTTTTATCTGCACGTAGCTATGAACAGTGTAAAATAGATGTGGCGTACTCAGATACAAATGTAAAGCTTATAGGGATCAGCGGAGGAGTAAGTTACGGAGCATTAGGTATGAGTCATCACAGCGTACAGGATATTGCATCAATGTGTGCAATCCCTAATATGCGTGTGTATATGCCGAGCGATAGATTTCAAACCGAAAGGCTAATTAAGGAGTTGCTTAAGGATAACAAACCTGCATATATACGTGTAGGACGTAATGCAGTGGATGATGTATATAACGAGGAAGACACGTCATTTCAATTGAATAAAGCAGTTACTATTAGGTCGGGAAAGGATGCAGCAATCATAGCCTGCGGTGAAATGGTACGCCCTGCACTGGATGCCGCAGAACTACTTGTAGAGGAAGGTATAAGTGCATCTGTGGTGGATATGTATTGTCTAAAACCATTTGATAGAAAAACTATATATGCAGTATTATCTTCTGCAAAAGTTATTATTACAGTAGAGGAACATGCTCCGTTTGGTGGACTGGGTTCAATGGTAAGTCAAGTCGTAAGCAGCACGTGGCCGCGTAAAGTAATAAATCTTTCATTGCCGGATGAACCAGCGATAGCGGGTACATCACAAGAAGTGTTTGATTATTACGGGCTTAATGCGAAAGGAATATCTAATGTGATAGTGGAGGCTCTGAAAACGAACAATGGATAAAAAATATATACTTGCTATTGATCAAAGCACACAGGGAACAAAAGCATTGTTGTTTGATAAGAATGGAAATATAGTCGGACGATATGATTTACCGCATAAACAGTACGTGAATGCAAGAGGATGGATATCACACGATCTTAATGAGATATATAGCAATGTAATAAGCAGTGTAAGAGCGTTACTAAAACAAATACACTTCCCGAAGAAGTCATCTGCGCGGCAATAACAAATCAGCGAGAGACCTCAGCAGCATGGGACAAGCACACAGGTGAACCCCTGGAGTATGCTATAGTTTGGCAGTGTTCGAGAGCGAAGGAAATATCCAAAAGAATTTCCGAGTATGCAGAAGTGATCAAATATAAGACAGGTATGGAACTTTCGCCGTTTTTTTCTGCATCAAAATATAGATGGTTGATAGAAAATAGCGAAGCCGTACGTGATTGTCGCATCCGTGGCAATCTTGCGTTTGGAACTGTGGACAGCTGGATATTATTCAAGCTTACCAAATGCAAAGAGTATAAGACCGATTGTACTAATGCTTCACGTACACAGCTTTTAAATATTAAATCTTTAAATTGGGATAATGAGCTGTGTGAAATATTCGATATAAAAACAAGCGAGCTACCTGCCGTCTGTGACTGCGATTCATTTTTCGGAATGACTAATTTTGAAGGAATATTTCCCAAAAGCATTCCCATATATAGTATGATAGGGGATTCACAGGCTGCTCTGTTTGCCCACAGTGGTTCTGAGGAAGCTGCAGTAAAGGCAACATACGGAACGGGTACATCAGTAATGATGAATATAGGCGATATCCCAATCATTGCGGATAAAGGAATTGTGACTTCTGTAGGGATTCGCTTCGGCGGAAAAACAAAGTACGTATTTGAAGGGAATATAAATTATAGCGGTGCGGTGATTGCATGGCTTAAAGACGACTTAAAGCTTATAAACTCTGCAAATGAAACTGAGGAACTTGCATATGCGGCAAATCCTGATGATACCATTTATCTTATACCTGCTTTTTCTGGACTAGGAGCACCGTATTGGCGTTCCGATATAAAAGCTGCTATTACCGGTATGAGCCGTACTACAGGTAGAAATGAGATAGTAAAGGCAGCTCTTGAATCTATCGCATATCAGATCACAGATGTTCTGAATATCATGAAGAGAAGCTATGGAGGAAACATAAGCGAACTATATACAGACGGAGGAGCATCGCGCAATCTCTATTTGATGGAATTTCAGAGCTCCGTTGCGGAAGTATGTGTAACGCCTTCGTCAATTGAGGAGTGTTCTGCCGCAGGAGCTGCATATATTGCAGGCTTGAAATGCGGGTTATATAATTATGCTCAGTTATTCAAAAAATCAAACAGATACAGCTTTATGCCATCGGATGATAAACTTAGATATCAATCGAAATATAGCGGCTGGAAAAAAGCCGTAAGTGTTTTACTTCAATAAGCTATAATTCATATGATTTTAAATAGCCCCCTTTAAGTTTAATAAATGGCAATTTATTAAACTTAAAGGGGCTTCCCTAACGATGTAATTTTTGTTTTAGTCTATATCTTTACTTCTTATAACAAAACTCTTCGTGTCGATCTCATAAGTACCGCTCTCAAACATTTCGTAAACTACCATACCGGAAGGCTTATTCCGCTGTCCGTAAACATAGCATTTGCTGCCGTCGTCCGAAAATTCTCCGCTGTCTATAGTCGTGGTCATTTGATTTTTAAATTTGTATGCAGTAAAAATAGGATCGCTCATATTCATTTGAATACCGTTTTTATAAAACTTTGCAATGCTTGTCATCCACTGCCACTTAAATAAAAGCATTGTACAGTCCTCAGTATCTTTTCTGGATAAGATCTGCGGCTGTCCTGATGAGGCGGCGTCGCCCAGCGGCAAGCTCGTTTTACCTTCCAGGAAGTCTGACAGCTGCTGCTCGTATGACAAAACGCCGTCATCAACGGTTTCTATATACAAAGCCCTTTCGCTGTCGTTATATGTATGCTTTAAAAAATACTCCGAGATCCCATATTCGGCATATGGATTATAAGACGAGGTCTTGTTGCTTTCCTCTACTTCTGTATCAGATATATCCTCAGCTACAACAAGCATTTTACCTCCCATATTTTCTGCCGATGTTTCTATACCATTGATAAATACACGTATATCGGTCTCGTATGTGTTCCCGTATATCCCGCCTGTCGTACCTCTTTCATAATAAGGATAAAAGTCATCCGCAGGCTTTCCTGTTTTATTTACAAATAATGCTCGTATACTGTCGTCATATTCTACCGTATAGCCGTAACTACGCAGATCTTCAGCACAGATCATCATTTTGCCGTCCAGAGCATATCCCTGTATCTGTCTGCCGTCCAGATATGTTACGATATCCGTATTATAGAGGATGCTTTTGATATCGCCGCTGTCTGCATAAGCAGTGCACTGTACAATCATTAACGCGCCTAATAACGGCATGATAAATTTTTTCATAATAATACATTCCTTTCCGATAATTTGCTTGATCAGTTTCCGATGCAGCTGCCGCAAGGAGTGTATCCCTGTGCTGTAAGATCTTCTTCTGTACCGGTAAACGACTGCTTGTTTGTACTGTTTATATTTTGGGCGCCGCTGCATAATGGCAGATGATATTTCTTTGAACGTGTATTCAGGATATATTCCTGCGTGTCCGTATCAGATGCGCCGTCAGCTTCATCAGCCTGAGTGTTGTTTCCCGTGGCATAATCTATTTCAACTCCAGGCTGCACGTTGTAGCAAAATACATTAAATGAAACGCCCTTGCCTTCGTCCTCTACGGACATAGCCTCCATGTGTACGCCCCGTGCAAGAAGTTCATCATCTGAAAATACCGGCGTTACACGGTACAGCACATGGTTGCCGGTGTCATGAATATAGTCTGCCGTCTCATTCTCAAACGGAAGCATGCCTTCCGTATTCATGTATCTTGTACCGGTTATGAGATTTAGTTCATTTGCATTCTCCCCTGAGAGCTGATAGCCGATAAGATGACAACGGTTATACAGGTATTTTCCGTCTACGAAATCGTATTTTGAAGTCACCCAGCCGGACGGCTTTACCATTCCGATATTCCCGCGTTCTTCCGCGGGCATTGTATCAGGACCGAGATTGGCGTATGCAGTTCCGCAGCGTCCGAAGCTGTCAAGCGGACTGTATTCCTCGAAAGAATCCGATGATATATCCTCCGGTCTGAATGCAGGGATATTGTTATTGATCTCAATATACGGCGATCCTGAATATTCCGGTATCGACTCGATACTGAACGCGGTCTCCGAAGCTCTGTTCCTGCTAATGAAGTCGTCGTAAGATGTACAAGCCGTGATATTTATAAATACGAACAAAGCTGTAATTACTGCCAAAAATTTGTTTTTCATCATATACTCCCCTCCTGTCATTATTTGCTTTCACGGGGATGCTGACCTTAAGCTGTCCGTAAAAGCGCAATGATCGTAAGCATTGCTGCGGTTCGCAATCATCTGTTATTTTCTTTATTATATCACGAAGCGGCTGCAAAGTCAATTTTTATTATTTATATCTCTCCCCCGCTATAAAATCTATATCACAAAAACAACTTGCGTTATTATTAAAATGATTTCTTTTATTCAGCCTGTTGCCGCAATATCAAAAAAATGATATAATCTATTTGACAAAAAAACTCAATTATCAGGAGAACTGCTATGGATAAAAAGAACATGGAATATATAATGTCAAAAACGGCACAGAAAGCGCGGCAGATAAATTATGAAGGCTGCGTACTGCTTAAAAACGAGCAAAATGTACTGCCTCTCCGGTCAGGTGAGAGGATATCAGTATTCGGAAGGATGCAGAAGCATTATTATAAAAGCGGTACGGGGTCCGGCGGACTTGTCCACGCTCCTTATGAAACGAATATCCTTGATTCTCTGAGGGAAAGGCCGGATATCATAGTGAATGAACGCCTTGCCGCTGTTTATGATAAATGGACAGCTGAAAATCCTTTTGACGCCGGTCATGGCTGGACAGAGCCATGGTCACAGAATGAAATGCCCTTGGATGATATGACAGTTCGCTCAGCTGCCGGTGAAAGCGATAAGGCTTTGATCATCATAGGAAGGACAGCGGGAGAAGATAAGGATAATTCCATATCTCCGGGAAGCCTTATGCTTACCGATAAAGAAGAGGCCATGCTGGCTTCTGTCAGCAGATATTTTGTCAAGTTTTGCGTGCTGCTCAATACCGGCAATATCATTGATATGTCATGGGTGGAAAAATATAAAGTACCCTCGGTCATGTATATATGGCAGGGTGGTCAGGAAGGCGGACGTGCGGCAGCGGACGTGATCTGCGGCAGCGCATATCCCTCAGGAAAGCTTACAGACACTATAGCGAGGTCTGTCCTGTCATATCCGTCATCGCAAAATTTCGGCAATGAATGCGAAAACATATATAGTGAGGATATTTACGTAGGCTACAGATATTTTGAGACCTTTGCAAAAGATGAAGTGATGTATCCGTTTGGGTTCGGACTGTCATACACAAGCTTTGACGTAAGCTGTAAGTATGCGTATTGCAGCGGCGGAAAAATCATTATATGTGTGTCGGTCGCCAATACCGGAACATTTGCCGGACGCGAGACCGTGCAGACGTATTTTGAAGCTCCGCAGGGTCTGCTCGGGAAACCCGCATGCCAGCTTGCAGCATTTTGCAAAACAGACGAACTCAAACCGGGACAGATACAGGATATTTTACTGAGTTTTAATGTATCGGATATGGCCGCATATGATGACAGCGGTATCACAGGCTATCCTTTTTGCTATTTGCTTGAGCCGGGCAAATACAAAATATCAGTCGGAACAGATGCAGAACATACCGAGTGTGTATACACATATACGGTCAATGAAAATATTGTAACACACAGGTCGGAACAGATGCTTGCGCCGGTCAGGAGCTTTAAGAGGATCAAGCCGGTATATAAGGGATCGTCATATGTCATTGAACATGAACCTGTTCCTCAGCGTCAATACGATCTGAACAGCAGAATAAAGCAGCGAAGTCCAAGCGAATTTCCGAAACCATTAAAAACAGGTCTGACACTTTTTGATGTTAAGACCGGAAAAGCTTCAATGGACGAGTTCATAGGAAGCTTATCTGTTGAAGCGCTTATGCATATTGCAAAAGGTGAAGGGCTGAGCAGCCCGAAGGTAACGCCCGGAGCCGCAGGCTGCTTCGGAGGGATCACAAGCGAGCTTGCAGCGGCGGGGATCCCTATCGCCTGCGCAGCGGACGGTCCTTCTGGAATAAGACTTGACAGCGGATTGGAGGCTACAAGTATTCCAAACGGTACACTGCTTGCGTGTACATGGAATACAAGCGCGGTAGAGGAGCTGTTTTCATGTATCGGTGCGGAAATGGCGGAATACGATATCGACTGTCTTCTCGGTCCCGGCGTTAACATACACAGAGATCCCAGAAACGGCAGAAACTTTGAATACTTTTCCGAAGATCCTCTGCTGTCCGGCAAAATGGCAGCGGCTGTAGCAAAAGGGCTTTCAAAAGCGGGCAAGGATTGTACGTTGAAGCATTTCATGGCTAACAATCAGGAATTGTCCAGAACAAATGTTGAATCCGTTATATCGGAAAGAGCAATAAGAGAAATATATGCG
This sequence comes from uncultured Clostridia bacterium, assembly GCA_944393255.1. Classification (GTDB taxonomy): domain Bacteria; phylum Bacillota; class Clostridia; order UBA1381; family UBA1381; genus Ornithomonoglobus. The sequence goes on along the minus strand of CALXZP010000048.1, from coordinate 81,427 downwards.
AAGCCCTTTGAAATCGCTGTGAAAGCCGGGAACGTGAGAGCTGTTATGACTGCCTACAATCTGATAAACGGTTTCCATGCAGCAAGCTGCTATGACCTTACTACCACTCTGTTGAGAAAGGAATGGGGCTTTACAGGTATTGTTATGACCGACTGGGGCGCTAAAATGAACGATGAAGGAGCGTTGGGAAACGAGAAAAATCTTAGTGCGATGGCTGCCGCCCAGAACGACGTTTATATGGTCGTTCCGGAGTCGCCGCGGTATGATGACGATCTTCTCGATGCATTGCAAAAAGGAAAACTTACAAAAAGCGTACTGCAAAGAAACGCCGCAAATTTATGCCGTTTTCTTATGGATACAGCGGCATTCGAGCGTTTTCTGAAAAACGGAGCTGCGTATATCCATTCCGCAGAAAAGAAGAAAAAGCTTGCAGAATTTGATATGCCCTCTAACATGACCGAATACGATGTAACTGTTTCAGGGATGAAAGTATATACTATAGAGATCACAGCTGCGTCATACGCGCCTGGCACAGCGCAGCTGCCGATATGGGTCTATGCAAACGGATACAAGGTCAACGGCGTGTCGCTGGCAGGCAGCGGAGGTGAATACAGCGTTTATACTACGACGGCAGCGCTCCGTTCTGGTAAAAATCCTATTATGCTTGAATTTCCGAAAGATATTGAAGTCAGATCCATGACTGTTTTTGAATAAGTTAAAAGGCGGAGAGAAAAACGCTCTCCGCCTTTTAAAAGGGGGATATTATTCAGACAGTTTCTTAGCTTTAGAATAATCTGCATGGGTCACAACGCCGTTATTTTCACTCTGCCATACTGACATCGGATCTGAGGATCCGTCAAGAAGTACATGTTCATCATCAAAAGCTGCTATCTTTATTTTAGGATATTTATATTGTTTCTGTTTCATGATCTTATTCCTCCGTAACATCTGTATTTGTTCCCGTTTCAAGATCCGTATCCAGGAGCGCTTCGGTTGACAGATACATTGTGATTTGCGCATTGCTGTATTCGTCAGGTATGTTATCCAGCTGTATGCCGAGATTGACGGAACCGGCTCCCGATATCATAGGACATAGATCGTCCATTGAGTACCCCATCGTCGTTATCTGTGAATCCTGTTCAAATGTGAAGATCAGCGATTTATAGGCGCCCAAAGCGACTCCGTATGTAACAAACCCCTTATTGAACGTTCCATCCTCATTGCTGCTTACAGCGCTGTCAAGCGCTGTAAGCGCCCAGGTATCCGGTACCTGGGCGCCTATCCTAAACGGTATGACAGACGCATATTCTTCCGTATTGTCAGCGCTGTATACCAAATAATAAGTTCCCGGCTCCGGATCCTTTTTCATGGCAAAGCCTGCGGATGCACTCAATGCAGAGCCTTGCGCAATATAGTAAATATTATCACCGGAAAGCCCTTCGGCGCTTTCTGTATCCGTTATAAGCACTGTACGGATATTGTCACCAAGTCCCGAAACCTCCACCTTGCCGCTGCTGTCGTTATATTCAGCGGACGCCGAGACCGTTTCGTCTGCGGCATAAGAGGTTATGCCAGCTGCGGCTGACAGCGCTGCCGCAAGGCACAATAGCTGTTTTAACATATTCTCACGCTCCTTTTATTGTAAATTTTTATGGCTAACGAAATATGCAGTCATCTGTCAGGATAAAATTATATCAAGGCTTTCCTCTAATTTATCCGCACGATAATTACATAGTTCGCTTATCCCTGCTTTTTCTATATTTCCGCCTGATAGTCCTATGCAGGAAAAACCGGCAAGTCTTATCGATACAACTCCGGCAGAACTGTCCTCAATACCTATGACTTTATGGCGTTCTTCAAACGGTATACCAAGACCGACTGCGGCGGCTTCGGCGTACAGCCACGGATGCGGTTTGGGTTCCAGCTCCCCGAGCGTGCCGGGCTGCCCCCTGCGGAGCGCCTGTCCGGCCGTGATGATACAATCGTAAAAATCTGCCGGATCGCCCATGCCGAGCTGTCTGAATGCCGATATTATCTCCGGCATTGCCTTTTCGTAAAGACCGCTTGTCACCAAACCTATTTTAACACCCTCTTTTTTTAGAGCTTTCAAAAAATACTTTAAGCCTTCAGCCGGTGTGAATGCGTCGATTTTGCCTCTGCCGTTGACGATCTCATTCATTTCATACTTAACTATATCAAAATAATACCTGCGCGCCGTATCAAGACTGCTCTCTTTTGCATACCTCTCTATCATGTACTGCAAATGCTCCGATACGGAGTGTCCTGAAATGAAAGGCTCATCCTCCGGTTCGTGGCTGAAATCGTTTTTACCCAAAAGCTGTGCCGTTGTACGGTCTATTATCCACATCCAGAACTCTTCACTGTGTACTGTAGTCCCGTCGAGATCCATCAAAACAGCTTTTGCCTTTGGTTCAAAGCATACCTTATGCATAGGGTATATTGCCGGATAACCCATTTTGCTTTTGACATAGCACAGCGTTTTGTCTTTAAATTCGATAACGTCAATCTTTTTATCTGCCGGAGTCAAAATTTTTATAACGCCGCCGCATCCGACCCTAAATAAGTCGTTTTTTTCTATCTCTGTCACGTTTCTATCCTCACAGTCACTATTTTTTTCGGCGGAGCGTTGTATGTGTCATCTATTTCTGCTATTATTTCTTCATCCATCCTGCAACGGTAAAGTCTGCCTTCTGCATCTATTTTTACCGGCTGTTCTGTTTCTGTTGGATTGAAATATCTAACGATGACCCCGTTTCCGTCGTCAGCGCGCTTAACGGCCGTCACATGTATATTTTTATTGCTCATCTCCAACAGACTTCTGCTTAAAGGCAGGTCTCCCCTGCCCCTTCCGCAGACAGCGCACCTGACAGGAGCAAATATTTCAGCGGCCTTATTCGGCAGAGTGTTTATATCTCCATCATTAAAATGCAGGGCATATTCAAACACATGCTTGCCGGGGCATTGTATACCGTCGTCTTCAAGCTCTGTTACCTTTTCTTCCGATACAGCCAGCTTTATCCTGCACGCTCTTATCAGTGTAAGCGCTAAAACCGAGTTTTCAAACGCCTCGTATTCAAACAGCCCTTTCGGCATGACCGAAAAACAGTCTTTACCGTCAGTCAGCGCGGCAAAAGTCCTGAGCGGCTGTGTTCCGAATGCCTGTTCTACCCAGCCGGAGGAGTCCGGTATCTTAATATCATGCTCTGTTATATCGAAATGACTGTCAGTTACCGAACGGTCTGTTTTTATGCCCGAAGGGAAATTCACTCTGAGCCAGTGATCTCGTGCATTATTGGTAAGCTCGACCTTTATCTTTATATAATCGGCGTCCTTATCCAGCGTGTACATGGTTTTTATAGGTATCTTTGCATAAATACCGGTTTGCTCCGCATTGCAGCTTTCAGGAACTTCAAATCCAATTTCAGCGGCTATTGTTCCTGACAGCGGGCCGCTTTCGGATACGTATATCCTTGCACCTGTTCCTGCCGATGTATATTTCCTGTCGTGCTCTGGGCTTTCGTGCTTCCATGCATTCCCGATCTCTCCCTGAGACGTGTAATAGTTAAGACCTTTATACAGTCTGCCCGTTTCTTTATAAAGCACATCTATAGTTCCGTTTGGATTGACAGTCACTCTGAGCTTACTGTTTTCAAGAACATTGTCCGTTGCAATGCCGTCTCTTTTTTGGAGAGCATTGCAGTCCGTTTTTATTTCAAATACCTTATAACCCATTGCGGGGATATCCTTGATTTCGGCGTACACCCGGTGGTGCATGCTGCTGAGTATGGTCGGAACATCCCATATACTGTCAACAAATATGCTGGACCGCTCGCTTTGTATAGGCTGAAGCGTTACGCCGTCCATACGTATTCCTTTGCCGCATGTATCCGGTACCTCTATATCAAGCGGTATGATCGCATCGCGTTTATATGGGAGTGTATTATAGACCACTAATTGCACGATATCATGCTTCTGTCCCGCCGGGGAAAGATTTTTCGCTATCTGAGACATTGCGTCGCCCTCAACCAGCTCCGCAATATCCATAGCTTTTCTGTACCTGTATTCCATATCCCTGCAAACGCAGTCCGGAGCGCAGCCTCCGTTTGCGTCGTGACTGTGATTTGAAAGCAGATACTTCCAGCCGCGGTGCAGGTAGCGGCTGCTGTCATTCCCCGCTATAGCGTTAAGAGGCTCGGCAAAGCAGCAAAGCTCTGTATACGCCGCAAAATCGGCCTGCTTCAAATATGTTCTCGCGCTTATGGTACCGGGAAACAGATATGTCCATTTTCCTTGTTTTAAGTATGAACGCCGCTCGCCCGTAAGAACTGTCATATTCTCTTTATCAAGATATTTTTCCGCATCACGCCAGAACCCTTCAAGATCTGTGTGCTCTATCTCGATCTCGTTTTTAAACATGTTTGACGCGTCCTTTATAACGGCGGACTCGAGCGGAAATGCGGCGGAAATATCATGTCCGTTCATACCGAGGAATACGGGCGTTGTAAAATGCCCGTCCTCCTCTTTCAGCATATCAAGCACAGCTGTTTTCAAAGCATCGTTTTTATAATCGGCTGACGGGCAATTCAGCTTATAGTTCACCGCCGGGCCTGTAACACCGTCGGCCCGCCTGAACGGAGCTTCGTCAAATTCGCCCCATATGTAATCCTTTTCCCACACTCTGTCTCGGGTGACCGCCCTGTGCACCTGATAATACCAGTTGTAGCGGCAGTACAATGCAAATCGGCTTGCAAGCACCTCCGAGCCGTCGGGTGCGCGCCAAATATATTCCGCCGGCGCTTCATGATGAGATATCCCGCGGTAAAACATCATATAGTCTATTCCAAAATCCTTAAGTATCTGCGGGTATTGACCCGTCTGCCCCCAGGATGAAGGAGTATAAGCAACTCTCGGGTATTTTCCTCCGTATTTTTCTACCGTTTCACGGCCAAACATAAGATTTCTTATCAACGCTTCATGAGAGATAGAAAATTCTTCGGGAAGAGTGTAATAAGGACCTATGATAAGTCTGCCGTTTGCTATAAATTTTTTGACCTGATCCGTACGCTCCGGACGCATTTCAAGATAGTCGTCTATCATTATGGAATGACCGTCCATTGTAAAAGAATGATAGTCGGGGTCTTTTTCCAGTATATCCAGCACGGTGTCGAGCATAACGATTAGATCGTGTCTTGTCTTTTCAAAGCTGAAACGAAATTCTCGGTCCCAATGCGTATTGGACACAACGTCTATTTTTTTTACATCCATATCCGTCTCCTATGCCTGTCCGCTGCTGCCGAACAGCCGCATCTTTTTCTTTACCGCTTCCTTTACACTGTTCTTGGCGTCGATGACCGCCTGCTCAAAACAGCAGCCGCTGAGGTGCGAGCTGTAGTAGGAATCATATAAAGCCTCGCATAATTCGGTGCAGATATTGATCTTTCTTATCCCGTTGTCTATGGTTTTTCTTATATCCTCATCGGAAAGTCCGCTGCCGCCGTGAAGCACGAGCGGTTTGCCGGATATTGCATATATGCTTTTAAGCCGTTCGATATCCAGTTTTGGCTTCGCCTTATATACGCCGTGCGCGGTACCTATTGCTACGGCAAGCGCGTCTATATCCGCGCGGCTTATAAAATCATTTACTGTATCGGGATCCGTATACATTGCCGAATAATTATCATCGTCATTTTCATCGCCGCTGCCTACATGTCCCAGCTCCGCTTCAACGCTTATATTCAGAGCATGCGCCGCACGGCTTATCTCGCGTGTGTTGCGTATATTTTCCTCATACGGCAGCGAACTGCCGTCATACATGACTGATGAAAAGCCCGACTGCATAGCTTTCAGTATTTTGTCATACTCTGTTCCGTGATCAAAGTGCAGACATACCGGAACTGCTGCGTCCTCCGCTATCTTACGCATGATCACAGCCGCATAATCAAAAGGTATAGACGGCAGATGCACCTCGGCCACGCCCAGAATAACAGGCGACCGCTCCTCCTCCGCCGCTTCGGCGATACCGCGCGCCATTTCAAGGTCAAGATGATTGAAAAGTCCTACCGCATATCTGCCTTTCTCCGCTTCATTTAAAATTTCAGTTAGAGTTACAAGCATTATCTTTTGATCCTTTCATCGCTAAAAATATCCGTTGCATCATTGGAATGCGTGCTGAATTCACTGATAACGGCGCCTTGGCTGCCCGCAGCAAACCAATGCTTGGTTCCCGGATAGATAGTATACTGCTGCCCGGGTCTGAGGTGTATTTCGTGAAATACAGTATAAGTTCCTTCCGGCGGCTCTGCGGCTCTGTCCGGTGTTTCCTCGCCTTCAACGTACAAAAACACTTCGCCCCATCTGCAGCGGAACGTCTCTTCCTTGCCGGGTATCCCATCGGCGGAAGGGTGCAGATGCTCGGGACATGTCTGGTTTTCAAACAGCACCATTTCCTTTGCGCAGCACCGATCCGTATTGACGTAGGTCAGGAGCTGCAGACCCGTATGCTCCGGATCGTTAAGCGCAAAATCAGCAAGCTCTATCCGTTCTTTTTCCTCATCCGTTATAACGATACCGGCCTTCTTAAAAAATTCAATAGTTTTATCTACAGCGTTCATTTCTATTCTCCATAAAACGTATTGTTTCCTCATAGCTCCGCACGCCTTCCGTCGCGCCCCGTTTCATTATGCTGCATGCTCCCACAGCGTTGGCAAATTCGGCGCATTCCCGAAGTCCGCAGCCGCGTGAATATGCTGCCAGAAATCCGGAACAAAAGCTGTCTCCGGCCCCGGTGGTGTCAGCGATCTCATCTACCGGATAAGCTCCTATCATCATTCCCTCAGCGTTCGGAGACTCCTGAATATAGCAGCCCTTCGAGCCGCATTTTATAACAACACAGCCCGCGCCGTGATCGAAAAATGTCTCCGCCATCTCATGCAAGCTGTTCTTGCCGGATATACACTCGGCTTCGTCTATGCTCGGCATAAAAATATCCGTGTACGGCAGCGACTGATATATCTGCTCCCAGCTGCCGCCGGCATTCCAGCAAACGTCAAGCGCCGTCGTTTTCTTCATGTCCTTACACTTTTTCATAAACTCCGCCGTCTGACTTCCGTCAAAAGTATCCATCAAATATGCGCCTGTTACAAACACCGTTTTTGAAGCCCTGATGATATCCATATCTATATCGGAAATATCAAACGCGGAGTTTGCGCCTTTGCAATGAAGAAACGACCGCTCGCCGTTTGCGGCGATGAGTGCGGCAGACACCGAAGTCTGCACGCACTCGTCGATCATGACGCCCTTTGACTCTACGCTGCTTTTGTCAAGACAGCTTATAAGGAATTTTCCAAATGCATCGTTTCCCACTTTGCCGATCAAGGCGGTCTTTTGCCCAAGACGCGTGATATTTATTGCCGCAGTCATAGCGTTTCCGCCGGAATGAAGCTCTATCGAATCTACCGGTGCAAGCTTACCGGGAGCAGGCATGGCGTTTACCGGCTTGATAATAACGTCGGCAACCATGATACCTACTGCTGTCACATCATACATTATTATTCTCCTTCAAAAATACCGTCCGAACGCTCATTCTGAAAAATACGCGTCCTTTACATACTGCGCAATGATGCTCTGTCCGTATTCGTTCGGGTGTATTCCGTCGCTGAAATACATTGAGCCGATATTCGGATCCTCTGCTATCATCGTATGCAGGTCGAGAGCCTCTATACCGTTCTTTTCCGCGACCTCCTTTATCAGCGGGATCACATTATTGACTATGACCTCGTCCGTTATCGAATAGTTGTCCTTATATGCAGGTACGGGAAGATTGATATATATTTTGCATTCCGGACTGGCCGCCTTAAGTCCGTCTATGATCGTCTGATAATCGGTGGGTATAGCGTTATAATACTGGCTGCTCTTCGAATCGTTGGTTCCGAGCATTATGATATACACATCGCAGGCAGCGTCCTTTGCCCTTTCAAACCACGGATTGTTTTTGTATGAGCTTGCGGTCGATGTTCCGCGTCCGAAATTCATGACCTCATACTTTTCGGAGCCGAGTATCGCCTGCAGGAATTTCGGGTAACAATACTCCTGGTATCCAAGCTCGTCATAATTCCAGTTGTTTGTTATACTGTCTCCTATACAGCCTATCCTGAGCTTTTCGTCATTGTTTTGTATATTGGCATTGCGCAGTATCGGCTTCATGCTTGCCGCGCTTTCTAGGGCTATTGATTTGATAGTATAGCTGTCGTTGAACTCAGCGGGCAGCGTCAGCTCCGCCGTATACACGCCGTCTGCATTGTCCGCGACCGCTAACGCGCAGAGACCTCCGTCGGGACGGTGCACCGCCATTGCAAGCATACCCTCGTCGTTTCCGCCGGTCACAGTCTGCCATTTGTACGTATGCCCCGCTTTATAGCCGGTAAACTTCTCCGTCGTATCATAGTCGCTGTTTACTATCGGCATAGTATCCTGAAGAACGCCGTCTTCAAATACCGCTATATTTTTCGCCGCTCCGTAATCAAAGCCTATAGAATATATCCCGTCTATCGTCCTTACAGTTCCCGAAGTGTCGGTGCCCCTGTTCAGGATAAAGAACAGGTCGTGCACGCCTCCCTCAGCGGGAGCAAGCGCGTTCTTATAAGGTGTAAACGCGTACTTTGTATCCTTTGCGTTCTTTGTTATGATAGTTGACCCTATGACCTGTCCGTTTACCGAATCGACGCGGCATTCTATCCTCAGCGGATCCTGAGACGTGTCATACATGCTGCTTGCCTGAACGATAAAGGCTGAGGCGTTTGTAAGGTCAATATCCTTGAGCATTATTACAGTGCCGTTGTCATAGCCTGATATGAACGGCTCACGGAAATTCTCCAAGGCTCTGTAGCCGTAGCTTGTGGAGTTTATCAGATCCGCGTCTTTGGATATAACGTAGTCGAACCTGTTTTCAAGTCTGATCTCGGCGCGCTTTGACGTATCGGTCTTGGATACCGCCGCAGCGTTATATATTCCGGGCTTCAGCGCCGTAACGGTTCCGTCCTGGCTTATCTCTGCTTTATCGCAGTCGCCTCCGTCTATGCTCTCCACAAGCCAGTACACGTCCTGGTCAGCGCTGAGCGAGACAGACCCGCCGCGTTCGGTGATGATAGTTTCATCAGCCGTTATCGCAACCTCGTCAGCCGTTCCGCTTGACGGTGTTATATCTATCCTGTTGGGAAATACCGCGGCCTTTGTAAGACGAGCCATAATAACGCCTCCGGCATTATTGACATGCAGATCGTCGCCGTACAGCTCCTCGCGGTCATAACCGTAATTATTCAAGCCGTTATAAATATCTATTATCTCAAGTCCTTCATCCGCCGCAACTTCCCTTATAGCTTCTATTACCTTTGCAAGATTTTCCGTATTATGCGCCCAATTTGGATTTGTCATCTCACCGTACTGGAACGGAAGCGGAGTTTGAAGATATATCCTTACCTCCGGATTTGCGCCGCGAAGCTCGCTTATCATACTCTTATAATCGGTCTTGAATTGCTCCATGTACGCTTCGTTGCACGAGTTTGCGGAATCGTTCGTTCCGAGAGTGAATATAACTATATCGGGTGCATATTCCAGCGCTTCCGCATATTCCGGCAGCGTTGCGTAATTCCTAACAGTCCTGCCCGAAACGCCGAGACTCTTTATCTCATACTCGTTTATATCAAGCATTTCTCTGAGCGGTATCGTATATTTGCCGTATTCAACATTGCTGTCGCCAAGGAGCGCTATCTTAGTCCTGCCGGTGAACTCGGAATATTCCTGCTCGGTCATAAATCTGATCCACGCAATGTTCGTTGAGCCGGACTTCATTGTTACAAGGAACTGATCCGTTCCGCTTACGGCGTTTTCAAGCTCGGCGGTATAGACGTCCATGTAGTAGCCTGTACCGTTTCTGTAAGCCTTAGGCACGGTGATCTCCGCTATCTCTTCCCTGCCCTTTGTTATGCCTACAACATGATCCGCGCTGCTGTCGTTTGTTTTTGCGCATATGGCAACATACTTTGCGTTTTCCACTTCAAGATCGAAGCCTACAGAGCCTCCCTCCGCTATACCGTTCACATATGACGGAGCGTAAACGCATATATTGCCGCCGTTATTGCTCGATATGAACGTACCGCCGTCTATTGTAGTATGATCCAGTACGCTTACTTGCTGATGCCCGTTTATTGCAGTTACCGGATCGGTTATGACCGGATCACCGTCAAAATCGAACGCTATATAGTTGATAACGCATTCATAATCAACGGTAACGGTTATCATATGTATACCCTTCAGCTCAAGACCTGCGTCAAGCTCAAAGCTGTGGAATACATCTCCGGCAGGCACCTGTGAAAGCGGAAGCGACGCGATTTCTTCTCCGTTTCTGCCGCCGAGCAGTATCCTTACAGTGCCCGCGCTGTCGCCTATACGGGTCATTCTCAGGGTTATCTTTTCAACGCCGCCGTCTCCGAAGTCAAGACCGGGGAACGAGATGCTTCCCGTCTCGCTGCCGCCCTTGCCGAGATTGCTTACCGTATGTCCGTTGTCAAGCGTGCCGTCCGACTGCGTTCTTGCGTCGGTCGAGCTCCTTATAGAGGACTGCGCGGCATATATAAGTCCCGGATTGGAAGAGCCCTCGTCAAATACCTCTGTCGTACCCTTGATACACGTGAAGTCATTTACTATCCACTGTCCGCTCCAGCTTACGTATACGTCGTGTACACCGTTTATACCGCCGGTTTCAATGGGATAATAGCCCATGCTCGCGGTGTTCAGTCCATCCTTTGCATAAAATTCGCCTATCGGTTCCGTATCGGGGCTGTCGATATAGAATTTCAGAACATTAGTATCGTCCGCTTTGCTGAGCGTTCTGGCTGTGAGCTTTATGCCGTAAGTGCTGAGCGTGTCTCCGAAATCCACGTTCTTAAAAACAGCCCTGTACTGCTTGCCGTCGTCCTTTGTGAACGTGCCGTCATTATACGCCTGGAACGCGCCTCCGTCGAGTGCAGAGACCTTATCGGTAGAAAACACGTATGTTGTATTTTCATCGCTCGGCTCCGCAGGCTTCTCCTCGCCGGTAAAGCGGAATGAATAAAATGTCCCCGTAATATCGGAGGTGAATACGATATCGCATACGCCCGACAGCTGCCTGTTAAGGTCTATAGTATATTCCGCCACAGCGTCGCCGTATCCGCTGCCGAGAGCTATATCAGCGCTGCTGAGAGTTCCGATGACCTCTCCGTCTCTCGAGCCTAGCCGAACCTGCACGGAGCCGTCGCCGGAGCTGAGCTTGTTCAGACGAACATTCACTTTACTGCTTATCTGTTCTCCGAAGTTGACCTTTGTATACGCCGCGCTGTAATACGTCTTTCCTTCCTCGCCGAAGCCTACAACATACGGCGCAGGCGTTCCGCCTCCGCCGCCCCACATCGTATTGCCGCCGTGAACGGCATAATCGAACGAGGACGCATAAATAGTCTCATATGCGTTTCTTGCTGCAACGTCCCTGTCAAAGCGGAATGAATAGAAATTGGACCGCGCATTGCCCTCAGATTTGAATATTATCTTGTGTTCTCCTCCGAAGCCTTCGGGAACGCTTATCGGAGCAAACCATTCGCACGGCACAGTGTTGCCTGTGGTAAGATTAACGTCGTCTCTGTATACTGTAAATGAAGCCGCCGGCTCGCCCGCATCGTCGTCAATATAAACGTTTATCACGCCGCCGTCGGCTGCGTCCTCCAATGCCGGACGCATGCTTATGCTGAGGTATTCCGGTACGGCCTCGCCAAAATCAACGTCAAATTCAAACCGCCTGTTTGACTCATACAAAAACGCGTTGTCCTCGTTCACCGCATAGTCTATATATGCGGAAGGAACCGTTGGGATATCCTCCTCCGTTCCCTGCACGCACTGTACATATGCAAGCGTCGTATTTGTCGGAACAGCGAATACCAAGGTGTGTACTCCCGTTATGAGACGGTTGAATTTTATATCGTATTCTCTGTACTGGCTCGAGACCACCGTACTGTTTTCAAGAGTTCCTATAACGGGGCCGTCTATACCGTCGAGCCGTACCTCATAGGAACCGGAACGGTCGGTAAAATCGCTCCACCGGTTATAGCATACCTTTACACCTACGCCCCCCGTACCGTCGGAACCGTCGCCGAAATCCACTCCGGTCACAAACATCGCTCCGCCTTCTATAGGCAGCACCGGCATATCGTTTTCTATCTTGAACGACTGGAGCTTGCCCCATGCCATAGTGTTTTCATCGGGATCGATCTGCTCATATGCGCTTACAGTATCGCTGAGGAAATAGAAATCCCTGAAAAATGTAGTCGCATGCTCCTCTGTCAAAGCCTTGAAATATACCGTATGCTCGCCTGTTATCGGCTCGTCGATGCCGAAGCAATAGGACTGTATACCGCCTGAGCCGGCGTAGACCGAGAACTGTGCGTACGGAAGATTGGCCGATTCATCAAAAATAACGATAGGCTCGCTTTCCGTATCGTCAAGGAATACGCCAAAGCTTCCGTGTCCGCTCTTAACGTCGGGGCGCATATTCATTACGAGCGTATTTGCGCCCTTATCGCCGAAATCTACATTATAAGCCACCCATGAATCCTTTTGGTGCATGAACAGGTCGTTTTCCCTATCGGTATATTCATCCTTGTTTTGACCGTCTGCGGCGAACAGAATCCCGTCGGGATATAATTCTTCATTGCAAAACGAATAATCTTCGCTGCTTATCGCAGAGTATGCGTCGGCATACTCGCCGTCCGCAAGAGCCGCGCCCTTCGGGATAAACGAAGCCGTCATACACAGCGAAACCATCATAGGTATGATTTTCCTTGTTGCTTTCATTGGATCACTCCTCCTCTTTTGCATTATCCGCTGATGACCCGCATTCGGCAGAACCGCTTTCCGTCCGCCGAAATACGAATATATCTTGATCTGTTTAGCTTAATTATAGTAAACTGACATATTTTTTTCTATCAATATAATGACCCTGCAATAGCATGATCGTGAAAAGCAGTTCACGGTGGATCTTCCCGGATCGCCGTGAACTGCTTCAAACAAGAGAGAGAACTTCAAAGGACTGCTTTTTTAGGGGGAGAGAGATTGTATGGAAACATATTTTTAGGGGAAACAGTCCTTTTATGCTAAAATAAAATTTAGCCGATAATTGATAATTGTCTTAAATTTATAAAATTTTCATCCCTTATAAGACCGCCCGCGCCGTGAAGGACGCGCGGCTTATTCTTATACGGGCTTATTCCGCAGCCGCTGCCGGAGCTGCCTCTGCGGACTCCGACCATATGTATTTACCGTTCAGCTCAACGAACGATCTTGCCAAGACCTTATAGCTGCGGTATGCCTCCGGTATGCCGCTGAGAAGAGCGCTGTAGCTTTTTCCGTTTTCTATATCGCCGTCATATTTAACGAGCACTGCGTCAGCGTCCTCAGTTTCAAACAGCGCCGTTGGGATAAAGCTTGTCCCGTAGCCGGAGAGAACAGCGCCGTCGTCCTTTGCCACAACGCTCTTTACGCCTACAGTATCATCCAGCGCCGCGCTTGAATCTATCTTTACGGACGCTCCCGGAGCTTCCTCGGTCCGAACGAACTTGAACGAATAGAAATTAGTCTGAAAATCAGAGGTGATCACTATATCATGCACGCCCGATATTTCCTTTGAAAGAGGTACTTCGTAGTAAGCAACATTGTTGTATGTCATATCTGCGCTGCTCAGAGTTCCAACCACCTCGCCGTAACGGCTGTCAAGGCGTATCTCCATTTTTCCTGCGCCATCAGAGCTTGTATCCAAATTGTTTACGCGCAGGATCGCCTTATCGCTTGAATTTTCTCCGAAATCAACGTTTGTATATGCCGCGCTGTAGTACGGATCGCTCCAATATCCAAACGACGCTACAAATGACGTACCTTCCGTATTCGGTATCATTGAGTTGCCCTTGTGTACCTTATAAAAGAGGTCTACCGCATTGATATCGCTGTACGCGTCTTTTGCTTCCGCTGCGGGATCGAATCTGAAATATTTAAATGTAGACCTTGCATTTGTCCTCGCTTTAAAGGTCACGTTATGCACGCCGGTAAATCCGTCTTCAAGAGAAAGAGGCGCAAACCATTCGTTGTCATCAGTATTCATATTAACTTCGCTCCGGTATACCGCGAAAGAAGCCGCGGGCGTCTCGCCTCCGTCGATATACATGTCTATAATACCGCCGTCAGCCGCCTCCTCAAGCGCGGGTCTTACGTTCAGCGCGATATATCCCGGCGTGGTCTCGCCGAAATCCAGTACATAGCTAAGCTCTGACTCTGTACTCATGAAAGCATTGTCAATACTGGTTGTATATGTCTTATATGCGGATGGAGCCGTGAAGCATTCTATGTAGCTTACATTTGTCTTTATAGGCAGACATAACACGAGCGTATGCACGCCGGTCACCGATCTGTCAAATACTATCGTATACGTATTATATGCTGATACAGCTTCTGTCAGCGTCAGGCTTCCGATAGGATCGCCGTTTATACTGTCAAGCCTTATCTCATAATCTCCGTTACCCTCCGGGGTTGCCGACCAATGCTGCATCCTTATGTTCGCGCCGACATATGCATCGCCTGTCCCGTCTCCAAAATTCACGCCCGGAATAAACAGAGCGCCCTGAGCATCTGCCACCACGTTCGTTTCACCTGCATCGGACTCTCTGAAAGAACTGCTGTTATTACCCCATGTAAGAGTTGTCTTAACGCCGCTTGTATCAACATGCGAATAGTTATACGGCTTTATCTGCTCGCCGGCAGATACTGTAGAATCAGTAAAGTAAAAGTCTGTAAAACCTGTTGACGCCGCGCTTAAGGCCTTAAAATATACAGTATGCTTTCCCGTAAGCGTTTCCGGTAGGTTGAAACAGTAATCAGAATAGCCGGGACCTGCATAGCTTATGTATCCTGCATAGGGAATGTTTTTACCGTGATCAAACACTACCGCAGGCTCGCTGTTCAAATCATCTATACAGACCGCGAAAGAGCCTTGCGTATTATTCAAATTAGGCCGCATATTCATAATAAGAGTATTGGCGCTGCGTGTGCCGAAATCCACAAGATATGAAACATACTCTCCTGCCGCAGCCATAAATCCGTTCGGAGCTCCTTCCGAAAATTTTATGGTTGTTTTGCTGCTGTGCTCATAGTCGCCGCTGCTGATAGCTGAATACGCATCATGATATTCGCCGGTTCCCGCTTCTGCCGAAACTGCATATGAAACCGACGCGAGCATTGATACCGCCGCAAATACCGCGGCTGCTTTTTTTAGAAATTTCATTTTTTCGGTCTCCTTTTCTTCATTAGAATGTTAGACTGATAACTTCAAGAGCTTCATTCCATCGGCTGTCCCAGCTGCCGCTTCCTCCGTTCACGTCCGCGCCGAGCATGGCCTGTACCTGTTCGGCCGTCGTTGACTGAGTGACGATATCCTCTCTGCTGAACAGATCCAACTTCATTTCGGGCTTTTCATATGTCCTCATATGTTCGTACCTCCTTTTTTATTTGCAGACGGCGGATCAATTTGTCGCTGCCGTCCGGTCTGTCTCTATTATTACCGTTTCGGTTTCCGGATCCCAGTCAACGTAAGCTCCCAGCGCTTCCGCCGCCGCTCTTACGGGAATCATCGTCCTGTCGTTTATAAGCGCCGGAGCCGCGTCCAGCTCTGTGATCTCTAAACTTCCGCTGCCCGCGTCCTGCACTATAAGGCGGCTGCTGCCTATCTTGAACAGGATGAGTCTGCTGCCTGCCGCCGCAGATATTATCTGTTCGCTGCCTATCCAGTCAACTTCTGCGCTGAGCGCCTCAAACACAGCGCGCATAGGCATAAGCACTCTGTCCGAAACTATCACCGGCTCGGTATCGGTAACGAGCGGAACGCCGTCTATTCGTATATCCGCCGCCGACGCGGCTGCGCCGAAAAATACCGATCCCGCCAGAACAGAAGCAAATAACCTTTTCATTTGTGTATCACCATCCGATCCGTACGGCTGTAAAGCCGATAAAGAATGTATCTTTACCGACTATTATACAGCCGCCGCTCTGCTTTTTCTATCAGAAAAATGACAAAAACAGAGCATAATAGCATTTATTAAAGTATTTTCTTACTTCTGCAGCTCGTTTATGATGACGTCGCGCACTGTTTCCGCTATAAGTATCATACCCTCTTCATTTTCGTGGATCCCGTCGCTGCCGTACATATCTTCGAAACGTTCGCTGTTTTTGAGTACGCTGTACATATCTATCAGCGGAAGTCCTTCTTCCTCGGCTACCTCCTTTACCATAGGTATGATCACATCTGTCAATGTTGCCTCCTCTATCATATACGCGTCCTTCTGCGCAGGTATCGGCGTCATTATAAATATACTGCATCCGGGACTTGCTTCGCGCAGACCGCTGATGATGGTTTTGTAATTTTCCTTAAACGTATTGAGCTCCACTCCCTTTGCGTTGTTCGTTCCGAGCATTATAAAATAAGCGCCGCACTGCTCCGATTTTGCATATTCAAACCATATACGGTGAGATGTGAGATACTGACCCGTAGTAGTAGTGCCGCGTCCGAAATTGAGTATCTCGTATTTCTCTCTGTCCATCATACCGCGGAGACAGTTTGGATAGCACCTGTCCTCAAAGGCAATGCTGTTTACAGTTACGTTGTTAGTCGTGCTGTCGCCTATAAGCCCTATTTTGAGCTTTTCATTCGAGGTCACCGTCGTGTCCATCCTTAGCGGCTTAAGCTTGTAGCGGCCGTTCTCAGCAAGCTCCCATACATATCCGCTTATATAGCAGCCGTCAGCTTCAAAGTTTTCCGGCAGCGTCATTGTTACGCTGAGCGCGCCTGTTCCCTTTTCCGATACTGCGGAGGTCACAAATCTTCCGTCATGGTCGAATACCGCTGTGATGAACTGCGCCTCGCTTCCGCTGTCTGAGGCTGCGGTTATCCATGTATACGTGCTCCCACCCTCGTATTTGTGCGCTGCTTTGGACGCTTCGCTCAGGATAACAGTCTGCGACCTGTCTATAATAACTCCGTTTTCATCCAGGACAACGGGCGGAGCCTCGTCCCTGTTCAGGCTTACGCTCTTAAGGTTTATAACATCGTAATCGGTGATATCCGAGCCTTTGTCAAGAACGAAAAACAGGTTATGCGTCTTTCCGTCCGTGACAGGGATTATGCTGTTCGTTATGGGCTGGAACGCGTATTCCGTGTTCTGCGCCGTGTTTACAACGTCTATCCTGCCTATAGTCTGTCCGTCAGGCGAATCAAGCCGGCATTCGATCACCGGCAGAGCCGATGCGGTGTACGTCTTTCTCGCCGCGCTTACGGTCATGGATCTTACGCCTTCAAGATCAACGTCCTTGAGCATGATAAAGGTTTTCGCTTTATCCGAAACGTTTTCGCTCGTTGAAGTTTTTATATACTGACCGGCGCCGGTCTTGAACGCGCCTATCGTGCACGAGCCGCCGGAGCCTATACCGATAAGCTCCGCGTCGCGCGCAAATTCATAAACGCCGTCACGGACTGTATCGCCGCCGAATATCGCCCTGTATGTATGATAGCCTATCATCTCACGGCATGCGGAGCTTATAAGCCCTCTGTCGGAATTGGCGAACAGGTATTCCCGCGGATATCCGGAGCCGAGCAGGTAATCGTAAATATCTATGACCTCCGCACCGTTTTGTTCCGCAAGACTGTACAGTGTTTCGCGAACCGCGCCATAATTTGCGGCGTCCGTATTTAACGGAACAGGAGTTTGGATATATATTTTCACATTCGGATCCGCCGTTTTCAAAGCGTCTATAAGCTTCTGATAGTTTTCTTCAAAATTGCCGGAAGCCGTCTGCATCTCCTGTCTGCCGAACATTATAACGACGATACCGGGAGCGTATGCCGTAATTTCCGATGTATCAAGCGCTCCCAGCTTAGCCGCCGTAAAAAAGCATTCCATGCGGTATTGCTCGCTGT
This sequence comes from uncultured Clostridia bacterium, assembly GCA_944393255.1. GTDB lineage: Bacteria > Bacillota > Clostridia > UBA1381 > UBA1381 > Ornithomonoglobus. The sequence continues at coordinate 63,366 of CALXZP010000048.1, read as the reverse complement.
CTGCCATTTTTGCTATCTGAGTCGTGTACTGCCGTCTGCCCGAGCTTGAAAATTCGGATTCACCTATAAAGGCGATCCTTGTTCTTGAGTCAAAAACGTCCTTTTCGCCGGAGGTCATAAACTTCATCCATCCTATATTCAGAGCCCTGCCGCTTGTTGTTTTGAACGTGAATGTATGTACGCCGCTCACTGGCTCTTTCAGCTGCGCCGTTACGGAATAAAAGTCGGCGCTGTCCGCAGTTATTTCGGCTATAGGCTCGGTATCCTCGTCCATAAACACGCCCACTGTGCCGGTCTGTCCGCTCGTTGCAACATATGCCGTAAGATATTCCGCATTATCGAGCTTTACGCTGTTAAATACCATATCGCCCGACATAAGCGCGTATTTCGGCATGAACTCGCCGCGAGTACCGGTGAATGTTCCCGTCATTACGGCCTGTTCGGGAGTCATGACCTTATGTCCGTCTATCTCTTCATACTCTTCCGGAGCAGGTTCGGGTACGTCATAGTCAAATGCAATGTATCTGAGCTTTGTCTCGTAGTTTATTTGAACCGTTATCATATGTATCCCGGTTATTTTTTCGGGCAGCTCCATTGTGTAGGTATACCACTTGCCCAGCTCCGCCGCCGAGCTTGCCGGTATTTCGGTCTCCGCTATTACCTCACCGCCGCGTCCGCCGAGCAATATCCTTGCCTTTGGCTTTGTTTCCTCCTCAAATTCCTGCTCTACCTGCATCGCGCTGGAACGTGCAAGCCGCAGCGTCACTGTCTTGGAAACGCCCTCGCTTCCGAAGTCTACGGCCGGGAATGATATGCTGTCCAGCATACTGTATTTTCCGATACACTGTACGGCCGGGCCGCCGTCGCCGTAGCTGTCGTTTTGTATCTCCCCGTTTTCACTGACGCGCATTTGAGCAAGCGTAGCGGGCAGTACGTTTTCGTATTCTGACAGACTGATAATGCCTTCGGCAAATCTGAGCCGTATGCCTATCAGGCTTCCCTGCCACTTAACATAAACGGTATGCTTCCCTGTTATCTTTTCTGTCAGCTCCACTCCGTACCGCTGTGCGGTAGTCGCGCTGTTTTGCTTGTAGGCTTGTCCGTAATCGAGAGTTCCTACAGGAGTGTCAAGACTGTCCGTGTATATTTCTATTTGCTGTTCGGGGTGGTCTATAAACGCCGTCATCCTGACATAAAGCTCCGCCGCGTATGTACCTGTATCGCCGAAATCCACATTGTCAAAACGGATGTAGTATTCCTCTGCATCCGTTCTTGTAAATACGCCTCCCGAATTCATATTGAGAGTTTCAGGCTGATTATTTGTAATATTATAATACTCATTATAATCAATGAAATTCATATCGTCGTATGCGCTCCGCTGATCCGACGGATTCGGCGCAGAGACCGGAGTTGCGGTCGGCGCGGGCGTTGCCGGAGACATAGTAAATATAGGATCGGCCGTCGGGCTTGATGACGGCTTAGGCGACGCCGTTGCCGAGGGTGAAGGCGGCTCCGAAACACCCGGAGAAGCCTCCGGCGTTGCCGGCGGCGAAGCGCTTGGAGAAGCCGAGACAGTCTCCTGCGGCTTCGGGGTCACTACCTCGCCGGTTTTATTGAATATCTGCTGTATGGGATATCCTGCTTCATTATACGTCCATGACGACCATTCGCCCGTTCCGTACTCGCTGATATTTGAGTTCAGCGTACGTACAAAGTCCTCGGATCGCATTTGAGCTGTCGTGAGTCCGTATGCGTCATATGCAACGCCCGTTTTCTCAGGATCTGCCGGAAGCGGCAGGTCTCCCGAAAGGGATATGTCCGCATACGCACGTAAAACTATATCGCTTCCTCCGATACTGCCGGTTATCGTTCCCGCCGCAGTATCGGTTTCCGGAACGTCAAAGCTTGCCGCAACATAGCAATTGTTTATATTCGCATGATCCGGCAGACTGCTGACTATACCTCCCGGGCCGCGCGCAGAACCGGATATTTCACCGATGAAGCAGCTGTTTGTGATAAGATTTGATGAATTATTTGTTTGTCCTACAAGACCGCCTACGTAATTCCGTCCCGATACGCTGCCGCTTGCATAGCAGTTGAGCACCTGTCCGGCTCCCAGCAGTGAGCCTGCCACAAGAGCTATACTGTCCCTTCCCGAAACATTTCCCTCTACTTTCAGGTTCTTAACGGTTCCGCCGTTTACAACGGCGAACATCCCCTGCGTGCCGCTGAGCCCTGTAACAGAATACCCGTTGCCGTCAAACTCGCCGGTGAACGGCAAAGAGGAAGTACCTATCGCCGTCCAGCTGTATCCCGTAAGATCTATATTATTATCAAGGATATAGCTTCCGTCCAGCGAAGCTCCGTCTGCGCTGATGCCCGCGAGCTGCTCCACGCTGCTTATATGCGTGACTTCATCGGCCGCGATACCGGGCGTCAGTCCCGCAAACATTGCCGTACACAGCATAAGCGCCGTCATCTTTTTCTTCATTACTACTGCTCCTTTCTGTTCTTTGAATTTTTATGAGCTTTACGCTCATTCCGTTTTTATTTTTCAAAAGCAAGCATAAACAGCGCAAGTCCCTGTCCGTACAAAGCCGAACCGCGCGCTACCTCAAAATATGCCTCGGTACTTTCGAGCACAGGCGTGCCCCCGGATACGTTATCCACGCTGCCGTCTGCTTTTATTTGTGTTTTTACAAACTCCGCCGCCTTTTTTGCAGCCGGCAGATATTGTTTATCGATAATGCCGGAGCTGACGCCGCAGAATATACCTGCTGCGATACCTGCGGAGGCGGAAGTCTCAATATAGGACTCGCTTCTGTCAAGAACGGTATGGAAACCGCCGTTTTCATCCTGGCATTCCGAAAGAGCCTTGATAAGGGCGTTCAGCGACGCCGTTACATCGCTGCGCCCGTAAATATCCTCCGGCAGCTCGTTTAAGATAAGGACTGATGCAAGCACGACCCATGCGTTGGCTCTTGCCCATCTGACTCCCGACATATGGCTGCGCGTATCGCCGTTCCAGCCGTGGAAAAACAGCCCGCTTTTATCGTCGCGCAGAAACCTATGATGCAGCCTGAGCTGTTCTGCGGCAAAGCGCGTATATTCATCCTTGTCCGTAAGCCTGCCGTACCTTGCAATAAACAGCACTGCCATAAACAGCGTATCAGCCCACATCTGGTTTTTGAACTCCGCATCCTCCGTAACGGTGTGCTCTAATCCGCCGTCGGCAGTTAACGGAGCTTTTGTTATTATCTGCTCCGCTATATCATCGCATACGGATATGTATTTTTCATCGCCGGTAATGCGGTACAGTTCAAGCAGCATGATAAGCGGCGCGGTAGAATTTACCGTGTGCTGCCCGTATGCCTCGTCCATATGTCTGTCCGCCCAGCCGGTGAGATAGTTCAATATTTGCGCATCGCCGTATTTATCATAGGCGGCCGCCGCACCTGCAAGAAAAACTCCCGGATTCCAGTCGAAACGCTCCGCGTCCATCATCCATGACGTATCTTTTCCATAAACAACCCTGTTTACGATATCCGTTATATATCCCACGATATCCCCTCCTGATATTCTGTATTATTACGCTGTTTTCGGCAGCTCTCATTTTTAAATACGGTAGCTTTCAGCGGGCTTGAGCGGACGCTGAGAGCTTGTCCATGCCATGATGCGTATCTCACAGCCGGCTTTGAGTCCGTCAAATACCGCCGAAACTGTTATCTCCTCCCCGACCGGCATTTCATCGTCCGTCTTTATGACCTGCCGGATATCTATGAGCTTATCGTTCTCATATACGGCAAAGTAGATATATATATCTCCGCTTTGAGGCGATATCCTTGTCATTGAAAGAGATACGCTGCCGTTTTGCTCAATTTCCGAAAAATCCGTTTCCGAAAACGTATATGCATCGGGCGGCTGCCAATATATGATAAGTATCTTGCCGTGCAGATCCTCCTCCAAAAGAATCATGTATCTTCCGTCCGGAAGCTGTACGGCTGAAAGAGGCATTACAATGTCAAGAAGCCCAAGCTCCCCGAAGCATTGGTCATATTCTATATCCTGCACCTTCTCGCCCGTTTCGGCCTCGTATATATGCAGCGCCCCCAGCTCCGTAAAGGCTGACTCGCATACAAATATATAATCGCCGCTCACGGCAAAGCCGGCGTTAAGATTTAGATACTTGTTTTGATACAGCTTCGTGCTGTAATCGAATTTTCTGACATAAGCAGGCTCTCTGTTGCCCTTGCTCCAGTTTTCAAACCGTGCTATAGTATCTCCCGGCGATTTCGACTGCGCCGTCATCTGCTGTGCCGGCTGTCCTGCCTCGTAGGTATAGCTGTCGAATGCGCCTGTCAGGTACATCACATCGTTCGCTGCATCGTAACGGCACATTCTCAGGTCGGCATATTGGTTTTCATTTATATCCCCGACCGTCTCTCCGTTGAACGGAGCGGGCGCGGCGATGCCTGCTCCGGTTTCAAGCGGCGTATAGCTCCAGACCGGCACGCCGTTTTCATTTATACCCTCGAATTTGTATTCATCGATTATCTGCTTTGACACACGGCTGTTTCGTATCGTCCCATCGGCGTCTATATCCCAGCCGACCCAGACATGATCGTATTTGGGAAAAGTATCGGAAGGACATATCGGCGTAAATGAGTCAAAGCTCCCGTCGCCAGTCGTGTCCTGCATGAGAGTTACCTTCCTCTCCTGCGTATCGTCGTATACCGCCATGCACGGAATGGCTGTTTCGCCGTCTGTTTCCGGGTCAAACCGGTATACGTAAAGATTATGCCCGTACATGCCTGTTGCATAAAGAGTTTTTACTCCGCCTATCGTCCGCACGGCTATAACATGAATGGAATTATCCTTCAGCCTGAAATCATCCGGATATTTATGAGGGTTTAAGGTATAGCCCTCGTAGCTCCATTCCTGTCCCGGCGGCTGTGAATAGTCCATCTTAAACCGCTCAAATTTTGTATATACGCTTGTCGGATCGTCCGGATCGGCAACGGCGCTGTCCAAAAACTCAAGTCCGTACAGCCGCCACCGCAGCGTCCCGCTTTCCGTATAGCTTTCAAGAAACGTTGTTCCGAAGGATTCATCGTCGGACGGGTCGAAAGCTCCGCCGCTGCATACATATATGTTATTGTCCGCGTCAGCTCCCACGCCGGTGATCCCGTAGAACCTCCGGTCTCCTATCTTTCCGCAGCCGGTACCGTCTCCCGAGAATATCCCTCCGGTCTCGCCTATGTATCCTTCAAGCTTAGGACTGTTGGAATTAAGACCTGTATAAACGCGTATACATTCAGCCTCGCCGCGGTCTGCTGCAAGCAAGCGTCCGTCGCCGGTAGCGGCGATCGCCCAAAGCTCTCCGCCGCGTACGGATATCACCCTCAGGGGATTGCCATACGTATCAAAGCACAATATCTGATCGTCCTCCGGCATCACTACCCATAAATTCCCGTTAGAATCCAACGCAAGCTGTCCCGGCCCGGGGCAGGCCCATTCTCGCTTTTTGACCATGGAGTCCGCATCGTACACCTTTATTTTATCTTCAAAGGTATCGCTTACGAACAGTTCGCTTTCCGTCGCCGCAAGTCCTGAGATCACACATTCGGAGCTTCCCGAAACAGTTCCCTCCGGCTGCTGCTCGCCTGAGCTTTGATCCGGGGTGTATACCGGTATATTGTCTATAGGCATAAAATATATGCCTCCTCCGGTTTTCATGCCGTTAAACGGGTCGCCGCTTTGTATATCGCTTACAAGACGTCTTGTCACTCCGAACCATGCATATCCTTCCTCCGGCCAGTTATCGTTTCCGTCTCTTGCGCTCTGATACGACGCGCTTTGACCAAAGTATACATATTTTGAATTTGCCGTTACGGCGTATCCGCCTTCATAGCCCCAGCCGTGACTGTGCATTCCCACGTTAGTCAGCTCGCCGTCGGTTATCTCCGAGAAATTGTTTCCGCTTTCGTTCCAGAAAGCGTTCGTATACAGCCTGCCTGTGTCCGGGGAAACATACATCGCCGCAACATCGTGCGGCACGGTCATGCTTATCTCGCTTCCGCTGCCGCTTATCCCCGTCTCGCCGGAATAGGAATTGCCCAGCCAGGAAAATACGGCTTCGCCTTCTCCCGAGGCTTTTGAAGGGATCACAGGCAGCAGCGATATGACAAGAGCAAGTATCATTATCTTATATATTCTCACACCGCCATCCCTCCTTCTGACACTTTTTCGAAATTTTTTTTACACACGTTTGTTCTGATCCCTGTAATCCTTTGGCGTAAGTCCGGTCAGCCGACGGAATATGTTTGCAAAATGCGAAAAATGGTTGTAGCCGACGTCCATTGCGATAGTGCTTATCTTTTTATCGGTATAGATAAGCTGACGTTTTGCCTCGTCTATGCGCACGCTTGCAAGATATTCGAATATGCTCATACCTATCTCCTTCTTGAACAGTCTCGATAAATAAGACGCGTTAAAATACAGTTCGTTAGAGATAGTCTCGCGCGTAATGTGGTTCATATAATTTTTCTTGATATAGTCCTTGACCGCCGTTATCTTTTCATCCTCAAAGTCGCTCGTATCATCGGAAACGACCTCGTTTATTATATCTATACACCACTTTTTAAGCTTGTTTTTTGAAGTCATCAGAGATTTTGAATTTATTTTTTCGTCGAGCATACCGGTATTTATGCCGCGTTTGGAGCAGTAATTATACGCACACAGCGCAACTCCGTGATAGATGACCATGAGCATATCATTTGACATATATTCATAATGCTCGAAAAGCTCCTCTATCTCGCCTATAAGCTGATTTTTTTTGAGCTTTTCAAAAGGCGTATCTATATCGGCGAAATATGTTTCATCCGACACTGCCGATTGGCTGCGGCTGACTTTGTCTTTTCTTATGATATCGCTTTCAGAACTTGAATGCTCCCAGTATATATTGACGATATCACGGTATTCCTTCAATAGCTCCTCGGGTCTTACCACGTTGCTGAGGTAACAGCTCACCTTTATCTGCATGCGTTCCCTGCAATAGTCTATGAGCTTGCGGCACGCGTTTTCAACATCTCCGATGCTCACATCATTGGTCATATAAATAATGCCGATATTATTTTCATCATCGTCCTCGAGTATCTTTCCGTTAACGGGATCTCCTATGATCTCCTGAGCAAGGTTTCTTATGCCGTAATTTGCGATATCCTCTTCAAATTCATATTCGCTGCTTTCCCATTCATCCATAGATATGATGATCACAAGCAGCTCCGGCGCTTCGTCAAACGGTTCGTCTATACCGCGGAAAAATCTTATAAGCCGTTCCGTGTCGCATACGGTGCGGCCGGATAATGCATCTCGCCAGAAACGCTCGATTATGAACGGTATATTGCTGTTCCAAAGCTCGATGCTCTTTTTATATTCCTCATCGTGCAGCTGCTGCTCTTTTTCCTCCGAAATCTGAGCGAACGCGGTGTTCAGCGCCTTTTTCAAAGCGTCCATGCTGATGGGCTTGAGCAGATAGTCGATCACGCCCAGGCTGACCGCCTTTTGAGCGAACTGAAAATTTTCATGAGCCGTAGCCATGATTATCTTCGTATTCAAACGGCGTTCATGTATAAATTCCACCATATCGAAGCCGGTTTTGCCGGGCATAACTATATCCGTAAGCAGTATGTCTATCTTTTTCTCCGTAAGTATCTGTATTGCCTCGTCCAGATAGCATGTTCCGTATACCGTGTCTATCCCAAGCGATTCCCAGTCTATAGTCTCTGTAAGCGCTCTTACAGCATAAAGCTCGTCGTCGAGTATAAGAATACTATACATTTTATTTCTCCTCCCGAAGCTTGTCTTCCGGTATCCTGATCACAACCTCGGCTCCGCCGCCGGAATTGTTTCTAAAATCCATATCAGCAGCGCCGTCAAAAAAAATATTCAGCCGCAGATACACGTTCTGTATACCTATATGCTCCGTCTTTCTGCTGTCGCCAAGCCCGTCGCGTATATATTTTATGGCCTTATCGGTAAAACCGTTTCCGTTGTCCGAAACAGTTATGCAGAGAAAGCCGTCCTTCCTCTCTATTCTTACTATAATTTTAAATATCACATTTTTTTCATGCCTGAATCCGTGTATGATCGCGTTCTCTGTAAGCGGCTGTATAGTCAGAGGCGGGATCATTACATCCTTTACATCGCCGTCAACGATACATTCATAGTCCAAATTCTGCGGGAACCGTATTTTATGGATCTCCAGACAGGTTTTTATGTGCTCCACTTCCTTGCTTATTGATGTAGATATATCATTATTCCTAACCGCAAACCGGAAATAATCGGACAGCAGCTTTACAAGCCTTAGCGTATTATCATACTCCTGCAGCGCCGAAAGGCTGGATATCAGATTAAGGCTGTTCATAAAAAAGTGTGGGTTTATCTGCGCCTGCAGCTGTTTCAGCTCCATATATTTTTTGTTCAGCTCCGTTTCCGCTATATTTAGCTTCAGATCGTATATCTGATCGAGCATATGGTTATAGGAACGGATAAGATAGTCGAATTCATAAGAGCCCTGCTCGTCCACGTGCGCGTCTATAATACCGTTTTCAACCTTTTTTACTGATTTGATAAGCGATTGTATCGGTTTCTGTATAGCGTTGTACTGCACTATATAAATTATAAACAGCAATATTATCATACATGCCGATATACATATAAGCAGCAGAAACTGTGCGCCCGGGATACGGCTGTAGATATAGCCCTCCGGAATTACCTCCTGGATACTGACGTCTACCGAGCCTATCTCGCTTTCTATGCTTATGCCGGATTCTGCTTCATCGTTAATGTCACTGTATAGCGTATTGCCGTCTTTATCGGCGATACGGAAGCTAAGCCCCTCCTCCGGATACAGCTCCTTAAGGGGCTGTACAACATCAGAAAGATCCAGTACCGCGCCCATATATGTGCTGTAGCCTATGTTTATTGCCTTCGCAAGATAGCTTTTATTCTCGCAGTTTACCAGATGCCATGCTCCGTTCGCTTCGCATACATCCTTTATGTTTTCAATGCTGTCAATAAAAGTATTATCATTTTTTGAGCTGACAAAAATAATATCATCAAGCTGTTCTGTGTATACAAAATACGCGCTCATATTTTGTATATACATGAGGTCATTCTGAAACCTTTTCCGAAGCTCGCTATACGCAAGAATGTATTCTATTGAGTTTTTATCTGTGCCCGTCATGATATGATCAAGAGGTTCGCGCTCCTGATATGTGATATTCATAATATACGAGCCGACATTATTGATAGAGCTGTTCCAGTCGTTCGTTACGTTTTCGAGCGCCTGTTTATTTATGTCAACAACATGCGTTTTCAGATCGTTAAAGGAAAGCATATTTATCACAATAAGAAATATTATGTTAAGCAGCAGGAATATCCCGAATATCCATCTCAGTCTTTCTATCAATGATTTTTTACTGCTCATATAACATGCTCCTATTCTGTCAGTCTATAAAATAACGTTTATCTCCGGCGCAAATCACCGTGCCGGAACCGGTTTTTATCACTTTTATATCTTCATGAGGCAGTTCTTTATATACAGCCGCTGTTCCGAAAAAACCGCCTCCGTTATATTCGTCCTTATACTGAGAAGTTCCTACCTCAGTCGATAAAACTATCTCTATATATTCTTCCCCGGATGCTTCCGCGCGTATATATGTATCGAGCAGTCCGTTTTCCTCTGCATGATATGCCTGTCCGTTCAGCCATACGCATGCCTTATTCAGATCTCTGGGCAGTCTCAGCAGATATCCGCCTCCGGGATTTTTTATCTTCTTCATGTACCATAATTTCTTTGCTTTGCTCATTTTTTCAAAGAACCATACCGGCGCCGTTATAGGCGCTCTTACAGTGCTTGACAAAAGCCTGCCGTATGCTTCTTTAAAAGACAGAGCGGCTCCGCTGTCCGCAATGACGTTCCAGCCCATGCTTATATCCTCTATCAGCTTTTTGCAGTCGCGCGGGAACAGGACATGACGCCATTTGATGCTTTTTCCGTATTTTACGTTGTCAATTATAACAGACCGCTGTTCCAAAGTGTTAGGATATCCGTCTATGTTCTCTGAAGATATCTTTCCTCCGCCCTCCAGCTCTATAATATTCAGTTCAACTCCCTCCACGGTTTTAATGTATAATGCATCACCGTCGGAGATGAGCTCAGGTCTGGCTATAAGCCGCATAGCGCAGCTATGCGCTTTCCCAAAGCTGACCGTGTCCTCTATCAGCCAGAATTTGTCGTACATCAGACGGCTGCGGCGCGCTGCAAGCTCTGTATCACTGAAATTTTGCTTATAAACAGGCGTTACGTCAGCATATATGCTGTTGCTCTCACTGTCATATGAGGCGCAGCGGAGCTGATCGGAGCCGTTCTTAGGTCTCATGGCTTCATAGCCGTCCACGATGATGACAGAATGTGCTCCGGCACATCCATAGCCGTCGTTTACGGTAATTGCCTCTATGGACATGTGATCAAAGGTCTTTGACGTTTCCTTAAATTTGAACCTTCCGCAGCCCTCGGCAGGACATCCTTCTGTAAGCAGAGGCGCTCCGTAAGCGGACAGTATCAGGGAATTAGGATTGCAGTGGTACCGCGATATACGTTCCCTTTCTCCGTCGTCGAACATCTGCACCAGTGCAAGCTTTGTATCCTCCGATATCAAGCAGCCTGCCGTTTTCGGCATGAACCATGACTCAAATTCTTTCGCATTGTCATTATCGGCCTCAGTGTACCATATAAGAGTCCATACGAGATCGTCAAAGCCCCATCCCGTTATGACCGAATTTGCATAATCCGTATGCTTTTCGATGAGCTTTGAATACTTGGCAGGGTCTATCCTCCTTGAATTATATGCAAGACACTGTAGGGTCGGGAGTATATATCCGTAGTGATCCCAAGGAAGCGAAAAGCCGTCGGGCATTATTTCACGCGCCGTCATTTCGGCGGCGTTTCTGCACTTGTCAAAGCAGTTTCTCTTATATATGCGCTCTGTAAGCTCCGTTCCCAGCGGTATACAGGAAGCGATAACATGATTCATATACGTGCTTCCCTCGCCGCTGTAACCCTCCTTTCCCATCTCCTCCAGTACGAACTCAACGCGCCTGATGCTCATTTCAAACATGAGTCTGGCTATCCTGCTGTTAAACGGCTTGTTTCCGAAAAGGTAGCCGATAAGCGCATCGCTTATCGCAAGCGAAAGCGTTTGATTATCAACCGTTTCGGGATACGGCTTTACCCGGTAGCAGCTGTGATGATATAAAAACTGGTGCGATATGAACTTCGCAGCAAGCTCCTGCGCTTCTTCATCAGAGAAAGCATTCATCGTGTAAAGCCACTGAAAATACAGACACATCCTCGCATGAGGAAAGGCAAAACACCAGGAATGAAAATGTACTCCCGGATTATATCTCAGATTTTCGAGCGACGACGCATATTCCTCTATAGTACTGCGTGCGCGCTCTGTAAAGTTTTCGTCTTGAGTCACCAGTGCGCCGAATGGCTCGAACCACGGATAGCCTCCGTTGCGTACTCCGGAATCGATCCTGCGCCAAATCCTTTTCACAGTCTCATTTTTACTGCCGAGCACCTTGTTCCTAAGCTCTGCGATATCGTCTATATAGAACGGGTTTTCGTTCACTGAGCTGTTTTCGGCGAAAGGCGCAAAAACCTCGTCATCCGCCGGTATACCGCTCTCTATATCCTTTATCGCCTTTTTTGATTCAAGCGACGTACAAAATTCCGGATCTGTTTCCGCTGTACGAAGAACAGGGATACTGTCCTTAAGACCCATTGCTCCAAGTGCTCTCACCGCTGCGGCACGAACGCTGTAATCCTCTTTTTGGTCTGCCGCGTACCTGTGCAGAAGCTCCGAAAGCCTTTCGTTCTTTTTTTCGGGTCTTTCTCTTTTATATACAGCCCGCACGGCAAGGCATGCGGCCTGCTTGAGCTTTCCGCGCCTCTGCCATGCCGCCTTCTCACGTGAGGTGGTTTTTTCGGGGAATATTATATCGTCAACGTGTGGATCGCCCGCCGCAGCGTCAGTATTCTTGAGTCCTGCGGGCTGACCGTAGACAGGATCGCATTCCTCACGCTCAAGGATATTCAATAAAACCGGTATATGCTTTCCGCTGCCGTATATCTCGATCGCTGCTGCCGCGCTGTATCTTACAAAAAAGCTTTCGTGCGCTGCGGCATATATTATATACTCCTCCCACGCAGCTTCATTGTCTGCACTGTACGCAAAGCAGCGCTCCATTTCATTAAATTCCGATAGCATTTCCATTCCCCTCACGTTACATTATTTTATGCTTATTTTGACTTTTTCCACTCGTCATACTGACGCTGAGTTTCTTCTATTATCGTATCTATCCCGGCTTCCTTGAGCTTCTGATCGTATTCGCTGATAAATTCATCCGCATTGCCTACGCCGGCTGTAAGCGGCATGTCATATGATGTGCTCAGGTTGTTTATAGCCGCGATATTGTTCTTTATATTCGCAGTGTCAACGTAGAAACCGAGAAGCGGCTCCGCTTCGGAATTCTCGCTGAATGAACGGTACTGCTCCCATTTGTCGGGCTTTTCATAATCCCATAAATAGAGGTTGTAGTTATTTCCGAGACGCCAGTCTATACCGGGAGCATAGCCTGTATCGTTCTGTGACGTTACCCCGTCCGGGAGCGCTATCGTGTTTTCGTCCACCTTTTTATAATGCGTACCTTCTATGCCGAAATTGAAAAGATTGATCAGATACTTGTCGGTATACAGCAGATTGAGCAGCATCATGGCGCGCTCGGGATTTTTGCTTGTAGTCGATATCACGTTCATTGAGCCCATAAGACTTGTAGTCATTACATAGCTCTTTTCATCATAACCTCTTATCATTTCCGTACCGACGCTTGTTGATAAGCTGTCCTCTACTCCCGGCTTTGACGAAGTTGTCACGAACCAGCCTCTGTTGCCTTTTATGATCTCGTCAAAGCTTGCGCTTACCGTTATTGCGTCCTTATTTATATATCCTTTTTTGTTCCATTCGTTAAGTATCCTGTACTTGTTCTTGTATTCCTCTGTTTCCACACGGTTACAGAATTTTTCCGTTTCGGGATCGAAGCAGATCGAGCCCGGAAGACCCGCAACTGCGAAATAATATTTTTCTCCCTCCTCCGCCGGAATATACGGCTCCATAGCTCCGCTTTCAACAAAATACGGCGTGAGCTCAGGCTCGTTCGCCTTTATCGTTTCGAGCATCGGCTCAAAATCCCTCATGGTTTTCAGGCTCGAAAGATCGAAATCGTATTTGTCAACGATATCCTTGCGGAAGTAATATGAATTGCCGTAGCCGTACTCTTTATATACCGGAAGCGAGTATAGCTTGTTATTTACTTTTACGCCTTCCAGTGTTATCTCCGGCAGCAGCTCCTTTGTTTCCGGCGCGTACTTGTCAAGCAGCTCGTCCAGCTCCACAAAAGCGTTTCTTGAAACGTTTTGCAGAAGCATGCTTGAGTTTACCCATCCGATATCGAATTCTTCACTCGACGATATCATTACAGGGAACTTTTCATAGAATGTCGAAGTATCGAGCGCTTCGAGCTTTACCGTACAGTTGAGCTTCTCCTTAAGATACTCGTTGATCTTTTCGGTCACCATATCCTGATCCTGTGTGGTGTTTGCGCTTATCGGATATACCATTGTAAGCTCGACATACGGTAGATCGCCGTACTCTGTTGTCTTAGTTTCCTCTGCGGTTTTTGTTGATGAGCAGCCGGCGCTCATGATACCGCATACGCCGGCAAGCACGCCTGCTATTATTCTTTTCTTCATTGTCATTTCCTTTCCGCATATTTTAAAATATGCAATATATTTTTTAACCTTTTATAGCGCCCACTGTGAGACCCTTTACAAAGTATTTCTGTATGAACGGGTATACGGCTACTATCGGACCTATACCGACTATAACCATTGCCATTCTCGCCGATTCCGCCGGAAGTGTTATGTTTGAAAGCTGAAGCTCCGCGCTGCCGCTGGCAGCAAGGTTTTTCATAAGCTGCATATCCCTCAGCGCCTGCTGCATTACATATTGGAGCGTGAACAGCTTATCATCAGTGATATAATACAAGCAGTTCTGCCAGTTGTTCCAGAACCCGTAAATGTTTATCAGTCCGTTTACCGCAAGCACCGGAAGCGACAGCGGGATTATCATTTTTAAGAATATTCTGCTCTCCGAGCAGCCGTCTATCTTAGCCGACTCTATTATCTCATACGGTATAGACTGCTGAAAAAACGTTCTTGTAACAAATACATAGAACCCTCCTCCGAGCGACGGAAGAACCAGTGCGAAAAAGGTATTTTTCAGCATAAGTATCCTTACGTTTAGTATGTATGAAGCAACAAATCCGCCGTTGAACAGCATCAATATCAGTATAAACGTTGTGAAGAACTTTTTATACGGAAAGTCCGGTCTCGACAGCGGATACGCATACAGCGCCACGATAAGCGTTCCGGCAACCGTTCCGACCACTGTTACCAATATGGTGTTCGCATACGCCCGAAACAGCATTTCACCGCTTTTGAATATATATTTATAGCCTTCAAGACTGAACGTTGAGGGTATGAACTGATATCCGTTCTTCATAATGGATTCTTCGCCTGTCAGCGATATCGCTATTACCAATAAGAACGGAAGAACGCAGAGCAGCGAGCCTATTATCGCTATTATGTGAAGAACTACCGAAGTCCTTGCCGACACACTGTTTATTTCTCTTTTCTTTTTCATTTACGCACGCCTCCCCGATCAGAAAATAGCCTGATCGCTGTCAATAAATTTTACGATCTTATTTGCCGCTATGACCAGTATACAGCCAACTACCGACTGCATAAATCCTACGGCCGAGGACATTCCTATATCCCCGAGCTGAGTTAGGGATCGGTATACATATGTATCGATAACGTCCGTTGCGGGATAGAGCTGCGGCGAGTTCATCGGCACCTGATAGAACAGTCCGAAATCACCCTTTATAATTCCTCCGAGCGAGAGTATCAGGGTCACGGTCATAACTGTCTTGAGCATAGGCAGGGTGATATACCTGATCTGCTGCCATTTTGAAGCGCCGTCTATCATAGCCGCCTCGAACAGCGAAGTATCCATGCCGGCAAGCGTTGCGAGATAGATTATCGAATTATATCCGACACTGCTCCACATCTTTATACCGACCAAAAGAGGCCGCCACAGATCCGGATCGCTGTACCAATCTATTTCGGGCAATCCGAGCTTCGCAAACAGTTCGGGTATGAACCCGTACTGCGGTGAAAGGAACGCGTATACTATATAGCTTACAACAACCATAGAAAGGAAATACGGCAGTATCAGCAAGGTCTGATATGTTTTCGCCATAAACCTGTTCCTTATCTCGTTCAGCATAATAGCCAGCGCCACCGCCATTGCCATGCCAAGCACTATAAAAATGAGATTGTACACTATCGTATTTGCGATTATATGCCATATATCGCTGCTTGCAAACATAAATTCAAAGTTCTTAAGACCTATCCAGTCGCTGCCGAGAAGCCCTTTTGAATAGTCAACATCCTTAAAGGCTATAGTCAGACCAAAAAGCGGAAGATATCCGTTCAATATCTGTACGATAACCATCGGGAGCATCATAACCAGCAAAGCCTTATATTTATTTACTCTTTGGATCTTTTTCATAAATCCTTCTTTTTTTCTGACATTCAAAGCTGTGTTTTTCATTCGATCATCCCTTTTTTATGTTCTAAAAGCTCCAGAATTGATTATCCGCCGCCTTGTACAGTCCTACCCATGTTAGTCTGAGCGGCTGCGGCGATGAAGGGTCGGCGGCGATCCTGACATACCTCGCGGCAGTTCTGTCAAACCTTTTCTGTATAAATTTGAGGTTTTCTCTGTTGAGCGTGTTTCCCGAAGCAACCGTTGTGAAATTGCTTCCGTCCTCCGATACCTGAATATCATACAGATAATTTGCCGCGGCGTTCTCCGGCATATATACTGCAAGCTGCACGAAATCTATATCTGCCGTTTCGCCCATATCAACGGTTATATATCCGTCCGCGCCGGCTTCCCAGCAGGTGCTGAAATCGCCGTCGCATATATTTCCGACGGAATCAAGGTCGGTATTTGCCTCAACGTTCTCACTGCCGTATGCGATCTTTTCATACACAAACTCCGAACGATCCGTAAAATGCATGCCCGTACCGTCAAACACAAGATCCTGGGCGATAGATGCAAGCGGTGATGATAGGAAATATCCCTTGATATAGTGTTCTCCTCCGGACGGCACCGTAAAGCTGCTTTCTATACACTCTCTTGAACCGGCAGGCAAAATCTGCTCCGTGTAGTCTATCATGGTATCGTATCCGTCCTGCTCTCTTCTATACAGCCCCATCGCAAAGCTGATGGGATCCAAACTGTAATTCCCGGCTTCCAGCGAAAACCGCACGTCTCCGGGAACGAGCGCGGACAATTCACCGCTGCTGCCGCTGAACGACAATGTATCATTATATATTATATACTTTTCGGCCTCACCGGTGGTAAAGACTATTTTGTTTCCGGAAAGCGCATTTCCGTCAAGATCGGTTATGCCGTCGATTGTTATCGTATACTGTGTATTTGCTTCAAGAACGCCGGCGCCGCTCAGGTCTATCGTAAAGCCTTCGGATGAAACGCCGCCGATATTCAGTCCTTCAATATATGGTGAAGAATATATTTCAGCCGCCGCAACACTTTCCGGATCTGCTTGTATCTGCGGGAATGAAACATCTATCGTCTGCGTATCAGCGGGAGATACGCCGGTTTGACCGTTGATATCTGATGATATCTTGAATTTCGGAACTATCTCGACCGCTATATCGTCAAATCCTGCCGTAAGATCGTATTCTCGGCTGCCGCGCCTGTCCGCGCGTATCCGAAACGTCGTGAGCTCGTCGGCGCTGAAGGTTTCTGACGGACAACACGGGATCGAATCGAGCGTTACCTCCGACGTTCTGCCGCTGTCCTCGTCCGTTATGGCTACGGTCATCTGCTGCGCTTCATAGTCCAGCTCTATACTGAACTGATACCATGATCCCATAACGATCCTGTCCGAGCTGTCTCTTATGTACACGGTGTCGGGATTATCCAGCGATTCGGTCAGCTTGTTCATAGGGCCTTTGAACGTTATCACTCTGTCCGGATATACATAAAGCATCGGTATACTGTTCAGGTCGTCCGTGTCGTTACCTGCCCCGGTCGATGAGAGCATCACCATTATACCCGGAAAATCCGTTTCTCCCGGCTCTCCGAACTTAGCCCTAAATCTTGCCGAGATCTTATTTTCACTCAGCACGCCTTTTTCAAACGGGCCGATATCTATATTGTTTCTTCCCCAGCTGTTCACGCGCCGGATCCTTAGGTATTTATTCCCGTCATCCTCCTGTGCAAGCTCTATAAAGCCCCTGTTTGCGTCAGTAAGACTCGGCGTAAGCGATGAATTGCTGTAGCTGCCGGGCAGGGTTCCGAAATTCATGACCGGCGGATAATCAGTATTGCTTGCCGCATTCATGAGCTGAGCCTGAGCCTCGAAAGGCTCATAGCTTTCCATGTCGTCTGTAAACGGCAGCGTCATTGTTCTTTCAACGTCCGTATAAAAGCTTATATCCTTATAATAAGCTACCGACTGAGTGTTTGCCGAGGGATCCGATCCGAAATGTGATATCCTGAACCGTGTAAGATCTTCGGGATCATACTCATTTTCCAAATACAGCGTCGTTGTCCTTGACGCTTCTATCTTCCTTCCGTCGCCGCGCGTTCCCATCAATGTCAGTGTCAGATTGTTTGACGAGGATGAAAAATCGTATTCGCAGCGCAGAGTATACCACTTGTTAGGATCCATGACATAGTCCGTGCCCGTCTCGGGATCCTGCAGTATCGAGCTGCCGGTAGCGGAAGAATTATTTGGTATGCGGACTATGCCGTTTACAAGGAAGAACAGCTTTATGGTGTCATTGACGTCTGTTCCCGTTGTTCCGCTGCTTTCACTCTTCGCTATCTGACCATATATTCTCGGGACATTCGAGCCTTCTCCCGGCACCGTATGTTCAAGCTTTACGCGCATCTCCATCGTGAATTTTTCGGAAAGCAGCCCCGGTTCAAATTCACCTATATCCAGGTTGAGACTGGAGGTGTAATTCCTGGTCGATTTTATCATTTTTTCGACTCCGTCGTCATAAAGCTCTATCGTTCCGCATCTTGAAGAATTGTTCATGCGAGTTATTGTCGTACCATCATATGCCTCCGGCAGCTCACCTGTCATGACGGGCGCTGCGTCCTCCGTAACATTCCCGACCTGCGCTGTTGCGGTAAAAGGCTCATAGCTTTCAAAATCATCAAAGTACGGGAATTGCAGATAATCCGGCCCGCTGTTTGCAAATACGGGTATTTGCGAAAGAAGCATGACCGCGCCCGCGATCCCTCCTATTATCCTGTTAAATCTTCGCATATTATCACACCTTTCAATAATCCCACACTACTTCATTCGAGCTGTACAATATTATTATGCCCGGTCTGTAGTCCATGGTATATACCAGCGCATAATCGTAATTGCCGTAAGTCTCCTGATACGCCATAACATCGTTTACGGTAACGGTCTGAACATTTGGCTTGTCCCCGCCGTTAAATCTGTATATCTGATACGACGATATATCATATCTTTCAATGCTCGACTTCGCGGCCAGGGATAGATCGGCCATATTATCGTTTACGAGAATGCCGTCGTCCGTTCCGGTCGTATCGCTTTCCTGATATTTCTTTATCTGGTTCACGACTGCGATAATATTATCTTCTTTCCCGTATACGCCGCCGAATACCGCTCTTGCCCCTCCGTTTGTAAACAGTATATTATTATTGGTGAGCGATGCATCGTTTGCCAGTCCCTGTCTCGGCAGCTTATTCGTGTCACGCTTATAAACCACGTCTATCCTGTCAATGTTGGCGCTCGAATTTGTACCGAAACGTATAACGTCGCCGGGAGTCAATTCTTTAAAGTTTTCCACATCCTCAGATTCTACGCATTTTGTTATCTCACGTCCGTTCTGGAACAATACGACCGCATTTTTCGGCTCTCCTTCCTCATCCACCGCTTCGATCTTCTTCAAATATATATTTATATCTGTCCCCTTGTCTATTTCCTGTACGTTCTTTGTGTATACAGGGGATGCGCATATCAGAACAGCTTCCGGTATCTGCGACGACGTATTGGTGATATACGCCTGGATATTGTGGTCGGAATCTATCTTTAGCATTGATGAAGGAAGAACTGCGTATTTATCATCCGATATATCGTTTGCGGGCGGCATATAGAAGAACAGCGTATCGCTTGTTACAACGATCCGTCCGCCGAACGTGTTTGCCCTGTATATCAGGCTGACCGGATCGGCTGCCGTATGCTCGTCCGATTCACGCCGAAGGCTCATCATATGCAGCGACTGCTCATCCTCGCCGCTGCCCGGTTCGTTTATATACGGTGTATCTATATTCCTCACATAGCCCTCGCTGTTCAGTGCGTATTTTACCACAAATTCTTTTCTGAGCGGTCTGCCTGCCGCGTCTGTGCCGTTCAGCTCCCTGCTCACTTCCGTCAGCCGTTCAAAAAGCTTGTCTGCACTTTTGTAGCTGAGCTCATCGACCGTGATCCTTCTTGCTGCCGTCATCAGTACGATGTTTCCGTCATTCCTCAATATCTTTATCAGTATATCGCTTTTTGAGTCGTCATAGCAGTAATCTATAATAAGACCGTAATTGTCTCCGGTGTTCACGGATTTGTCCTTTACCAAAGCTATATTGCCGCCGAGATCCAGCGTGAAAAACGCCTTGTCGCCAGCTTCGAGTCCGAGCGAGTCTTCCGACTGCGACGGACTGTAGAAGCCCGCTTTTCTGAGTATCGTATATTCGGCGCCGTCGATGGTCACTATGTATTTTTCATCATCCGTACCGATACCGGTAACTTCTCCGGTAACTGCCTCGTCGCAGTATACCATCTCTATATTCTCATGATCGCTGCTCTCCGCAACGGCAAGAACATCGAATTCCTTAAGCGAGGATAACGGTATATCGCCGCCGGATCTGTCCTTTATGCTATAGCTTATGTTTTCCGATATCTTTACGGTTTTTCCGTTTTTATCGATTATCTCATAGTCGTGCTGCGCCGCACCGCTGCCCTCGTCGAGATCGCGTACATAGCTGACGATAATGTTGTAATACGAGTGTACATCCATAAGGTCGTATTTTCCGTCATTATCGTTATCGGCCAGCTCTATAGTACCGTATCGTGAAACAGACCCGTCATCATCCCGGAATTCTATATCATTTTTTGAATAGTCCAGTACCTTTCCGTTAACGATCACGTCAACTTCGGGAGAAATGTTCAGCTTTGAAGATTTTGAGCCTTTGAATATTTTAAGAACATTATTTTCATAAGCGTCAATATCCTCGGATGAAACAGTGACTGTTTCCGTCTTTGACGACCGGGCTATATACGCAAGCTCGCCGCAGTCGCCGGCTCCTCTGTCTGTATAGTAGTAATCTACCTTCCTGCCTATCAGCTCCTTTGCACTGCCCGAAGGATCCTCGAAAACAGTATCTCCGATCGTCACATACCCCTTTTGACCTCCGCTTCCGCCGTTGAGATCGGTAACTGCATTTACAGTCACGATACCATCCGTCATCTTGACCAGCTTTCTGGTCTTGTATAAAAATGTTGTATCCTTATCTACCGTATACTTGACGTTTCCCCCTGACACCTCCATTTTATATACGTTCTCAAACATCATATTGTAAATAAGCACGGCGGCGTTTCGTCTGGTTATATGACCGTCATCCGAAGTCTCCACTCCTTTTAAGAGCTTTGCGTCCGAAGCCAGTCTGAGATATCCGTCCGGATAACCGCCGTACCGCTCTGCGGCTTCCTTAAAATCAAGCAGTCCTATAACGCATTTTACGGCCTCCGCTATAGTAATGTCGGAATCAGGTCTGAATGTGCCTCCGCCCGAACCGTCAACTATGCCATTTTCTGCAAGAGCCGCAATGCTTGCTGCATACGGCGACTCCTCCGGAACATCGGCAAAAGCTGCTTTGGACGAATGCGCTTCCAGCATACCCGCGCAGGCAAGCCATTCTGCAAATTCACCGCGCGTTATCATATCGTCCGGTCTGAAATCCTTATCCGGAGCGTCGGGCAGTACCCCTATGGCATACATCTCAACTATCTCGCTGTCCGTCTCAGCGGCGGCGCCCGTTTCCCCGTCAGCGAATGACGCCGGAGCAAACGACAGCAGCATTACAGCCGAGACAAGCAGACATGCTATACTCTTTAATTTCTTTTTCATAGGTCAATCTCCTTAATCAACATCTTTAATGGCGTTATACACTATCTGCGCCGCCTCCGCTCTCGTCATAAAGCTTTTCGGCATAAATTCATTTTTTTCGTTGCCGTTTATTATGTCCTCGGCTGCCATTGCCGAGACAGCGTCGAATGCGTAATCGGAAATATCGTCAATGTCCGCAAATCCCGGTCCTTCGCCGCTGCCGGAGTCCATGCCCATAAAGCGATAAAGCATAAGCGCTGCGTCTTCCCTTTTTATATTCTGTATTTTTCCGAATTTTCCGTTGTCTCCTTTAACGAAGCCAAGCTCGTAGGCAGCGGCAATATACGGATAGCTCCAGTCAGAGACCTCACAATCCTCAAAATCCGCTTCTGCGCCGCCGTTTATGTCGATATCAAACGCCTCCGCCAGTATTTTTACAAATTGCTCGCGCGTCACATTTGCACCCGGAGCAAATGAGCCGTCGCCCATTCCGTTTAATATTCCCTTCGCCGCTAAGGCTTCTACTGCCGTTTCAGCCCATCCATAGTTATCCATATCGTTGAATGTCCCGTTATTCTCAGCAGGCGTTTTTGTCTGATCCTGCGTTACCGGCTTATCTGCCGGAATAGATACACCCGGTACATTCGCGCCGCTGTTGCTGTAGCCACCGCCGGAGCTGCTTCCGCCCCCGCCGCCTCCGCCGCCGTTTCCGGAGCTGCTGCCGCCGCCTGACGGGGCGCTTCCGGATGCGGAGCTGAGTGCATTATTTATATCTCTTATAAAGACGTTCAGATCTTCGTAATCCGTTGTTTTTGAATTATATACATTTTTAAACGCCGACGTCATAACAGTTTCATCTATTCCCGAAAGGTTTACACCGGATATGTATTCGGAAAAGCCTCCGCTGCTTACAGATAAGGTTATCAGATTTTTATATCCTATCCACGAGGTAGATGAATTTATGGAATTCAATATCATGGCGTTTGTAACGCTTTCAGTGAACTGCCCGGCATTTTCCGAAGTCTTAAGAAATTCAAGCGCGTCCTTATATATTTTTTCCTTTGCCTCCGTATTTAAAATGTTCTGGGCGTTGGATCCGGTGTATTTTTCCCATACAGCGCCTTCACCCAATCCGTCAAATACGTTCTTTATACCGTTTTCAATTTCGGCACGGTTATCCTCACCGGGCACAAGAGCCTTAAGCTCCGCAAAGCTGCAAGCTGCATAAAAGCTGTCGTTCGCCTGTGCCGCGCTTGTATACCCATTTTCGGGCCTGACTGCGATCCACGAAGCGTTTGCGGCGTCTCTGTACGACTGCTCAGCTTCGTAATATCTGTCCACTTTGTTTTGGTCTGTACCAAAGACTGTGAAAATACCATTTTCCGCAAGACTGCTTACATCGGAAGCCGCAGCTTTATTCAGCTCGGAGAGCATTTCGTCTATAAGCGCACTGTCTATCAAAATGAACTCGCATTCGGATACCGAAACTCCGTCCGAGCTTACGAACACTAAATAACCTCCGTTTTTTCTGCTCCCGTCGATCCTAAAATCAAACTTGAAATTGCCTTCCCCGTCCGTGTACATATGGTCAAAATAAGCTATATCCTCAGCTTCCGCGCCGTTAATGTCTCCGCCGGGGCAATCCTCCCTGTTTATTACCTTTATCGTCACTCTTTCCTTAGGCTCCGCCTGCCCGGCTACCTCTATCTTTCCGCTGCCGGCGTCAAATACCGCGCTGACGGACTGCTCCGCAAACGCCGTATTTATACAAGCCGTGAGCATTGCCGTGCAGACTGCGGCGCACAAAATGTATTTAGATCCTTTCAACATCCTTCATCCTTTCCGTTTTAGTAATTCAAAAAGCCCCATCTGGTATTTACATTTCCGGACTTATTGCTCCAGTTCGGGGCAAGTCCGCGCTCCGCAAGCAGCTCTACACAGTCCATCTCTATCTGCCAATAGCTGCTGCCCTTACTGCTGTCTCCCGTGTCCACAACTCCGAAGGCAAAACAGCTTACCGCTGCTTCATTAGCTTTTGTAGCTTTAAGCACGTCCCTAAGCGCGCTGATATTATCCAATGATATCGCACATTCATATGTGGTGATCATATTCTCCTCATCGCGGGTTATAACGAGAGCGCCGTCACTGCCGCCGCTTTCTGACGCATCCATCGCCCCTACGGGAACATCAAGCTCCGCATTTGTCGGATAATAGTTTTGGAAATGCGTACCCGGCGCGATAACGCGGTAAAGCTCCACTCCGCCGTCATTCGTTGCCGTGAGATCAAATTCGTAGTCGATACCGGCATGCAATCCCTTATAATAATACGGATCATCTATAAACGGATCGTCGGGATTTATCTCCAGCGGCTTAAAGCCGAGCTGAATGCAGTCGTATTGCCATGGGAACTGATACGGATCCTCTTCAAACGGCGCTTTTTTTGTCTGCTGAACATCGGGGATCTGCGCACACATATAAAAATTCTCATCGTCCCATGCGGTTTTTAATGTGTACATTACCTTATCTTCCTTTGAAGGATCGTGACTAAGTATCTCCTCCGCTTTAGACGGATCGAGCTGAGCAGCGGCTATATCTATCGTGCCGTTATTAGTCATAGTTACAGCAGTTATGCCGTTCCAGTCAGACAGGTTCCCGTCCACCTTTATCGTCCGCTTAGGTGCGAACGCCGCTTGTATGATCTGGCTCTTTTCCTGAGTATAACTGCTTCCGTCCGCCTTGAATTCGTAGCTTATAAGATATCTGTTGATGCTGTTGGTCTCAAAGTGATCTATCGGGAACGATACGATCATATCCTCCGATGAAGGAAGCTCCTTTATTTCGATCGTATCATTCTTTAAGCTCCACCCCTCCGGAGCTGTTAGCTTGATCGTACCCGTTACCGGTTTGTTCGTAACATTTTCAACTCTTATATCAATGGAATTTGATTCATTTACCGGACGGACAAAATTCTGAGGATCTATTTGAAGTATATTATCATACTGCATATCGGCGTCCGCCAGCATATCCCTTAGCTGTTCCGGAGTTTTATCGGATACCAAATATACTGTTTCCCAGTATTTCATCGGTATCACAAGCGTTTTGGCGCTGCCGTCGCTTATTTCCCTGCCAAGATAATCGTATGCCTTTACTCCCAAAGCGTTATCCAGGATGAATGAGCCTTCATGATCGGTAGCCGTATATACTGCGGCTGTAGCCTTGTGATCCTCATCTCTCTCAAAAACGAACCCCCAGGTCGATTTTGCGTTCGGATACGCCTCGTATTTATATTTTGAATCCTCCAGAAAATGCGTCATGGCCGAGTATGCAACAACACACGGATACGGTGTTTTGCTTGATACGTCGTACATGTTGTTGTCGCCGCCGGAATAGGTTTTGTCATACGAAAGCGCAAACCAGAAATATTTCATAGGAACCTCGCCGTTCGCCACAAACAGGTTTTGAAGGTATGAAGGCGCCACAACTCTCGATACCATCAGCTGCTGCTCCAGAGGCGTTCCCTCAAAAGCCGTAGGCAATATACCGCCCTCCGTCTGCCACATTCCGCCTTTGCCTTCGCCCTTTGAATACAGCTTATCCATATTCATCTGCTCCTTGAGGGCTGAGACGAGCGACATGCTTGGCGTTGCATACGCATGGTTGACAGAGCCGTCGTTATAACCGGTATCCTTTGAACCGGCCGCGTAGAGGCTGTCGCGCTGGTATGCCGTCGAGCCTCCGGCTATAAGCATAACGTCCGGCATCTCCGGCTTGACTTTATCCCAGATAAGCTTTGACATGTCGCGGTAATCCTGCGTGTCGCCGGTTCTCCATGTCCACCCGTGCACCCATGGTTCATTCCATATTTCCCAGTTATTTATGATCCCGTAAAACGGCTTTATCATATGGTATACCATTTCTGCCTGTTCCTCCAGATCCAGCGGTCGGTTCTGGTGCAGCGCCGGTATCGTTCCGTCAGCAAGAGGAGTGATATTCCAGGGCATGTTGTAATCTACGGAACCGAGAATGCTCATCCCCATACTGTTGAGGTGTTCTATAGTCTCATAAGCTTCTTCTATATACGCCTGTCCTTCCTCGTTGCCCGGCTCATCCCAGTAAGGACTGTCCTCTGTCGGTTTAACATTTGTAGGATTTACCGACGGGATGCCTCTTGTCCACTTTACGCCTATCTTCTGCCCTATCATAAGACCGACCTCAAAATCACCTTCCGAACGGAAGTTGAGACCGAACGGCGAATCAGGTTTCAGACCCTCGTGCGCCTCCCGTATAACGCCGAAGCCGTACGAGCTTTCGCTTATCAGGCGTCCGTCTATATACAGGTCGATAGTAACGGAATACCAGCCGGGCTCGGTAACGGGATCAAGAGTGCAGTATATATCGTCCATCCTTCCCTCATAGACCTGAAAATCATAAGTCTTTGTTGAGATCGTTTCCTGTCCCTTATATTTTGTCTGCACTGCGGCCGTTCCGTTCACGGCGCTCCCGTCAAGCATTTCTCCCGCAACCGTGAATTTGCACCTCGGCGCGGGCGGTGCATCGGGATCGTAATCATAAAGCGCTGTGATATCGTCAAACCCAAAATCCGATACTGTGCAGTGAGGAGTCCCCTGCGAATAGAAATTCATATTGCGTATGCCGTTGTTCAAATTCAACGTGCTGCCGTTCATAATGACTTTTATGTATTTTACGTCTGTCTGTTCGAAGCTGTAATAGCATATCTTTGACAAATAGCTCATACCGCTGTAAACGGTATTCCACGCCGTGCCGTTGGGCGAGACCTGAACGGAAATATTATATTTATACATGTTGCCGTTATCGAACGCGATCCCCACGGCTCCCATTTTCACCATCTCGTTAAGCTCTACCCGGATCCATTGCCCCTCTCCTCTCGCGTTCCACATGGTCGAGTCATCGTCATCCACTCCGCGTTCCGGAACGTATCCGCTGTTCTGGTATGAGCTGCAGGTCACCTCTTTTATATCCTTTTCTATTTTATATTCTTCCATTACCACGCTTTCGGCATTTGCCGAGCCTGCCCATATGCCGGTAAGCATGAGACACATAAACAAGCCTGTAATCAATTTTTTTGTCATCTTACCACAGCTCCTTTCAATGTCTATTGCACTTTTTTAGTATAATAGACTAAATATCTTTTTTCTATCAAATTATTGATAAGACTTATCAACATCGTGACATGTGGATTTTGCGCTCCTGACGAACTCTATCACCGCCATACCGCATAACGGAACATCTGTTCTCAGCGTTCCTTTTCCCTCTGCTTCTCCGTTGGATATGATATTGCCGGTACAGCCGTAAACCGTGATCTTTCCCGTTCCGCAGCCGTGTTCGAAATGCACGTATACGGCTTTGCCGCTGCCGGAGTTTATAAGCGTAAGCTTCCGCAGCCGTCTTGAACATTCATAAACCGCATTCCCGTAGATAACGGCGATACCTTCGCCGTTCCTGCATGAGGATACCAGAGAATAATTCTGTTCAGGCCCCTCCGGCACAAGCTCTCCGTCAAGCAGGATATCCCTGTTCCTTCGCCAAAAATCCAGATAAAATCTGAGCATTCTGCGCTGCTCGTCCGACATGTCTTCAAGCCTTACGGATATCTGGGGCACCGCAAAAATAACATTTAAAAACTGTCTTGCCGCGCTTTCGGCGCTGTCCTCTTTATGCCACATAAGCGGATCGGAGTGTACCGGGCATGCCCCTGAGGTAAGACGAAGGTCAACGCTTCCCAGCCTGTTTGTCATGGCGTCTCCCGGACAGTCCGAGACCCTGAGCATATTTCCGTACGTCTGCATGAGCGGTCCTATATAGCTCTGACGAAATTCAATGCATATATCGGGATCAATACTGCGCAGCTCATTCAAAGCGTCGCCGAGAAGTCTTTCTATCGCGTCCTCCAAGGATACGATGTCCTGTCCCTCACGCGGTTCGATTGATTCGTCAAACAATTCAAACGAATCTATAAAATCGAGCTTAAGTCCGTCTATACCCCAATCCATAACAGCGCTTTTATACAGGTCTATGAGGTATTCTCTGACCTGCGGAAAACGCGGATCTAATCTGCACCACTGCTTATCCTCGCTGTCAAGATACATACCCTTGAATTTATCCCATACTGCTGAGTTCCTTCCGACAAACGGCACCGAATACCACAGCATTACCTTCATACCCATATCATGTATTTTTTTCGTCAGCTCTGACATACTGCCGACTTTGGCGTCCTCCGGCTCCCAATCGCCGCAGAATGCATAACCGCGGTCGGCGTTCGCGGTATGCCAGCCATCGTCTATTATTATCGTTTTCATTCCCAGCTCCGATGCTATCCTGCATTCTTCAAGCAATTTCTGCGGCTCGAGGTTTTGATGAAAGCCGTACCAGGTCGAATATATCGGTTCTTTCGCCGCTTCCGGTACATATATCTTTCTGCCGTCCATCCACCATTCTCTTACATCGCTCACAGACCGGTAAAACGGTACTTTTCTCATGTCGATCCGTATTACTGTACTGTATTCCTCCCTTGCTTCCGTTGGCGCGGTAAAAAAGTCGATGTCGATACAGAGCTTTGCATCCTCCTCGCTTATGCCGCTGAGAACAGCCATCGGTGTTTTAAAATCCCTGACAGCGACCGTAAGCCTGTTTTGCCCCTCAGCATTTATTATTGTTTTTATCGGCGCCCACGACGCGCTTCTTGAGGTCTGCCTCAGCTTATTCATATCGCTGTGCAGCCCCCTGTCATATCCCGTCTGCGGGCTCCATGTCGAGAATATATCGGTCATGTTGATCCCTAAGCTGAGTCTTGTTCTTTCGGGAACACATTTAGTCAGGAACTTTATCCTTACATCGGCAAGCAGGATATCGTCAGCAAAGGACGCCTTTTGCACCGTTTTTATATATTCGTTTTCTTCCCAAGAAAATTCAAGCTCCAAATCAGCTCTCCTCCTTTTTTGATATCGTCAAACAACTCTGTTTTATTCCGGACAAAACAGACCTCGTTTATCACGGTCTTAATTATAGCACCCCGTCTATACGGCCGTAAAACAGTTTCTTGACTAAAAGCAAACGCAATTCTGACAAAATAAAATATCGACCTGTTTCAAATTATAATAAATCAAAAATTAATACACTTAAAACCGCTTATAAAAATACAAAAAGAGCCGAAAGGAGATGTTTGCCACTCCTTTCGGCTCCGCCGAATCAATTATTATACTGCTTTTATAAACATTATCTCCGCAGGCTGCTTATAGACCGTATCATTGATGATAAGCGCCCCGCAGTCCTTATAGCCCAGTCTGCGAAAAAAATGCTGCGCTGTCTCATCGGAACGCGAGGATGTCATAACTGCGTGTGATCCCTGAGACCGCATATCTTCCTCCCAATGCTCCATAAGCTGTTTTCCGCATCCCATCTCGCGGTACTGCGGATCGATATAAAGCATATTGCAAAACGGTATACTGTCCCAGAACAGGTTATACCTTAACAGACCTGCGTCATTGCCGTCTTTGAGCGCTATATAGCACTGTCTGTCTTTTATTTTCCTCTCAAACTCCTTTAGAGGCAGATGTTTATCCAAACTAAACCAAAACTCTTTGTCTGCATTTTCGGCATACCGGATCTTCGTCATTGCCATACTTCCCTGCCTGCGTACGTATCAAAGACTTATGATACTGCCTATATCCTTTAGTATTCCGTGCGAAAGACTTACTGTGTCCACTCCAACGTTCCTGCAAAAGTCTTCAATATTTTTATGATCCCTATGAGTGCTGAGATCTCCGTTAAAAGCCAATAAATTATCATACAGAAGCCCCGACGCTCCGCCTATAAATCCGCTCATGCCGTAAAGCTCTATATCATAAGGACTTATCTTCAGCACATTCAAACCTTTTGACGCCATGAGACTGTATAAACCGCTGTCGGATGTTATTGCAGTTTCGCTGTTCACTATACATATGCTGCATTTTGCATAGCCCTGCCTTGTATCAAGTATTTCTCTGTCCTTATATGATGAAAGTATCTCCGGTGCCGTGTATTCCCGCCTGCATATCGCATACTTCCCCATTGCGCATGTATTGTATGCTATATCGTACGGGTATTCCGAACCGATACTTCTGCTGCCGGATATGATCTCTGTATCATGCAGCTGCGTTTTGTAATACCGGCAGACCTCGGGAGCGCATATGAGCCTGCTTCCGGTGAAATGTATCTGCATATCGGCATGTCCTCTTACTTCTTCATATAACGCCCTTACAGGTATTGTCCGCACAGCTTCAAATCCGAGAATATTCAGTTCATTGACAGCTTCAGCAGACGTTCTGTAATCAATAATAACTTTCCTTGCCATGTTTCTTCATTTACATCCAATAGGTTTACATAAAACGATTATGTAAACCTATTGGATCATTTCTTCAAATTCCTGCTCTGTTATCACGCGTACGCCGAGCGATACTGCTTTTTCGAGCTTGCTTCCTGCTTCGGCGCCGGCAAGCACATAGCTTGTCTTTTTAGAAACGCTCGACGACGTTTTTCCGCCGAAGCTCTCTATGATCTTTGCGGCGTCCGAGCGTTTATAATTCTCAAGTGTTCCCGTCAAAACAAATGTTTGCCCCTCAAAACGCATGTCCGCAGCCGTATCGTCTTCATCAATACAATTCACGCCCGCTGCCTTAAGCCTCTCCACGAACTCTCTGTTCTGAGGCTGCTTAAAAAATTCAGCGACGGAGTCTGCCATTATGCCGCCAAAATCATATATTTCGGACATTTTTTCAGCGTCCGCCGACATAAGAGCGTCTATTGTCTTGTACTCCTTTGCGAGCGTTTTTGCCGCTTTTTCGCCTATATGACGGATACCGAGACCGAATATCAGTCTGTAGAGAGGATTTGCTTTTGAACGTTCGAGAGACTGCTTCAGATTTTCGGCCCATTTTTCACCGAAGCCCCTCAGCTCCGCCGCAGCCCTGAAATCAAGATAATACAGATCCGCGGCATTTTCTATAAATCCGTTTTCAACCAGTTTTTCAACGTTTGACGCCCCAAGACCGTCTATATCCATCGCGTTTCTCGATACAAAATGTATTATGTTTCTGAGCCGCTGTGCAGGACAATTTATCCCGGTGCATCGGTATGCCGCCTCTCCTTCCTCACGCACTACCTCCGCGCCGCACTCGGGACATACGGCAGGCATTTCAAAAACTGTCTCGTCTCCGCTTCTGTCCTCTTTTATGACCTCCACTACAGCCGGGATTATATCTCCTGCCTTTTCTACAACGACCGTATCATTTATACGTATATCCTTTTCGCGGATATAGTCTATATTGTGAAGCGTTGCCCTTGATACGTTTGAACCCGCTATACGCACCGTTTCAAGAATAGCCAGCGGCGTTAACACACCTGTTCTTCCGACTTGTATTTTTATATCCTTTATTACTGTCGTCTGCTTTTCAGCCGGGTACTTATATGCTATCGCCCATTTCGGAAACTTTGAGGTCGAGCCCAGTATTTCGCGGGACCTGAAATCGTTCACCTTTATGACCGCGCCGTCTATACCAAAGCCGAGACTTCCGCGCTCCCCGCCGATGCGCATGATCTCATCGTACGCCTCTCCTATAGTTCCGAATGTTTTATCGTTCAGTATGGTCTTGAAGCCCTGATCCCGAAGGTATCTAAGCCCTTCGACATGCGAGCCTATCTCCGCGCCCTCTATCTGCTGGATATTGAATACGAATATATCCAGCTTTCTTTTTGCCGCGACCTTCGGATCCTGCTGTCTCAGCGAACCGGCGGCGGCGTTTCTCGGATTGGCAAACAGCGGCTGTTCTGTCTCTTCAAGCAGCTCATTGAGCTTTGAAAAGCTCTCGTTCGACATGAATACCTCGCCTCTCACTTCAAGATAAGGTATACTCTCACGCAGCTTCAGCGGTACCGTCCGTATTGTTTTGATATTTTCGGTTATATCCTCGCCTGTAATACCGTCGCCGCGAGTCGAGCCTCGCACAAGGTCTCCGTTTATATACTCGATAGAGACCGAAAGACCGTCTATCTTATGCTCAACCACATATTCCGGATCCTGTACCGCCTCTCTGACGCGGCGGTCAAAATCGAATATTTCCTCCTTAGTGAAAGCTTTCTGGAGGCTTTGCATGGGTACTGCGTGGATCACCTCCGGAAATGATGATACCGCCTCTCCGCCGACGCGGCTCGTGGGCGAATTCTCCTTTTTGTATTCCGGATACTTTTCCTCCAGTTCTTCAAGCTCCCGAAGCATGCCGTCAAATTCAAAGTCGCTTATCTCGGGAGCATCTTCAACGTAATACTTGTGATTATGATAATTTATAAGATCGGTAAGTTCGTTTATTCTCTCTTTAGGATCCATATTTTTATTCCCCTTTGCTGTAGTTGTTCCGCATGATATGATCAATACGGTCTATTCGCCGCCGTTTATGCTCCCACCGAATGCATAGCCCGAGCCGTAGTATGCCGGAACCTCTCCAACTACTACCGTTTCTGCTATCGGCACCGACGCTGTTATTGTTTCTGATTCGTGCAGCAAATATCCGGTATACCGCATATCCACCGATACATCAAGATATATTTTATGCTTTACCTGATTTATTCCTACCGAAACAAATTCCTCATCAAAGCTGCCGTCCACGATGCTTGCCGGCATCACCTTGACCGGGATCGACGGTCCCGCATATGCGAGAAGATAATAGCCGCTCAGGCTGCCGAGAGGAATATCCACATATGCCGGATATGCGCTGCTGAGCGCGTTCTGAACGTTCATCAGGAGCTTCGATTTGATCGAGTTTATCTTTGCGGTGTTCGCCTCTATCGCAGTTATCCTCTGCGCATCGTTTGAGATTATCTCAAAAAACTCGGAAAACTCTTCGGTCTCCGCCATATCAGCAATACATTTGTTCACAAGCTCGGTAAACGCACTGTTTGAGTATGCGGAGGCTTTCGCTGTGAATACCGGCTCGGCGCGCTTAAAAAGCACATGCGTTCCTGCCATAAGGACAGGTATACACACAAACGCCGCCGTTACAGCCCTGAATTTCCGTTTCCTTCTCATCCCCAGCCTCATAGTATCACCTCCGCGAACAGCATATTACCGTGTATAATATGACGCGGAACACAAAGATGTGCAGTTAAAGGCTGCTGTTTATTTTCCGTACCATTATATTTTACCATACGTAAATGACAATTGCAAGAGCGTTTATCCCAACTCTGAAAAAAATAAAGACCGGGAGTCTTTCGTTCCTCCCGGTCTCTGGGCGATCATATCCGATTATCTCTGCTTCGTATCTATTTCTTCCTTTATCATTTTTACAAATTCGTCCACCGACATGCTTCCCATATCGCCCTTCTTGCGTGAGCGTACCGAAACCGCGCCGTTTTCTATATCCTTATCGCCGATCACTATCATATACGGAACCTTTTCAAGCTGAGCTTCGCGGAGCTTGAAGCCGAGCTTCTCGCTTCTGTCGTCTATCTCTATCCTGATTATGCCGTTTTCCTCGAGCTTCCTTTTGACCTCATAGGTATAATCGAGATGCCTGTCAGCGATGGGCAGGAGCTTGAGCTGCACCGGAGCGAGCCACGTCGGGAACGCGCCGGCGTATTTTTCAATAAGCAGAGCAAGCGTTCTCTCATAGCAGCCGATCGAAGTCCTGTGGATGATATACGGATTTTTCTTCTTTCCGTCACGGTCAACATATTCCATACCGAATTTTTCGGCAAGCATCTGATCTATCTGAATGGTTATAAGGGTATCCTCCTTGCCGTGAACGTTCTTGATCTGTATATCGAGCTTAGGGCCGTAAAATGCGGCTTCGCCTACGCCTACCTTATATTCAAGACCGAGATGATCGAGTATCCGCTTCATCGTATCCTGAGCCTCGTTCCACTGCTCCTCCGTACCTATATATTTTTCACGGTCGTTCGGATCCCACTGTGAAAATCTGAACGATACATCCTCATATAATCCGAGCGTGCGGAGCATGTACTGCACAAGCTCAAGACAGCCCTTGAATTCGTCTTCGAGCTGTTCCGGCGTACACATGAGATGTCCCTCGGAGATCGTGAACTGACGGACGCGTATAAGCCCGTGCATCTCGCCCGACGCTTCGTTTCTGAACAGGGTTGAAGTCTCGTTCAGGCGCATGGGGAGATCCCTGTACGAACGGCCTCTGTTCAGATAGGCCTGATACTGGAACGGGCATGTCATCGGACGCAGTGCGAATACTTCCTTGTCCTTTTCCTCATCGCCGAGCACGAACATGCCATCCTTATAATGATCCCAATGCCCAGACAGCTTGTAAAGGTCGCTTTTCGCCATGAGCGGCGTCTTAGTCAGCTGCCAGCCGCGCTTCTGCTCCTCATCCTCGACAAAGCGCTGAAGTATCTGGATAATACGCGCGCCTTTAGGAAGGAGTATAGGCAGTCCCTGGCCGATAAGATCGCTTGTTGTAAACAGCTCCAGCTCGCGTCCTAACTTGTTATGATCGCGCTTTTTTGCTTCCTCAAGCTGTTCGAGGTGCTCGTTGAGCTCATCCTTTGTAAAAAACGCCGTACCGTAAACACGGGTGAGCATTTTATTATGCTCATCTCCGCGCCAATATGCGCCGGTCGCCGACAGGAGCTTGAACGCTTTTACCTTTGAAGTATATCTCACATGCGGTCCCGCGCAGAGATCGGTAAAGTCGCCCTGCTTGTAGAACGAGATAGTCTCGCCCTCCGGCAGCTCGTTTATAAGCTCTGTCTTATACGGCTCATCTTTCATAAGTTCAAGCGCCTCGTTCCTTGGCAGCTCAAACCGCTCTATTTTAAGATTTTCCTTGACTATCTTTTTCATTTCCTTCTCGATAGCGTCAAGATCCTCCCTTGAAAACGGAGTTTCAACGTCAAAGTCATAATAAAATCCGCTGTCTATCGGGGGACCGATCGTGAGCTTCGCCTCGGGGAACAGACGTTTTACCGCCTGAGCAAGAATATGCGCCGCGCTGTGGCGCAGTGTTTGAAGTTCGTTCATTTCTACCGACATCGTTATTTCTTCCTTTCATAAATGAAATGTGTTTTTATGCTTCCCTGCTGTATTTCCCCGGTGATAACAAAAAAACTCCCGGGCAAATACAACGTATCTGCTCAGGAGTGCATTATCTACACGGTTCCATCCTGATTACGGCAAACGCCGTCACTCAATAGCATCATTAACGCAGATTCACGGTGGATCTACTCAGACTTTCGTCCTTTCTGCCACTGCTCAAAAGTGGTCTTCACCCATGCCGCTTACGGGAACACTTCCAGCCGCGATATCCCCTCTCTTTGAAAGCTTACGCACGGGCTACTGTCTTTCTCATCGCATTTAAAGCATCTCTGCTTTGTTGTCATCATTATACCACCGCAGAATTGTTTTGTCAAGGATTATTTTATAAATATTTTAACCTGAGCAGCGCTACGTCAAACTCGACGTAAGCGGAACGGAATACCGAAGCGGCAGCGATCGTTCAATACGTG
Source organism: uncultured Clostridia bacterium (assembly GCA_944393255.1). Lineage (GTDB taxonomy): Bacteria > Bacillota > Clostridia > UBA1381 > UBA1381 > Ornithomonoglobus. Next base: position 28,397 of record CALXZP010000048.1, on the reverse strand, counting down.
TTTCTTATCCTGTCTATCATGCTTTCTCTGCGAATGCTCCTGTTTGCTATCAGGCTTACTGCAAGCTGACCTATGACCAGTACCGCGGCAAGTATCGCTGTTTCCGCAGCCGGGTAATGATATTCCGAAAGGCTCATAAAATGGCTGCTTTTAGCGGCAAGAAACATTGTATACCCAAGTATATTACCCAATGTCACGGACAGAAGCAGCGTACCTGCGCTGAAAAACAGTCCTTCTCCCGTAAGCATATGGTAAAGCTGACGGTTTGAAAGTCCTATAGCCTGGAGGACGCCTATCTCCCGTTTCCTTGTTACGATGCTCGTTATCATCGTATTTATAAGGTTCATAAACCCTATAACGGCGATCATTATCAGTATGATATACATGGGGTATTTTACAATGCTTACGCTGGCGCTGCCGAGGCGCATTTCTTCGTCCATCGAATACAGAACAAAGCGTTCGTTCGATAATTCGATATCCTTTAGGGCATTCTTTATATCGTCATATTTATCAGCGTCAGTGTGTATATACAGATCCGTTGCGGTATTTGAACGGAGACCGAGACCGTCATACACCTCTTCCGGAACGAGAAACAGTCCGTCGCTGCTTTCATAGCTTGCCTCGATCGTAACAGTCAAACCTATCTCATCCTCACCGTCATGAACAGTAAGAGGTATCACATCTCCTATATCCAGTCCGTATTCATCCATAAACTGCGCATTCGCACATATCACGCCGTTTTCAGACGCCATGCGTTCATAATCTATAGCTCCCCCTTTCAGCTCCTTTTCAATACGCTTAACATCGTCTTTTGTAAAATACGACATCACAGAACGGCGCCCGTCCTCGAATACGGACGAGTCATAATCAGAGCTTATCAGCACCCCGCGTTTTGTTTTAACATCATTCACGCCGTCGATGCTGAGAATGCTATCGATCAATTCATTATTTAAAGGATTATTCTGCTGTATGGTATCCAGGTTGTTCTCAGGATATTCCTTATCATTGCTTGAATAATCTATTGCGATCCTGAACTCGCCTTCGTCTATTTCACGTCTTGCTATGTCCTCGGGACTCATACTGTTTATTATACCCGCAAACGACATGAACAAAACACAGCTCAATCCCATTGTTACCATCGTTACAGCGGTTCTCTTTTTATTTCTTGCAAGATTTGCGGCAATAAGCCCCCATATGCTCATACACGTTCTTCCTCGCCTTGTCTTGCTTCTTTCTCCGGGCTCTGTATACCGTATTGCCTCTACGGGCGATACTGCGGCCGCCATGCGCATGGGCTTGAGCAGCGATATGTATACGGTTATCATAACGACCGCAGCGGCTGCAAGCAGCATAGGCAGCGAGAACATATGGTATTCCTCTACAGACGCTGCATACATTTGCGGCAGACCAGCCGAAACATTGTCCATTACGATCGGGAATGCTGTATATGGTATGAGATAACCAAGCGCAAGACCGGCCGGGACGGATATAAGGCAGGCAAGCGCGCCCTCGCGCAGCAGCATACCCTTTATCTGCCGCTTTGAGGCTCCCAATGCCTTTAGCTTTCCTATCTCCTGTACATCCGTTATCACACCCACATAGTATATGCTGTATATCACTATCCCTGAAAACAGCACTATTATTGCCGCTGCGGCCGAAACTATGGCTGTCATCTCAGCGCCGGGCTCCGTTACGGTCATAAGATAGCCTTTGTTTATATCAACATCTGTCTCAGGACAGCCTATGTCGGCGGCAACATCGTTTATAAGTCCGCATATCTCGTCATAATTCAATGTATCCTCGCCGTTAACTCTTATGCTTGCATTTACCCGCCGGTCTCCGTCCGGTATGAACTGCTTTACAAGCTCTTCCGAAACGGAGGCTCCGTACGCTATCCTGCTGTCGTTTATCTCGCCGAGCTTTGATATGTCGTTTTGAGTAACAAGACCGCAGATCACAAAATCCCGCGAAACTATTTTCCCCTCTCCGTACGGGCGAAAGGCTATAGTTACAGCGCTGCCTATTGCCGGTTCAACGCCCATCCGTTCAAAAAAATCCGGAGGGCCGCATATCTCTCCGGCCTGCTGCGCAAACCGGCCTTCAGCCAGATTGCCGACGCCGCTCGTTATACTGCCCTTCAGCCCGGACGAAAACGTAAGAAATCCGTTCATCCGTTCATGCTCTACCGAAGCAAACAGCTCAAATATCTGTATAGATTCGACGTCTATATGGTTTTTTAGTATTTCCGCCTGTTCAAGGGTCAGATCTTTAAATACCGCATGACGGTTCGTTTCCGCTTCCGCCTGCTGCTTCTGCTGATCCCACAATGCCGCTGCACTCGTGACGAGACCTGCGAGCAGGGTCGTTGTCAGCATTATAGCAAGCATTGTGAGCAGCGTTCTGTTTTTGTTATATTTTATACGTCCTGCGGCGAGCAGCGATAATATTTTCATCGACCTCACCCCCTCAGCCGGCTATCCTGCCGTCTTCTATAACCACGGTACGGTCGGCCGTCTGCGCTATGTCCTCGTTATGAGTGATAACTACAAGCGTCTGCCCGTACTTCTTAGCCGAAAGCCTTAGCATAGCCATTACCTCGTCGCCCGTTTTCGTATCGAGATTACCGGTCGGCTCGTCAGCCAAAATTATCGACGGTTTTGCCGCTGCCGCCCGCGCTATCGCCGTGCGCTGCTGCTGTCCGCCGGAAAGAGTGTTCGGCATGCTTTTCACCTTGCTTTCAAGCCCGAGAGTGCGTATTATATCTTTAACATATTTTTCATCCGGCTTGCGTCCGTCCAATCCGAGAGGAAGAACTATATTTTCCCACACATTCAGCGACGGCACCAGGTTATACGACTGAAAAACAAAGCCTATCTTCCTTCTGCGTATTTTAGCGAGCTGCTCGTCCGAAAGTCCGGCTATATTCTTCCCGTCTATGATAACATCGCCCGAGGTCGGATCGTCCAGTCCTCCCAGCAGATGCAGCAGAGTGGATTTTCCGCTGCCGGATTTACCGACTATAGCCACAAATTCGCCATGGTATACCGTAAGATCCAAATTGTCCACGGCTCTGACCGTATTTTCTCCCGAGCCGTAATATTTGCATAGTTTTTTTGCTTCAAGAATTGCTTTCATCTTCCTGATCCCTCCATTATCGGTTTCTATACTTTTATTATACAGCTCTATTCTTACATTTGGCTTACAAACAGTCTTACATTTGGCTTACAGCATAAGCTGAACAACGAATATGCTTCCACCGCCCGCTGCCGGGCGTACAGATACCGTCCCGCCTTGATTTTCTATCAGTCTGCGCGTAAGATACAGTCCTACGCCCGTTCCGTCCTGTTTTTTTACATCTGCACTGTTTCCTCTGTAGAATCGTTCAAACACCCTGTTCCTTTCGCTTCGGGGGATACCCGTTCCGCTGTCCTCTATCTCTATCCTGACGAAGCTGAACATTTTTATGACCCTCAGTTTTATATCCGTTCCTGCGGGACTGTATTTTACAGCATTATCAATTATATTTGCTATCGCCTCGGCCGTCCATTTTTTATCGGCGTTCACGGTCACGTCTTCAAATTCCTCGGTAACGATATTTATATTTTTATCCGCAGCCTTGTAATATACAGAATTTATACTCTGTATAAGTATATCTGTAACCGATGTTTCCGTCTCTTCCAGAGTTATGATGCCCGTTTCAAGCCTGGATATATTTATAAGCGAGGCTGTGAGCGCTTCAAGCTTGTCTATCTGAGCTTCGCATCTGTTTACAAACTCCGTGCGCTCCTCTATGCTGTCTGCTTCCTTATATACGGCAAAACAGCTCTTTAATGCGCTCAGAGGCGTTTTTAGCTGGTGCGATATATCCGTGACCAGCGATTTTGTGTTGTCGCGCTCCTCGCTGAGCGTATCCGATTTCAGCTTCATCGCGCCGCATACTTTAATAAGCTCGTCGGAGACCATATCGTTTCCGATAAGACCGGCGTTTTCAAGCATAGTCTGCTCCTCTCCGCCCGATATGCATTTATCAAGCATAGACACGATCAGATCCTCCTGCCTGCGTCTCTCACGTCTGACCGCTCTAATATATAAAGCGCCGCACAGCAATATCAGACCCGACAGCGCGGCTGAACATATGATCTCAAATACGATGATCTCTCTGTACCTCTGCTCCGAAAACGCAGTTCTTTCCGCGTCATAGCCGTACTTTGCCAAAGCGGCTCTGCCTGCTTCCGTATAGCCGTTATCTTCTCCCGCCAAAACGGAAGCCGCCTTCTTTTCGCTTCCGGGGTACTCGTCCGCAAACGCCCCGCACAATCTGTACACCGTATCTGTTTCGCTTCTGAACGCCTTTTCGGCAGCGATCCCGAACAATACGTTAAAAGCGGCGGTAAGGCACAGCACCGCCGCCGAAAATATTATGACCGCACGTTTCATGTTCTTGTACAATTCCTTTCCCAGATATAACCGAGCCCGCGCACATTTTTTATGTATTTCGGATCCGACGGATCGTCCTCTATCTTTTCGCGCAGACGGCGGATATTTACCGCAAGCGTGTTTGCATCCACGAAACAGCCGTCAACGTCCCACAGCGCCTCAAGCAGCCGGTTCTTCGACAGTATCATCTTCGGGTTCTGCATAAAATACGCAAGCAGCTTTTGTTCATTTGCGGTAAGCGAAAGATATTTGCCGTTCTTGCGCGTTCGGTTCTCGCCGGGCAGATAGACAATATCTCCGGAAACCACCATCCTGCTCCCGTTAGAGCAGCGTTTCATGACCGCGTTGATCTTTGATATCAGAACGGACATCGAAAACGGTTTGGTTATATAATCATCAGCGCCGGCTCCGTAACCGCTTATTATGTCGCTCTCATTATCGAGCGCTGTCAGGAACAGAAACATAACGCTGCTTTTCTTCCTTATCTCCGCGCAGAGCTCCAGACCGCTCCCGTCGGGAAGATCTATATCGCATATGACCAAAGCCATATCCGCCTCTCCTATGAGCTTTCTCGCCTTACTTACTGTATCTGCTGTATAAACATGATAATGTTCATGCGTCAGCTTTAAGCTTATCGCCCTTGCAAGGCTTTCGTCATCTTCTACCAGCAGTATATTTCCGTACATCATCTGCCTCCATGTCGGCGAGCGCCGACTACCGCTTCCGCTGTTTTTATACCGTCTACCGCCGCAGTCATTATGCCTCCGGCATACCCGGCGCCCTCACCGCACGGGTAAAGTCCCGCGATATTCGACTGCCTTGTCGTATCGTCTCTTATTATGCGCACCGGTGATGAAGACCTCGTTTCGGGCGCGGTCAGAACAGCTCCGTCCCGCGCAAATCCGCAGAGCTTTTTGTCGAGCAGCGGCAGAGCCTCGCGTATGGTCTGTGTGACAAAATCAGGCAAAACCTCATCAAGACTGCAATATTTTATACCCGGTTTATATGTCGGCTCAAGCTCCGGTGCCGCGCCGTTTCCATAAAGGAAATCGCCCGCCGTCTGAGCCGGAGCAAAATATCCGCCGCAGATTGCAAAAGCCCTGCGCTCTATCTCCCGCTGAAACGATATGCCTCCGAGTACGTCGCTGCCGGGTATATCCTCCGGCATGACGTTTACCAGAAGCGCGCTGTTCGCATTATCGCCGCTTCGCGCATATTCGCTCATGCCGTTTGTCACTACCCCGCCCTCCTCGGACGCGGACGCTATGACCTCTCCGCCCGGACACATGCAGAAGGTATAAGCGCTCCTTCCGCCGGGTGTTCTGACAGCGAGCTTATAATCCGCTGCCGGCAGCAGCTTGTACGCTCCGCCGTACTGGCTGCGGCTGATCCATTCCTGCTTATGCTCTATCCTTGCGCCCACGGCAAACACCTTACGCTCCATATCTGCTCCGGCGCTTCGTATCATCTCAAAAGTATCACGCGCACTGTGTCCCGTTGCAAGCACCAAAGCATCGGTCTCAATAACATATTCACCGCTGCCGCTGCTGACCTTAACTCCGGCTATCCGGCCGTTTCTGATAATAACATCATCAAGTCTCGATGAAAATCTCACCTCGCCGCCCGCACCGGTTATGCTCTCCCTGAACGCTTTCACCATATTTACGAGTCTGTCCGTTCCTACATGCGGCTTCGCTTTATAAAGTATATCCTCCGGCGCACCGTGCGCGGCGAATTCCTCAAGAACATACCCTATGCGCACGTCGTTTATACCGGTCGTGAGCTTGCCGTCCGAAAACGTACCGGCCCCGCCCTCTCCGAACTGCACGTTCGACTCCGGATCCAGCACGCCGCTTTTGCGCATCAGCTCCACATCCTTTATCCTCTCGTCAACAGGCTTTCCGCGCTCCAGGACTATCACCCTGCACCCGTTTTTTGCGAGCGCATATGCGCACATCATCCCGGCAGGACCGAATCCGGCGATGACTACAGGTCTATCGGGTACCGTCCCCTCCGGGAAACTGTATTTTGACGAAACAGTCCGTGACGCATGTTTTACGCATTTCAATACACCGCTTTCCGACGGTGCGCTTATGTCCACCGTATAAACATAATGTATATCGTTCTTTCTCCGCGCGTCTATAGACTGCTTTACTATTCTTAGATCGGTTATCCCGTTTATCTTATATCTGCGCGATATATATCCCTTTAAATCTTCTTCAGGCGCTGTGATAGGGTATTTTATATTTGATATCCTGATCATCCGCTTCATCCTTTCTTTATCCGCCTATCATCAGCGGTAAACTATCACGGCTGCATCAGCCAAGCTGCCGCCGATAATTATTCCAAGGTGCCGAAAAAGGGGAATGCCGCCATTCCCCTTTTCGATCAACCGTTATTCTTCATATCCTCCTCGTCAAACGCCTGCGAAATGGAATTTCCGGGCGCGACCATGGGATACACGTTTTCGTCCTTATCTATACGGCAGTCTATGACTGCCACCTTGTTCAGGGAAAGCGCGGTCTTAAACGCTCTGCTGAATTCCTCAGGCGTTTCGGCCTTTATGCCGACCGCTCCCATGGCTTCCGCGAGCTTGACGTAATCGACCTGATCCTCAAGCACGGTATGCGAATACCTTCCCTCATAAAACAGCGTCTGCCACTGGCGTACCATACCGAGTACACGGTTATCTATTATTACCTCTATCACCGGTACATTGTTTCTTACAGCGGTCGCAATTTCATTCATATTCATGCGGAAGCCGCCGTCTCCGGCTATGTTTACGACCGTCTTGTCCGGAAACGCTGTTTTTGCGCCTATCGCCGCGCCGAGACCGTAGCCCATGGTGCCGAGTCCGCCCGAGGTTATGAACCGTCTCGGCTCGCTGTAGTAATAAAACTGCGCAGCCCACATCTGGTGCTGACCTACTTCTGTAGTGATCACGGCGTCGCCCTTTGTCTGGCGGTATATCTCGGTTATCGCTCCGCCTCCGGAAAGCACGTCGCTCCTGTACCGAAGCGGAAATCTGTCCATCTTTTCCCTAAGTTCGTTTCTCCACTCCGTATGGTCATACGTGCCTACAGCTGCATTGAGGCGCTTGAGTATCTCTTTCGCATCGCCTACTATATGCTCGTCCGTTTTTATATTCTTGTCTATTTCGTTTTTATCTATCTCAATATGTACTATTTTGGCATTCTTTGCAAAATTCTTTGCATTTCCATACACTCTGTCCGAAAACCTTACGCCTACCGCCAGCAGCAGATCGCAGCTGCTCACGCCGAAATTAGATGCTTTTGTACCGTGCATGCCGAGCATACCGGTGTAGTGATCGTCTGTTCCGGGGAACGCGCCCTTGCCCATAAGCGTATCGCATACCGGCGCGTCTATCTTCTTTACAAGTTCCCTGAGCTCCTGCGAAGCGTCTGCCGAAATAACGCCTCCGCCGCAGAAAACATACGGTTTCTTTGAGCCTTCTATGAGCTTTGCCGCTCTTTCGATAGCAGAGTTATCGATCGTATCGGTCACAGGCTGCGGCTTTTCAGGATTTTTGGGCTCGTACTCGGCTTTATCTGCAGTAACATCCTTTGGTATGTCGATAAGGACAGGCCCTTTCCTTCCGCTCTGCGCGATCCTGAAAGCCTCCCTTATGGTATCCGCAAGCTCCTTTACATCCATGACTATATAGCTTGCCTTTGTTATTGGCTTTACCACTTCGGATATCGCCACTTCCTGAAAGCTGTCCTTGCCCAAAAGCGCTGTTCCCACATTGCACGTTATTGCCACAACCGGTATCGAGTCTATATTGGCAGTGGCGATCCCCGTAACGAGATTGGTCGATCCCGGACCTGAGGTGGCAAAGCAAACTCCCGTCTTTCCCGTAGCCCTCGCGTATCCATCGGCGGCATGAGACGCTCCCTGCTCATGTGATACGAGGATATGCCGTATCTCATCCGAATGCTTAAAAAGCTCGTCATAAACATTCAATATTGCCCCGCCGGGATAGCCGAAGATGGTATCTACCCCCTGCTCCTTCATACACTCTATAACGATCTGTGCGCCTGTCAATTGCATTATTGCTGCTCCTTTACATTTATATTCTACATTGCCGATACAGGTAAAGGATCCTTCCCGTGTAAACAAAACGTCCGCGCCGTGGTACGATGCGGCGTGATCTCGGATATGCTTTTGCTTATCTCTTGTAACAGTTCGGCATTCGTATTTCATGATTTATTATACTAAACACTCATTAATATAGTATAATCTTATATGGACGATTTGTCAAGAGAAAATGAATTTTTTAATAAAAATCACTTCAATGCCGCGCCGTGCCTGCTCTGATACTGTAAAAATGGTCAAGCGGACCGTTTCCCGCGCCCAGATCCATCCCGCTGTTTATCGCGCCTACTACGTATTCCGCTGCCCCAAGTGCGGCTTCGGCCGCCGTTTTCCCCTGTGCCATAAGGCAGGCCGCCGCTGATGAAAGCGTACAGCCGGTCCCGTGCGTGTTTCGGCTTGCTATAAGCTTATGGCTGTATCTTGAAAACTTGCCGTCATAGAATATGTCGCAGCCGTTAAGATGGCCGCCCTTTAAAAATACTCCGCAGCCGTATTGCTCAAACAGAAATTCTGCGGCGCGCTCCATATCCTCCTCCGATCTGATATGTATACCGGTGAGCCTTTCAGCCTCCGGAACGTTGGGGGTTATTATATCCGCAAGAGGAAAAAGACGTTTTTTCATAAGCTCCGCTCCGTTTTCGCTCAAAAGACTGCTCCCGCTCGTGGACAGCAATATCGTATCAACGACCACATTTTTCGGACGGTACCGCTCAAGCAGCTCAGCTATAGCCGAAACAATGTATTCATCGCAGCACATCCCTATCTTTACACAGTCCGGAAATATATCGTCAAAAACCGCCGCCGCTTGGTCGTAAACAATGCCTGCGTCTATCGGGGCGACCTTCCGCACTCCGAGCGTATTCTGGACGGTAAGCGCAGTGACCGCACCCATCGCGTACAGCCCGAATGCGGCCGCGGTCTTTATATCCGCCTGTATGCCTGCCCCGCCGCTCGGATCGGAGCCTGCTATGGTCAAAAAGGTTTTCACAGCAGCTCCACCGCCTTCCTCAGCTCCGCCGCATTTTTTTCTATATCGCCCCTGAAAATTCCCGAAACGACAGCTGCTCCGTATATGCCGCTGCCATTGAGTTCGCCGATATTATCTATGTTTATACCTCCTATGGCGTATACGGGCAGTTCGGACACGGCAGTTATAGCCTTAAGCTCTTCTATCCCCATTTTTACTGCGTCAGCCTTGGTCGATGTTCCGAATACTGCTCCGGAGCCTATATAGTCAGCTCCATCGGACGCGGCTTTTTTTGCCTGCTCTGTTGTTTTTGCCGTAACTCCGATAACGGCACCGCTGCCCAGCAGCTGTCTTGCATATTTCGGAGATTCGTCGCCCTGACCGAGATGAACTCCGTCGGCTCCGACTGCGGCGCAAACGGCAATATTATCATTTATGATGAGCTTAGCTCCGAGCCTGCGGCATACCGCAAGCGCTTCGGCAGCGTATGCCTTGTACTGTTCCTCCGTAACATCTTTTTCTCTGAGCTGTATCATGCCCGCGCCTCCGCGTATTGCCGCGGCGATATCCTCCGCAAGCGACTGCTTAATCAGGCTGCGGTCTGTTATAGCATAAAGTTTTGAAAGTTTCATTGTTTCACTCACCGATCGTTGTTAGTTTGATATACATAAATACACTCCGTCCCGGAGTATTATGTACAAGTAAAGACCCGACCTTTTGCTTTCGATCGGGTCCTTCTTTATGTTTTTGATTTAATATCAGTCTTTATTCTACATCAAGAACATTATCCGAGCCGGAAGACGAGCTGTCCGAAGCAGCTCCGCCCGAGCTTTCTCCGCCTCCGCCTGAGGACGCGCCTCCTCCCGACGCTCCTCCGCCGGAAGCTTCACCGCCCTGAGATGACGAGCCCTCTCCCGAGGATGAAGAGCTGCCTCCCGATGATGCAGAACCTCCTCCGGACGAATTGCCGCTTCCGGAGGAGCCGCTTCCGGAAGATGAACTGCTTTCACCTCCGGAAGATGACGAGGAACCGCTGCCTGACGAAGCCCCGCCTCCGGAAGATGACGAGGAATTACCGCCGCTGCCCGTACCGGACGAAGCTCCGCCCGAGGACGTCTCGTCCTCATCCGACGACGAGCCTGACGACGGCGCCTGCGAAGCTGACGTTCCTCTGCTCGGCTCCGCCGTCTTGAAGCCGTCGGACTGCCGTCTGTCATAATGGTTCGTACAGGTGCTCTTCGGCTCTGTACCGTCCACGAAATACGCCTCAACGCTGTCGCAGCCGCTGTTCGCGAGCTTTCCGCTTATTGAGCATACGTCACGTTCCACAACTGACGAAGGCGGCGTGAGCTCCTTGTATGACTGACTCTCGCTTATCTGATCCATGACCATTTTCCACGCCGTTACACACGGATTTCCGCTTATGCCCGCCTCGGAAAGAGACGAAGGATTATTGAAGCCGAACCATACCGCGCCGACATAATACGGCGTGAAGCCAACGAACCACTTATCAAAGTCCTTATCGGTCGTACCTGTTTTACCGTACGCCGGCATCCCGCTGCTCAGCTTAGCCCGCGTTGCCGTTCCGTATGATGAATTGATCGGTCCGGACAGAAGATCCGCCGTTATAAATGCTGCCGATTCGCTGAGCGCCTGAGTTTCGTTTATATAATTCTCAAGTATCGTATTGCCCTCGGAATCCAGCACCTTCGTGTAGGTATACGGCGTTATATACTTGCCGCTGTTGACAAACACGCCGTATGCCGCAGCTATTTCCTTGACCGTAGCGCCGTGCGTCAAGCCTCCCAGCGAAAGCGATGAATAGTTCTTATCCTCTTCAACTAAAGTTGACAGGTGGAACTTGTTCTGCAAATATCCGTATGAATTTGAGAGGCCTATCATATCAAGCACCTTTACGGCGGGAATGTTTGATGAACGGGCCACAGCCTCTTTTATCGTCATATCGCCTTTAAATCCGCTGTAGGAGTTCTTAGGCTTCCAGTTATCGCTGCCTATAGTTATCTCTTCATCAGTAACTATATCCACCTCGGTTATCTTGCCCATGTCCACAGCCGGACCGTATACGGCAAGCGGCTTCAATGCCGAACCCGGCTGACGCACCGCCTGAGTTGCTCTGTTCCAGCCTCGTATATCCGTTTTTTCGCCAAGCCCGCCTACAAGCCCTTTTACCTGACCTGTATACGGATCGAGCACTACCATTGCGGCCTGCAGTCCCTCGCCGCTTGGGAAATTGTCGGTATCTTCAAAAACATCTTCAATTATGGACTGGACGTTGATATCCACTGTAGCATATATCTTAAGTCCGCCGTTGTATAACTGCTGCGTGGCAAAATCCTCGGAATAGCCCTTCTGTTTTATCAGATCGCTTATAACGTCGTTGACAACCTGATCGACGAAATAGGACGTGGCTTTCGACTGCGCCTTGATATACGCATTGCTGGTCTCAAGGCTTGCCGCCGATGCTACCGTGTATTCCTGATCGCTTATCTTCCCAAGCTCCTGCATTTTTGCAAGTATAACGTTTCTTCTCTTTATATTGTTTTCCGGATGAGCCAGCGGTTCATATTCGGAAGGATACTGTGTGATACCGGCTATGGACGCCGCCTCCTGCAGATTGAGCTCCGCTGCGGATTTATTGAAATATGTTCTTGCAGCCGCCTCCACACCGTTACAGTTGTTTCCGAAATAGACTATATTGCAATACATTGTGAGTATCTCATCTTTGGAAAGCTGATTTTCAAGCGCAATGGCGCGCATCATCTCCTTGATCTTACGCGTAGGCGTTATCTCGTCCTCGTTTGTAATATTCTTTATTACCTGCTGCGTTATAGTAGAGCCTCCGTAGCTGGATTGTCCCAGTCCGAGCTTTGAACCTATAAAGCCTACGGTAGCGCCCAGAGTTCTTTTCACATCCACTCCGTGGTGGCTGTAAAAACGCTCGTCCTCGATAGAGACTATAGCGTCCTTGAAATACTGCGATATCTTATCCGATTCGACCCAGATCCGGTTTGAATCCGAATTCAGCTTATCAAGCTCCTGTTCGTTGCCGCTGCTGTCCGTATAATAAATGAACGATGAATAATTAAGCGCAAGATTTCTGATATTCATATCCTTTATCTCGCGCGATACCGCCGCGTACATTCCCACAAACATCCCTGAGCATACCACAATGAAAACCATTGCGGCGATAAAGATCGTCAGCCTGAGCCGCTTTCTGAAAAGTATCTGCTTCTCCGTCAGCTGTTTTTTCTTTTTTCTCTTTCTTGACGGTCTGTCCGAAGTGCGCTGAGCCTGGCTTCTTGAAGACGGAGCCTGTCTCGTCTGAGCCTCACGCGTGTATTTAGCCTGACGCGTATGCGAGCCGTTCCTTCTTCTTCTGAGAGGTGCGCTTCCTCCCTGCTGCTGATCCGAGGTCTTTCTGTCAAAGCTCTCCCAGTCAAAATCGTCTCCGGACGAACGTCCGTTGTTTCTGTTATAATCCGACACTCCCATTCCTCCTCAATGATCGATCATTTACTTATTATCCGATCTACCGACGCGTCAGCGCCGGCCGTATCCTTCTGATCGCAAACATTTATGTATATTATTGCCTTTAATGTTCTTTATTAAAATCTTTATCAGGGAATTCGGGACGGCAGCCGCCCGATCACCCCGATCAAATGTATACTCGTAGCTATTATATAACAATCTGCGGATTTTTTCAATAGTTTTATGTATGAAATTTTTATTAACGGTAAAAATTTATGTAAATACCATATTTTATAGGAGGAAAAGCAAAATGAAACGCTTTATGAAAAAACTAATGCAGGATCCAACGTCAAGGCATATTCTCACCGCAGCGTCATATGTATTTTTAACGGCTCTTTTTTTTGGAGCAGGTTATTTGATAGGATTCGAAAACGGAGACGGCATGCTCAGCACGCCCGTATCCGTCTCATCCTCCGCTGATGAGACGGAAACAACGCCGTCTCCCGCTCCGACTGAAATGTCCGCCTCCTACAGAGTTATATTGGAGGACGGCGAGCTGCGTATGTACCTTGATGAGAACGGAGGAAGCAGGCTCGTATCAAACGAACAGGTAAGCGAAGCTCTGTTTCCCAAAAGCGACATTGAAACTCTTAAAAAAGGTCTTTTCTTTAATACTCTCGAAGAAGCTCTGAGCATGATGGAAAATTTTCTTTCATGATCCGCTGCGGCGCTTTTTGCAGAAAAGAAATACTTTTTATGAACTAACTGTTAATATTGCATGATATGCCCTAAGTTGCAAAAGATAACGATTTATTCAAAAAATAAATGAAAATCAAAGAAATAATCAAATTATATTTAATTTCTGAGGCTTGAAAAAAAACGCTGAAAAGACTATATTATCATTGTTAGCACTCGATAGATGTGAGTGCTAACAAAACTTGCTGAGTTTATAAGATCAGATGCACAGTGCTTCGGCACTATTGATAACGCGGCTTAAAACCGTAAACAGGAGGTAATATATTATGACTATAAAACCATTGGCAGACAGAGTTGTTATTAAAATGCTTGAGGCTGAGGAAACGACCAAAAGCGGTATCATCCTTTCATCAAAGGCTCAGGAAAAGCCGCAGGTAGCCGAGGTCATCGCAGTAGGCCCGGGCGGCGTGGTTGACGGCAAGGAGATCAAAATGGAGCTTGAAGTCGGCGACAAGGTACTCGCTTCAAAATATGCGGGCACAGAGGTCAAGCTCGACGGCGAAGAATTCAGGATACTCAGCCAGAGCGACGTTCTGGCAAAGGTCATAGACTGATAAAACAGAGTTTATTTTTCTTCAATAGATATTCAGAAAGGAAGATTGTTAATTATGGCAAAGGATATTAAATACGGACAGGACGCAAGACACGCGCTTGAGCATGGCATCAATAAGCTGGCTGATACGGTAAAGATCACGCTCGGACCGAAGGGCAGAAACGTTGTTCTCGGCAAAAAGTTCGGCGCTCCGCTCATAACAAACGACGGCGTTACCATAGCTAAGGAGATCGAGCTTGAGGACGGCTTTGAAAACATGGGCGCTCAGCTCGTTAAGGAAGTAGCTACAAAGACCAACGACGTTGCCGGAGACGGTACTACCACCGCTACCCTGCTTGCTCAGGCGCTCGTTAGAGAAGGACTTAAGAACGTTGCGGCAGGCGCCAATCCGATGATAGTTAAAAAGGGCATCAAAAAGGCTGTTGACGTTGCGGTCGAAAATCTTCTCGCATCGGCAAAGAATGTTTCGGGCAGAGACGATATAGCAAGAGTTGCATCCGTTTCGGCTGCCAACGAGGAAGTCGGCGAACTCATAGCAGACGCTATGGAAAAGGTAACGTCTGACGGAGTTATAACAGTTGAGGAGTCAAAAACAGCTGAAACATACTCGGAAATAGTTGAGGGCATGCAGTTTGACAGAGGCTATATAACGCCTTACATGGTAACGGACACAGATAAGATGGAAGCTGTTCTGGACGATCCGTATATCCTGATAACAGATAAGAAGATCTCAAATGTGCAGGAGATCCTCCCGCTTCTTGAGCAGGTGGTTCAGTCCGGCAAGAAGATGGTCATAATTGCTGAGGATGTTGAGGGCGAAGCGCTTTCTACACTCATACTCAACAAGCTCAGAGGTACATTTACATGCGTTCCCGTAAAGGCTCCGGGCTTCGGCGACAGACGCAAGGCTATGCTCCAGGATATAGCGATACTCACAGGCGGACAGGTGATCTCGGAAGAGATAGGTCTTGAACTCAAGGATGCGCAGATATCACAGCTCGGAAGCGCTAAACAGGTCAAGATCTCCAAGGAGCTCACCATCATAGTTGACGGCGCCGGAGATAAGACCGAGATAGAAGACAGGATTAAGGTTATCAAAAACGAGATAGAAAATTCTACATCTGACTTTGACAGAGAAAAGCTCCAGGAGCGTCTTGCAAAGCTTGCGGGCGGCGTTGCAGTGATAAGAGTCGGCGCTGCTACAGAAACCGAAATGAAGGAAATGAAGCTCAGGATCGAAGACGCTTTGGCTGCTACAAAGGCTGCTGTTGAGGAAGGCATAATTGCAGGCGGCGGCACAAGCTATATAGATGTTATCCCGAAGGTAGCCGCGCTTCTTGACGAGACCGAAGGCGATGAAAAAACAGGCGTTCAGATAGTTCTTAAGGCTCTTGAGGAGCCGGCATGGCAGATAGCTAAGAATGCAGGTCTTGAGGGCGCCGTTATCGTTGACAAAGTCAAGGCATGCCCGGCCGGCGAAGGCTATAACGCTTTGACAGGCGTTTACGGCGATATGATAGCAATGGGCATAGTTGACCCTGTAAAGGTAACAAGGAGCGCGCTCCAGAATGCTGCGTCGGTAGCTTCTATGGTTCTCACCACAGAGAGTGTAGTTGCCGATAAACCGGAGCCCCCGGCTCCCGCAGCAGCGCCTATGGATCCTTCAATGGGCGGAATGTATTGATAGTAACAGTTCATATCACAGACGCAGGAAACAAACCGTTCCCTGCGTTTGTTTTTTTGTTTTCTATCACAAATACGCTTTAAATTTGCAGAGCTTATTCATGTATTTGACGTTATTTGATTTATTTTTCATATTCTCGGCAAAAAACTTCAATAACCAGCCGCAAAATAATTGTCACATGTATATATAATCGCATACAAATAAATAAATTCACATATTATTGTGCATAATATACAAAAAAATATTTTTTATTTGTGAATGAATATGATTGACTTTGACCGATATTGGTGCTATTATATTATCATAAAGTTAAACGGTCATGAAACGGCATTGACGCATGCATTACGGTGCACGACTGCGGAGAGGAGGATGCGTATGCTTGTTGAAGAACGCTTTGAGAAGATCATAAACATTGTCAACAAAAGAAAAAGCGTTACGGTACAGGATTTGATGGAAGCTCTTTCTGTCTCGGAATCCACTATCCGCCGCGACCTTTCTTCCCTTGACACGCGCGGAGACTTGATAAAAGTGCACGGAGGCGCTCTGGCGATAACCGTTAAGGCGCACGACGACGAGATAATAAACCGCAAGATTCTTTTTCCGGAAGAAAAAAAACGCATAGCACGCTGCGCAGCTTCACTCGTGCACAGCAGTGATCTTGTTTATATCGACGCGGGAACGACCACTGAATATATAGTGGAACAGCTTTCGGAAAAGAACGCTGTATACGTTACAAACGCAGTGTCTCACGCCCGAAAGCTCGCGCACAGCGGATTTGAAGTATACATGGTGGGCGGCAGGCTCAAGCGCGTTACCGAAGCGGTCATAGGCAGTACGGCGGTCGATTTTATAAGCAGATATAATTTTACCGTCGGCTTCTGGGGATCGAACGGCATACACAGAAAAACAGGCTTCACCACCCCCGATCACGAGGAAGCGGAGGTAAAAAGGATATCAATGGCGCACTGCAAGAAAAAATACATTGTGGCGGACAGCTCAAAATTCGGCACGATAAGTCCGGTCACTTTTGCGGATTTCAAAAGTGCAGCGCTGATAACGGACAGAGCGGACGAAGGATATTCCGATTGCCGCAATATTATTATAGCCTGAAACGAATAACTATCAAGGAGGAATGCCTTATGATATATACTGTGACCTTCAATCCCGCGCTGGATTATGCACTCGGCGTAAAAGATCTTGAGCCGGGTATGACGAACCGTTCATACTTTGAACAGCTCCTTCCGGGCGGCAAGGGATTGAATGTATCAGCAATTCTCACCAATTTGAACATCGACAACACCGCGCTCGGGTTTATTGCAGGCTTTACCGGCGCAGAGATCGAAAGGATGTTCAGGGAAAAAGGCTGTAAAAGCGATTTTATAACTCTAAAAACAGGGTTTTCAAGGATCAATGTAAAGATCAAGGCTGATAAGGAAACGGAGATAAACGCGGCCGGCCCCGATATAGATCCGGTATCTCTTGATATCCTTATGGATAAGCTTGAAAAACTGAAAAGCGGCGATACGCTCGTGCTTGCCGGCTCTATCCCCCCTTCCCTGCCAAATTCTCTTTACAGCGATATTCTTAAACGCCTGACCGAAAAGGATGTTATGTGCGTTGTAGACGCAACACGCGATCTTTTAATGAACGTTCTTCAATACCGGCCTTTCCTGATCAAGCCGAATAATCATGAGCTTGGCGAGATATTCGGAGTCACTCTTACGACCCGCGACGAGGTCGTTCCGTACGCCGAAAAGCTGGTTGAAAAAGGCGCGCGAAACGTTCTTGTTTCCATGGCGGGCGAAGGCGCAGTGCTTGTTACCGAAAACGGCGAGGTCATAAAAAGCCCCGCTCCCAAAGGGACTGTTAAAAACTCGGTCGGCGCAGGAGATTCGATGGTAGCAGGCTTTATTGCCGGATGGCATGAAAGCCGCAGCGCGGAGCACGCTTTTAAAATGGGCTTAGCGTCTGGAAGCGCAAGCGCGTTCTCGGAGGATCTGGCGACAAGAAATGAGATCGAAGCGGTATATAAACAGCTCGGATAAAAAATTCAGCTCATATATTAAAGACACAAGCGGCTGTGAAAACATCTTTCACACTAAGCTTACCAAAATCAAAGGAGGTCAATCATGAGAATAACCGATTTATTGGATCGCCGATCCATTGACATCAACGGAACGGCTGCTTCCAAAGAGGAAGCCCTTAACAAGATCATCGATCTTATGTGTAAAAGCGGCAGGATATCCGACAGGCAGGCATACGCGGAAAAGGTATTCGCCCGCGAAAAAGAAGGGACTACCGGAACCGGCGAAGGCATAGCCATACCGCACGGAAAATGCGGCGCTGTAAAGTCGCCCGGACTTGCGGCCATGGTAATACGCGGCGGAGTTGATTTTGAGTCCCTCGATGATGAGAAAGTAACGCTGATGTTTCTTATTGCGGCTCCGAACACAAAAAACAATATCCATCTTGACGTGCTCAGTAAGCTGTCCGTACTGCTTATGGACGATTCATTCGCCGATAAGCTGAGAAACGCAAAATCGGTTGATGAATTTCTGGAGATCATAGACGCCGCAGACAGTACCGCATCGCTTGACAGCTACGGAACAGAGGCAGAAAATGCGAAATGCAATATCGTTGCCGTTACAGGCTGTCCCACGGGTATCGCGCATACCTATATGGCCGCGGAAGCTCTTGAAAAGGCGGCTGAGGCAAACGGCTGCTCTATAAAGGTCGAAACACGCGGCTCGGGAGGGGCTAAAAATATACTGACGAATGAAGAGATCGCCGCGGCGGATCTCGTTATCATAGCTGCGGATACGAAAGTACCGATGAGCCGGTTCAACGGCAAGAAGGTCATCGAATGCCAGGTATCGGACGGCATAAGCAAGGCCGATATGCTCGTGAAACGCGCTATTGACGGCGATGCTCCCGTTTATCACAGCTCCGGAGACACTGCCGAGGAAAGCGGCGGCAGCGGCGGAGGCAGCTTCTGGCATAAGGTATACACTCAGCTGATGAACGGTGTTTCGCATATGCTCCCGTTCGTTGTAGGCGGCGGCATACTCATAGCCATAGCATTCCTGATAGACGGCTTGTCCGTCGATATGAACAGTCTTCCGGAAGCTGAAAGAGCCAACTTCGGTACGATAACTGCTGCTGCGGCAATGTTCAAGTCTATAGGCGATCTGGCGTTCAGTCTTATGCTGCCCGTACTTGCAGGATATATTTCAATGAGTATAGCGGATCGGCCGGGTCTGGCTCCCGGATTTGTAGGCGGACTTATCGCAGCCAACGGTACCTCAGGATTTTTGGGCGCGCTCGTTGCCGGTTTTGCCGCAGGTTATATAGTTGTTCTCCTTAAAAAGGTCTTTGCAGGTCTTCCCAAGGCGCTCGACGGTATCAAGCCTGTTCTGCTCTATCCTGTATTCGGAGTATTCATAATAGGTCTTTTCATGACCTATATTGTTGAGCCTCCGGTCGGCTTGCTGAACGTATGGATGAACACCTCGCTCAACGGTCTCGGAGAGTCAAGCAAGATTATAGTGGGGATAATAGTTGCAGGCATGATGGCGGTTGATATGGGCGGCCCAATAAACAAGGCGGCATATGTGTTCGGCACGGCTTCGATAGCTGCCGGAAACTATTATATTATGGCTGCCGTTATGATAGGCGGTATGGTGCCTCCGTGCGCTATAGCTCTTTCAACGATACTTTTCAAGAGCAAGTATACTGCCGAGGAGAGGAAATCAGGCCCCACAAACTTCGTTATGGGTCTTGGATTTATAACAGAGGGAGCTATCCCATTCGCCGCCTCTGATCCGCTCAGAGTTATCCCTTCATGTATCGTAGGCTCTGCTCTGGCCGGCGCGCTTTCGGCTGTATTCGGCTGTACGCTCATGGCTCCGCACGGCGGTATATTCGTATTCCCCGTTGTCGAGCACCCGGTTCTTTATCTGGTAGCTCTGGCAGCAGGCACTGTGCTTTCAGCCGTAATTCTCGGGCTTATAAAGAAAAAGAAAGCATAATGGATAAAGTTTATAATTAAATAATTATATTAAATATTTTAAATGAAAGGGGTTTTCAGAAATGAAACAGTTTTCCTACACAATAACAGATCCGGAAGGTATCCATGCAAGACCCGCCGGCGAATTCGTTAAAGCGGCTAAAGCTTTTGAGTCAAAGATTACGATCTCAAAAGACGGCAAAACGGTTGACGCAAAGAAGATATTCGGCGTGATGGGGCTCGGCGCTAAGCAGGGTCACGTTATCGAAGTAGCTGCCGAGGGCGCTGACGAGGACGCTGCGGCTGCGACTCTTGAAGATTTTCTCAAGAATAATCTTTAATAATCCGTATCTGTTTCAAAGGTGCGCGGCTCTGAACCGCGCATCTTTGATTTTGAGCATATTTTACAAGATTTTCAGCTCGGTTTTGGTCTATAATATATAAAACATTTATCATAGGATCGGAGGAATTGGTTTGATAAGCACACAGATCTGTCATGATACGTGCACAGGCATAGACGCATATGAATTCTCGGGAACGGACAAGGAGTTCTCCCCTCATTTTCACCCTTATTACGTAATAGGTCTGATGATATGCGGGGAACGCCGCCTCATGCACCGCGGTCATGAATACGCTTTAAAAAGCGGCGATGTTATGCTCCTGGAGCCGGGTGATATACATTCCTGCATCTGTACCGGCAGCACCGGCAGCAGACCGATGAGCTATATGGCACTCAATATATCTCCCGAAAGAACTCCGTGTTTTCCCGCCGGACTTATACGCTTTTCCGAACCGATCACAAATAGCAGAGCAATATATAATGCCGCCGGACAGCTGTGCCGCGCAGTCATACAAAACACTGCGGCAGTACATAAACGAGAGCTTCTCTCAGGGCTGACAGAGGCGTTGTTGTCAGAATACGGCCGAGGCGATACTGACGGCACACGGACATACGATACGGCAGCGGAGGCTGCCTGCCGTTATATAGAAGCACATTTTTCCGAAAATATATCTCTTAAACAGATATGCGGCGCTGTTTTTATGAGCAGAGCGTCGCTTATCAGGGAATTTGCCGCGGTCAAGGGCATAAGTCCCTGCCGATATTTAAAAAATATCCGGCTCTGCAATGCGCAGAGACTGCTGGAGAAAGGATACTCCCCCGCAGACGCCGCAGCGGCTTCCGGGTTTGCCGACCAGAGCCACTTCACGCACTCTTTCAAGGCTCATACCGGCTTTACGCCTTCGGTATACAGGCGAATATTCAATGAGCGGCAAGACTGACAGCCGCCGAAAGGAGACAGCACTGCAAATCATGAAAAACTACGAACAAATAAAAGGACATTCGGCAGCCGCCGTTACTATAGTTATATGGGGAACCACTTTTGTATCTACAAAGGTGCTTCTCCGAAGCTTCACTCCTGTGGATATTCTTTTTATCAGATTTCTGATAGGCTTTACAGTCCTGCTGGCAGTATGTCCGAAACGCCTCAAAACAAATAATATCAAACATGAGCTGCTGTTCGCAGCCGCGGGACTTTGCGGTATAACGCTTTATTACCTGCTCGAAAACATCGCACTTGTATATTCGACCGCATCAAATGTAGGCGTTATCGTATCGGCCGCGCCCCTGTTTACCGCCTTGATATCGCATTTCATAACAAAAAATGAAGCTCTTTCACCGGGATTTTTTATCGGGTTTGCCGCCGCCGGCGCAGGCATCGCAATAATAAGCTTTGACGGCGCTTCCGCCCCTGAACTCAATCCACTCGGCGATATCCTTGCGCTTGCGGCGGCCGCAGTATGGGCGGTGTATTCCGTTCTCACAAAAAAGATAAGCGAGCTTGAGCAGCCTGTGATCCTAACTACGCGCCGTACCTTCTTATACGGCATTATATTCATGCTTCCCGCCTTGTTCTTCTCCGGCAGCAGCTTATCAGCCGAGGCATTCATGCAGCCCGAAAATATTTTAAATATACTGTATCTCGGAGCGGGAGCTTCAGCTCTGTGCTTTGTCACATGGAATACTGCCGTAACAAAGCTCGGAGCCGTAAAGACCAGCGTTTACATATATGCCGTTCCTGTTATAACGGTAATAGCCTCAGGGGCGGTTTTAAATGAACCGTTCACTCCCGCACTGGCATCGGGTACTGCTCTTACGCTTGCGGGTCTTATAATATCGGAACTTACGAAAAATAAAAGAACACATTAACAAAGCCCGGGCTTCACATTAGAAGTCCCGGGCTTTGTTTTATGCGTAAGATCAGTCGCGCGGCTGGATAGCCTCCGGACCGGTCTCTCTCGTTCTTATCCTCATAGCGTTGTCAAGCTTATATGCAAATATCTTTCCATCGCCCGGCATACCGGTATATGCCGCCTTTTGGATGGCGTCCATTGTTTTCTCCGCCCATGCGTCCGTGGACACAACTATCTCAAACTTGATCTTCGGCAGCATCGTTATATCCACCTTCTGACCGCGGACGTATTCCGTATATCCCTTCTGCGTACCGCAGCCCATGACTTGGTATACGGTTATACCGTGAACATTGATATCCTGAAGAGCCTGCTTGACATCCTCAAACCGGTCTTCTCTTACTATAGCTTCTATCTTTATCATTTATAATCGACCTCCTCCTGATCAGTCAAGACCGTTAAACGACGGGTATGCGGTCTCATTGTGCTCCGATATATCAAGACCGACGCGCTCCTCTCTCTGTGATACTCTGAGCGGCGTGAAGAGCCTTGTTATCGCTACGCAAATGAGAGTTCCTACGATCGCAACGGCTATCGTTATCACGATACTCAAGACCTGCGCGGCGAACAAATGCCAGTCGCCGAACACAAGACCGTCCCACTCGGCTACGCTGTTTATCGAACTGAGACCGAACAAGCCTGTTGCGATACCGCCCCACATTCCTCCGATACCGTGACATCCGAATGCGTCAAGAGCGTCGTCATATCCAAACTTTTTCTTTGCAAACGAGATCATAACATAGCACAGCGGCGAAACTAACGCTCCTATAATTACCGCAGACCATACGGGAACAAAGCCCGCACCCGGAGTTATGGCTACAAGACCCGCTACCATACCTGTAGCCGCTCCTATAAGCGTCGGCTTGCCGGATATGATAACGTCCATAAGCATCCATGTAACTATAGCGGCTGCGCATGAAGCGGCGGTAGTCATGAACGCGTGAGCTGCAAGACCGTCCGCAGCCAGCGCGCTTCCTGCATTAAATCCGAACCAGCCGAAAAGCAGCACAGCTGCGCCGAATGCGACCATAGGGATATTGTGCGTCCTGTATGACTGCTTCTCATATCCCTCTCTCTTTCCGAGTATGATACAAAGCACGAGCGCACTCACACCTGAGCTTATATGTACAACGTTGCCGCCCGCAAAGTCCACCGAATGAAGGAAGCCTGTTCCGAGAAATCCGTCCTGACCCCATACCATATGCGCCATCGGATAATATACGATAAACGACCAAAGGATCATAAAGATGAACTGCGCCTTGAACTTCATCCTGCCTGCCGTTGCACCCGTTATAAGCGCGGGCGTGATGATAGCAAACATCATCTGAAAGCATGCAAACGCCAGATTAGGGATCGAATCGGCATACGGTCCCGGTTCCATACCAACGCCGTTCATGCCGAACCAGTCAAGGTTTCCGATTATCCCGCCGATGTTTCCGCTGAAGGAAAGCGAATAACCGAACAGTACCCACAGCACTATCGATACTCCTATCAGGAAAACCGAAGACATCATAGTGTTTACAACATTCTTTCTCCTTACGAGACCTCCGTAGAACAGCGAAAGTCCGGGCGTCATGAAAAATACAAAGGCTGCGCATAACAGCACAAAGCCTGTATTGCCAGTGTCAATCATAATAAACTCCTCCTAAAACAAATATGGATCTGTTGAGCCGCCGTGCGACGATAAGCTTATCAGCGCTGCAAAGCAATACTGCTTTCAGCGAAAAAAATAAGGAGTCCACGATGCAAAACATCATGAACTCCCTTGTCCAATCAACGAGATTATTATAGCACCCGAACAAAATGATGTCAAGAGCTTTTTTTTTATTTTTTTCTGTGACTAACTTTTTTTTTTTTTTTTCACAATTATATAAGGACGACGGTCTGTTTATTTCTGCAACCTATAACATACTGCGCGGCTGCATATTACTTGTTTTAAAACAGAAATTTGTCCTTGCTGTATGAAATTTTCGATCCGGCATTTGCATAGTATATTTATATATCTTTAATGAAAGGGTATATGATATGAAACCGAAAGCATCTGATTCATTGTTTTTCCTCCTAATTATTTTACTTGGTGTTACGACGGCGCTGTTTCTGACAAATCTCAGAGCGGCGCCGTCGTTCAGCAATTCAGCCAGCGGCAAGCACGTAAAAATTGCACTTGACGCCGGGCACGGCGCTCCGGATGGCGGGGCCGTCGGCGTTTCGGGCACCTTGGAGAAAGACATAAATCTTGCCATAGTTCTTAAGCTTCAGGAGATACTTGAAGGCCGCGGAGCAGAGGTCGTGCTCACCCGAACAGGAGATTCCGGGATATATGACGATGAGTCCGCTACCATACGTCAGAAAAAGGTCTCGGATATGCATAACCGTCTCGACATAATAAACAACAGCGGCGCGGATCTGTTCATATCCATACACATGAACTCCTTTTCCGATCCTTCCTCAAGCGGGCTGCACGTATTTTATTCAAGAAATCATCCGGAAGCGGAAGCGGCGGCAGCCGCGATACAGGATAGGATCGCAGCCGTTACCGGTTCAAAAACACACGCTGTAAAAACAGCGTCGGAATCACTGTTTTTGATGAAGGATCCCATCCCGCCGTCCGTTCTTGTCGAATGCGGCTTCATAAGCAATCCCGCAGAAGAAAAACTGCTTAATACAGACGAATACCAGGCAAAGATAGCATACGCAATAGCCGACGCTGTTGCGGACGGACTGCTCCCTCTCGCCTCCGGTGAAGCTGAATAGTGCTCCGTATCTGCAAAAAACGCAAAATATTGTGTTTTTTATCCTAAAATATACTGGTTTTTCATCAGAAACTATTGACTTATGGGGACTAAAAGGTGTATAATATAATTTATAAACTAATCAAACCGAACGGCTGCAAAGCAAAAGCTTCTGCGGCTGCCCGGCTGAGAATACGGAGGTTATCATAATATGAGTAGAGTATACAATTTTTCGGCGGGTCCTTCGATGCTGCCCGAAGAAGTGCTAAAAAAGGCTCAGGAGGAAATGCTTGAGTACGGTACAAGCGGTATGTCCGTTATGGAGATGAGCCATCGTTCAAAGGATTTCGACGATATCATCAAGAGCGCTGAAAAGCTTGTAAGAGAGCTTATGAACGTTCCCGATAATTATAAGGTAATGTTCCTTCAGGGCGGCGGCTCGACCCAGTTTGCCATGGTTCCCATGAATCTCGGCATAAAGTGCAAGGCTGCCGACTATCTCATCACCGGTCAGTGGGCTAAAAAAGCCGCGGCTGAGGCTGAAAAATATGTAAAGGTGAACAAGGTCGCTTCCTCGGCGGATAAGACCTTCTCTTATATTCCGAAGCCTGACGCGGGCGCGTATTCCTCTAAGGATGACGTTGATTATTGCTATATCTGCTATAATAACACCATATACGGCACACGCTTTACGGAGCTTCCCAAAACAGAGGCTACGCTCGTTGCCGATATTTCATCATGCGCTATGTCCGAGGTGATAGACGTTTCAAAATTCGGTCTGCTGTTTGCCGGCGCTCAGAAGAATTTGGGCCCCGCGGGAGTTGTGCTCGTTATAGCGAGAGAGGATCTTCTGGGAGATCCGCAGCCGGGTACGCCCACAATGCTCACCTACAAGACACATGCCGACGCAGAGTCGCTTTACAACACTCCGCCTACATACGGCATTTATATATTCAAGCTCGTTCTTGAATGGATCAAGTCAAAGGGAGGCATAGCCGAGCTTCAGAAGATAAACGAGGCGAAAGCAAAGCTCCTCTATGATTATCTTGATTCGTCAAAGCTCTTTAAGGGAACAGTCGCAAAAGAAGACCGTTCGCTCATGAACGTTCCGTTCGTGACCGGCAGCGACGAGCTCGACGCAAAATTCGTCAAAGAAGCAAAGGAAGCGGGACTTGTGAACCTCAAGGGGCACAGGACCGTAGGAGGCATGAGAGCTTCTATATACAATGCTATGCCCGTTGAAGGCGTTGAGGCTCTTATTGAATTCATGAAGAAGTTTGAACAGGAAAATGCCTGAGAAAATAGATCACAAAGGAGCAATATCATAATGTATAACATTTTAACTTTAAATAAGATAGCGGCATGCGGCCTGGAACGTCTCGGCGATAATTATTCCGTAACGGACGATGTATCGTCAGACGTTGACGGCATCATCCTAAGAAGCTACAAAATGCATGACATGGAGCTTCCCGCATCGCTTAAGGCTGTAGCGCGCGCCGGAGCCGGAACGAACAATATCCCCATCGACAAATGTACGGAAAATGGCATCGTGGTATTCAATACTCCGGGCGCAAACGCTAACGCCGTTAAAGAACTTGTCATCGCGGGTATGCTTATAGCGTCGCGCGATATCATAGGCGGAAGCATATGGGCGAATACTCTCACGGGCGACGACACGGCAAAGCAGGTCGAAAAAGGAAAATCCAATTTTGCAGGCTGTGAGATCAAGGGAAAGACTCTCGGTATAATAGGTCTCGGGGCTATCGGTATTCTCGTGGCAAATGCGGCAGTGTCGCTCGGTATGGACGTTATCGGCTACGATCCTTATCTCAGCGTTGGGAACGCATTGCAGCTCAACAGACACGTTAAGTGCGTTAACGATCCCGCCGATGTATACAAGGGATCCGATTACATCACTATCCACGTACCGCTGCTTGAGTCCACAAAAAATACTATCAACAAGGACACTATCGCGTTAATGAAGGACGGCGTTGTGATACTTAATTTCGCACGCGGCGGACTTGTTAACAACGATGATATCAAGGAAGCTCTCTCTTCCGGCAAGGTGAAAAAGTATGTGGTGGATTTTCCGGACTCCGAAACTATCGGCCAGCCGGGTATAATAGCTATCCCCCATCTGGGCGCATCGACTGAGGAATCTGAGGATAACTGCGCGAAAATGGCAGCCGACGAGATCAAGGATTTCCTTGAGAACGGAAATATAACCAATTCGGTCAACTTCCCGAACTGCTCGCTGCCTGACGACAAGCTCGGAAGGATCACGGTCATCCATAAAAACATACCGAATGTTATAGCTAAATTTACGGATATCCTCAAGGATGTAAATATAGCAGATATGATCAATAAATCAAAGGGCGACTATGCTTACACGATAATGAACACCGACCATACGGTTTCGGAAGAGACTGCAAAGCAGCTTGAATCGCTTGATTCGGTAATTGCGGTAAGAATTATAAGATAACATGTTTTGCTATCGGGGCTGTATGCAGCTTGCTGTTTTCAGCCCCGATTTTTATGCTGCGTATTTCGACTTAGTTGCACAAATTTTGCAAGTTGTTTTTGTATAACTTGCTGAAACATGATCAAATTCACTGAAAACTGTAGCGTTATTCACAAATCTGTGGTATACTATTAATAGAATTTAAGACAGCTCTGCCCTGGGCACATATTTAGATGCGTCACGGCAGCGCATATTCCCTTATAAGGAGGTATTTATCATGGATGAATTTTTTGACAAATTAAAAGGCGGAGCCTATAAAGCAAAGGACGGCGCCGGGCGTATTGCCAAAGAAGTAGCAAAGCGCACGACCAATGCGATAACATACACAAAGCTTAATTTTTCACTCAATGAAACTCAGAACAATCTGAAGGATATCTATACCGAGATAGGCAAAACTATGTATGAAAAATATCTTGACGGTACAGAATACGACGAGAGCTTTCTTTCCTCGTTTGAGCAGGTCGATAAGCTTATGGACGAGGTAGCTGTTCTTACAGAAAAGCTCGCTGAGCTGAAAAACTCGCTTAAATGTCCGGAATGCGGCGCTTTCAATCCGACCGAAGCCGACTACTGCATTAAATGCGGTTCACATCTTGCGAATGATGAGGCATACGATAACGACGATGAGGACGGCGAATACGACGACGCAGCTGAGGATGGCGCGGACAGCTATGATGATGAGGATGATGACGAAGAGATCATTATCATCAATCCAAAAAAACCTGAATGAATGAGGATATGTAATGGATCTTGATAAACTGAAAAAAGCCGCATGGGATAAGACCATGTCTTTTAAAATATTCAAGGAGCAGCCGGATAATGAAAACGCACAGACCGGATCAGACACAAATCCGCAGGGCTATAACGACTTCACCGAAAACATGGA
>CALXZP010000047.1 GCA_944393255.1 uncultured Clostridia bacterium | reverse complement strand
AATAGCCTATTTTCTCGTCCTTAACATCATCCCTTGCTCCTGCCATTACAATATAATTTTTCACACCGCTGAATTTGCCGTAATGAGCCATCAGCCCTTTGAACGCGCGCGGCTCATCAGTCACAAGACGGATATTAAGCCCGCTTTCACTGTTACACTGCTCTATTTCGGCTCTGAGCGCACTCTCAGCTTCCGGGTCTATAGCTTTATCGATATAGTTCCTTACGGAATTGCGCTTTGCCGCCGCTTCTAATATATCCATGCTCATCCTCCGTTCCGGGATCAATAACTTTGCGCGAAGCGCTGCTCCGCATTAAGATCTCATATGAATATATTATACTCCCATGTTTTTATCAGGTCAAGTCTTTTTTCCATACTTGAACAATTTATACTTAAACCGCAGCTGGCTCACTCACTCCATTGTGCCAACTGCACACATACATCAGATTTATGTAAATTCAATGCTGTGAAAAAGTTCTAAACGTAAAGAGATCCAAAAAAAATTCAAAAAAAGTGTTGACAAACTAGTCAGCTTCTGCTATAATATTTATTGTTGTGAGACGCGAGGATGTCTTACAGAAAGCTTAAATGCGAGGGTGGCGGAATAGGCAGACGCGCACGTTTGAGGGGCGTGTGGTTTAACCGTGCCGGTTCAAGTCCGGTCCCTCGCACCAAAATCACTCGTAGACCGAAAGGTTTACGAGTTTTTTATTTCAAACCTCTTGTAAATCCCGCCGGAATGTGCTATAATTATTTATATGTAAAACAGGATCGCACTGCGGTCCTGTATCTGACTGCGAGGATCGTATCCGACCGGAAAGAGCTATGCTTTGGTATACTGCACCTTACTGTTTACGCCGGGTATATTCCCGAGCCGACCGGAAAGGGCGCTTATTTTATCCTGGGGCGCATCGAGTATGACGCTTATTATCGATATGCTCCGCTGCCGGTACGGCACACCCATTCTGCCTATTATGTATTCGGCGTACTCATGAAGTATTTCATTTATCTTGTCTGTGGCGCTCATGTCCTCGACGATTATCCCTACTAAGGCTACTCTCGTTTCCATCGGTGATTTCCTCCTTTTTATACAGTACCGAAAAACTCTTCCGGTACAAGTTTAATTATATACCAAACCGGCCGCAAAGTCAACGGTTCGGAAACGAAAGGATGAACAAGTTATGTATGATGTGAGATCAATGCGCGCCGAGGAATTTATCGATCATGACGAGATCCTCGAAACGCTCGAATATGCACGCAGACACAAGGACGATCACAGGCTTATAGAAGCCGTTATATACAAAGCGGCGGAGTGCCGCGGTCTGACGCACCGCGAAGCATCGCTGCTCCTTGCATGCGACGATACGGCTCTTAATGAAAAGATCTACTCACTTGCAAAAAAGATAAAACAGAAGATCTATGGCAGCAGGATCGTGTTTTTCGCTCCGCTCTATCTGTCAAACTACTGTATAAACTCGTGTGTTTACTGCCCTTATCATGTTAAGAACAAGCATATCTGCCGCAAAAAGCTGACGCAGGAGGAAGTCAGAGCGGAAACCATCGCATTGCAGGACATGGGGCACAAGCGCCTTGCTCTTGAGGCCGGCGAGGATCCGGTCAATAACCCGCTTGAATACATTCTTGAATGTATAAACACCATCTATTCGATCAAGCACAAAAACGGCGCTATCCGGCGCGTCAACGTCAATATCGCAGCGACCACCGTAGAGAACTATACGCGTCTTAAAGACGCCGGGATCGGCACGTACATACTGTTCCAGGAGACATATAACAAGGATAATTATGAAACTCTCCATCCCGCCGGCCCGAAGCATGATTACTGCTACCACACCGAAGCAATGGACCGCGCGATGCAGGGCGGCATCGACGACGTAGGACTGGGAGTCCTGTTCGGACTTGACACGTACGCATATGAGCTGTGCGGTCTGCTTATGCACGCAGAGCACCTTGAAGCCGTATTCGGCGTAGGCCCGCATACGATAAGCGTTCCGCGTATCTGTCCTGCCGACGATATAGATGTGAACGATTTTTCTAACGCCGTTCCCGATAAGATATGGCAAAAGCTTGTGGCGATAATAAGGCTTTCCGTTCCCTATACGGGAATGATAGTTTCAACGCGAGAGAGCGAGGCAAACCGAAAAGCCGCCTTGGAACTCGGTATCTCTCAGATCTCCGGCGCGTCCTCCACATCTGTAGGCGGTTACGTCAGACCGGAAACGCCTGAGGAAAACACCGCTCAATTCGACCGCAGCGACACACGCACGCTCGATGAGGTTTCCGACTGGCTCATACGCATGGGCTACATACCCTCGTTCTGCACGGCATGCTACAGAGAAGGCAGAACAGGCGACAGGTTTATGCCGCTTGCAAAATCGGGAGCAATACAGAACTGCTGCCAGCCGAACGCTATTATGACGCTCAAGGAATATCTGACCGACTACGCATCCGAGCAGACGCGGCGCGACGGCGAAGAGCTTATAAAAAAGGAGCTTATGAATATCCCGAATGAAAATGTACGCAGGATAACGATCGAAAACCTTAAAAAGATCGAAAACGGCGTGCGCGATCTGAGATTTTAATATCAGCTTATATCCCCCGGGCCGCGTATTGCCGCCCGGGGGCTTTAGGTTTCCGCAAGGTAACTATGCCACAAAAAAGTGCGTACTTTACAAACCGCACAAAATACTGTATCATATATTCTGAAAGGAACGGTGATATTATGAACGCTTCCGACGGCATGAAAAAGCAGCTTGATCTTTTGATACGATACCTGATATCGGAGCGTCAGGAGTTTTCCGGCATTGAAATACCCGATAATTACAGCGATAAGCGAAGGCTTTTGCGGTCGCTCGTGAATATACGCACGCCCGAACCTATCTCAGAGGATTTTCTGCGCATACAAGACGCATTTTTACAGGATGAGCTTCAGACAAGAGGCGTCACAGACGCAAACAGCCTTTCCTTCGTTAAAGACAAAATATGCCTTTGGCAGGGCGATATAACGACACTTAGCTGCGGCGCTATAGTAAACGCGGCAAACAGCCGTATGCTCGGCTGCTTTGTTCCGTGCCACGGCTGTATCGACAATGCTATCCATACCTATGCCGGCGTGCAGCTGCGCGCCGAGTGTGCGCAGCTGATGAACGAACAGGGACACGACGAGCTCACAGGCTGTGCAAAGCTGACACGCGCCTACAATCTGCCCTGCCGTTATGTTATCCATACAGTCGGCCCCATAGTGACCGGACGGCTCACGCCCTCTCATACGGCACAGCTTGCAGCCTGTTACCGTTCGTGCCTGCAAACGGCCGAACAAAACGGTCTGGATTCTGTCGCTTTTTGCTGCATATCCACAGGCGAATTTCATTTTCCCCGCGATACAGCGGCGGAGATCGCGGTAAACACTGTATGTGACCATCTTAAAAAGTCCAAAATAGAAAGAGTGATATTCAATGTTTTTAAAGATGAGGACAGAAAGATCTACGAGCGGCTGCTCTGCAAATGATATAGAAAAACT
The DNA here is from genome assembly GCA_944393255.1 of uncultured Clostridia bacterium. Lineage (GTDB taxonomy): Bacteria > Bacillota > Clostridia > UBA1381 > UBA1381 > Ornithomonoglobus. Next base: position 18,274 of record CALXZP010000047.1, on the reverse strand, counting down.
GCGCTCCGCTCTCGGCACAGCGGAGGCTGTGATAGTAGGAGCTGGAGCCGGACTTTCCGCTTCTGCGGGGTTCGCCTATTCGGGAGAACGGTTTGAAAAAAATTTTGCGGATTTTAAAGCTGAATACGGGATAACCGATATGTATTCCGGCGGTTTTTATCCTTTCGGCACTCCCGAAGAATATTGGGCATGGTGGTCGCGCTGTATAATGATAAACCGGTACGATCCCGACCCCGGAGCTCCCTATACGGATCTTCTCAAACTGATCGGAGACAAGGACTATTTTGTACTCACAACAAACGTAGACCACAGATTTCAGCTCGCAGGCTTCGATAAAAAACGGCTTTTCTACACACAGGGCGACTACGGGCTTTTCCAGTGCTCCAAGCCCTGCTGCAATAAGACCTATGACAACGAATATACCGTGCGCAAAATGGCTGCGGCTCAGCAGGATATGAAGATACCCTCCGGGCTTGTCCCATACTGCCCCGTATGCGGCGCGCCGATGACGATGAACCTCCGCGCCGACGATACCTTTGTTCAGGACGAGGGCTGGGAACTCGCCGCAGAACGCTATTCTGTTTTTCTGCGCCGTCACCAAAATATGCGAACGCTTTTTCTGGAGCTCGGCACAGGCTACAACACGCCCGGGATTATAAAATTTCCGTTCTGGCAGATGACGAACGAATGGAAAAACGCCGTTTACGCATGCGTTAATCTCGGCGAAGCATACGCACCGGAGGAAATAGCTAAAAGATCCATATGCATAAACGGCGATATATCAAAGACTCTAAAGGAATTGTTAAACACATATCAAAACAAGGGATAAGGACGCCCCTATCCCTTGATATTCGTTTACTTTAATATCCCGTACTGTTCGCCGCTCACAGGTTCCAGCCACTCGTTGGAGCCGTTTTCACCGGGCACCTCAACCGCCAGATGCGAGAACCAGCTGTCGGGCGCTGCGCCGTGCCAATGCTTTACGCCTGCCGGAATATTTATGCAGCCGCCCGGTCTCATCTCAACAGCGTCTTTTCCCCATTCCTGATAATAGCCGCGCCCGGCAACACACACAAGTATCTGCCCGCCGCCCTTGTCGGCATGATGTATATGCCAGTTATTGCGGCAGCCCGGCTCAAATGTCACATTAAAAATCCCTGCCTGCTCCGTCGATACGGGCGCAAGATAGCTCTGTCCCGTGAAATACTGTGCAAACGCGTCATTCGGCTGCCCGATCGGGAATACCATGCTGTTTTCATGCTTCGCCCTTTCATCCCCGGCGGCAGCATCCTCATTCCAGACCTCTTTCGCCATATTAAATACCGCCCAGCCCTTCGGCCATCCCGCATAAAACGCTGCGTGGGTGATGATCGCCGCTATCTCTTTTTTCGTCACGCCGTGCGCCTTAGCATTTTCCAGATGAAATTTCAGCGATGTATCCGTTATACCCGACGCCATAAGCGCGACAACGGTTATCATACACCGTGTTTTAAGATCTATATCTGTATTGTTCCAATTCTCGCCGAAAAGAATGTCATCATTAAAATGTGCGAACTCGGGTGCAAAGTCTCCGAGAGCGTCTCTGCCTGCGGTTTGTACTATCTTCTCCATCTCCGGTCTCCTTTCATCGTCTCAGCAAACACTGTCCGCCCATTTCTTCAGCTCCGCATCTGTCACAGAGCCGTTGAGCAGTATGCCCTCTGTCAGCTCAGCCTCGGATGAGACCGAATTTCTGAGTTCTTCCGCGGCCTTTCCAAATCCGCTGCCGCCCGAGGTCGCAAAAAGCACGATTCTTTTTCCCGAAAAATCATAGCTCTCAAGAAAGCTGTTTATTATCGTAGGAGCTATGTACCACCATATCGGAAATCCGACAAAAACCGTATCATACTCCTCTATCTTAGCCGACCTGTCCGCCAGCTCGGGGCGTGACGAACGGTCCTTCATCTCAACGGAACTGCGCGATCTCTTATCCATCCAGTTGAGATCCGCATTTGTGTACGGTACAGCCGGTCTTATTTCATAAACATCCGCGCCGACCGCCGCCGCAAGCTTCTTTGCAGCCGCCGCAGTGGTACCGGTGGCGCTGAAATATGCAACCAATGATTTGCCCATTGTTATTCCATCTCCTTACTGCTTTTTAATAATCTTTTCACACAGTTAAAGGTTATTTCGTATATGGTCACAGGTCTGTATTCTATATTTGCCTGCTCCATTGCCGTTCTCTGCTTTTCGCTGACGGCAGTATACGGATATATGCCAAACATGAACGGAAAGAACGAATATATAAATCCCTGCTTTTCATCATCGCCCATTTCCGGAAAGTATTTTCCGAGACATTCGCTTACAGTGCGTATACATTCCCCGTATACAGCCTTGAAATCCCGCAAATGCTCAGGGCGGCTGCTGCTCTCCATATCATAAAGATTCATAGACATCAGCTTCAGAAGCTGCTCGCGGCTTTCAAGAGAACGGGCGAGCATATCCGCAAACCCATCCGCCGTCATGCCGGAAACCGTCCTCATGACCTCCCTCAGCCCGGTGTTCCAGAGCTCATACTCACGTCTGAACAAGGCGAGAAATATTTCTTCCTTAGTTCTGAAATAGTTATATATAGAGGTTCTAGTAAAGCTCGTCGCGTTACCTATCTCCTTTATAGTGATCTCTCTGAAACTCATTGTCTTATACAGCGCTTCGCAGGCGTTTATGATCTCCTCTCTGCGCGAATTGGCTAATTCCTCCGAACCCTTTGGCATTATCCTTCCCCTTTACTGTCTGAACTGTTTTTTATATGCATACCATTCTGACACTGTGTCATTATATCTCTATTATACCACTGTTCTGACACTGTGTCAATATGTTTTTTTCAAAAATATTATCAAAAACAGCCGCGGTTGCGGAAGTTTAATACTGTCTGCGCTTATAGAGCTTCACGAATATGAACGCGGCTGCAAGCAGCAGGAGCGACACTGCCGGCGTCGCATACTCCGTCAAGAACTCCCTGACAGACGAGACGGCGTTAGCTTCGGTCTGAGCTTCCCGCTCCTCCGTCATACCGCCTCCGTCCATTCCCGCGCCGCCGCGCTGCATACCTACTCCCGGTTCTCCCGCGTTCTCAGGCATATATGCGCCCTCGTCTGCGGCACCGCCGTCTTGCTCCGTATCACCCGCCGCTGTGTCTGTGCCGGGCGCCGCTTCAGGCATTGCTTCTCCGTCCTGCGGAGGAGCCATACCTCCCCTTCCGGGTCCGCCCATTCCCGGGCCGCCGCCCTGCACCGGCACAGGCGGCTCTGCGCCCGCACCGCTCACATCATTCTCTGACGCCGATACGCATACCGAAAATGCAAATACCAGACATAATATTATAGGTATTATCTTTTTTACCACTGCTGCTGTCTCCTTCCCATTCCGCCGGCTGTTCCGCCGAGGCCTCCGCGTCCTGTTCCGCCCGCGCTGCCGGAGACTGAAACTGTCCCCGATGCGTCAAGCGACGCTATCTCCGTTCCGTTTATATAAAGCGTATACGTCTCACCCTGCTCTATATCCGGAACGCTCACGCATACAAAATCAAAGTTTTTAGCCGGCACCCCGGATATTATCTCATTCCCGGAGCTGCCGCAAACAGATATCTCGCTTCCTGCGGCATACGTCTCGTCAAGATAGAACACGAGCGAGCTTTGTACCGATCCGCTGTAAGGGTATTCCGCCATACCGGAGCTGCCTGCCGCTGTCAGGCTTCCTCCGTTCATCATCAGCACATATCCGCCGTCTCCAACATCTATAGAGCCGTTTCCGCTGTTATCCGGCCCATAAATTTCAACGCTTCCTCCGTTGATGACTGCGGAGCCGTTCGAGTCTATGCCGTCGCCGGAGGTCTCGATATATATACTTCCTCCGTTTATTGTCAGATAGATATCATCATCCTCGGTCTTTGCCTCGTTTCCGGTCATTCCTCCCGGAGCTGTACGGCCGGGAGCGTCCGAAGCGTTCATCCCTACGGCATTTATTGCATCATCATTAGATACAATGCTGATATCACCTCCGTTTATAGTTACATATGCGCCCTCAATACCCTCATTGCACAGTGTTATATCCATGCTTTCCGGAGCTGCCTCCGCATTTCCTTCGGCATGGACCGCATCATCTCCCGACGCAATAGTGAAACTTCCGCCGCTTATGCTAACATCTCCGTCCGAATGGATGGAATCGTCTGCACTGTCAAGCGTATATGAGCCGCCGTTTATAATTATGTCCGTTCCCGCCTTTAACGCCTTTGTACTCTGTTCATTCTCATTCGTCACACTTTCGGACATGAATGAACGCATACCGCTGCTTTTCACCGGTGCAGCGGCAGCGCCGCCCGAGGTGATCACTGCCGCCGTTTCGTTAGCATAGACCGCCGAGGACGCGTATATACCGTCGCCTCCGCTCGATATATTAACGGATATGTCCTCAAATGCTATGAAACCCTTTTCCTCGCTTTCATTTTCGCACTTCACTGCGTCCCCGCCCGAGGTCACCTCTAGCACCGCTCCGGACGCCGCTATATAATCGTTTACATTGACGCCGTCATCAGCCGCCGTTACCCTGAGAGTGCCGCCCGTTATCCTGAATATGTCGTTGACCTTGATACCGTCTTCATAATTCCCCGTTACGGTCAGGCTACCGCTTCCGTTAACGGTGAGGTCATCCTTTGAATATACTGCCGCAGACGGCTTTCCGTCCTCAAGCTTTTCTTCGCTGTAGCTCTCCCCGTCGGAAAAGCTGTTCTCTGTCCCGTCCGCGAGTGAAATGACGGTTTTTGCACACTGTTTTATATACAGCGCCGAAAAATCAGCGGACGTGACCGATACGCCATTCAGCACAAGCCGCACCTCCGCGCCGTCGTCAGAATCAACTATTATAATTCCGTCTGTCAGCTCGCCCGAAAGTACATATACGCCTCCGCCCATTACGGTGATCTCTCCGCCGTTTACCGATACGCTTTTGCTGTCCGATACAGCCGTACCGCCGGTCAGAGTTATCGTTTCAAACGCCGATGATGAATAATCGGTATGATAGTCCTCCGGCGAAAACGACGCAATATGCGCATCGCTGTATCTGACAGTTCCGCCGCCGTTACACAACGTGCCGCCCTTTATCATCATATATACCGTAAAGAACAAGGCCAGCGCGGTCAGCAGCGCCGAAACTGCCGTTATTCTCTTTGAGCTTATCATAAAACATCACCCTATGACATATATTCGCCGTTATATGAAACGAGAACTGCGTTATTTACACCCTCCCGCTCCGATATCTTGTTGACAAAATCTGTGTCATCCTCTTTTATCCTTACCTCATACGTCAGCTCAACTCCGGCTTGCGTTACGGACTTTGACTTGAGCAGGCTTTTTTTAGCTTCGGACTTTATAAGCTCCTCCACATCCTTTTCCGTTTCGCCGTCCGCACAGCCGACCACAAGTATATACGGTATATCGCCTATGCGGCGCGTGGAAAAAATGACAATGATAACGCCTATAATGACCGAGCCTATGACCGCAAGCGGTATCAGTCCCGCTCCGAGCACTATCCCGACGGCTATCGACCAGAACAGAAAGGCGATATCCATCGGCTCCTTTATGGCTGTTCTGAAACGAACGATAGACAGCGCGCCGACCATACCGAGCGACAGTACGACGTTCGAGGTGACCGCGATAATAACGACGCTCGTTATCATTGCCATAGCTATGAGCGAAACGCCGAACTGATCCGAATACATAACTCCCGAATAGGTCTTTTTATAAATGATAAATATAAACAGACCTATAACGAATGACAGTCCGAGCGCAAGAAGCACGTCAAGAACCGAAAAGGTGTTTATATTTGATAAAAAACTTGATTTGAATACATCACTGAAACTCATAATCCTACATTCCTTTCATTTTATGTCATATTAGTATCTGACCGCAGCATATTTTGAAAACGGCGCTGTTCTGCGTCCCTTTACCTGCACAGCATCGCGTATGATCTGAGGTAAAAATTCATCCCATTTTACCTCCAGCACCGATACGCTGCAAGGCCGCAAAAGCTGCTGATCCGGCTTGAGAAAATCTCCGACGCGATAACTTCCGCATATATCCGTATCCAGCGTTACACGAACGTTCCCCGGCGGATAGACAAAGCACTCCCTGTTATATGCCACTATGCATTTGGGTCTCAGAAGCTGATATGTCATCTTTGCATAAAGCTCTTGCATAAGCTCATTTCCGCTGCCGATAAGAAACCCTTTATCACCGCCGATCAGTCTCACACATTCCTCTGCCGTTATCGCTGTGCTTTCCTTGCTGCACAGTCCGTTTATCTTGCTTTTCTTTTCAAGACGGATATATGATATATCATCCCCGTAATATCTGATACGGAATTTTTCCCTGTGGTTGACGCCGTCTATCTTTTCACGCAGCGCCTTGTCCATATAATTGTCAAAGTACAAGCTGTTTACAATATATGTCCCGTCCGATCCGCAGTGCGGGTCGTGCTCCGCCACAGCCGCAAGCCGCGTTCTCAGCTGTATGATATCTGCAAGGTTGACCCTGTGCTTATATTCATGCCTGAACTTCAATCTGTCTCCTCCTTTCCCGATGCGCCGAGCTGCGGACATGCTTCCGCAAAACAAGCAACACTCTTATTGTTTTTTCAAGAGAGATTATAGACCGCTCAGGTTAAAATAAGATTAGAAACAAAAAATTTTTTTGAAAACTTTAAATCTGAGCCGCTGCATATACAGCAAAAGGACAAACAATACATGAAATAAGCTTTGCATATTAAAAAGCGTCTGTTGCAAAACTCTGTGAGTTTGCAGCAGACGCGTGTAGCTTTAGAAAAATATTGCAGAACGGCCTCTTTGCAGACATATCTTCGCCACGACTCCATGTCCGTTCCTCTCTTTTATTTATTCAGCGACCGCAGCTGTAAATAGTCCCGCATAGGCTCAAAACCCATATCACGGTACATTTTTCGCCCGGCTTCGGAGGTCTCCAGATAGATCTTCGTGATCCCGCCGCTTACTGCCCGAGCTGCAAGCCAGCCTACTGTTTTCTTTGCGATCCCTTTTTTACGAAACCCGGGACGAGTGTATATATTCATAAGATACGCGCATTTACCGGACGGATTATCCGGCGAAGGCATTTCATTGTACAGGCACATGCCGCCGCAGCCGACCGGCTCGCCGTCATAATACGCCAGACAGGCTATATGGCTCCCGTCCTTTAACGCCGCTCTGTAGTAATCAAGATTTGCCGCCTTCAGCTCGTCTGTAGACTTCTCTTTCGGTATCGAAAAAACGTCCTTTAAAACTTCTATGCGCCATTCGATAAGCAGACTGATATCATCCGTCTGTTTAATAATAACATCCATTATACCGCCCCCTCCTTCATCACAACAGGCAATTTGGTCATGTCTGGCTTGCCGTTGCTGTTTAAAGGTATCTGCGGCATCTTGACCATGAATTCAGGTATCATAAACGAGGTCAGGTTTTCCGAAAGCTCCCGCCTTATCTCCGACATCTTTATATCCCCGCCCACAGGAACGATATATGCCGTCATATATGACAGTCCCGACTCATCGGTAAATGCCCGCACAACCGCCTGTTCCACACCTTTGCACCTGTAAAGCTCGGACTCTACCTCCATAACTTCTACACGCTTGCCGTAGATCATGATCTGTGTATCTTTTCTGTGCAAAAATGCAATATCACCGCTCGGAAGAACATAGCCCAGATCGCCGCTCCTGTACATCACGGTACCGTCCGGCAGCTTCTCAAACGCCTTGTTTTCTTCTTCTCTTCCGCCTATATATCCATAGGAAACTCCGCCGCCGCAGATACAGATCTCACCTGTTTCACCATCCGCCGCCTCGCTGCCGTCTTTATCTAAAATACGTATTTTAACACCACTTACAGCCTTTCCTATCGGATATGTGCCGTCCTCCAAAACCGTACCGGTATTGCAGTTATAGTACGAAGCGCAAACCGTTGTTTCCGAGGGGCCGTATGTATTGTAAACCTCCGCTTGAGAAAGCAGCTTATCAACATACGCGCCGCGGAGCACATCACCTCCGCTTATCAAAAGCCTTAAAGACGCGGGGATCTCAGGCAGATGATTAAGCTCCGCCAAAAGATACGGAAAACCGCTCAGCATTGTAATGCTGTGCTTTTCCGCAAACCTCATAAGAGCGCGGACGTTTTCCTTATCATCCGCTGCCGGGATTGCAAGGGCCGCTCCGTTCAGCAGGCTCGCAAACACTTCCTCAACGAAAATATCAAAGGAGCATACCGAATATTGCAGCATGATGTCGCCGGCGGAGGGATGAAATTCATCTGCAAACGCTCTTACATAATGGCATACGTTTCTGTTGCTTACGCATACCCCCTTGGGCTTTCCCGTTGTGCCCGAGGTGTACAGAACGTACGCCGGAGCTTCGGGACTTCCCGCAGCCTCCCTCTTTACGGCGTGCGGTTCCGCTCCGCATATCTCGCAGTCCGTCAGCCGCAGTTCAAAACCGCTCAGCTTATTTGTATATTCCTTTTCCGTCAGAATAAGATCCACATCCGCTTCATTCATCATATACTGTATCCTGCCGGCAGGAAAGGAAGGCTCTGCCGGAACGTACATGGCTCCGCACTTTAATACCGCAAATATTGCCGCGATCAGCTCGGCGCGGTGGCTCATAACAATACCGACGCTTTTTATATTTTCAGGAAAGCTGTCCGCAATAATATCCACCAGCTCCGAGAACTCACCGAATGTCAATATTCTGTCGTTTTCAATAATTGCCGCTCTCGTTTTGTTTTTATTTACAACGTCTTTAAAAAGCGAGTAAATCGTATCTTTCATCATAGACCCCTCCGATAAAATTATTTCCCTAATATCCACCTGAGCCCCTCGGCCGTTCTCCCGATCACATTTTTGAAATGACCGCCCTTATTCAGCCGAAACACGGCATCTATTCCGTTATTTTTACAGAACTCATATATTGCTTCCGTATTATCCTGTACAGTTTGCAAATACGGATCTTTGCTCCTGCACTCCCCATCGCCCAAAGAAAAGTATATGCGGTCGGGACATACCATCATTTCGTGTGAAAATACATATTCCTTAAATCCCGGAAACCACAGAGAGCCCGACATGCTCGCCGCTCTTGTGAAGGCATTGGTGCAGTAAAGCGCATATACCGCAAACAGTCCCGCAAGCGAATATCCGGCTATTGCCCGACAGGTTATACCTCCTTGCAGTTCTTCCTCGACCATTGGGATGATCTCTCTGGTCAGAAGCTTTAAATATCTGTCGGCTCCGCCCGTGCAAGGCGTGTCTCTCTTTGAAATTGCCGGAGCAGACCACGGAGACATATCTCTGTCCCAGTCAAGTGAGCTGATGACCGCAAGCGTAAAATTTTCACAGCCCATTTCACGCAGTCTTTTATATATATCGTCTCCCTCCTCCGATACAGCGTTCAGGTATATAACAGGGCTGTTAGGCTCAAAGCTCGGATATATGTCTATCTGCTTCCCCTCTGTCATAAGCCGGCGTTTGTTCATCAAATAGTTTTCCATTGCGTACCTCGCATTTTCTGTTGACTTTTCTTTATATATTTATTATACTATATATGAAAATAAAATCAAGTACGCAGATTATTCATACATAGTATCACATACCATACTAAGTACAAACAAAAGAAAGGAAGCGCCATAATATGAGCACTGATATGACCTATGAAGAATATGTGAAAAAAGTAAAGCAAGGGATAGTTACAGAGGGAGGGAACTGTCCCGTTACGCCTCTGCTTGTAATGCTGTCGGGTAAATGGAAATCGCAGATAATTTACGAGATGTGCATACAAGAACCGATACGCTTCGGAGAACTAAAGAAGAACATAGACGGGATAACAAACACGATGCTTACCAATTCCCTGCGCGAACTGGAGAAAGACGGTCTTGTTTTAAGAGTGCAGTTTAACGAGATACCTCCGCACGTTGAATATTCTCTGACAGAAAAGGGCAAAGCCCTGCTGCCCGTATTTTACGAAATGACAAAATGGGGATTTAAATATATCCCTTAATCTGTGATTTGAGGCAGATATGGACTGTACATATTAACATGGCGGCAGCGGTAATTTTTCTCCCGCCACGTCAAAAGTCCGCTTCCGGGATTTGTTCGGAAGCGGACTGATTACCGTGCTTCGGAGCGTTGCTCCGATTTAAATATTTATCTCCTCAAAAGCGGCGCTCATTCATACAAGTTCAGAAAATGTGAGAATAGAGCATTGTATGCCGCTTCTCCGTAATATGAGCTGTTTATAAATACGCTTTCCTTCGCATTATTATAGAGTATATCGCCGTTTACTATTTTGAACAGGATATCAAAGCTGTGCAGCTGCGCATACGGCATCGTGTTATAGTAACGGAACTGCAGGTTGTGCGTACCGTAGGACGTACTCAGCGGCAGCTCAACTTCACGCCCGCCCTCCTTTGAATTTCCTTTTTGATACACGTCATTGCCGTCGTATATATATGACGCATATGAATAATTCCAGCCGTAAGGCTCAAATCCGTCCTTCATGGTCATTATTACTTTAGTTTTATCCTCATTCAGGCGAAGAGAAAACGGAAGATCTGCAAGCCGCCTTGAATAGACATGCTGAATACTGCCTGCAATAAATTCATCACTGCTGTTACTGCCCATTGATCCTCTATAATAATAATAACGTTGATTCGGGCTGTCATAAAGCTTGTCATATGTGACCTTGAGCCGTCCGTCACCGCTTTCCATGCTCATCCTGCTGCCGTTCGAAAATCCGCTGAGAGTACCTTCAAATTCATCAAGTATTATATTGCCTGATTCTTTTAAAAAGAACTTTCCCGTTGCGCTGCCATCCGAAAAAGTGTATTTTTCACCCGGTACTGTAGTAACATACCGGCTTCCTTCAAGCTGGAGCTGGTTTGCATACAGATCTCCTGACGCCGTGTTATAAAAGATATTCATCATCACATTTTTAGTCTCATCCTCCGTACCAAAGCTGCCCGCCTCGGATATTCCGTTCACACACTCCGAAATAACCCCCTCAAGAAATCTTCTGTTTTCCGGCTCGAAGCTTTCCTTTTCCATAATTTTGTTTTCGGCATTTATAATGCTGTCAGAACCGAGCCCGAAATTGATATATTCCACATCGATGCTCGTACCGCCTTCCTCTATGAAGAGTCTCGCCGCATCTCGTTCATAATTTCCCGGTACGTTATTGAGATACCCCTTCGCGCCGTCAAGCACAGTATCACCGTTTATCGTCACAGTAAACAGCCCCTGCCATACCTTTCCGTCATTTACAGACTTGATAAAATCGTCCATTACGATCGTCATATCAGCGTCATACGTATCCGACTCCCCGTTCAGATCCCCAAATGTCACGTTCAGATCAGCCGAAAAACCCTTATACACATCTGTATTAACAAGCGCGGCGCGGTTTGACGTCCTGCCGCTCCTTTTGCTGTAATATGCATTATCCGCCGTTCTGTAAACAACGCTGTATATCTCGTCCGCATTATTTATTATATATGCTCTCGGTGCATTCGCATTGACCGCATAGGCAATGACCGACTGGCACAGCAGCGCCGCGGCAGCTATGCACACTCCGGTTATTTTCGCGGCGTTTGTTTTACATTTATACGTCATAATAAACTCAACCCTTTCCTTTATTTTTTTACCGTTCTCCGACAGGCTCGCCGCTCCTGCCGCCGCAGGCGCGGAATATTCAATGATCTGTCTGCTGTATCGTACTCTTCCGTCCCTATCCATCCTCTCAGCGCAGAATTCATCACATGCAAGCTCTATCGAATTTTTTACCGCACCGGAAAATATGTATATGAACGGATCAAAAAAATGAATTATCTTAACTATATGCAGAAGCAGCAGATACGGCAGATCCCCGTTTTTTATATGCGCCAGCTCATGGAGAACAGCTTCCCTTGTATAATTCTCACGCGGCATAACTATTTTCGGCCGTATTATCCCGCAGGCAAACGGCGATACGGGAGCATTTATAAAATACAGCTCAATATTTCTCTTTATGCCGAGTTCGTTCATCACGGCTTCTAAAATGGTTCTATCCTCAGCTTTTTCCAACACCTTAAATCGGCGCCTTATCCTGATTGAGCGCACAGCTGAATACATAACCGCAGCAAGCAAGCCTATAAAATATAACCTTGCAGTTAGTCCAATTATATTTATATCCGTTGTCACCGTACGTTTGTATACTGTCGCCGGATCGCCTGCGATCTGCGTATCACCATCAACCGGGACAGTTTCTTCTGCGATGTCCCCTGCGATCGGAGCTTCCTCCGTATACTTCTCCTGAACCGGCGGAGAAAACACTGCGGACTGACGCGTCTCCGTAACGGCTGCCCGCGGATATCCGTCTATACCCATCACCGTTATTGGTATTACAGCCGACAGCAGAGGAATGAGCCACAGGATCCTTCCGATCCTTTTCGGCATAAATCCTTCACACAGCCGGGATATCAGATACGCGGCAGTCAGCCCGGCTGACATTACGGCGCTCATGAGGAGTATCCTTATAAAAATATACTCAAGCATGGTCTTTTCCTCCCCTTAAAGCTGTTGATCCTCATACTTTTTAAGTATATCTATCAACTCCGCATAGTCGGCGTCCGATATCTTATCCTTGGCAAGCGCTGCAATAAATTCGGTCGATCTTCCTCCATATACTTCTTTTACAAACTCGGCCGTCTGTTCGCTCATATACTCTTCTTCGCTCAAAACAGCCGAGTAAAAATTTTGATTTCCCCGTTTTTCACATACTAAAAACTCTTTTTTGCAAAGCCTCGTAAGGAATGTCGCTACTGTAGTATATTTCCATTCGCTGTTTCCGAGCGCCTTAAAAATATCATTGACGCACATGCTTTTTCCGCTTTGCCACACTACATTCATGATCTCTCTTTCCGAGGCTGATATGCTCACATTTTTACCCATTGTATACCTCCTTGTTTTTATGTGTCCACAAATATTACTACAACATGTCGTAATTGTATTATACTACATCGTGTAGTAAATGTCAATACCTTTATGAAAAATATATCAAAAAAAATCCGCCTATATCGTGGCGGATCTATTCTGTATTACTTTATTAGGACATATCTTCTTCCATGCTTATATATTTATTTTTCCGCAGCGTCTATTATCTGTTCTGCGGCAATATCGGCCGTTATTTCCGATACATCTATCTTTACCGTATCAAGCTTTTCATAGAGCGGTATCCTTGCTGCGCTGCGCCCGATAACATCTTCTGTTCTTATCCCTCTCTCCACGTCGGCCCGCAGCCGTTTTTTCAGGACTTCTTCACTGCATATCAGTGAAAATTCAGCTGTTTTACAGCCGTTAAGCTCAAGGCGTTTCTTTATGCTGTCAATAATGCTTTGTTCATGCATTACCCAGCAAAAAATTATATGCTCAAATTCCGAACAGTGCAGAAAGTTATTTAAAGTATGACAGATATTGTCCAGAACCATATCCTTTGTTTCATCCGTAACACGAAACGGATTCATATCCCAGCACCAGTCTCCGTCCAAAAAAACACTGTTGTTAAGTTTATTCTTAAGGCTTTGGCATACTGTCGTTTTTCCTGCTCCCATCGTTCCGCCTATCATATAAAGAATTTTCATTTTCTTCACCTTTTTTCACATTTTCCGCAGCCGCTGCAACCATTGCAGGTGAGGCGCGACGCGCACTCTCTGCAATTGGCCGGATGATACCGGGGTATATACAGCTTCTCCTCCGGGATCCTGCTGCCGTATTCGTCGGTCAGTATAAATTTTATATCCCTGCCCTTATGATTTAATCCCGACCTGAACGCCTGCTGTGACTGTACACGTTTATCCGGTATCCTGTATCGCTTCCCATCCTTTATAAAGACCGTTCCCGTCTCTATGAAATTGAACGTTACATCGTATTTCCTGCACTGCTCATAAAGCCTTTGTACCCATTCAAACCGGCACGGGCGCGAGCCGTCATAATTTTCACCGCCGCACAGCACCTGTTCTATCTGCCCCTGCGCAAGATACTCATCAATATCCACCTCACCTATGAGCGGAGCCGCCATTATACCTTTATGCTTAAACGGCAGCTTATGCAGTATAGGTATGCGTTCATCGGCACGTTTTTGATTTTCACACGTAACATTGAAAAATATATTTTCCCAGCCCTCTCCCCAGTCAGGCGGCAGACATTTTTCAACGCGCTGAGGACGCTTCGTCAGAAGAAAAAACTTAACATCGCTTCTTATCCTCATTAGCTCCCATGCCTTATCGCGCCATACGTCCGCTTCCTCAAGGAAAAAATCCGAGGTCATACACACTCGTATCATCTCACCGCTTCTGACCTTATATTCTCCCGCTCTGCTCTTTTGTATCGGATAGTTAAAACCGGTCTTTGTCCTGTATATATCGCGTCCGCTCCGGTCACGCATACTGTCAAGGAAATACATATAGCAATTTTCGCAGCCCTCGCTGCACTTAACACAGCCGTGCCACGGGTTCCATATATCATGCACAGTTATCTTCCTCCCGATCTTTTCTCAAAACGCACAATATTCGCCGTACTGTTCCGCGTCCGCGCCCCGCTGTCCGCCGCAGTGACGCCGGTACTGCTTCGGCGTACATTTCATAAACCTTAAAAACAGCTTATTAAAATAACTGCTCCCGTTAAAACCGCATTCAAGAGCGATCTCAGAGATACTTCTCACGCTGTCCCGAAGCAGCTCCGCGCTGCGCATTATCCTATATCTGTTAAGGTACGTCACCGGCGGCAGATCTGATAGCTCACGAAAGATACGGCACAGATATTCCTTGCTTATATGGGCATGCTCAGCCATATCGGCAAGCGTTATATTATCATTGTAATTTTCATGTATGAAGTCAAGCACACTCTTTACGGTATCGATTCTATGATCTTTACTTTCATTTCCGGCATATCTGACCGTTCCTGCTATCAGCGCCATTATACGTATAAGATCGCTCTTTATAAAAAGCTCATAGCCGCAGCTTTCCGACCGAAAATGTTCATTCGCTTCATATGCCAGGCTGACGGCTTCTTTACCGAGTAAAAACGAAAAAACCGCACTCTTTTTTATTACCGGTCTGATATATTTTTCATACAATTCTTCATGCTCGGATACTATAAATTCCGGTGAAAACACGATAGCAAGAAAGCCGCACTCACGGCTCATCGCATACGTGGAATGAAGCGATCCCGAATTGATAAATATACCGCGTCCCTCATCAAGACAAAATTCTTCACCCTCCAGCTGCAGTCTGATACTTCCGGCAGTCACAATAAAAAGCTCAAATTCCCTGTGATAATGCACAGGGAACAAAATATCGCAGGCGTTATCAAACCTCATATCGTAAATACCCACGGGAAATCCTATTGTTCCATGTATGACATGCTCGTCCAGCCGATCTATTCTCATGATCCCACCTCGTCAATATCGTTTTATAAATCATCAATATTGTTATAGAAACGCATCTCTGTTATTAATATAATTATATTGTATCATATACTTTGAGCAATGTAAATATAAAAAGGAGGCAAGTATGAAATTTTTTGACGCAAACAGCAAGCTGACCGCACGTTACAGAAACGAAACGCTGATGGTCGAAGCATGGGGAACCAACGCCCTGCGCGTCAGGGCAACGCAGAACGCAGAGTTCAGCAGCAATGATAATGCTCTTGAGCATTTGACCGGACCTGCCGAAATAAGTATCACTGAGCACAGTGCGGTCATCCGAAACGGTAAAATAAGCTGTATGATAAATGAAAACGGCTGGATGGAATTCTACAGCAATGACAAGCTGATATTGAAAGAATACTACAGAGACTTCAACGGCGCAAACTGTCACAGTCCGAGCATGAAACTTACCGCGCGTGAATTCAAGCCTGTCAGCGGCAGTGATTACCGCATCACCGCAAGATTTGAAGCGGTACCGGGTGAAAAAATATACGGCATGGGACAGTACCAGCAATCGGAGCTCGACCTGAAAGGCTGCATACTTGAGCTTGCACAGCGCAATTCTCAGATAAGCATCCCGTTTTATATTTCAAATCTGGGATACGGCTTCTTATGGAACAATGCCGGTATCGGAGAAGCTGTTTTCGGTGCAAATTACACTCAATGGCACAGCAAATTATCCGAGGAACTCGATTATTGGATAACCGCAGACGATACCCCCAAAAAGCTTCTGGAAAACTATACGGAAGTAACCGGACGTGCTCCGGAATTTCCCGAAAATGCTCTCGGATTGTGGCAATGCAAGCTTCGCTACAGGACCCAGGAGGAAGTGCTTGAAGTCGCGCGGGAATATAAACGCCGCGGTATTCCTCTTGATGTTATAGTCATAGATTTCTTTCATTGGATAAGACAGGGCGACTGGAGCTTTGATCCCGAATATTGGCCTGATCCAAAGGCTATGACAGACGAGCTTAAAGAAATGGGTGTACGCTGCATGGTATCTATCTGGCCGACTGTTGACAGAAAAAGCGTCAATTTTAAAGAGATGTTTGACAACGGGCTTATGATAAGAACAGAGCGCGGCGCAATGCAATGCTTTGATTTCCAGGGTGATACCGTTATATACGATGCTCTAAATCCCGAAGCACGCAGGTTCATATGGCGCAAGGCGAAAGAGAACTATTATGATAACGGTATAGATATGTTCTGGCTGGACGAGGCGGAGCCCGAATATTCCGCATACGACCACGAGCATTTCCGTCATTACACAGGGTCTGCGCTAAAGGTGGGAAACAGCTATCCGAAGGAACATGCACGAGCGTTCTATGAAGGCATGAAGTCGGAAAACCGGACGGATATCGTTAATCTCCTAAGATGCGCGTGGGTCGGGAGCCAAAAATACGCGGCGCTTGTCTGGTCGGGAGATATACGTTCAAACTTCACTGCGCTCAGAGACCAGCTCAGTGCAGGACTGAATATTGGGATCGCCGGAATACCGTGGTGGGTATCGGATACCGGAGGCTTTTTCGGCGATATACGCGACGAGCACTTTAACGAGCTGCTTATCCGATGGTTTCAGTTCTCCGCCTTCTGTCCGGTACTGCGTATGCACGGCGACAGGGGTCCGCACGATATACCCCGTCTGTCCAATCTTGACTACGGCGGCGGCTTCAGCGATACCGGTCAGCCGAACGAGCTGTGGAGCTACGGTGAAACGGTTTATAAAATATTAAAAAAGTATCTTGACATACGCCTTGGCATGAAGCTGTACATAAAATCCGTTATGGACGAGGCGAGTAAAAACGGATCTCCCGTTATACGGACAATGTTTTACGAATTTCCCGATGACAAAAAATGCTGGGATATCGACGATCAGTATATGTTCGGACCGAAATACCTTGTTGCACCTATACTATACCAGGGCATGACGGAACGCGAGGTGTATCTGCCGCAAGGGCAATGGAAGGATATCCACAGCAACGCTGTCCATAAAGGTGCGCAAACGATTACCGCCCCCGCTCCCATCGATATCATTCCCGTTTTTGAGAAGATATAGATACTAAAAACAACAAAAAAAGATGGCATACAGACCATCTTTTTTTGATTTCAAATCCGGCAGCGATCTGCTCTCCCGGGAGGTCGCCCTCCAAGTACCATCGACGCTATTGAGCTTAACTTCTGTGTTCGGTATGGTTACAGGTGGTTCCTCAATGCCATTGCCACCGGATCTTCTTTTCTCTGAGGTGTACCCTCAAAACTAAACAATATCTACTCCTCTTCCTCTAATCCTTTTTGTCCTTCTTTCCTCTCGTTTACTTCTCTATCTTTACTCCGTAAACATTCTAGGACAAGCCCTCGGGCTATTAGTATCAATCAGCTTCATATGTTACCACACTTCCACCTTTGACCTATCTACCGGATACTCTCTCCGGACCCTTACTGCTTTCGCATGGGAAATCTTGTCTTGGAGGGGGCTTCACGCTTAGATGCTTTCAGCGTTTATCCCGTCCGCACTTGGCTACCCTGCTATGCACTTGGCAGTACAACAGGTGCACCAGCGGTGCGTCCATCCCGGTCCTCTCGTACTAAGGACAGCTCTCCTCAAATTTCCTACGCCCGTGATAGATAGGGACCGAACTGTCTCGCGACGTTCTGAACCCAGCTCGCGTACCACTTTAATGGGCGAACAGCCCAACCCTTGGAACCAACTTCAGCTCCAGGATGTGAT
>CALXZP010000046.1 GCA_944393255.1 uncultured Clostridia bacterium | reverse complement strand
TCCTACTTCAATATGACGCTTTCATTCTCTTTCAGCTGCGCGCCGGTCACGCTGAGCCCGCTTTTGAGCGCGTCCCTGACCGCCGTCTTGTTTATCGTCACGGTCTCGACCGTGGTCTTGTACGCCGCGTCCACCGCGTCCGGGTCCGTGATATCCACCGCAACGGTGCGGCGCATATGTATGCCGAACAGCGGCGTTTTTATCTTGCCGCCGCGCATGTGCAGCAGCCGCAGCAGCGTTTCGTTCGCCCTGTCTTTAGCCTTTGCAAGGCTCTCTTTCCTGTTCCTAAGCCGCTTCATCTCCTCGTCAACGCTCTCTATGTCGCCCTCAAAATTGCGGCGCATTTTCGCGATCTGCTCCGCCGCCTCCTCTACAGGAAGGCTTTCAAGCGTGTCGTTGTATATATCCTCCTCGATCTCGCCGTTCTCGAACATCGCGGACAGCGTCGCAAACGAGGTCTCAAGCTCGTATGTATTCATGATTTTTTCTCCTTTCGAAACCTTGACTTTTCACCGCTTTTGTGGTACAATAACGGTGAAAATATAATCTACTAAAATATTATTTTTGTGGGGGACGGCTGCGCCAACAGCCGTTCTTTTTTTTATTCCCACGCTTCGGCATACTGTACCGCCCTGCCCACAAGCTTCACATTGAGCTTTTTCTCTGCGACCGCGTCGAGTATCTCCCTGCGCTGCCGTTCCTCCTCCGCGAGCCTGTCGGCTTCTCTGAGCCGCCGCCCCGCGCGTTCTATCTCGTTAGCCCACGCCCTGCGGTTCGCCGCCAGCGTCTTGTTTATCCGCGCCTCCCTGTCGCGCTTGTGCCACGCGTACAGCTCACGCACGAACGCCGCGACGGTCACTCCCGCAAACATCTGCAAAAACAGATCCGCCACCGGTGTGTTCCTCCCTTCCTTTATGCGTATTTGTAATCCTGCCGGTGCTGCCGCTCCCGCCATTTTTCAAACATCGCTATGTCCACGTACCAGCGTTCACCGAGCTTGAACGCGGGGAAGCCCTTGCTGTGCGTCCAGTCGCGCGCTGTCTGTACCGGAATGTCGTATTCCTCGCAGAAGTGCGTCAGCCTCATCATCTTTTTCTCGCTCATATCTGTACCTCCTGTTTTGATATTCCTGTAATAAGACCAATAATTTTATCACCATGCTGTTGATGCGCTTGCAGCAATACAGCAGGTGATATATTGCCAACAGTGAAATTTTTTCCGGTTATTTTTGTGTTTTCTCCCTCTTTTTTTCTGTTACCGAAATGCCCGTCACAGCCTCTGCTTCTGTATCTTCGAGCACTTCGTTTGTTTCCGTGTCCGTTATTGTTATTCTTAGCATTGTTTTTCCTCCTTGATTTGAGTATCTACCATTTGTGGCATGTCGATGTCTCTGACGCCGATGGCTCCGCCTCCGTGATAACTGTAAGAGCTCCCATGGGTCGTTGGTGTGTGCAGCAGGTATTTCAGCTGCTGCAAAAAGTCAACAAGCTCGCTTGGCGTTCCTTCGATTTTCATTTTGCTTCCACCTCCTCCGGGTTGGTTGTTTCACTTTTACTGTTGTCGGTGTCAATCAAATCATCAACCTTACAGTTAAGCACTTTTGCGATACTTCTAAGCTTTGCCGTCTCAGGCAAATTTACTTCTGACTCCCATTGCGAAACGGCAGATTGTGTTACTCCCACAGCCGCAGCAAGCTCATCTTGCGTAAAACCGCATTCAAGCCTCTTGTCTCTTATTCTCATAGCTATTCAATCACCTCTTTTTTATTAGCTTTACTAATAATATAACATAAGCAATGCTAATTGTCAAGCATTTTTATTAAAATTCTTTATTTTTTTTTGGAGAATAATTCTTTACAAACAAAAAATAATGATGTATAATTATAATATAAGCGGAGATTATATTAGCGGAGGTGATAAAAGTGCTTAGACTTAAAGAGTTAAGAAAAGAGCGGGGACTTACTCAGGGGGATATAGCGGCTTCATTGCACGTTGTACAAGCCGCTGTCAGTCAATGGGAAACCGGCAGAGTTACACCAGAAGCTGATAAAATAAGTCAATTAGCTGATATTCTCGGTGTTTCCATAGATGTTTTAATGGGAAGGCAAGAGTATAATCCTACAAAGGAACATTCGCAAATGCCAGCTGCTGTAAAAATTCCCGTGCTCGGATATGTTCAAGCCGGTATACCTACGGAAATGATATCAGAAATAATCGATTACGAGGAAATCCCCGCCGACATGGCTTCACGCGGCGAGTATTTCGGGTTGCTGATACGCGGCGACAGCATGAGCCCGCGTATGCTTGACGGCGACGTTGTTATAGTAAGGTGTCAGCCGGATGTAGAAAACGGCGACATCGCCGTTGTTGCTGTGAACGGGGACAACGCTACAGTGAAAAAGGTAAAGAAAACAGCTATGGGTATCATGCTGATACCTCTTAATCCGTCATATGATACCATATCATATACAAATGAGCAGATCGTAACTTTGCCGGTAGAGATAAAGGGCAAAGTGGTAGAGCTGCGAGGAAAAATATAAAGAAAGAAGGGATACCCTTGAAAAAGTTATTGGCAATCGCGGCAGTATGCGCCGCCGCGCTGTGTATCTCAGCTTGCGAGCCTCCGCCGCCGGGCTCGTCCAGACGTTTATACGACGTTCCGGAGTACGACGATGATACGCGTACGGAAAGCGACAGGCGCGCTGATGAGGCTGAAATGGAAGCATGGGAAGCCGAAAAAAGAGCGAGAGAAGCGGAAGAAGAAGCCTACGAGGCCGCAGAAGAGGAAGCTTTTGAAGAAATGTACGGGTCGGACGACGACCAGGAGGATTAAACAAATGAAAAAAATCATATTTATAGCTGCATGCTGTACGCTTTTACTTACTGGCTGTGTTTCGCAGTCTGATTTTGACGCACTCAACAGCGAAAAAGACGCGCTTGCGACACAGGTAGCAGAGCTGGAGGCGGCAAATGAGACGCTTCTGTCCGAAAAGGAAGCGCTCAGAACTGAAAATGAAGCGCTGAAAGCTTCGGCGGAAACTGTCCCGGCAAGCGCAGATACAACGGAAGCGGAGCCGGAGTATAATTATATCGGGAATTTGAACTCTTACAAATTCCACAGACTGAGCTGTGAGTATCTGCCTGCGGAATATAACAGGGTCTACTATGAAACACGCGAGGACGCTATCAACGACGGCATGGAAGCTTGTAGGCGGTGCAGTCCGTAAACATAAAAGGAGTGTAGGCAAATGCCAAAGTATAAAAAACGCAAGGACGGACGCTATGCGACCAGTATTACGGTCGGCTATGACAACAACGGCAAGCGCATACAAAAAACAGTGTACGGAAAAACTATCCGCGAGCTGGACGACAAGCTCGCGGATATCAAATCTCAGCTCAATAAAGGCATAGTTGTTGACGATAAGGGGCTGACTTTCGGAGAGTGGGCGCAAACGTGGTACAAGACATACAAAGAGGGCACTATCAAATACAACCGATCTAAAACTTATATGTCTGCTTTTAAAAAGTTTGAACCGCTCAATGACATAAGACTGAAAAACATCAAGCGACACGATATACAGCAGATACTAAACCGATGTACGCCGTCAACCGCTATATATTTAAAGCAGATAATAACCAATATCATCAATGCCGCAATCGACGAGCAATATATACATGTCGATGTTACGCGCGGTCTGGTCGTTCCCAAATATAAAAGCGCAGAAAAACGCGCTCTTACAGATGATGAGATAAACCGCATAATGTCCGCCGCTCTCAGCCCGGAGGAAAAAGCCTTGACGCTGCTCCTGCTGACGTGCGGGCTAAGACGCGGCGAAGCGGCAGCGCTCACATGGGATGATATAGACCTTGATAAAAAGATGATACACATAAGCAAAGGTGTTGTATATCATTCTAATAAACCCATCCTGTCAGATATGCCGAAGACTGTTAAATCTATCAGGGATGTGCCCATAGTTCCGATACTCGCCGATACGTTGTCAGTGCTTCCGCGTGATAAAAATATAATTTTTGGCGGTGAGAGCTATTACACAGAGTCCCAATTCACCACTATATGGGCACATATATCCGCTGCATGCGATTTCCCACGCGACGTTACACCGCATGTACTGCGGCACACGTATGCGACCAAACTATACCATGCCGGTGTTGACCCTAAAACGGCGCAGCAGCTTCTTGGTCATGCCCGCGTGGAAATGACGCTCGATATTTACACCCACTGCGCCGGTTTGGAAGCGCAGACTATTGATAAAATTGCAGATGTTTTTGATTTTTAAACGCGCGGTGGTCAAATGGTAGTCAACCGCGTTTGTTTTTCTTTATTTTTCGCATAGTTATGGGAATTTTATTTGTGATGATGATTTTTGATACAAATTTTTATATCGTGTACGGTATAAACGGTATGCACGGTATAGACGGTTTGACTTGCGGAGGGTATACGGTATAGACGGTATATTACGGTCGTTTGGTAGTCAGGGTGATAGTCAGTAAGACTATCACCCTGCACTTGTTCCGGCTCAATAGATGATATGCCTCACAAGCTCATTAACCTCTCTGTCAGACAAGCCGCCGACAGTGCACAGCTTTATAAACGCCGTAACAGGCATGTCCGTTTTGCCTGTCTCATAATTTGCTAAGCTCCCTCTTGATACCCCTATCTCCTCGGCAAATTCCTCCTGCGTCATAGCCATTGCTTTTCTTATGTATTTATACCCATGCAGCTTTACAT
>CALXZP010000045.1 GCA_944393255.1 uncultured Clostridia bacterium | reverse complement strand
TTTTTCTCGTTTTGACGTTAGGCTTGTTTGCCATGCGCTTATTTCATCAGTTGTTTTAAATTTCACCAAATCCCCGTCTTTCTTCTTTATATTGATTTTTTTTATTGCTCGTTTTGCACTTCTCTATTTTATTTACATAGATAATATTTTCTGTGAGTGAAATATCCTCAAACTTTATTGCGCATATTTCACCGATACGAAGACCTGTATATAAGCAAATAAGAATTCCTAATTTTATGTTGTTCATATCTTTTAATAAGTATCTGACAAGGATCATATGCGCGTTTTCCGTTATCGGCTCCTGCACGGATGAAACATTTTTTATATGGATCAAATCAAAATTGCAGTTCTGTGTTACTCCTTTTTCTTCTGCATGTCTTACTATTTGACGAAGAACAGAGATAATATCTTTAACGCTTTTTGACGATAACCCTTTCCGGTTAAGCAAATTACCCGAACATAATTTTTCATCGGCAAACTTTCTTACTGTTTCTGTTGACAAATCATAAATATTGACCCATCCTAATACCGGTATTATATGATTGTTTACAATATTCGTATATTTAACATGGGTAGATCGTTTTACTGCCGTACGAATATTTTCCAGCCATTCTGCGGCATAACTCTGAACTGTTGAATATTTATTAATTGGCTTTTTTTCTGCTTTTGCAATTTCTAATCTTTTTTTGACTTCTTTATAAGAGTGTGCATAAACAGATGCATATTTAGGCTTGTTATTCTCATCATACTGTTTTATAAACCGTCCTTCCCAGCGTCCGTCCTTTCGTTTATAAATATTTTCACCTCGTCTTGGCATGATCATCAACTCCTTATAAGACCAAATATCTGACGGCAAATACAAATCATTTACATATAAAAAGTAATTGTTAATAATTTTTGAACAAATAATTTGTTAAATATGTTAAAATAATATTGTTTTGCGTCTTTTCTCAGCTGCCTATATTGACAAAGTTAGACACATTATGCTATAATTATAGCATTAAAAGGTTTCGTATAGTTATTTACTCTGCGAAATTTTTAAGAAATATGTTATATTATGTACGAACTAAGAAAAACATATACGGATCATTGGCATTTTACTGATGAAAAATTGGTTTTTTAAGAGGAGGATAAAAAATGGCTGGTTTTTTTGATAAGGTTGTCGTGGGATTAAACAAGGGTGTTAATACCGTAAGCGAGGGTTCAAAGCTGATCGTTGAAAAGGCAAACTTAAACACACAGATCAAGGAAACGGAGCGGGACAAAAACAGACTGCTTCAGAATATGGGAACATTGGTATATAATTTACATGTAAATAGGGAGATCGAAATTGAACAGTGTATCGGAATGTGCAGCGAGGTCTCAGCGATGGATCAAAAAATCATGGCACTGCAGCAGCAGCTGCAGGCTCTTGAAATGCCGAAAACTCAGACAATGCAGTACACTCAAACAGCTGCATCGGCACCGCAAGCTCCGATAGTAAACGGAGTACGCTGCCAATGTGGGTTTGTCAATAAGGAAGGCGCAAAATTCTGCGCTAAGTGCGGACAAATGTTGGCTGCGGAAACTGCACCGCAGGAGCAGCAGTGAGTTTTCTGTTAAACGAGATAAATAAAGAATAGGGGGCAAATGAAACAGACGGAGATGAGTTGACTTTAAGCTATAAAGACAAAGACGCATGGCAGTTTAGAAAATTAAAATAGAATAATAAAGTATTTTTCAAAAATTTATAAGGAAATAAAATTTCTATTAATTGAAATAACAGCGGCATTTATAAGGATAAGTATGAAAGGATAGATGCGAAATGAGATATTGTATAAATTGCGGAAGACCTATAGGGGATGAAAGGTTTTGCAATCAGTGCGGAGCTGATAACGGAGCAGCGGAAAAAAACACGGAAGGACAGATAAACGCGGGTGCAGGTGCAGTTGATCTATCGAAGGTCGATCTATCTTTTATCGTACATATAGTATCGGTGTCTGCGTTTGTTATAGCGGCGCTTGTTCTGTTTGTATCATGCTGCAAGCAAGCTGAGATCATTGCTGTACAGTCTATGCTGTATACGGGGACAGCTGTTTTTTCTGTATTTTATTTTGCGATCGGTATGTGGAGCTGCGTTCCGGCGTTACAGTTTTTACTGAATATCAAAAATAACAGATCCTCATCGGTTGCGGGAGCGGCAATCGTAATGATCATTATTATGATAGCGGTATGTTTTACTAATGTCATATTTGCGAGATCCAATGGATTTATGAAAATTTTCAGTATTATGACTGCTGCTTATAAGTCAAAGATAACGGCAGTATTCATTCTTGAATTTTTATCAGCGGCGGCAGGGATAATGGCTCCAAAGATGACAAAGTGAGGGGGATATATATGTTTTGCAATCAATGCGGTAAAGAAAATAGAAACGAAACAAAATTTTGTATCCAATGCGGCTCTCCGTTGCAGACAGGGCAGCAGGATCACTGCGATATTGTGAAAAATACGGATAAGATACAATCGGCGGAAGCCGTGTCAAAGGGCGGTCGGTTTGTGAATACGCGAACACACGGTTTTTTGATCGTTATACTCCTGGTCATATTACTGCTGATAACCACAGTAAATATTTTTAAGGTACAGTTTCGCGTTTTAGATATCTCTGTCAGAAATGAATTGCAGCAGGCAAACAAGTTATCGGACATATGTGAAACAAATTCATGTATATATTTTGCGGCGGACTCTTTATACAGAATGGATAAAAAATCTAACACAATAACGAAGATCTCAAACAAATTAATATTCCCTTCCGTTGCCGCAAACAACTGCATATACGGCTTTGATTATAACGGAATTTGCTACACGGTCTCCGACAAATCAGGCGAGCCCGAAAAGGTAGAAGGCATCAGATGCGGCACGGCTGACAATATCTTCATATCGGGAAGATATAATTATGTTGTATCTTCAAACGGCACGATCACTAAAAAATTGAATTCGGACAAATACAGCGGCTATTCTGTTGTCCTTTATAACGGAGACAGCGGAGAAGCTTTGATAACAGCCAAAATGTATAAAGATCACATATATATGATCTTGTCAGGCTCATCGTCGTATTCGGACAGAAGATTTATAAGAGTATCTCTTAATACAGGAAAAGAAGAAGAATTGACCGATGATCCGATAGTAGGATTTTCGTTTGCGGAAAATCAAATTGTGTGCAATGATACATCAGGCGAGTTCTTTATCATGAACTTAGACGGAGGTGGAGAGAGTGAATATACAGAGATCGAAGGCGTAACGTCTTCTTCATTTATATGCGCCAACGGATATGTCTATTATGCGTACGATAACAAATTATATAGGTTCAGTATCAGCGGAGGTGAAGCTGAAGAGCTTGAAGAAGCCGTTTACGGATTGACCGAAATAAACGGCGGTTTTGCAAGTTCATCGGGCGATGAACTGACATTAATAGATTATGACGGGAACGAGATAGCTGCGGTAGAACCGTAAGAATAAGAATTTCGTGCGAAAACAAATACATACAAGGCAGAGTGGCATAGAGTGACCTGCCGCTCTGTTCTGCTTAAAGGGGATATAGTATGCAAAAGTTTTGTAAAAAATGCGGGCAAAAGCTTGATGAAAAAACAGGGTTATGTCCTGAGTGTGACAGATCCATGAGCCGCAAAGAGAAAAGGACGGTAAAAAAAGAGTATAGAAAAGCAGTAAAAAAAGAAAAAAAGATCAAAAAATGGACACAGCTCACAATGGGACAAAAAATTAAGAGGGTTTGTTTGAAAATATTGATCGTTGTTTTGATATTACTGCTATTTGCCGGTGGAGCGACGGGTGCGTTGGTTTATTTTGATGTTGTGGATATTCCGGTTGTTGAAAAAATGTTTGACTTTTTTAACATCAAAGGGGCAGAAAAAGATGTGCAAACACCATCTGAAACAGAATCAATTTCTCAGGATGTAGTCGATACGACTACGGGTCAATACACCGTTGAACATCCGGACGCTGATGAATATTATCAAAATAATTCTGATATATTGTCTACGGAGAAGGCATCCTCATCGAATATCATTTTGACTGAAAGTGAAGCATATCAGTTTTTGGCAGAGCGAGGTTTTTCAAATTGTCCAATAACGACAACGTATTCAGCAACAGGTGAGTATATTGAGACGGTGGAAATATCAGAGAGTTCATCAGAAAAGCATCCGATATATGAAATGATCTATACGGCAACAAACGGAGAAATATGGAGTATTACAGTTGTCGGCAATACAATCACCGCATTTCCTGTGAACTACAATTTTCAGCATAATAAAAATACTCATATTATATTATCAGAATTTGAATACATGATAAGCTACGACAGTGTAAAGGATAAATTCTACAAAACGATTCCGCATGACGACGTATTACTCATAAAGACAACTGTAAGAATAGATGCAGACACATTAGAAAAATTAGCATTTGGAGATATTGATGAATTATGAACAAACTAGTAACTTGTAATATAAAAATCTTGCTTTGCGTAGCTGTTGCTTTTTTATTGCTGTCTGATAATGTATTTTATATCTATGCCATTAACAATACAGATTCAGATCGCGTTATTGTTTCCATGGGTGATTCGTTTTCATCAGGTGAAGGGATTGATAATTTTTATGACTATAATTTACCAATCGCACAAAGAGTAAAAAGTGAGGATTGGTTGGCGCATCGTTCACAAGAAAGCTGGCCTGGAAGACTAACATTGCCGGGTGTCGATGGAACGATGAAAGATCATAGAAATAAAAATTGGTATTTTGTTGCGGCTTCCGGTGCAGAGACAAAAGATATAGTGGGACGACAGGAAAAAACATACAATAAAAATGAAAGTGCCTATGCTGATACGGCGTGGTTACCAGCCCAAATCAGTGTTTTTGATCAGGTAAAAAAAGACAACAAAAAAACTGATTATGTTACATTGACGCTTGGGGGAAATGATCTTGGATTTTCTGATATCATTACAGCAGCAGTGGTGCCAAAGTTTATCAATAAGGGTGCGTTGGCAGATAAACTTAATTTTGCGTGGAAAAAATTTTATGGAAAAACAAAAGATGATCTCAGGAAGAGTTATGAACTCATCTCAAATGCTGCCGGAGAACAGGCTACAATAATTGTGGCGGGTTATCCTAAATTACTTGATGAAGGAAATGTAGTATATGAGATCGGAAATGGTATGGCATATTTGATTTTTGAGTTTGACACTGAAGAAGTTCAAATGATCAATAGTTCTGTAACACATTTTAATGAAGAATTGGAGAACTTAATCACATCTTGCTATGCTTCCGGAATGAAGATATGTTTTGCCCCTGTTGATACGGGAGAAGGAAGTTTTGAGGGACACGAGGCCTATTCTGATTTCCCATATATAAACGAAGTCAGTCTTGAGAAAAAAGAACAGGATATAGATGACAGCGGACTGGCAAGTGAATATTCTATTCATCCTAATACATATGGTGCTCAGGTTTATGCAAATCGTGTACAAGAAAAAATAGATGAGATTGAGAAAAACGGAGGTCAACTTGAGGCCATAACACGTACGACCTCCGATGAGCGGGATATAGTTGTTGTTTTGGACACTTCCGGCAGTATGTCAGGGAAACCTATGGAAGAGACAAAAAAAGCCGCATCAAAATTTGTGGATACGGTTTTGGAACAGGACGCAAGTATCGGAATAGTTACATACGAGAACTCGGCAAATATGATATCGGATTTTTCGGTTGACGGAACATGGCTAAAATCAGTTGCAAATAATATAACCGGCGGCGGCGGGACAAACATAGAATCGGGATTGACCAAAGCAAAGGAAATGCTTGCGGAAAGCAATGCAAAGAAAAAGATCATTGTGCTGATGAGCGACGGTGAGCCCAATGACGGCAAGGTAGGCGATGAGCTTATCTCTTATGCCGACAGCATCAAGGCGGACGGAACATATATTTACACACTGGGCTTTTTTAAAAACATGGGAAGCGGAAAATCCGATGCTCAGGTTTTAATGGAAGAGATAGCAAGCGACGGCTGTCACTATGAAGTTGCCGATGCGGATGATCTAAAGTTTTTCTTTGGGGACATTGCCGACCAGATCAACGGTCAAAAATATATATATGTTCGCATCGCCTGTCCTGTAGATGTAAAGGTCACCTACAACGGCGAAACGCTGCGTTCTGATGAAGATGATATAAATGAGAGGACGAGCTTTGGTTCCCTCACATTTGAAGAAAACAAAAACGCTTCCGAGGACGGCGGAGACAACAGGATCAAGATACTGCGTTTAAAGGACGGTACGGATTATGATGTTCAAATCGAAGGCAATGGCAGCGGAAAAATGAATTATACGATAGGTTTTATGGATGAGAGCGGCGAATACAGTGATATGCGGAAGTTTAGTAATGTTGAAATAACTACAAAAACGCAGATCGATACGGTCGCAGGCAATACTTCCTCTACTACGCTCAATGTGGATTCCGATGGGGATGGGAAATATGATCTGAAGTATAAGGCAAAGGCTAACAGCGAGGGTGAGATCGTTGATTATTCATATATCCGCTATATCATATATATCACAGGAGTATTGATAATTCTGCTGATTTTGTATATTCAAATCAAAAGATGGAAAAGAAAATCAGCGGAAAAGGCAATCAAGAAAAAAGCATCGCAAAAGAAATTTTGCGTGCATTGTGGAAACACGGTATCCGGAGATAAAAAATTCTGTCCGAAATGCGGCAAAAAAATAGAATGATTTAAAGGGTGATAAAAATTATGAAATGTTTAAACTGCGGCAGCGAATTGCCGGATAATGCAGTTTTCTGCGATAATTGCGGACAAAAAATACAGGATGAGCAGCCGCGGATTATATTCTGCGGCAACTGCGGAGCCGAATTGGAAGCGGGTATGGATTTTTGCGGCGAGTGCGGTCATTCCGTGAGAGAGAGCAAAAACAGTGAAGCGGCAGAACATAAGCCCGTAAAAAGAAAAAGGACGCACGTAACAGCCGTTATAGTTATTATACTATTTTGTGCTGCAGCTACGGCGGTAACTGCGGGATACATGATATATGCTTCAAACAACGACGATGATACGGCTGAAAATATACGTATATCAACGTCATCTCCCAAGCCCGCGTCGGTTACGCCGCCGCCGGCAAATATGGAAACGGCACTTCCTGCGGCTGAGGCTTCTGAGGCAGTGTCAGACACAGAAGATAAAGGCGGAGCGATGACCTCAGTCAGAGCCGATCTGTATGATTCGTCTCTGACTTATAAAAGGATGCCTGAAATACATAATACAGCGCTGACGGATGATGCGGTTTTCAATGAATTGAGATCTGTAATTATTGATTTTGACGATCAGTGTGAAGATTATATGAATGAGATCACGGACGATGTTCCGTCATATCTCAAATACGGAACTACCGCATACAGACAGCAGGCAGAATATAAGCAAAAGCATCCCGAATTAGATCAATCCTATCAAAAGGTGGATGTTATCAATGCGCGCCAAGGCGGCGGATATTATTATGTCTGGGTAACAGAGGTCATGGAGATAAGGGAAAACGGAACGGTCAAAACAAATACAGATCATTGGGTATATAAACTGGAAAACAATAATGGACAATGGTATATTTGTGATTATACGGCCGATCCGGCATTTTAGGAGGAAATCATGAAAACGGATAAAATAAGCATGTTTGGTAAAATAATCGTAGTTTTTGCAAGTATAATGTCAATTGTGATGGTATCGGGGAAATGGCTGGATCTATATCAGATACCTATGATATTCGGCGACTCTGTACAGCACGAATATTCTTTGTTTGAGATCTCAGACTTTATGGATACATTTAATATGTATTTAGACAATGACAGTGTACGCGGTTATTCGGCGTTATTGTCGGTCGGCGCGGTCGCAGTGATCGTCTTAAGCGTGCTCTCTGTTATAGCAGCGTTTGTCAATGCACGGTTATCAAGAATAAGTTCTGTTATGTTAATGACCGTATGTATTATATTAGCGGGTGTTTTCATAGGAACTATCATTCATATCAACGGAGAAGTGGAAGAAGCGACCTATGGAGGTATAGAAGAACTGCTTAAAGGCACTTCAAAGCCTTATTGGCTGACAGCTTTTTCAGTACTAAATATGATCGGAGCAATGATAAAGAAGAAAGCGCCGGTTTCAATTGTACCAGCCGGTGCAAAAGCCGATATTGGACGTTCGTGTACAGGATGCGGAGCCCCGATCCCGTCCGGAGCACAGTTCTGCACTCGCTGCGGAAAAAAATCAGATGAAATACAAAATACGGCAAATGAAAGATTTTGTGTTGCGTGCGGCGCTAAAATGGCTCCCGGTATGGCATTTTGTACTTCATGCGGTGCAAAAGCAGATTAAAAAAATAATGAGTATTGCTGAAAGGAATTAGGCAGATGAAGTATTGTATACATTGCGGAAAGGAATTAAGCGGACATGAAAAGTTCTGTACAAAATGCGGAGCGGCTGTAGAGAACGACGGGAGAATTTCAAAAAAAGCTCCATCGCATTTAATTCGAAAGATACTGATAATATGTATTGCATTTCTTGTTCTTGGCTGCGGGGCGTTTGCCGCTAAGTTTGCGGCTGATGAAGTGTTTATGAACAGCGGCAGAATATTGTCTAAAATGGAAGATGCGGTCGGTGATATAAAAAGCGTTAGTTTTAGATCCTCAATAAGGTTTAACGGTGACTTTTATGAAGGAGGCAGTACGGAAAATGCGGATCTCTCCGTAGATATCAGAAGCGATGTGTCAAAAGAGAATAAAACAGGCCGTTTTGATATAGAAAGTACAATTGACGGTGATACTGAAAAAATAGAATTTTATGGTCAGTATAATACGGATGTCGCTGATCTGTATGTATGCCAAGATGGCGAATGGGAAAAAGCCAGCGTCGCTTTGGATGAATACATGCGGCAGTTTTTTGAAAGAGATATAGACAAGCAGGATCGGCTTGACAATATATTGTCTAATGCTGTCATAGAGAAAACAGAGCTTAACGGAGCTGGGGTTTTTATGGCAAGTATGGAAGCGGATCTGAATGACGGCTTTGCAGAGGCTTACGAAGAATTGATCGAAGAGTGGTCTGACGATATTGGTATTGAGATGAGTGAAGCGATCGATCTTTTTGATGATCTTCCGGCATTGAAAATAAAAATATATATTGACAGAAAAACTTATCTGCCGGAAAGACTGGAGATAGATGCAAAAGACAGTATAGCTGCATTCATGCAGAATATAGTTGATCTGGCAAAGCAATACGGCGAGACTGATATTGACTGTACAATAAATAAAAGCAGTCTGATCGTTGATATCGAAAGCTATGACCGCTCGGATATCTCTATCCCTCAGGAGGCATACGGCGGATATGATAATGGAGTTATCAATTAAATTATATAGTCGTTAGGAGCATCGTGTAATGAAGTGTAAAAATTGTGGTAATGAATTATCGTCAAATGCGTTGTTTTGTGATAATTGCGGGTATGAAGTAAATTTGTATGATGAAACGGAAGAAAAGCTGTTCTGCGGAAACTGCGGCGCCGAAATAGAAAACGGAGCTGAGTTCTGCGGCGAATGCGGAGCTGCCGTTAACATTCATAAAAATAATGACAGCGTATATATTTTCTGCGGAAACTGCGGCGCAAAAATACCTGAAGGTACAATATGCTGCAGTAATTGCGGGAATAGATTGGACGGCTTAGATGAAAAAAGCCCAAAAAGCAGCAATCGCCGTATTCCGGCGCTCATTATCACATTGGTTTTGACTGCAGCGGCATTGGCAGCCGTTGTCGGAGGCTATATCATTTGGAGCAGCAAAGAATATGATGCGCCGCCCGAAGAGGAGCTGATAGCAGTAAATGAAAATACGGAACAGCCCGCAGCTGTACAGTCTGCGTCAGCGGCGCCGACGTCCGCTGCCCCGGAGGCTGCACAGACGCCAACTGCAAATGAAAGTACTGCTGCAGAAAAGCTTGATACATATTATGTTGTAAATTGCAGTGAAAACATATCCTTAAGAGCGGAAGCATCGGTTTCCGCAAGCGTATTGAAAGAAATACCTTTGGGAGCTCCGGTGAGCTATGTTGAGGCGGCGCAGAATGGGTTTGCAAAGGTGGTATATAATGGTGTGACAGGGTATGCGCTGCAATCTTATTTGTCGGACGATCCGTCAGATATACAAAAGGCAAACAATGCTCCGGCGGTAAACAGCGGTTCCGGCAAAAGTCAGAATAATTATAATAATGTAATAAGCGATCCTGATTATGTTACATACAATGACACGGATTATAGCTTCACCTGTGCGTATCCTTCGCATTTTAAAGTATATAATGACAGTGATAAGTTTGTAAGATATTCATTAAAAGCGCCTGATGATACGGCAGCATTGAAGATATGCGCTACAAGCAATGGTTCCGGTTTGTCAGTGAAAAAGGTGATGGATAATTTTAAATCATCATATCCCGGGACTGTAGATTACGAAAACAGCGGCGATACCTGGTGCGCTGTATGTACGATCCAAAACGGGCAATGCCATTACGGGTATTTCCATGTTACAAGCAGCAGTATAAGAGGTTTTGAATTGCATTACAGCCAAAGCTGCGCTGCAATATATGATCAGTATGTCAATGATATATACGACAGTTTAAAGTTTAATTAAAAGATATGAAATTAAAGTAGCCGGACACTGAAAGAAGGAGAGTTTGAGAGACCGACCGGCAAATCAAATGAATAGACCGTTGGACGAAAAGGGACAGGAGGCGTTCGCAGAACTTAAAGCGTTTTGCGGACGCCTCCCGTTTTTTTTGCTGCGGACACGGCGTTTTGCACTTGTCCGCTCAGAGAGTCATATCGATGTGCGCAGGTCGTCGCCGAATACGCGCAGCTCTTCGAGATTTTTTGCGCCCGTGTATTTGTCCAGAAGCTGCTGCTGCACGGCGGCGGGCAGCGAGTCGAAATATGCCCTGGAGCGCGGGTCGCTGTTTAAGAGCTCAATGGTAGAATTAAATTCCATAAAAGATCACCTCACGCATATTATGCGTGAGGCGAGGGTATATTATTCAGATCTTCACTGTTTTGACGCAGCGCATACCGGCTTTATGCGCGTATGAGCAGACCGTTTATGAGATCTTCCTTCGCAAGCTCCTTCATCTTGTAATGCAGCTTTTTGCCGGTCGCGTTTACGGGAACGGATGAAATGAACCTGTAGTATCTTGGACGCTTGTAGTTTGAGATCATCGGGCTTTCGCGGCAGAAATCCTCAAGCTCCTGTACAGTCAGAGAATCATCCGCCTTTACGATGTACGCCGTTACCATCTCGCCGCGCGCCTTGTCCGGTACGGCGGTCACGATGCTGTCGGCAACTTTCGGGTGCGAATTGAGTACCTCTTCGACCTGCGTGGGATAGATGTTCTCGCCGCCGGAGATTATCATGTCGTCTTTTCTGCCTACTATGGTCACAAAGTGGTTTTTGTCCCATGTGCCGAGGTCGTTCGTGTACAGATATCCGCCGTGGAACTTGCGGTTCGTTTCCGCCTCGTTGTTGTAGTAACAGTATGCCGATTTCGCGTGTGATTTTATGATGATCTCGCCGACCTCCTGTCCGTCGGGTGCGGCAAGCTCGTCAGGTTCCGCTCTGCGGTCGTCGAATACCTTGACCACTCTTACGCCGTCGTCCGTGCATGAGCTGCCGGCCGTTCCCGCCATTGCGGGAAGATCCGTCGGGCGCAGGAAGGTGTTCCAGAATGTCTCGGTAGTGCCGTAGCCGTTGAATATCTTCGGCGTGAGCACCTTCTGGTATTTTATGCATGCCGCGCGCTCAAGAGGGCTGCCCATCGTAACGATGCCGCGCAGCGAGCTGAGGTCGCGTCCGTCGCGCTCCTGAGCCTCGGTCAGGCGTTCGAGAACGTTCGGTACGCCGATGATGAACGAAAGCTTGTAATCCTCAACATATTTGAGCGTCAGCGCCGCGTCGAATTTGCGCATTATGGTGACGGAACCGCCCGCATAAAGAGTCGGGGTCAGTCCGCCGGAGTGCAGTCCGCCGCGGTGGAACCACGGCGTGGTGTTCATCGATTTATCATCGGATGAGAACGGGAAATGTATCATAACGTCGTGCGCGGAAAGCACCTCGTTTATGCTCGTCAGACATACGCCTTTGGGACGTCCTGTCGTACCGGAGGTGTAGAGCCTTGCCGTCTCGTCGTAGATAGAAAGCGGCCAGTGCAGAACGGGATCCTCCTCTGAGTGGTACTTGACGAAATCGCTGTAGCGTACCGTTCCCGGCAGCGGGCCTGTGCCGTCTGCGTCATCGGTCATGATGATGACCTTAGGACGGTGGTTTGTGAGCGTGAGCGCCTGTTCGACCACACCCCTGTTCATCGGCTCGTATATAAATACCGTCGGGCGGCTGTCGTCGATCGTAGCGGCGATCTCGCCCGCGGAAAGACGGAAGTTTATGGGACAGCTGACAGCGCCGGTCTTGTGGCATGATATATATGCGAAAGCGAATTCCGGGCAGTTCAAAAGCTGGAACATCACCACGTCGCCCTTTTTCACACCCGAATCGAGGATCGCGTTTGAAAATTTGTTCGCGTCGCTGTTCAGCTCGGAGTACGACCACCGCTTGTTTGTTTCCGGACAGAACATCGCCTCGCGGTTTCCGAAGCGGTCAACGTTTCGCATAAAGCCGTTCAGCCATGTATATTCCTTCTCAAATTCGGACTTGAACATATCTATGCGCTTCTGCTTCGAATCGGAGGTGAACTTCGACTTTGCCGCGTGGAGAGCCGTTTCAAGCTCGTCAAAGATCGAATTTATATCGTCGCCGTTATATTCGTAGTTGGATCTGTTGGCGCAGTTTTCAAGAAGGCGTATAACGTCGAGGATCTTTTCCTTGCGCGCCGCCGATATCCTGTCAAACCGCTGTTTTTTTGTTTCTTTACTCATAAAATAGTCTCCGTTCAATCATATCCCGTGCCGGAAGCGCGGGAACCGGTGTATATTTGCTTAACGGTAACATTATACCATTTAAAATTCATTCTGTCAATAGAAAAGAGTGTTTTTCAACACTTTCATGTATTTTGTCCAATATTTTTAAAATATATCAATCAACAAAACTCAAATCCAAATATTCGCACAATATTTATGAAATATTGTACAATAAGTAAAGAAAATAAAAATAATATCCGAAAGGTGTTGACGGTCCGCGCCGTGCTGTGGTATGCTGTCTTAAGAGAATAACGGAACGGCTGCGGAAAGGGGGTGATGAGTGCATGTACATGCTTAAGATAGACGAGAAACGCTGTAAGGCGTGCGGACTCTGCGCCGCGGCGTGTCCGCGCGGGGTGATAGGAATAGACAGAAACAGGATAGAGATAAACGGGACGGGCTGCGCCGTTATGGAAAACGGCGGCTGTATCGGCTGCCGCAGCTGCACGGAGGTATGCCCGGATATAGCGATAACTATAACCTATGCAAAAGCGGAGTATTGCTCCGATTTAAACCTATGCAAAGACGTTCCCGCCTCTATAGGCGGCGGAACACGGTTCCGCAGAAATTCAGAGCAGGAGAATTAATATAATGAAAAAACTTATGAAGGGAAACGAGGCGGCGGCAGAAGCGGCGGTATATGCAGGCGTCAAATGCTACTTCGGTTATCCTATAACGCCGCAGACGGAGATAGCGGCGTATATGGCAAAGCATCTGCCGGAGCACGGCGGGGTGTTTTTACAGGCTGAGAGCGAGATAAGCGCTGTAAATATGGCATACGGAGCGGCCGCCGCCGGTATGCGGGTGATGACAAGCTCGTCGGGGCCGGGGATAAGTCTAAAGCAGGAGGGCATAAGCTTTCTTGCGGCGGCCGATCTGCCTTGTGTGATAGTGAACGTTATGCGCGGCGGACCCGGGCTGGGCGGCATACAGGCTTCTCAGGCGGACTATTTCCAGGCGGTCAAGGGAGGCGGACACGGCGACTACAGGCTGATAGTCCTCGCGCCGCAGAGCGCGGCGGAGATGGCGGAGCTGACCGTAACGGCATTTGAGCTTTCCGACGAATGGCGCATACCTGTTATGGTGCTTGCCGACGGGATGATAGGGCAGATGATGGAGCAGGTGGATATGGAACATCTGCCTGAGGCAAAGACGTATGAAAAGCCGTGGGCAGCGTCGGGGAGAAACGGCAGGAGCAGCCATAATGTCATAAACACGCTATTTCTTGAACCGGAGGAACTGGAGCGGCGCGTGCTTGAGCGCGGCGAACGCTATGCGCGCGCTGAGGCGGAGCTGCAAAGATGGGAGGAATATCGGACGGAGGACGCTGATATAATAGTAACAGCATACGGGATAACGGCAAGGATAGCCAAAGCGGCGGTCAGGCGTGCGCGCAGTAACGGCATACGCGCCGGGCTGGTGCGTCCCGTAACGCTCTGGCCGTTCCCGAAGAAAGCGTTCGGGCGCAGCTGCCGCAGAGTGCTCTGCGTTGAGATGAGCATGGGCCAGATGGTCGAGGACGTAAGGCTGGCGGTAAACGGCAGGTGCGAGACGGAGTTTTTCGGAAGGACGGGCGGAGTTGTTCCAACCGAAGAGGAGATATATGAAAGGATAAAGGAGGCGGAGTCGGACAGATGAGTGTGATCTATAAGAAACCGGACGCGCTGACTGATGCGCCGTTCCACTACTGTCCGGGCTGCGGTCACGGAACGGTACACCGGATCATCGGCGAGGTCATGGACGAGATGGGGATAACGGACAGCACGATAGCGGTCCTGCCGGTCGGCTGCGCCGTTATGGGCTACGACTATTTTGAATGCGACTGTGTGCAGGCGGCTCACGGCAGGGCGCCGGCAGTCGCTTCGGGGATAAAACGGAGCCTGCCGGACAGGGCGGTGTTCGCATACCAGGGCGACGGCGACCTTGCGGCGATAGGCACGGCGGAAACGATCCACGCGGCGGCGCGCGGCGAGGCGATAACGGTGATATTTATAAACAACACCGTGTACGGGATGACCGGAGGACAGCTTGCGCCGACAACGCTTGAGGGGCAGGTCACGCAGACCTCGCCGCACGGACGCGACCCGCTGACGCAGGGCTATCCTCTGCGCATGTGCGAGCTGCTTTCGCAGGTCAGGGGCGTTTCGTATATAGAGAGATGCGCGGTCGATACCCCGGCGCACATAAGGGCAGCGAAACGTGCGGTGAAAAAGGCGTTCGGCTACCAGATCGAAAGGGGCGCGTATTCGTTCATAGAGCTTTTGTGCGCGTGTCCGACGAACTGGGGCATGACCCCGGCGGAGGCGGTAAAGCGCGTGGGAGAGGAAATGACGGAGTATTATCCGTTAGGGGTGTTCTGCGATATTGAGTGACAGAGGGTGATCTTATGGAATACAAAGTTATCGTGGCAGGCTTCGGCGGGCAGGGTGTGCTGTTTGCCGGAAAGGTAATGGCGCACGCCGCGGCTGAGCTGGGTCTTGAAACGTCGTGGCTGCCGTCGTACGGGCCGGAGATGCGCGGCGGCACTGCGAACTGCCGTATCGTCATTTCCGACGAGCCTATATGCTCGCCTGCTGTGAGCCGCGCGGACGCGCTCATAGCTATGAATATGCCGTCGCTTATGCGGTTCAAGGACGTCACGCGCGGCGTTATAGTCACCGATGCGCGGTTTGCGCGGTTCTGCGAAACGGATTCGCGCGTTATCGGGATAAGCACTGAGCTGTGCGGCGGAGGAGCAGCGCACGAGGGGCTTGTGAACATGGTGATGACGGGCGCGCTCTGCGCCGTATCGGGTCTCATACCGGCGCCGGCGGTGCGCGGCGCGATAATGAATATAACGAGCGGGGAAGCGCAGCGGCGCGATCTCGCGGCGGCGGAATACGGCATGGCGGCGGTGCGGCTCTGCGGCACGGCCGCGGAACGCGTATGCTGAGGCGAAAGACGGTGCGGACGGGAACACAAATACCCGCCGCGCCGTCTTTTTTTGATATGTCAACTACAAAAAGCTAAGATATATTTTAAAGACAAGCGATAGGTTATGGATCTGTTGAACCGGGACATATTAGGGATGCATAGGACGGCAGCCGGAGGAGCGATACGGAACGCTATAGTGTTTTTGGTCTTGTTACCAATATGTTGCTAATAGGTTGTTTCAGTGCCGTTTTCTGCAAGTGCAGAAAGTTAAAGAAATATCGGTGTTATCGCGTTTATTGGGTATTGCATTTTTTACGTTTTTATGGTACAATAAATATAAATCCCACAAAAACGCGGTGGTTGTGCGGTTTTGTGGGATTTTTGTTACTAATGCGTTATTAGTTAAAATGAGATTTTATTATTTTTTATTGTAACAGGGCTATGGTTTGCTTTAATTCTTCAAACGTTTTATGCGTGTACACACGCTCGCCTACTTCTTTGGATTTGTGTCCCATAAGCAGGTCTATGCATACCTTGTTCGCACCCGCGCTGTCGAGGCGGCTTCGGAAGGTGTGCCGGCATTCGTGCGGCGTGTGGCTTATGGACAGACCGTTCATTATCGTGTTCCAGATGGTATAATACCGCGCTGCGGTGCATTTTTTGTTTTCGCAGCTGAACAGGTACTCGTTATTTTCCTCGTACCGCTTTTGTATCATCGGCATTATCCTGCTGTGGATCGGAACTATACGGTTTTTGCCGCTCTTTGTCTTTGTTCCGCCTGTTATCGTTCCTGTTTCAATATCAACGTCTGCCGTTTTTATAGACAGCAATTCGGATATCCTCCAGCCCATATACAGAAATACAAGCACGGAATCTACCCACGGCTCATTGACGGCGTTCCATACCGCGTCTATCTCGTCCGGTGTGAACGGGCGCTTTTTGGTCTCGGGTACCGGCGGGGAGGATATCAGGCTCGAATTGCATTTGGTCACTATATCAAGCTCGAGGGCGTAGCGGTCGAGGTGATAGAATAAGGTTTTTATGGCGCTTTTCGTTGAATATCCGCGTCCGCAGCTATCTATGCACTCCTGCATCTGATAAGCCTTGAGCTCGCTGTATCTGAGCTTATACACGCTTTTGCAGTGCTTCCACACCGACCTTAACACGTCCGCAGAGGACTTTGACATTTTGGAAAAATCCCTGGCCGACCACCGGCTGTATACCTCTTCAACGGTGATCTTATGCAGGTCGATATCGTAGGGCTCGCGGTTGTATTCCGCAAGCAGCATGAGCCCCTCCGCCTTTGTAGCGGCGTAGCCTATGCTTTTGTATATGGGGTGCCCCTTTGAATTGAAGCCTATCGTTTTTCTTACAGCGTACGGCTTGCGCCTGTTTCCGGACAGCTTGACCACGCTGCCGTATCCGTTAGGGTTACGCATAAAATTTTCATCCTTTCTCTTGCATTTCAAGGAAAGGTATGCTATAATATAGACATACCGATCCCTTTTTTGTTTGGGTGGATCCGGTTACATGAAGCTGCCGGAGTTGCGGTCCGGCGGCTTCGTTCTTTTTTTGTACGTTATGACTTTTGCATTTTGGGCATTTTATTTTGTGTCTCATAACAATTATTTCTTTTTATGTATACAAATATTATTTTCTTAGTTCTTTAATCATCATCGTCAGGTATAAGAATACAACATCTGCACCCTATATGAAAGGGCGGAGCATTAACACCAACCTTTGCATTTGCAATTGGAAAACGTCTATTACGATACTTTGCGCAGATCTCACAGCAAGAAGAATCAGAACAAACCTCATATGACAAAACACCTTCATCTTCACATTTATATATTTCATATAATGTATAAAAAGTAGATGTGTTTATAGTTCTCTTCTGACAAAAGGCATCAGCAAGTATTTCACACCCTTGAATTTCACCTAATTCCTCCATAATTCGCTTTAAGTATTTATTATCATATTTAGAAGCAGAGCAGGATGATGGAAAATCAAGTAATATTCGTCTGTGGCTTACTGTTTGCGCATCGGAAAAACGGTGTTGTCTTACCAGATCCGCAACTTCTGCTGCCAATTCTTCCTTTCTTATGTTTCTTTGCTCAAAGAGCTGTTTATATAATTCATCGCCCTTTTCTGTGCGCATTAAATGTTTCCTTTTAAGCTTTGGTACATATTGAGACAATGAGGTTTCGGAAAGATTAGACGTCAGCCTTAAAATTAAATCCGCTTTTCTGCCGCTTAGAGGTAAACCGTTATCTCTCAATATTTGTTTTAAATCTTTTACCGTTAAGATGTTTAGCTTAGCTCTAATATCGGCTTCGGCAATATAACCATTTTTTATATAATAATTTAGCAGTTTAATAACTTTTGTTTTCTTGTATCCGAAATGAGCTACATACTCAACTATGTCTTTGTAAGATACATTTGTGCAGTAATAGATCATTTTATATTTCATCATTAAATCAAGTTCCGGCGTTCCATCAGAAATGCTGCCTAATCTAAAAAAATGTTTTATAATATTTAAACCTTTCTCTATATTCGTTTCAATGTCCATAATTTTTGTCCTTTTTAAAAATTAATCTTACATTCTACAACTTTTCCGATAATCCATATACCGCCTTTTCATTTTACATCGCTTTGGAAGGCTATAGCCTTGCCGAGTATTCTTATACTGTTCAATTCTTCATCTGAATAGACGAACGGGAGATATGCCGGATTTTCCGACTGTAAGACAAGCTTATTGGAGTATCTCATGATTGCATTCGGGACACTTTATCAATGCCATTTTAATCATTCTTTCTTTTGTGTCTAAATTATATTTTCATCTTTTGAGAAAGTCTATATTGTTCCGCCTCCGGAAAATCTATAAATTCAACAGTCTTATCAAAATTAGATTTTACAACGCTTTTTATCTCATCTAATGTAACATTGAAGAATTCACGGCGAGGATTTACCATATTTACCTTTTTCTTTTCAAAAGCTCTATGCAATGCGGCTTCAAGAGCAGGAGCGTCATCTGAAAAAATCATTGCATGAACATCAAATCTGAACGGTACAGAAGCATCACCCAATTCATAAATTCTATCCATGGGATCCAGTCGTCTTGTCATACCTATTTTATAAACATCTTTTCCAAAAGAACCTATATTTGAAATTATGTAAACATATCCCGCTCGTTGATTAGCTTCTCTATAATCTATATTTTGAAGCGATTTATCTATTTCAGAAAGCTGATTTATTATTTCGTTCTTTTTTGATTGTAATTCGGCTAACTCATCAGAGGAAGCCTGTGCAATCTGGCATTCTATGGCTTGAAGCGCATTTTGATAATGCTGCTGTTCTTTTTTTGCCTTTTTGCGAGCTTCTTCAATTTCTTTTTGAAGAACGGCTTCCTCTCTCAATCTTGCTCGTTCGGCTCTGAGCTCTTCCTTTTCCTGCTCCTTTTTTTTCTGATACTCCAGTGCAAGAGAAAGCTCCGAGACTTTCAGATCAAAATAATTTACAGATATTGAAACTCCCATTATGTTTCCGAATTTTGAAATAGTGTTACAGGCTTTACGCATTCGCTCAACATATGAATCGTAATTATTTACTTTTACTTTACCAACCAGCACATCACATTCATCGTTAAAAGCTCTCAGAACAAGTTTTTGCATATCCTTTACCATACGCTTGCCCTGAGGATGACTGCCATTAACAGTCCACTGTGTATTACCTGTGGCGGCTGTTCCGTTTTTAACCATAGCCTTTTGGCGATCGCGTATGTTTTTTAGTTCTAATTTATAAGCTTCGGAGTTTGCGAAATCAAACATAGGTTCATATATCCCGCATTCCTGATATAATATTTCGTCATCACATTCAATTATCAGGGATTTTAAGGTATTTAGTTCGTTTTCATATCTTGATTTTTGCTCATCCAATTTCGCAAGTTCATTTTTTGCGGAAGCTATCTTTTTTTCATTGTCTGCGGTTAAGTTATCTGCTTCGTCCTGTAAAGCGCGAATCTTTTCTTTCAATGCTATGGCATCGCGCATTTCCGGTGTCAGAATACTTTCGGCATCGGCGAGCTTGACCTCAAGTTCTTTTATCCTGTTAGCCTTTTTGAAAAACATCTTGTACCTTCTTTCTTAAATTTGGCGTGACGTTTATTTGATAACCTCGCCTTCTACAACGCCCAATACTCTGCCCAGACACCGCATATCCTCGTGTCCGCGGATAAGTGCATAGTTCGGATTTAACGATTTCAGCCCCTCCGGCGTGTATTTTTTCATATACACATTTCCTGCGTAAATGAAAATGCCTATATCGCCGTACTCAACAGATGAAGTTCGGCGCACATATACGTAATCTCCGTTGCAATACTCGGGTTCCATACTGTCGCCGGAGATACGAAGTATATAATCAGTCCCGCGGGGCGGTTCTATTTCAAGCTGAACTATCGTTGCGGTAGAATCGTCGAGGTATT
Organism: uncultured Clostridia bacterium; assembly: GCA_944393255.1. GTDB lineage: Bacteria > Bacillota > Clostridia > UBA1381 > UBA1381 > Ornithomonoglobus. The sequence continues at coordinate 3,023 of CALXZP010000045.1, read as the reverse complement.
CGCCTGTTCCGGCTGATACCGGGAAGTCATAGTATAACTTATGATACAAGGCAGTAACTATTTGCGGTTTACTGTCATTTTGCAATTCAAGCTCTTTTTGCAGCACACACTCAACCATTTGCTTCCCGTGCGTTGTGAGCTGGCGAAAGCCTGTTATAAGGCTTCGTTCTCTGTCTGTATCTGCTATAGAAATAGAGTAACTGCTATTTTGGGCGTTTTTAGAATATGATTGTGTTTTTCCGTAATTGACATCGGTAATTTCATCTCGAATTAAGTAATCGAGTGTCGTATCAAAATAATCAGCTAATTTTCGAATTGTCGGTATTTTTGCGTTAGAATATCCCTTTTTATAAAATCCATCTATAGTGGTATAAGGTACACCGCTTTCTTTGGATAATATGTTTTTGTTTATATGTTTTTGTTCCATGAGATAATCAAGTTTTTTTAAAAAATTCATAACGGCCACCTCTGTTAATGTTGTAACATATGTACAATGCGTTTTGCTTTGTTTCGCTCCGTTACAATAAATATATTTCGAGAAAAAGCAACTAGACGGCTTTACATTCTTGATTGTAATTTTATTATACAATACGAAAAAGAAAAAGTCAAGAAAAAAATTACCCCGTAACGAAAAAAAGTTCTTGACAAATCACCCTATAGGGTATATAATATAGTCATGAGCTACCCTGTAACGTAAAAGAGGTGATAACATGTTAAATATAAAAAAAGAATTACAGCATATAGGAATGTCTATGGAGGATTATGGAGAATTTTTAGGGGTATCAGATAGAACTATTTATAATAAACTCTGTGAAAAAACACCCTTTACATATCCTGAGGCAGAAAAAACGCAGCGGATACTTTTCCCGCACTTTACTATTCAATATTTGTTTTCTTCACAGAGTAACAATAAGACGTGATAGGAGGTGACGGCAGTGAATGACATCGCAGAAAAAGACCTGTATTGCATTGCCATGACATTTCAGGCGCAGAAATACAAAGTAGATGTAGGCGGACGCGGGCAACCGTGCGAGCTATGCAAGTATGCGTGTGAGTGCTACAAACTGAACAAAGACGGAAGCATAAAAACATACCGTCACGGTTTGAGTGAAGCTATGCGCAAACTTCAAACAGCTACAGGTGTGTATCTTGGGTATTAGATGCCGAGCTTAACAATTTTGATATTAGCAGTACGGGGAGGAGGTGGAAACAAAATGAAAATCGAAGGAACACCAAACGAGCTTATTGACTTCTTGCAGCAGCTGAAAGACCTGTTGCACACACCAACGATCCATGGGAGCTCTTACAGTTATCACGGTGGCGGAGCCATCGGCATCAGAGATATCGACATGCCGGATAGGGTAAATACTCAAAACAAGGAGAGCCATCAATGATAAGACCGGCATATAGAAGAAAAAGGAGGATGAAGATAGTGTACGAGGAACAGATGGAAAAATTAAGAGCTGCGTTGCTGAAAGCTGCAGAGCATATCACGAACAACATACAACCGACCGCTGAGGAGTGTAGGGCGCTCGCAGAGGTTGCAAAAGCATTTATGGATACATTTCGTTAACCCGGTGATTTATGCGCCCGGGTATTTAGGCTTCGTGTAACCAAACCCAAACAAAAAACATGCCGGGCGGAGCCGCAATCTCTGTCCGGCGCATCAAAAAAGGAGATCAAGGACGATGTTTGCGAAAAAATTAAAGGAACTCATGGCTGAGATGCATATCACGCAGGCGGAGCTGGCCGCGCGGAGCGGTCTGACCAAGGCGAGCATCAGCCAATACGTCAACGGCAAAAACAAGCCCCGGGGCAAAGCCGTACAGGCGATAGCGGAGGCGCTCGGTGTACCGGAGGCGTATTTTACGGACAAGACGCCGCCGGCGCCGGCCGGGACTTACGCAGGGCTGCCGCCGCGGCTCAAGATATGCCAGGCCGCGCGGCTGATGGGCGTGGGCGCGGAGATGATACGCATCAATCTGCAGCGCGGAAACCTGCCGTTCGGGTACGCCCTCAGAGGCAAGGGCGACAGGTTTACATATTTCATCAATACGGAACAGTTCATGTCCTGCACCGGGGTCACGGAGCAGGAGGTACTGGACGTTTTGTAAGGGAAGGGAGGAACACACCGGTGGCTGATCTGTTTTTGCAGATGTTTGCGGGCGTGACCGTCGCGGCGTTCATGCGTGAGCTGTACGCATGGCACAAGCGCGACAGGGAGGCGCGGATAAACAAGACGCTGGCGGCGAACCGCAGGGCGTGGGCTAACGAGATAGAACGCGCGGGGCGGCGGCTCAGGGAAGCCGACAGGCTCGCGGAGGAGGAACGGCAGCGCAGGGAGATACTCGACGCGGTCGCAAGCAAGAAGCTCAACGTGAAGCTTGTGGGCGGGGCGGTACAGTATGCCGAAGCGTGGGAATAAAAAAAGAACGGCTGTTGACGCAGCCGTCCCCCATAAAGGTAAGTCTATTTTTATGAATATATCACCGTTATTGTACCACAAAAGCGGTGATATGTCAAGGTTTGAAAGGAGAAAAAATCATGAATACATACGAGCTTGAAACCTCGTTTGCGACGCTGTCCGCGATGTTCGAGAACGGCGAGATCGAGGAGGATATATACAACGACACGCTTGAAAGCCTTCCAGTAGAGGAGGCGGCGGAGCAGATCGCGAAAATGCGCCGCAATTTTGAGGGCGACATAGAGAGCGTAGACGAGGAGATGAAGCGTCTCAGGAACAGGAAAGAGAGCCTTGCAAAGGCTAAGGACAGGGCGAACGAAACGCTGCTGCGGCTGCTGCACATGCGCGGAGGCAAGATAAAAACGCCGCTGTTCGGTATCCATATGCGCCGCACCGTTGCGGTGGATATCACTGACCCGGACGCGGTGGATACGGCGTACAAGACCACGGTCGAGACCGTGACGATAAACAAGACGGCGGTCAGGGACGCGCTCAAAAGCGGGCTCAGCGTGACCGGCGCGCAGCTGAAAGAGAATGAAAGCGTCATATTGAAGTAGGA
>CALXZP010000044.1 GCA_944393255.1 uncultured Clostridia bacterium | reverse complement strand
TGAAAAAAGCCGCATGGGATAAGACCATGTCTTTTAAAATATTCAAGGAGCAGCCGGATAATGAAAACGCACAGACCGGATCAGACACAAATCCGCAGGGCTATAACGACTTCACCGAAAACATGGAGGTAGTTATGGACAACACCTCGCCTGAGGATCCGTCCTTGGGAAGCACAAGACGTTTCAACCTCCGCGATATGCTCTCGGAGATCAAAAAGAAAGGTCAGGAATTTTTGTCCGAAGCCGATGATGATGGGAACAAGGGTGACCCTGCCGCGGAGGAACCTGCCGGGAAAATGGATGAGCCGGCTGCCGAGACCGCAGAAACCGCTCATGATCAGCAGCCTTCTCAGCCCGAGCAGAGTACGCATGGTTCCGAAGCATCCGAAACAGCGCCGTCTCCGGTCATAGCCGAATTGAAGAAGTGTATCGACGATATCAATTCAGGCATAAAAAATCTGGAAGATGCCGGGACAGCCTTGCTTCGTTCAAGCAATGAGGATACCGGCGTACAGTCGGAAAAACTCGACGATATATCGCGCAGGCTGTCCACAATTAAGAATATGCTTGAGAAACAGAGCGATGCAGCGACAAAATCCGTTGTAAATATAAATGCAAAGCTGAACGCACAGGATGAACGGCTCACTGATATCTCATCCTCGCTCGGAAGCGTTTCCAAGCTCAATGACAGTGTTTTTGATCTTAAAAACACACAAATGAACACACGCAACTCGATCGATGAGCTTGAAAATTCGTTCAGACGTCTAAAGAAAAAAATGACGGCCGGCGTCACTCTGATAAGCATTCTCTCAGCAGTGCTCATAGTTCTTGAAGTCCTTAATCTTTTGTCATAAAAAGCAGCGGCAGCCAAAGGCTGCCGTTATTTCTTGCGTATTTTAATGAGTATATAAACAATAAGCTCTATGAGCGCCGGAGGACCGAAATATAACATAGTAAAAAAGCATGCGGCCGTCCACGGAAAGCTCGTTTCCGCGCCTGCGCGCAATATGGATACTATCCCTAACGTCATATGCAGCAGCGCGCAGACCACCGTGAGAAGAAATATTGCCAATACTGCCTTTTCCGCCTTCTTCATTACAGCACTCTCCTTATCTCATTACCCTCCCGCTGACATATCAGCTGTGCTTAAGATCGCTCACCGAGAAGTTCAGCGGCGCACTGTTCTCTATAAAATCGAACAGATCTTCATTATTATCCGTTACATTATAGAGCAAATGGCAGTTTTTTCGTATAAAGCCCTCGTCGGAGCAATGGTGCATGAACGCCATGAGATTATCATAGTAGCCGAAAAGGTTATAAAACACTATCGGCTTTTTATGCCTGCCGAGCTGCTTTAAGGTCAATACCTCAAACAGCTCCTCAAATGTTCCTATACCTCCCGGCACTATTATAAACGCGTCCGCAAGATCCTCCATCGTTTTCTTTCGCTCCTGCATAGTATCCGTAAAAATAAGCTCGTCGCATTCCGAATATATTTCCTCTATGGTCTCCTCACGGAAGAAGGACGGTATTACTCCCGTTATCCTGCCTCCGCCCTTTTTCATTCCGCGCGCAGCCGCGCCCATAAGTCCGTTTGCACCCGCGCCGAATACAAGCTCGTGCCCATGCTCCGCGAGCGCTTTGCACAGCTTTTCAACACTGTCCATATATTTCATATCTATCTCGTTGCTTGCAGCTCCGAATACACAAATTTTCATATTTCAATATATCCTTTCTTTATTATTTGACTTTATCTGTCCCATTTCCTTGACAGCGCGTCGATCTGGTCGGCAAACTTTGCAAGATCCTTGTTCGCGCCGCCGCGGTTATGCTCAATTACCGTCATTAACCGTTTTCCGGCGCTCACCAGCCTGTCAAAAACAAGCGAAGTCTTTTTCTGTTTTCCGTATGACTCAGACCGCACAAATCTTTCCTTATTCCCCTCCGCTATGCACCGGAGCTCAGCCAGATCGAACGTTCCGCCGCTGTATGGCGCAAGCGCATTAAATCCAAGCGTATTTTTTATACTGTCCGCAAACAGGTCTGTCACCTCGTCCGCACCGTGGTTGACAAAAACCTGCATCGGCGGCTGTTCAAGGTTTCCGAGCCAGTCAAGCAGCATGGTTCTATCGGCGTGACCGCTTATGCCGTCCATCTGTTCTATCCTCGCATTTACATGGATCACCTCTCCGAACAGCTTTACCTCATCCGCTCCGTTTAAAAGCTTTCTGCCAAGCGTACCTTCCGATTGGTAGCCCACAAACAGTATGGTGTTTTCAGGTCTCCACAGGTTATGCTTAAGATGATGTCTTATCCTGCCCGCCTCGCACATACCGCTCGATGAAATTATGACCTTCGGTTCTTCGCTGAAATTGATCGCTTTAGACTCCTCCGTCGATACCGCCAGCTTCAGATCCGGGAATTTCAAAACATCTGTTCCCTGCTCTATCAGACGCAGCGTTTCCTCATCATAATATTCCTCCATACCTCCGTCGTATATATTAGTTGCCGCAACGGAGAGCGGACTGTCTACCCATACGGGAAAGCCGTCGTGACCTTTTATAAGCCCTTCCTCTTTTATCTCGCGCAGCAGAAACAGCAATTCCTGTGTTCTGCCTACCGCAAACGATGGAATGACAACATTTCCGCCGCGGTCGAGCGTTCTTTGGCATATATCCGCCAGCTGCGATCTGTAGTCTCTGCGCGCCGGATGAACTCTCGTTCCGTATGTGGACTCTATCACAACTATATCGGCTTTTACTGGCTTCTGAGGATCGCGTATCAGCGGTCTGTCGATATTTCCTACATCGCCGGAAAACAATATCACCCGTGTTACGCCGTTCTCGGTCAGAGTCAATTCTATGCTTGAAGAGCCCAAAAGATGACCTGCGTCGATAAACCGTATACTTATCCCGTCATACAGCTCGTATACGCGGTTATAAGAACAGCCTCTGAATTGCTTGAGCGCTTTTTCGGCGTCTAGCGTCGTATAGAGCGGAGTATACTCGTCTCCGCCGCCTCTGAGCGACTTTCTCGTTCGCCATTTTGCTTCCTGCTCCTGTATATGCGCCGAATCCATCAGCATTATATCACAAAGCTGCGCCGTTGCCTCAGTCGCATATATCTTTCCGCTGAAGCCGCGCGCAGATAAAAGCGGCAGCTTTCCGGAATGGTCTATATGCGCATGCGTAAGCAATACGCAGTCTATCTCGGACGGCGCGATAGGCAAAGGCGTATTTTCATACAGATCTACGCCCTGCTCCATACCGCAGTCAACAAGCAGCTTTTTTCCGGCAGCTTCGATGAGAGTGCATGAGCCAGTCACCTCATGAGCCGCTCCGATAAACATTATCCTCATTCTTTGATCACCTCCGTGCAAACGTAAATTGCAATATTACCGGTCACCCCCGCCGCAGCTTTCGAGGGTATCCCAAATGCCGAGCAGATACATTATACCGAGCGCCCGGTCGTACAGGCCGTAGCCGGGTCTGCATTTTTCTCCCCAGATATGTCTTCCGTGATCGGGACGCATATAGCCTTTAAAACCGCAGTCGTGATACGCCTTCATGATATCGAGTATCCCGGTATCGCCGTCGCAGTCGCGGTGCGAAGCCTCGCTGAAATCACCGTTGTCAAAATGCTTTACATTCCTGACATGAGCAAACGCTATCCTGCCGCAGTGTCTGCGCACAATGTCCGCAACGTTGTTCCCCGGATCCGCGCTGAGCGAGCCGGAGCAAAGCGTGAGCGCATTATACGGATCGTCTACCATTTTAACAAAACGGTCTATCGCCGCCTCGTCCACAAGCAGCCGAGGAAGCCCGAATATATCCCAGGGCGGATCGTCCGGATGTATCGCAAGCTTTATATCACATTCGCGGCATACCGGCATAAGCGCTTCGAGAAAATATTTGAGATTTTCCCACAGCTTCTCCTTCGTCACATGTTCATACGCCGCAAAAAGCTCCTGCAGCTTACTCATCCTTTCCGGCTCCCAGCCGGGCATTGTATAATCACCGCATTTTTCAAGTATGTAATCCGCCATTTTCTGCGGATCGTCTATTATCTTACTTTTCTCATAAAACAGCGCTGTGGAGCCGTCGCCCACAGGGTGGAACAGATCCGTTCTTGTCCAATCGAAAACCGGCATAAAATTATAGCATACTACCTTTACGCCGAACTCTTTCAGATTTTTCAGTGTTTTACAATAATTTTCAATATATTTGTCACGATCCGGCAGCCCTATCTTTATGTCGTCATGCACATTTACCGATTCGACCACGTCCATATTAAAGCCGTATCTGTCCAGCTGCTTCTTTACCTCTGCTATCTCATCCCTGTTCCATACCTCTCCGGGCTGCTTATCGTGCAGCGCCCAGACTATCCCCTCTACTCCGGGTATCTGACGTATCTGATCGAGCGTTACGCTGTCGTTGCCCTCGCCGTACCACCGAAATGTCATTTGCATAGCGGTTCCTCCTGATTTGTAAGATCAATAAGCGACTGCGGAACAAAAGTTCCGTGTCTGTTTGTAAATATCTTATCACAAACGGCTCGTTTTTTCAATAACTAAAACAAAAATATTACGGATACTGCCCGACATATCCGTTACCGCGCGGACTGCCTCAGAAAAAAGCTTTAACTTCGCTTATAAAACGGACAGACCCGCACGGATATTTCCGCACGGGTCTGTTTATATTATTATTTCATCATGAATTATTCTTTGTATAATTGAGCAGTCCGCCCGCATAGAGCATCTCTTTCTGTCTTTCTGAGAAGCTTACGGAGCATTCAAAATCAAAGCCCTTTGTCACATTTGTGACTTTGATATTTCCGCCCGCGGCGATCTGACCTGCGATATTTTCGATCTTCAGCTCGTCATCCTGCTCTATCCTGCCGTAATCGGACTCATCAGCGAAGGTCATCGGAACGATACCCGCATTTATAAGGTTCGCCATGTGTATACGCGCAAACGACTTTGTGATGACAGCCTTTACGCCCAGATAAAGCGGTGCAAGCGCCGCATGCTCACGCGACGAGCCCTGGCCGTAATTCGATCCGCCTATAACTATGCTCTTACCCAGCTCAAGCGCTCTGTCATGAAAGCTCTCGTCACATACGGCAAAGCAGTACTTGGATATCTCCGGTATATTGGAACGGAGCGGAAGTATCTTTGCTCCCGCAGGCATGATGTGGTCTGTCGTTATATTGTCTCCCACCTTAAGACTGACCTTTGCTTCGATATTCTCCGGCATAGGCTCAGAGGTCGGGAAAGGCTTTATGTTTGGTCCGCGAAGCACTTCTACGCTGTCCATTTCCTCCTCCGGAACAGGCTCCACTATCATATTGTCGTTCACAAGGAACTTTTCCGGCATTTCAAATTCCGGCATTTCTCCGAGAGTCCTCGGATCTGTCAGCACGCCTGTGAGCGCCGATGCTGCCGCCAGCTCCGGCGATACAAGATATATCTGACCGTCGGCAGTACCCGAACGTCCCTCAAAATTCCTGTTAAAAGTCCTGAGCGAGATACCGCCGGAATTTGGCGATTGACCCATACCTATACACGGCCCGCATGCGCTCTCAAGCACTCTTGCTCCGGCCTCGAGCATATCGGCAAGAGCGCCGTTTTCCGCGAGCATTGACAATACCTGCTTTGAGCCGGGCGCTATAGAGAGCGAAACATCGGGATGTACCGTTTTGCCCTTCAGTATATGCGCCACCTTGAGCATATCCATGAGCGATGAATTAGTACATGAGCCTATACATACCTGGTCTATCTTCATCGGGCCTATCTCTTCGACAGTCTTTACATTGTCGGGCGAATGCGGGCACGCCGCCATCGGGACAAGCTCGCTCAGATTTATCTCTACTATCTCATCGTAAACTGCGTCCTCATCGGCCAACATAGGAACGTATACGTTCTCTCTGCCCTGAGCCTTAAGAAATTCGCGCGTTATCTCATCCGACGGGAATATGGAGGTGGTCGCGCCAAGCTCAGCTCCCATGTTGGTTATCGTTGCGCGCTCCGGTACCGAAAGCGTCTTGACGCCCTCGCCGCAGTACTCAATAACCTTGCCTACGCCGCCTTTGACCGAAAGCCTTCTCAACACCTCAAGTATAACGTCCTTAGCCGCTACCCACGGTCTGAGCCTGCCTGTAAGCTCGACCTTAACGACCTTCGGACAGGTTATATAATACGTGCCTCCGCCCATCGCCACGGCAACGTCCATACCGCCTGCACCGATCGCTATCATACCTATACCTCCGCCTGTGGGCGTATGCGAATCCGAGCCTATAAGCGTCTTTCCCGGAACGCCGAAACGCTCTAAATGTACCTGATGACATATGCCGTTGCCGGGACGCGAGAAATATATCCCATGCTTCTTGGCAACCGAGCCGATAAAACGGTGGTCGTCCATATTCATAAATCCGTTCTGCAAAGTATTGTGGTCGATATACGCGACCGAACGCTCCGTTTTTACGCGCGGAACGCCCATAGCCTCAAATTCCAGATATGCCATGGTACCGGTCGCGTCCTGCGTAAGCGTCTGGTCGATCCTGATACCGATCTCGGTACCCTTGACCATCTCTCCCTCCACAAGGTGAGCCGACAGGATCTTTTCAGTTAAGGTTAATCCCATTGTAATTCCTCCTCGAAAGTTATCAGTATACATATCCGGCGGCAAACAACGCCGCCAAAGATACAACACTTATATTTTACCTTTTTTTTTAGCATTTGTCAAGCCGTTTTTCGCTTGTTAGCGCATAAGCTGCCGTCCTCGGCGAAGTTTTGGTAAATCTCACAAAATCACAGCGGCGAACATAATATAAATAAGAGAAATGACATGTAGCAAGGGGTGACAGCTATGTATGTTTTGGTATATTCCATAGTATTTATCACGATAGGCTGCGGACTGTTTTTTAGTATTCGTCTTGCGTTCAATTCGGCAGCCGCAAGATATGTGAGGATCATATACTGCCCCGCATATTGTGAAAACGAAGCCGAAGCCGAGCTTCGCAGGCTGCTGCGCCTGTACCCGAACGCGCTGCTGCGGGTCGGCTCGGATACGGACGCCGTACATACCGCCTCAAGACTTCCGCGTATACAGCTTATCTAAACGCAAAGAGGCGCTGCACCGGGCAGCGCCTCTTTGAATTATATGTTGTCTCATATCAGATCATAATTTCCTTGCCATTCTCAGCATAGTCACGATCGCCTGTTCTGTTGTATAAAAGTTTTTAGGCGCAAACTCCGTTTCACCTATCCCGTTCATGATACCCATACCTGTGACCGCGGACACCGCCTCTTTCACATGATCCGACGTCTCGTCCATATCGCGGTACACAGCCGAACCGGATACGTTCGGGATATCCATAACAGCCGACATTCTGAACAGGATCAAGGCTGCTTCCTCACGTGTTATACTGTCGTCCGGAGCAAATTCCGTTTCAGTCCGCCCGTTTATTATACCGTATGAATGAAGGATATCGACGCTTACTCTGTCAGTGTCCGCAAAAGCCGAGCCTTCGGCGGCGACGTCCGTAATAAGACCGCCTCTTTCAAGCACGCACAGCGCGAGGTCACAAAAGTCTCCGCGCGTTACAGGCTTTGTGATATCATCCGCTCCGAAGTTTGCCGGTATCAGCCCTGCCGCATACGCATCGTTAACAAACGGCACAGCCCATTCGGATACGTTTCTCAGCCCGTCCGTATACCGACCGTTCTCGGAAACGCCCGCCATTTCCAGCAGCTCGCTGAGAAGTGCGCTGTCGCTTACGGTATACAGAGCGTAAGGATAGCGGCTCATCGCAGCCGAATACCTGTCTGCGCCCCCGCCTGCGCTCACATACGCATATAACATTTCGCCTTTGTTCGTCTCAACCGTAATAAATACTCCGTCCATATCCGTCTGCTCCGGGTCAAGAGAAGAAGTGAGAAGCATGCTGTCGGCAAGCTCATAGAAATCATCCGCGGACACCTCCCTGCCTTCTCCTGCCGCAGTCAGCCTTACGGATACGGCAGTATCGCGCCCCGCGCCAAGAAACTCAGTCAGCGTTATCTGTCCAGCCGCAAGCTCCTCAGCAGACGCTGCGGACGCGGCAGCAAATATCACGCAGGCCAAGACAGACCCTGTTATCTTTTTCATTTCCTTTACACCTCCTAATATCACGGTATCGTCACATAGTCCTGCCAGCGGTATATTATCGTTTCCATTGCACCCGTGCAATAGGCGATATCGACGCGGTAAGTCTTTCCCGACACCAGCTTTTCATCATTGGGATGATCTATTCTCATTATACCGCTCAGATCCGGATCGTACACGTTATTATAAAAGATCCTGTTATTATCCCCGTCATATATTTCTGCTATCGCAAAACGTATGGGGATATCCGCAAACGATATATCGTTACGTACCGAGATTCCGTTTTCATCGGCTCCGTCTATACGCACATCAAAACCGTCCACCGAAAGATTTTTATAATACCTCTGCTCATATGTATTAAAAACCTTAACGCCAAGCGTTTTCCCAAAGCTGAGCGCCGTATCTCCCATTCCGCCCAGAAATTCAATATTCGATATTTCAGGACTGTCCATATTCTGTCCTATGTTTACCTGTCTCAGATCCTTAACGATGTATTCCGGGTCAAAACTGAATATCACATTCTTTATCCCGTTCTGAGCCACAGCAAAATATATGCTTATCCGGTGTACATCCTCTGTTGCCGTGCAGCCGAAATATTCCGGCATTGTTCCGGCGCCGTCCGTTGAAAAGAAATATGAAGTAATACTTTCCGCGCCGTATTTGTTTATAAGCTCCGCTTCTCTGTCCGGACCGACCGACATATTGTTTATCCACGGCATCGTCATCGTTCCGCTGTCTCCGGACAGACTGAGTACGCCGGCAAAGTCGGTGAAGCCGTCCGTTCTGCGCATATCGTATCTGCGGAATTCACAATGGACAGCCCCGTCCGCTCCCGCGACATCACGTTTTATGTATTCCGGAACGTTAAGACCTTTTATGTTTATATCAAAATTCAATCCGTCGGCAAAATACAGCTCTTCTCTGTCCCAATGCTCCGGTCTGTCCGTACCGACGGCGGCCATCGCTATAGTCGCACAGGTCAGCGTTATAAGCATCACCGCAGCCATAACGCTGCCGGCAAGTCTTGTAAATCTTCCCCTGCCGCGCCGTATCTTTTCAAACCGCAGCCTCAGCTCCCTGCCGTTTGTACTCATTTTTGTAGTATAAAATTTTTCAAACACAGCTTACACCTCCGGAGCTCACGGCATTGTCACATAGTCCAGCCAGCGGTATATTATCGTTTCCGCTTCATCGAGCATTGCAAGCTCAACAAGATATGTTTTTCCGCTTATAAAGCTTCCGCTCTTTTCCTCTTCACAAATACCATACAGCCCTTCTCTGTGCACAGTTTTGGGCGCAAAGAATGTTATCGCTGTTCCATCGGACGCTATCTCGCTGTTCCGGTTATTGTTATAAACAATGGTCTCATAGCCGTTTTCGGATATCTCATATCCCATAAAATCCGATACGCCGACCATATCCGGATTATAAACATACGCCCTTATATTCTTCACCGTATCGGGCTTGCTCAATCTTAGGCGGATACTGTCATTACCGGCGCTTTCAACAGAAACGTCTATACCGTTTACCGACTTATTTCTGTAATTCTGCATTTCATGATTTAGAAAAAACGATGCGCTGTCGCTGACGAGATTTCTTTGATCTATATAGCTCCTGTCATAGTCACCTATAATATCTATATGCTCCGGTACAAAAACAGTTTCGGCTTTCTTGCCATAATCGATAACAGACAGCGGCTGTTCAGCGAAAAATTCGACCTTCACAGAATCGATCAGTTTGTTTTCGTCAACACCGAAGGTCATTCTGGCGCGTCTGCCGTCATCGGGAACTATATTGAAATTGTTCGTCATATTTTCAAAATTACCGCAATACTCCGCTACGTACGGCTCGTCACCGTCCGGCGCAACAGTCCATGCCTGAGCCTCAAACAATACGCTGTCTCCTTCTCCGGCAAAGCTGCCCAAATAACTATTGCTGACATAGCCTTTGGTATCACGCATCTGACATTTTGACAAGCTTATTTCCAGCTTGCCGCTGCCGCCGGCAAGCGCGTTCACCCATTCCGGTACGGCAGCGCCGGAAACGTCTATGGAAAAATTCATGCCGCATACATAATAATACTCATTTTTATCCCAATGCTCCGGTCTGTCCGTACCGACGGCGGCCATCGCTATAGTCGCGCAGGCCAGCGTTATAAGCATCACCGCGGCCATAACGCTGCCGGCAAGTCTTGTAAATCTTCCCCTGCCGCGCCGTATCTTTTCAAACCGCAGCCTCAGCTCCCTGCCGTTTGTGCTCATTTTTGTAGTATAGAATTTCTCAAACATACCTTTTACCTCCTAAGATCACGGTATCGTCACATAATCCTGCCAGCGGTATACAACTTTATTATTACTGTTTATCAGAGCTGCTATGACTTTATATGTGTGTCCGGAAAGAAACTCACCTTTTCGTTCTTCTTCTCTCCATTCATACGGCTGCTCCGGAAACAGCTCCGGCTTTAATACAAATGTTCCGCTCATATCCTTCTGATCATACTGCTCCAGCGATACAAACGAGCCTTGATCATTGTATACCATAATAAGATGACGGGCTATATCCGGAAGCTCATTTTCCACATTTACAGATATTCCGTCTTTTGATGCTGAAGTCACAGATATTTTCACTCCTTCAACATCCAAATTTTTATACTGAGACTCGTACTGCGTGAAAAAGGAATTTGAGGTCATTATGTAGTTATCGCGTATGCTGTCCTCAAAGCCAAGATCTGCAAAGCTGCTATACGTCAGTTCAATATATGGAGAACAAAATTCTGTTTCATAGTCATTCTCTTTCATTACCGTAAATCCAAGTATAGCTTTTTCTATACTCCAATCCTCCGATATAACAAATGCAAGCTCTGCCCCTCTGCGTTTCCCTGATTCCGGACTTATAAAAGTACCATATTGCTTTCTGAAATCATGCCATTCCTCCCCGCTGAACTCAACGAACCGGTATTCAATATACATTGAATTGTCTCCCATAAGCTCCATTTTCGGATCAGATATATAAGTTGATGATCTGCCTCTTGTATCTCCTATCGATGCAAGAGTTATCTCTCCTTTGTTTCCGCCTATCTCTATAAGATTCATAGGGGATACCCAGCCGTTTGCACTGCGTACCTGATAGCGATCAAATGC
>CALXZP010000043.1 GCA_944393255.1 uncultured Clostridia bacterium | reverse complement strand
GATGTTCATCCGCGCCCTGAGCTTTTCATCCTGCGTAGCGGCGCCGACCGGACACATACCGCTTCCGCATATCCTGTACTGCTGACATGCCGCCGCGACCATAGCCGCCGATGCCACCGCTACCGCGTCGGCACCCATAGCGAGCGCCTTGGCAAAATCGGATGAAACGCGCAGTCCGCCCGTTATTACAAGCGCCGCGTCCGACCTGACCGAGTCGAGATATTTCCTTGCGCGGTAGAGCGCATATATGGTCGGGACGCTCGTTGAATCACGCACAAGCGCCGGAGACGCACCCGTCGCGCCGCCTCGGCCGTCTATTGTTATGAAATCCGGCTCGGCAAATACACAGTATTCGAGATCGCGCTCGATCCTGCCCGCAGCTATCTTTATGCCGACAGGCCGTCCGTCCGACCTTTTTCTCAGTTCCGAAACAAGCGCTTTCAGATCCTCCCGTGTATTTATATCCGGAAACTTGGAAGGGCTTATCACGTCCTCGCCCACAGGCTTGCCTCTGACCGCCGCTATTTCCGGCGTTACCTTGCTTCCCGGAAGATGTCCTCCCATTCCGGGCTTGGTGCCCTGACCTATCTTGATCTCTACAGCGTCTGCATTTCTGAGATTTTCATCCGTTACGCTGTACCGGTTAGGCACATACTCGAATATGTATTTGGCGGCAGCCTCGCGCTCCTCCGGCAATATTCCTCCCTCTCCGCTGCACATCGCCGTTCCCGCCATTGCGCTGCCCTTTGCAAGCGCTATCTTCATTTCTCTCGACAGCGCTCCGAAAGACATATGCGATATGTACACAGGATTTTTCAGAAACATAGGACGCTTCGCATTCTTTCCGATGACCGTAGATACGCAGACCGGCGCATGCTCGTCAAGCGGCGGCGGATTAAGCTGCGCGCCGAGTATCAGTATATCGTCCCAGGACGGCATAGGCATCCGCGTTCCCATAGCCTCTATTATAGGCTTGCCTGTTACCGCCATTTCATGTATCTGCCGCATATAGCGGTAATCACTGTCGGTCTTTCTCGTCTCTGCCGGATAATCCGGCGCCGAGCCCTGCAATTGCTCCGGTTCAGGCTCCGCCGCCCTCTCTTCAACAGGCTCGAACATTGAAGCCGGCTGAAAACACATAGGACACTGCTCCAGCTCGGAAAACGGTCTGCCCTCTTTTTCTTCATCATAAATGTACCCGCAGATACTGCACCTGTACTTTGCCATGATCTTCCCTCCTTTGATATTTAGCTTATGAGCTGCAATGCTCTCAGATAATTTGACCTGTCAAACTTTCATAATACCATTATATCATTTTTCATCCCGTTTATCAATGCTAACTCTTAAAAAATTTCCGTCCGCAATCTGAACGCCCCTATATACACCCCTGTATCCATAAGGTCATGAAAAAACGCCGCGGCGATAAGGTGAATGGTAATAAGGAAGTATGAAAATAATTACCGTTTGCCGCCAGACAGGGTGCAAAATGAAAGAGATACTGACTGCAAAACAAGTCTGTATCTCTTTTCTCTTGTGTGGAAATTCAGAGCAATGCGGCCCCTTATTTTATGTTGCTTTCAAGACTCAAAAGCCGCACAGTAATATGTTTATATTCCCACCCTAGAAAACCGCTTTTTCATTTTCTGCTTTCCTCATATGCAAGCGGGCATTTAGAGTCTTACAACATCAGCAAAATCAAGAGTTTCAGAAAGCCCAACACGGACAGTTATATATGTCCATAGAGAGCAGCCATTGTTTTGGCTGCTCTCTACAGGGTTACCGGTCAATCTTAAATTCCAATACTGCTTTTATCAGCTTTGTCCGTATTTCCTCTGCATGAACATAATTGACAACACCATTATATTTTTCAAAAAACATAATGTATGCGTTATAGTGCGCTAACAGTTTTTGCATAGCTGCGGAGTCACCGGCGTTAGCCTTTTTGATCGTTTCAAAATCGGGAGGGATATATTTATTCATCTTCGCCGTCCTCTATAATCTCACGCAGCTTTTTTAAGACACGGATATGAATATAGCTGATGTTTTTCTGTACTTTTCCAATCATCTCCGCAATATCTTTCAGCTTCTAATTGGTAAAATAATACACCAGAATTGCATCACGTTATTATTGTATTGTTTTACAGCGCCCAATTCTGACTTTGCGTTTGCAGCTCTGCCATATGTTTATAAATACCGTTTTGTTTTATCAGTTCATCAGGCGCGCCCTGTTCTTTTACAATTCCGTCCGCAAGCACCACAACCTTATCCGCACCGCTAACCGTGCGCATTCTGTGTGCGATAATCAGCACAGTTTTATTTTGAATCAAGCGCGACAATGCTTGCTGAATAGCGGTTTCGTTTTCAACATCGAGTGACGCTGTCGCCTCGTCAAGCAGAATTATCGGCGCGTCTTTTAGGAAAGCCCTTGCAATTGAAATACGCTGACGTTCACCGCCGGACAGCTCACAGCCATTTTCACCTATCATGCTGTTATATCCATCAGGAAGTTTATTTGCAAATTCGTCACAATTCGCAAGTTTTGCCGCCGCAAGAACCTCTGAATCTGTTGCGTTTTTTTTGCCGACACGAATATTTTCCATAATCGTATTATTAAATAAGGTGACGTCTTGAAAAACAATGGAATAGATCGACAGCAATGTTTCCGGATCGATTTTAGAAATATCAGAGCCGCCGACAGTAATTCTGCCTCTGTTAATATCCCAAAATCTCGACGCAAGTCTTGATACCGTTGTTTTACCTCCGCCGGAAGGCCCTACAAGCGCTGTAACTTCTCCCTGCTTTGCGGTAAACGAAACATTTTTTAGCACCGTTTCGCCTGTATTATACGCAAAGCCGATATTATCAAAAACGATGTCATATCCGTTGTTATTTATCTTATTTGTACCTGTCTGTATAGGATGGTCGAGAATTTCATTCATACGTTCAATATTCGTGCTTGTGGCAATAACTGCCGCAAGGTTTTGCAGCGCGCCATCCAACGGTTCATACAATCTTGACGCAACAAGCAAAAACATAAATAGTGCAGGAACCGTAAGCGTTCCGCTTATAAGCAATGCTGAACCTACAAGCGCGACAGTTGCTATACCGAGCTTTAAAATAAAACTTGCGCTTACAACGAACACAGCGGTTGCAAGCTCTGATTTTATCTTTCGGTTTTCCACCGCACTAATTTTTTTATCCAATTCTTTGAGGTACTTGTTTTCAGCATTGTTTGATTTCAAATCACGCAGAGTTTCGATGCATTCCTGAATACCTTCTTCAAGTTCAACGCTTGCTTCTCGTTGTTTTCTGTTAAAATAATTCTGTACTCTTGATGAAAAGGCTACAATTGTAAACGCAATCGGTAATACCCATACTGCCGCAAGAGCCATTCGCCAATCGAATTTGAACAAACCTATCGCAATTAAAATTGTTGAAATAACAGAGCCAATAAGCGCGGGTACATAATGCGAAAATGTCGTTTCAAGCGTGGCGCAGTCACTCATGATTGAACTTGTTAAATCGGCCAAATCTTTTTTTCCGAAATATGATAACGGTATTTTACGCAGTTTTTCAGCAAGCGAAATTCGTCTGATACCGCTTTCAACATATGTCGCAAGATATGTTCCGTTATACTGAAACCAAGTTGCTGCAAAAGTAAACAGCAGGCAGACGATACAGCCTATTATGTAAAATGCCGTTTGCGAACCGTTTACACCGCCGTCCATTAAATCGCATACAAAGTAATACAGCAATCCCACAGGGAGCATAAAAGAAATATTCTGAACAGCTTGCGCGACACAGCCCTTTATTAAATCCTTCGCACCCTGTTCTGACAGGGCAAACCGTCTCTGCATATATTTAATCATTTGACACACCTACTTTCCAATGAACAGAAGTTTGATACTCGTTCCACATTCTGCTGTATAAGCCGTCATTTTGCATAAGCTCGGCATGATTTCCGCTTTCTTCAATTTCACCGTCTTTCAGCACATAGATACAATCCGCATTCTGAACAGTAGTTAATCTGTGCGCTACCATAATAACTGTTTTATTTTTGGACATTACCGCAAACGCTTTTTGGACAAGTACCTCATTATCGGGATCAGCAAAGGCCGTGGCCTCGTCAAGAACAAGTATCGGCGCATTTTTGAGCATTGCGCGGGCAATCGCTATTCTCTGTTGTTCTCCGCCTGAAAGATATATGCCTTTTGCACCGATTACCGTATCGACACCGTTCGGAAATTTTTTAATAATATCCTCGCATTGCGCTGATTTTAAGGCTTGAATTACCTCCTCTCTTGACGCTCCCGGTTTTGCCATTTTTACATTTTCGAGAATTGATGTTTTGACAAGACGGCTGTCTTGAAATACATAGGAAACCATATTCATCAAGTCCTCTTTTTTTATTTCTTTTATATCCACGCCGCCAATAAGAACCCTTCCTTTCTGCGCGTCAAAAAATCGTGATATAAGATTGGCAAGCGTCGTTTTGCCGCTGCCGGAAGGACCTACAAACGCAACTGTCTGACACGGCTTGATATGTAGTGAAATATTATGAAGAGCGTCTTTTTTGCCGTCATAGCTGTAGCTTACATTTTCCAGCACGACGGAATTATCGCGCGGATTTTTTGTTCTCATACTCACAGAAAGAGCAGGCGCGTTCAAAACACTGTCTATTCTTTGTATTGCATCGTTTACGATCATTCCATCCTCACTCATGAACATGATCTTTGTAAGAGTTGTGGCAATTACCGGTGTAATGATTACATAAAACAGTAAATTCAAAAGCAGTTCATTTGTAATGCCGCCGCATGCAAGGATCATCCCGCCTGCGATAAGGAATGCGAATACAGCGTTGATTGCTGTTGTATAGAACATCATCGGCATACGCAAAGCCTTTGTATATGCAATCACCCATTTTTCGTACCTGTCAATGGAGTTTTTGAAACGTTTGAATGAAAATACCGTTTGACCGAAGGTTTTTACAACGGGAATCCCCCTGACATATTCAACCGCTTCGTTTGACATATCCGCAAGTGCGTCCTGATACTCTTTCATTTTTTGTTCCATACCTTTACCTGTCATTTTCGTCATGATCAAAAATCCCAAAATGACAGGAATAAGGCTTAAAAGTCCAAGCCGCCAGTCAAATATAAATAGCATAGCCAACAGACCGACAGGCGTCACTATTGCACCGGCTTTATCAGGCAGACGATGCGCAAGATATGTTTCAGTTGCAGCACTTGAATCCGTAACGATTTTACGGAGTTTTCCGCTGCCGATACTTTCCGCTGTCCCAAGCGGCAGCTTTACTATATGCCGCATACAGTCACGGCGCATATTTGCCGCGATACGGAATGCTGATAAGTGAGAACACATAAGCCCGCAAATATAGATAAATACCGATAAAAGGGCAAATATTACCGCCATCCAGCCATAATGTGTGAGGTTGACAGCGTTTTTGAAGTCCGGCGCAGATTCCAGTACTTCTTTGATTATCTGCCATATGTAAATGAACGGAACAAGCGCGCAAAGCGCGCTTAAGGCTGACAGCGCCCACGAAGCGTAGGTGAGATATTTGTATCCTCCCGCATACTGCATAAGCCTTGACAGATTACTTTGCTTTTTCAAGTTAATACCTCCTTAATGTAGTTAGTTTTAACTAACTAAGATTCAGAATGAAAGGGAATACTGATAAACAGCTTTCCCTGTTTGGTTTAAAAGCCCATGATTTTTTGCCATCCGGCAGTATAGAATGCGCGCAAATCCTTTAAATTCTGCCGCGCCTGTGCAACCGGCATATCATGAATCACCATTTCGTAAAATGCTGAGAACATTCCGCTTATGAGCATATGCTCCAGGTTCGGATTCAGGAGTTTGGATTTTATGCCCAAGTCTTTTAAAACATTGTTGAATTTATGCGTTGCGTCTATCTCGATCTCCACCATATCATGCACGAAGTTTTCGTACTTTGTACCCTCTGAACAGGTAAGAATAAGTTTGAACTCATCAAGATATTTGTAGGTATATTCCAGTATGTCAACCATACATTCTCCTGAAATCTCGCTCATATGCTTTGTCTGTTCAACAGGAGGGAGCATAGCAAAATCATTCTGTGCTTTTTTATAAACAGACATAACATAATCGGCCTGTTTACCTACTAAAGCATCAAACAAATCCTCCTTGCTTTTGTAATACCCGTAAAACGCTCCTGTCGTCACATTTGCAGTTTTAACGATATTTCTAAGCGACGCGCCGCGAAATCCTTTTTCAAGAAATTCCGCTTTCGCCGCCTGTGATATGGCTTCGAGCGTTGTTTTTTCGCTTTCGCTCATAGAAGTACCTCCATAATATAACGATGTTATATAACACTGTTATTATATCACGAAATTGTGAACCTGTCAATAATTTTATTTCAAATTCACTATGCGCAATTTTTAATATCCTTTATTCTAATCGTGGAAACAACGAACGACATGCAGCAAAACCTTATTTTCAAACGGGATATGAAATAGAGGAACATAAAATATTCTTGAAAATTTTTTAGGGAGCGTTGTTTTTTTACACCGCTTTGGATTTCCTATATGAGTGCAGAAAGAGCGCTGTTTTTTCAAGAAGGGTTTGGGATAATCCCAAAATTTTGACTGATTTCCGGAGCCGGAAATCAAGGTCAAAAACGCGAATGGGTACTAATTCGCTTTGCTTGCTCCGCTCTAAAATTTAGTTTTTGCGAAGAATGGACGGGATAAGATTGGATAAGAAGAACGAGGGTAACAAGTACGTTTCCTTTTACGAAATCGGCGGTACAACATACGAGGTTGAAACATCATTTTCAGGTACGGAAAGATTAAACAATAAAATCATCCGTTTAATACTTTCCAAAAAATACAATTCAAAGAGACTGACAATTCGGGGAAAGCGCACTATAATAACCTCACGAAACAAGACGAAATCAAAGATTTCTGTGTTTCGGAGAACATTGAAATGCAATACTCCGGTGACAAAATGCCGCCCTATGTTGTTGCATTTTAATAATACACACCCTGTTTTG
>CALXZP010000042.1 GCA_944393255.1 uncultured Clostridia bacterium | reverse complement strand
TCAAATATATTTTCTTTTCTTCGTTTGCAGGTTTCTATCACACTTAGTATTCTGCAATACATTTCATGACCTGTCTCTGTTCGGAACCCTCCCGCCATCTTCTGGCGATTCTTACACTTTCTTAAATCTCTCTCACTTAGATTATTGTCAAATGACACTCGGTTATCTTTTACAAACATCAAATGGTTCTCTTTATACTTCTTTAATCTATTCAACAGCTTTATTTCTTCTGCTTTCGCATACTTTGATTCTGTTGTTCCATTTTGTTTGTAGCCCCTTTTTACTATTTTGTCATATTCACAGGAATATTGAGTATATTCCCCTGACGAAAACCACTCACCTTTTTCTTTTTTACTCTTTCTTTCCTTGTTAAGCATCACAAAAAATCCTGTTAGCTTATCACTCCAGTCATTCTTTGTTTCTTCTGTATTCTTTTTTAGGTATCTCAATAAATGCACTATGCACTCTCCATGCTTAGTACCATAACTGTACATTGATGTCTCGTGATCATGTATTAATATCCCTTCATAATCTTTTAATACCGTTTTTTCTTCTATTTCTTCTTTGCTCTTTTTATTCATCGCACTATACAGCACTACTTCCTCTGTGCTTTGATTGCGTATATATGCCTGTTTTCCATTAACCGTTATATTTGTCGCATCTGTATATACCACTTCCGACTCTTTTAACTTTTCAGTTATTTCCGCTATTTTTTCTTCACTTCTTTTAGAAAAATTTTTGATGAAATTATATACGCTGCCTGTTGCTATTTCAATCTTATTATCACTTATGGAATTTAGAAACTCGCATATCCTATCATTTGAGACTACTCCCTCGCTGTATAACTGTACTGCCATAGCCTTTATTACTTCTCCATATGTTACAACAGCTCTGTATTCCTCCGGTATTATTATCTTCCCGTTTTCATCTGCATGAAAATGCAGCTCTTTCACTATTGCCGTTATATCAAAATCAACTACATACCGCACCGCATACGGTTTGTCTGTACTGCCTATTTCAACAATACTGTGTTTCAAATCTCCACTTTCTATCTTTCTCTTGATTTTTTCAGCCGTTAATGTCTTTCCTTTATGTCCGCATTGACCTCCGCTTGGTTTATTGCTTTTTTCCCTGCTGTTATATGTATTAGCTCTCTTTCCTTTTTGGTCTGTTGATGGCGGAAGTGATGAGTTGGTACTGTCATTATTTAATTGACTGCGAAGCTTTGAGTTCTCTGTTTCAAGTTCAACAACACGCTTTTTTAGCTTTTTATTTTCTGTTTTTACGGTAGTTAATTCTGTTTCTAACTCCTTAATTTTACCCTTAAATTGTTTGCGTTCTACAGCAAAATCTGATTTTATTTGCTTTACTTCTTTTTTCCACGCAGTTTTTGTGTCATCTACCTTTTTATCTAATTTATCACACCGTGCCAGAACCTCTTGCAGCTGTCGCATAATATCGTTCTCATAATGACCGCCCATATTTTATTTCACCTCCTGCGTTCGGTATTCATATTATATCTCTATTATATCTCAATTCCAAAAGAAATGCAAATTTAAATTTTTATTGAAATGGTCATTTTGACGAATTAAAAACTGTGTTTTTTGCTACTAAAAAGAGACGGTTATCCACTTCAATTTTATTGATTGCGAATGTTTTGTTCATTTTATTCACTATCGTTTTCTGTTGCGTGGATAACTGCTTTTCTCTTTTATTTTTGATAAAATTTTTATTTTGAGTTTTCTACCTTTTGTACAATGCCTATTTTACGCCATTTTTGATACCTGAACTGTAACACACCGGGACTTATCTATACAGACCGCAGCTTTATATAATTAACAGGACGTTCATTGACTTTTCGGCTGCACTGTGATATAATGTATTTTAATAAGTAAAAGAAATACTATCTAAAGCTTAAATTTTTAATATATTTTGGGGAAAGAGTTGCTGAAGCTATGAAAAAACTGCTTGATAACATACAAGCTCCCGGGGATGTAAAAAAACTTAACACTCACGAACTTAAACAGCTCTGCGATGAGATACGCAGCTTTCTTGTAGAAAATGTGAGCTCCACGGGCGGTCATCTCGCGTCGAACCTCGGCGCTGTCGAGCTTACGGTAGCGCTGCACAAGGTGTTCGATTTTCCCTCGGACACGCTTATTTTCGACGTAGGGCATCAATCGTACGTTCACAAGATACTCACCGGGCGCAGGGATAAATTCGGGTCGCTGAGGCGTTTCGGAGGTATTTCCGGATTTCCAAAGCGCTCCGAAAGCATATATGACGCGTTTGATACGGGGCATTCCTCTACCTCCGTATCCGCCGCGCTCGTCATGGCGCGCGCAAGAGATCTTGAAGGAGGAAAATCGAACATAATTGCCCTGTTCGGAGACGGCGCTCTTACGGGAGGCGAAATATACGAGGCGTTCAATGATGCAGGTCATACAAAAACGCCGCTCATACTTATATTGAACGACAATGCCATGTCTATCTCAAAAAACGTAGGAGCGGTATCAAAGCATCTTAGAAACATACGTATCAACCGTTTGTATTTTCTCTCAAAAAGGCGCGTTTCAAACTTTCTCGACCGAATACCGGTTGCGGGCAGACTCGTAAGAAACGCCATAGAACGAATAAAGACCGTCGTGCGCCGCAGGGTGCTTCCGACAACGCTGTTTGAGGATATGGGCTTTAAATACATAGGCCCGATAAACGGACATGACCTGTCGTCTCTCACAGTCTGTCTCGAGTACGCAAAAACGGAAAAAAAGCCGGTGCTGCTGCATGTTAAGACAGTCAAGGGCAAGGGCTATGCACCCGCCGAAAAGCATCCTGAATGTTTTCACGGAGTAGGTAAATTCGATCCGCAGACCGGCGAGATCGCCGATTCGGGCGAAAGCTACAGCAGCCGCTTCGGTGAAAAGCTTACAGATATAGCTTCTATGAATAAAAAAGTCGCAGCCATCACCTGCGCTATGCCTGAGGGCACGGGGCTTGTAGGCTTTTCAAAAAAATTCAGAGAACGCTTTTTTGACGTAGGCATCGCCGAACAGCACGGCGTTACGTTTGCCGCCGGGATGGCGGCGGCGGGCTACATCCCGGTGATCCCGCTTTATTCTACATTCCTGCAAAGAGCCTATGACCAGGCGCTGCATGACGTTTGTCTGCAAAACCTGCATGTCGTATTCCCCGTAGACCGCGCCGGTCTCGTAGGCGCAGACGGCGAAACACACCAGGGCGTATACGACCTTTCATACCTTTCGGGTATGCCGAACATGACGGTACTTTCGCCGTCCTCGTTCGAACAGCTTGATGATATGCTTGAATATGCAATAAACGCGCACAGCGGGCCGATAGCGATAAGATATCCCAGAGGCGGAGAGCAATCGCCTTTCGAATACGGCGGATTTCGTATAAATCAGCCGTATATCAGAAAGACAGGACATGACGCAACGATCATCGCTTCAGGGCGAATGGTAATACGTGCGGCGGAGACCGAAAACATCCTGAAATGCCACGGGATCAGCGTGGAGATCGTCGAGCTTCCCACGGTCCATCCCCTAAACGAAGCGGCAGTCATCGCCGCCGCTATGAAAACAGGGCGTGTTGTGACGATAGAGGATAATATCCGCTCCGGCGGATTCGGCGAACACATAGCCGCCATTCTCCTCGAAAACGGCGTGAAATGCAGCTTCAAGGCGTTCGGATTTCCGCTTACGCCGATAGTTCACGGAACGGTGAGCGAGCTTGACAAAAAATACGGTATGGACGCTGAGACTATCTCAGCCGCAATAATAAAAATGATGAAGGATCAGCAGTATGGCAAAAATCAGACTTGACTCGTATCTTACAGCCAACGGGCTCGCACAGAGCCGAGAGCGCGCAAAGGCTCTGATCATGGCAGGACAAGTATACGTTAAAAACCAAAAATGCGATAAAGCCGGCACTATGATAGATGAAAACGAAACGGACATCGAAGTCCGCGGAGAACAGCTTAAATATGTCAGCCGCGGAGGTCTTAAGCTTGAAAAGGCAGTGGAGGAATTTCATATATCCCTAAACGGCAAGATCGCAATGGATATAGGCGCTTCAACAGGCGGATTTACCGACTGTATGCTCCAGAACGGAGCGAAGAAGGTATTTGCCGTAGACGTCGGCTACGGTCAGTTCGCATGGAAGCTGCGCAATGACGGCAGAGTTGTCAATATGGAGCGCACCAACATACGATATGTGACCCCGGAGGATATAGGCGAGGAGATAGACCTTGCGTCTATAGACGTTTCTTTCATCTCCCTGAGGCTTGTACTGCCGGCAGCATACAGGCTGCTCTCCGATAACGGAGAGATAGTCGCTCTTATAAAACCCCAGTTTGAAGCGGGGCGCGAGCGCGTAGGAAAAAAAGGCGTAGTCCGCGATAAAAACGTACATTTTGATGTAATACGCACAGTGCTCGACTTTGCTTCGGAGTCCGGCTTTGAAACCCTCGCGCTTTCCTTCTCACCAGTAAAAGGGCCTGAGGGAAACATAGAATATCTTGCGTACCTGAAAAAAAACGCCGGCAGGAACATCATATCCGACGAGGAGATACACAAAGTCGTTGAAGCCTCTCACGATGCTCTTGACAAATAAAGGAGTACAACAATGATTTCCGATCATATCATTATAACAGGCGGCCGCGCACTGGCACGGTCATTTGCAAAAATAAACCTCACTCTTGACGTACTGAACAAGCGCGAGGACGGATACCACAACGTAGAGATGATAATGCAGACCGTTTCACTGTTCGACCTCGTTCTTGTGGATAAGACCGGCGGCGGTATCGGTATAACCACCAATCTGCGTTTTCTCCCGTGCAATGAGAAGAATCTCGCATACGCCGCCGCGCGTGAATTTTTTAAAGCCGCAGGCATAGACGGCGGCTGCAAGATAATGATACACAAAAACATACCGGTAGCGGCAGGACTTGCCGGAGGCAGCGGCAACGCCGCGGCAGTGCTCTGCGCACTCAATATGCTGTATAACACAGGTTTTTCTGCGCAGCAGCTCTGCGATATCGGGCTAAAGCTCGGAGCAGACGTGCCGTATTGCATACTGGGAGGCACATATCTTGCCGAAGGGATCGGAGAAAAGCTCTCCCCTCTCCCGCCGATGCCCAAATGCAGTATACTGATGGTCAAGCCTCCGATAAATATATCCACTGCCGCGATATACGAAAAGATAGACAGCGAATACATTCCCGGCCGTCCTGATACGGAGTCCATGCAAAGAGCTATAGCTTCGGGCGATACGCCGGCCGTAGCCTCGCATTTATCAAACGTAATGAGCACAGTCACAGAATCAATGCATCCCATAGTTCGCGGCATAAAGGAAAAGATGCTCAAAAACGGCGCGCTCGGCGCGGAAATGAGCGGTTCGGGACCTACAGTATTCGGTATATTTCCCGACTATGCCTCAGCAAAAAGATCTCATGACAGCTTTGCATATCAATTCAAGGACGTTTATATTACCGCGCCCGTTAATTAAGGCGCAGATCAACGTATGCTTAACAATATACTTAATAAAAAAAGAAAGGAGCAGCCGGCTGATATAATGAAAAAACCTGACAATACAAACAAAGCCATCGGCGATACCGCCGAAGACAATTTAGAAAGCGGCGCGCCCGCTCCGGACTGCAGCGGTAATACCGAGCCTGTCTCAGACGAGGCCGCAGCAGACACAGACGCCGTTCCCGGCACAGCCGAAACCCCACAGCAGGACGTTTCCCCCACAGGAGACGACAGCTTTGACCCATACCGGTCGGAGCAGCTTAAAGACATAATGGATTATTACAAGGATATTCCCTACTCCGAAACAGAGACCGCTCCGGCAGAGCAGACCGTCACAAAGAAAACTCCGCGCACTTTTGCCGTCAGACTTATACGCATGATAAAAAAGGACAGCGGCGGCAACGCGGAAGCCGTTATCGGCGGTACGGACGGCTCAATACAGGAGAGCGGTCATTCTCTTTCAAGCCGAACCAGAAATATAATTTCATATTGTATCAGCGGTCTGATATCCGTATGTATCATCGCGGCGGCATTTATATGCACTCTCAACATGCCCAAGGATGAGGATATGCTGAATTCTGCAGTGGATGAGCTGCGTGCCGAGGCCGGATATGCCGAGCTGAAAGCCCGGAATGAGTCTCTTAATGAAGAACTCACCGCGCTTCGGAGCCAACTGGAGGAAAAAAAGGCGCTTACAGACAGCATTGCCGATTTTGACAACTCCAGAGCTTCCCTGCGCGCTCAGATAGAGGAAAAGAAAAATGAGCTCGACAGACTTAACAATGAAAATTCCGAACTTCAACAGCAGATAGGCGCGCTTAATACGCAGATCGAAGGACAGTCCGGCGCTATACTCACATTATCAGCCGGACAATACACTGTAGGCGAAGACATACCGGTCGGTAAATTCTCCATTACCGGCACCGGCACCTTTGTTTCGGCTTCGAGCGACGGACGGTCAAAATACAATTCAAGACTCGGGTCGTCGCCGCTTGAAGCGATACTCGAATCCAGCGACAGAGTAAAGCTTGACAGTACAACGAAATTTTCACCCATCAATTGAGGAGATACGGCAATGAGATCAAAAAAAAGCTTTTATATAACAATAATACCGATAATCATCAGCCTTATAGCAGGAGTTATACTTCTGTCGCTCCACAACAGGATAGGGCTGCGGTCGAAAGCGGCGCTTATCGCAGCCGGGGAGCGCAGCGATATGAATGCCGAGATCTCCGATATGACGGCTGAAAAGGAAGATATCGAGGCTCAGCTGACGGAATACAACACCATCATAGACGAGAACAGAACGCTCATGACAGAGGTCGATTCACTGACAGAACAGCTCAGCAGCTATAATTCGGACATTGAGAACGCTTCTCAGCTGAATGCAGATCTTAAGACTCAGTTAAGCGAAAAGCAAGCCTATGCCGACAATCTTTCATCGGTTGTACAAAAGACGGACGGCAGCTCGGCAGCTCTTAGTGAGGGCGAACACAAGTGTCCCGCTGATATCGAAAGCGGCAGATACAGAGCGGACGGAAGCGGCAGACTGCTTATCTACGATATTGCCAACAATGTTACGGCAAGCATAAACCTATCCACTATCGATTCACACTCCTACGAGTTTGAGATCGGCTCCGGAGAAAAGATAAAAACGGAAGGTTCAGTAACTCTTACGGCAGTCTTATCGGAATAAAACTGAACAATACAAAACGAGCAGGGCGGCGTTCCGAAAGACACAATGCCCTGCTCGTTCTTTTTGACAGTTATGCCAGACCTATAGCGCTTTCTATAGGGAGAGATATGACCATCCCCCTCGCTTCGCTGTTCATTCCGCATTTTTCGCTGATCGCGCGCATTATATCAAGCTTATCGCCCTCCTCGGCGGCGATAAGTATTATCTCCCTTTCCTCCTGCGCGCCCAGCCCCCAGAGGCTCATGACCTCAGCGCCGGCAATGCTGCGGCTGTGCAGTACCGTTCCTCCACCCGCGCCCGCGCTGCGCGCCGCGTCCATAACATCCTCGCTGCAGCCTTGATTAACTATCGCTGCTATAAGCACACGTTTTATATCCGACATTCTTATCGCTTCCTTTCCCTTTGGCAGTGATATACTGTTTTCATCCAGATCCTTTAACATTTTTATCATATGCTTGCTTGCACCGGTCACCGGTATCGTAAACGCCACGCCGGTACCGGGCGCTCCGAATTTAAGATCGTTCCTTATCTTGCACATAAGCCTGCTTGAATACTGCTTTGGAATGACGCTTATCAGTATCCGCCTGTCCGGAGTGCCAAGCCCAAGCATATCCATAGTCTCGCTCGACGCGGTACCCATAGCATGCAGCGTATAATGCAGAGGTACTCCCGCCTTCCCAAAAAGCTTTGTAGCCTTATTCGCAAGCTTAGGCGTAGCTACAAGCATTAAAATTCTTAATGATACGTCACTCATGATCTTGATCCTCCTCGATCTCTATGATATCATCACTGTCATCGGTGATCATATTACCGGAGCTTACTATCTTATTGATCCTGTTCAGCTTGATCTTATACTGTATTCCCATTATCTGTATCGCTATAAGCGGTGTAAGCGCGACCAGCGCTACAACGCCGAACGCATCCGTCATTATGTTCCCGCCGATACTCTCGCATGCGCCTATGCAAAGCGGCAGAAGGAACGTAGACGTCATAGGACCGCTGGCAACTCCGCCGGAGTCGAACGCGATACCGATAAATATCTTCGGCACGAGCTTTGACATGACGAGAGCTATTATATATCCCGGAACGATTATATATTCGATCGGGATGCCTGTCAATATCCTGAGCATCGCAAGTCCTACGCTGACAGAAACGCCTATAGACAGACAGCTGTTCATGGATCTTGCCGGTATAGTACCGTCTGTTACCTCCTGCACCTGGCGGTTCAGCACCTGTATAGCCGGCTCGGCTTTAACGATGAAATAGCCTATAAGCATGCCTATCGGAACGAGCAGCCAGCTCTGCGCCGCTCCGGCAAGCTCGCTGCCGAGCATGATTCCGACCGGCGCAAATCCGACGTTTACGCCGCACAGAAACAATACAAGTCCGATATAATTATATATAAAGCCGACTGCTATACGGCGTATCTGCCTGCGCTTATAGCGCCTGACCGCAAGCTGAAATATGGCGAACACAGCCATGATCGGCAGCAGCGAAACCGCTACCTCCTTTATGTAATCCGGTATCTCCACGGCAAACGCACGCGCCACATCACGCGTTGTACTTACCTCAAACATTTCTGCTCCGGAATACCCGGCATCGGAGGTGTTGAACAAAAAGCCAAGTATCATGACCGCAAGTATCGGACCGATGCTGGACAGCGCGACCAGACCGAAGCTGTCGCTTGATGCGTCCTTATCGCTGCGGTTCCTTGACAAGCCGAGACCCATAGCCATGATGAACGGCACGGTTATAGGCCCTGTCGTTACGCCGCCGGAATCAAACGCGACGCCGAGAAAGTCCTTCGGTATGAAAAAAGACAAGATAAGCAGTACGGCATACAGACCGATGAGAAGATTGGAAAGATTTATCTTCTTTAATATTCTCAGCACCGCAAGCGCCATGAAGATACCTACCCCGACAGCGACCGTCATGATCAACACCATATTCGGTATTGCCGGCACCTGCTCGGAAAGTATCTGAAGGTCCGGCTCCGCCACTGTTATTATCATACCCATAATAAAACTCAGGATAAGAGTTATAACGATATGCCTCGATCTTGACGCCTGTACGCCTATTCCCTCGCCTATAGGACACATGGCCATCTCGCTTCCGAGCTGAAACATTCCCATACCGATTATCAACATAAATGCCCCAACAAAAAACATAGCGATCGTACCGATATCTATCGGTACCAAAAAAATGCTTAATATTAAAACTATAGCTGTAATAGGTAATACTGCGGAGAGTGATTCAAGTGTCTTTTCCTTCAATTTTTGATTCATTCAAAAGCCTCCTCTGTATTATCTTTATATATTATCATTGATGTGCGTTTTAGCATTGCTTCACACCGATACAATAAACGCATGATCAATCACTGTTGTTCTGCTTATTAATTATATCATACAATCGTGCTTAAAACAACAGAAAATTTAAAAATTTACTTTGCATTATAGTTTAACGGCACAGTAACCGTGAAATTCACTGTAATTTTAAAAAAATAAGCTCTTATTTAGATTGACATTTTTGCTGAATTGTTATATAATTAATATAAATACCAAGCAATCAAAATAAAATCTTGTATAAAACAAAAAAAGGAGAAGATATGACATGGCAACGCTATATAAATTCCTGGCATTTGATCTCGGCGCGTCGTCCGGCCGGGCTATTCTTGCAAAATTTGACGGTGAAAAGCTTACGCTTGAGGAAAAGCACCGTTTCGCAAACGATCCCGTTAATATAAACGGATGTCTGCACTGGGATGTGCTGCGCCTGTTCTTTGAGATAAAACAGGGCATTTTAAAATGCGCAAATTCCGGCGACAGAGATATTGACTGTATCGGAATAGACACATGGGGCGTTGATTACGGTCTGCTCGACAAGGACGACAAGCTTTTGGGCAACCCGTATCATTACCGCGACACCAGGACAGAAGGGATGTACGAAGAAGCCTTCAAGCTCGTTCCGAAAGAGGATATGTTTAAACAGACCGGTATAGCCTTCAACTGGTTTAACACCGTATTCCAGCTGCTCTCGGCAAAGCTCAGCGGCGACGCCGCTCTTAAAGAGGCGAAAACACTCCTGTTCATGCCAGATCTGCTCAACTTCTTTCTCACAGGCGTTAAGAAAACAGAATACACCATAGCCTCTACATCGCAGATGTTCGACTCGGCAAAGCACGAATGGGCATACGACATGCTTGATAAGCTTGGGATACCCTCAGATATATTTACAGACGTTATTTATCCCGGCGAGACAGTCGGAACGCTCAGACCCGAGCTTGCGGAAGAGCTCGGCGTTGCGGAGATACCGGTAATTGCCGTGGCTTCCCACGATACCGGATCCGCCGTTGCAGCAGTTCCCGCAGCAGACAAGAACGATTTTATCTACATATCCTCAGGGACATGGTCGCTGATGGGTGTTGAGCTTGACAAGCCGAATACCTCAGATAAAGCCATGCGGTACAATTTTACAAACGAGGGCGGAGCCGGAAAGACTATACGCTTTCTCAAGAGTATAATGGGGCTATGGCTGATCCAGGAGAGCCGCCGCCAATGGGACAGAGAAGGCACGCTTCTCTCCTTCGACGAGCTGGAACGCCAGGCACGCGAGGCTGAACCGTTTGCAAGCCTTATAGACCCGGATCACCCCTCTTTCCAAACGCCCGGCAATATGCCGAAGCGCATAAGAGAGTTCTGCAAAAAAACAGGTCAAAAGGCGCCCCAGACAAAGGGAGAGGTCATCAGATGTATCGCAGAAAGTCTTTCATTCCGCTACCGCAGCACCATAGAGGGCATGGAAGCTGTGACCGGACGCAGATACGATATGATCAATATCGTAGGCGGAGGGATAAAGGACAAGATGATCTGTCAATTTACAGCCAACGCCACAAAGCGGGCAGTGAACGCGGGCCCCGCGGAAGCTACAAGCATAGGCAACATAATAGTTCAGGGCATTGCCGCAGGCGCTGTAAAAGACCTCAGCGAAGGGCGCAGGATAGTTAAAAACAGCTTTGATATAGCGGAATATCTGCCCCAAGACGGCGAAGCCTGGGACTGCGCCTATGAAAAATGGAAAAGCGTCATATCAAAAATATAATGAAAAGGGCCGAATTGCCAATGAATAATAAAAAGGATCCGCTGTTAAAATACAAGCTGCTCGTAGCAGGGCTTGCCGTTATTTTAGCGGCGCTCATAGTTGTATTTATCATCGTTGCCGTCAACAGATAAAACCGGAACCGGAGCTGTGCAAAACGGCAGCTCCGGTTTTGATTATTTTGTGCTCATATTGGTTTTTATAAGTTATCGCCTTGCTCCGGTATGTACGTCTCCCCCATGAGACCGCCGCTGCTTACATAGCCTTTTATGGTTTCGATCTTTATATCTCCGGGGCTCAGCTTTGACGCTCTTTTGATAACGCCAGCAATATCCTGCACAGACATGTCCGAAACTGTATTTTCAGATACCGCCGCCGCAAGCTCCGCGCTTACGCCTTCGCTCAAAAGCTTATCAGCGACAGCGTAATACAGCTCACGCTGTACGTCAAGCCTGTCAAGATCGCCGCGCGCATATCCGTCTATAACGCCGTTCTCATCAGGCATCCCTTTCCGATACCGCATCAGCATCTCCGCACCGGCTCCGTCAAGATGCTGTTCTCCTGTCGGCAGATCTATGACCAGCCCCTGATACGGATCCTCATAATACATATCAGCAGGTACGGTTATATCGACTCCGCCCACAGCGTCTATCAATGCCCTGAACCCGTCAAAGCTGACGCTTATGCAGCTGTCTGCATATATTCCGGTTATCTCTGCCGCAGCCTCGAGCATACTGCCGCTGTCGTCAAGTCTGCCTATGACTGTTCCGCCGTTCACAGATGTATAAGTATTTCTCGGTATCTGTTCTATATTCAGCGTATCATTAAGCGAACACATCAGCAGCACATCGCTGCGTTCACCGGACGCATCCTTTCCGGCGATAAGTATATTGACCGGCTCATCCGAAACGCCGCCCGCTGTGAAGCAGCCGCCGAGCACCGCGATACAAGCAACCGCAGCAGCAAGAGATGCATATCCCTTCTTTTTTATCCTCGTGTCAAGAATGTTTTCAAAACGTTTTTTCGCGCACTTTCCGCTCTTTGAAAAAGACGCTGAAAGTCTCGGCGGATCCACATATTTTTTCATTGTATCCCTATTCCTTTCTCCCTTTTACGGACTCCATCGTTTTAAGTATCACCATGGAATACAGCTTTCTGTATTCCGCTCCCATACCGCGCACTACGGCGTCGTCACAGGCATATTCGAGATCCCTGTTTGCCATACGAACCATAAGATACACCAGCGGATTGAACCAATGCACGGAATTGGCGATAAGCAGGATAAGCTTATACCACATATCGCCGCGCCGGAAATGCGCGGTCTCATGCTTTATTATGATCTCCTTTTCCTCGTCGGTATACACGCCCTCCGGCAGCAGGATCATCGGCTTGAAAAAACCTACCAGCACCGGCCCCGCTATGCGTCCGCAGCGGTACACCCTATCATATTCACGCACACAAAACGGACGAACACGTTTTTTAAACAGCAAATATGATACAGCATGGACGCCGAAGAATAGCGCCGCGCCCGCCGCCCATACCGAAAACATAGCGGTATCAGTATCTATACGGCGCAAATCCTCCGTCCTGCTTTCTGTCAAAGCTCCGCGCTCTGCGTCTTTCCTCTGCTGCACAGGCACGGTCTCCGGCTCGGTCTGCGCGAGCGGCTGCACGCCGGGCTCCGCCGTCTGACGTACCACCGCCGTTTCCGCCGCCGGCAGCCGCACCGCAACATACGGAAGCTCAAACCTGAACGGGATCAAAAGCCGCACGGCAAGCGCCAGCCACACAATATACCGCCATTTTGCTCCGTACCGCCGTCCGAGCAAAGGCGAGAGAGCCAGCATAACAGCGATCGCTGCCGACACACTCAGTGAAATCAGTATCAGATCAGTCATTCTCCGCCTCCTCTATAAACTCCTTGAGCTGCGCAAGATCCTCCTTCGAAACACTTTTTCCGTCATAAAGCGACGCAACGAGCTTTGTCAGCGAATTGTGATACATCCTTTTTAAGAAGCTTCTGCTTTCCGACTGTAAATATTCCTCCTTATCCACAAGCGGTGTATATATATTGCATCTTCCCTCCTTCCCGCATTTGAGAAAACCGCGGCTGCAAAGCCTCGACAGCAGATTAAGCACGGTGGTCTTTGTCCAGTCCTTGTCTATCCTCTGCATGATATGCTCGGACGAGACCGCCCCGTCGGCTTCCCATATTATCATCATCAATGCAAGCTCGCTGTCAGGTATATGCTTCATTTGTACCAGGCCTCCATATTTAACAATTGTCGAATATATTTATATTGTACACTTGTCGAACGGATTTGTCAAGTGTTTTTTGAAAAATTTTATAAAATATTATTTTTCCGGTCTTTGCGGGCAACCGCATATTTGATCGTGTATTATTACAGAATAACACGCTTGCATTACAAAAAATCACGTCTGTACTGCAGCGGCGTTTGCCCTGTGTGCTTTTTAAAATGAGCGATAAAATTGCTCGTATCCATAAACCCGCACTGCTCTGAGATCTCCGAAACTGATCTTTTTGTCGAGTGCAAAAGTATCTTAGCCTGATTTATGCGATAATTGGTTATATAGCTGTATGGCGGCATACCCATCATTTTATGAAATATCCTCACAAAGTAAAATTTGGACATATGCGCCTGTGCGATCAGGTCGTCAATAGTTATCGGCTTGGCATAATTATTTTTTATATATTCTGCGGCGGCTTTGATATCATCATAGTACGGCATTGAAGAGCTGCTGTCACTCGGAGCTATTGATGACTCAAAAACAGTATTTAATATTCCGTGGATATCGTATGAGATTTTAAAAGCGCTCATAAGCGAGCTGTCCGCAGCCAAGCCCATCAAACGAGCGAGCGTATGTTCAAATTCCTTTTTATTATTTATTTGTATAGGTTTTGATCCGGTGTTATAAATGGTCTCAAATATTGAACTTACCGCACAGCCTCCCATATGAAACCACACAAACTCCCAATTTTCCGATTTAGAGAAATACTTGTGCGGCTTTTTGCAGTCTATCATACAGGCGCAGCTATCAGGCAGCTCTGAAGAAATACTGTCCGACACTATTTCTCCGCATCCCCTCACCGTAAAAACAAATAAATGACTGTTGTGAAACATCCTTTCCACCCTATATTCCCTTTGTGCAAAGAAATGTCCTATTTCCGTAATATAAAACGGAAGATTCTTTACATGCTCATTCGGAGTTAAGGTTAGCCATATTGAATTATCTGCTATTGCTTCGCTGTAAACGCCCATTTTTATCGCCTCCCATAAAAGTATATCACACTTCAATATGAAAAGCAAGAATTTCATATTTTATCGCAAGAATACTTAATGATTTTTTATAATCTATGTTGTATACTTATATCAACATTGATTTTCGGAGGAGCAAGATAATGAATAACGTAATTGTAAGACAAGAAAAAGTCATAATTCCTACATACGAAATATCGGAATACGATAAAAATCCGATGTTCCTTGAAAAGCGTGTATATCAAGGCTCAAGCGGCAAAGTTTATCCGCACCCGGTATGCGAAGCGGTATCGGATATAAAGACCGATAAGGAGTACAACGCTATATATCTTGAGAATGATTATATACTCGTTATGATACTTCCTGAAATAGGCGGTAAGATTCAGCGCCTTTACGACAAGACAAACGGCTATGACGCGGTTTACTATAACGAGGTCATAAAACCCGCGCTCGTTGGTCTGGCAGGACCGTGGATAAGCGGCGGCATTGAATTCAACTGGCCTCAGCATCACAGACCGTCAACATTTGATCCCGTTGACTGCACTGTCTGCGAAAATCCGGACGGCTCCGTTACGGTATGGGTCGGAGAAACGGAAAAGATGTTCCACACAAAGGGAATGGCCGGCTTTACGGTATACCCCGACAAGGCGTATCTTGAGATCACAGGCAAGGTCTATAACCCCACAGACAGACCTCAAACGTTTTTGTGGTGGGCAAATCCCGCAGTTGCTGTAAACGACCATACACAGTCGATATTCCCTCCCGATGTAAATGCTGTCATGGATCACGGGAAGCGCGGCGTATCGGAATTTCCCATTTCCAAAAGCGTGTATTATAAAGTGGACTATGCACCCGGCACGGATATTTCACGCTATAAAAACATTCCCGTACCGACCTCATATATGGCGTATCACTCAGATTTCGATTTTGTCGGGAACTACGACTATTCCATGAACGCAGGTCTTCTTCATGTAGCCGACCATCATGTGTCGCCGGGCAAAAAGCAGTGGACATGGGGCAACGGAGACTTCGGAAGGGCTTGGGACAGAAACCTGACCGATGAGAACGGCCCGTATATCGAGCTTATGACAGGTATGTTTACCGACAATCAGCCCGACTTTACTTTCTTAAAACCGTATGAGGAAAAGACGTTCACACAGTATTTTATGCCGTATAAGCAGGTCGGAGCAGTTAAGAACGCATCAGCAAGGGTAATTATGAGTCTTGAGCTGACTGAGAAAAAAGCAGCGGTCAGGGTATATTCACCGGAAACTATTAACGGTGCTGAGGTGGGACTTTTCAAAAAAGATGAGACCATATTCTCTAAAACAACCGATCTTTCGCCCGTTGATATTTTTGAAGCGGAAATTGATATAAATTACTCGGATGAAAGGGATATCACACTTTGTGTATCAAAGGACGGCAAAGCATTGCTCTCATACACGCCTGCCGGTGAGAATACCGAGCCTGTTCCATCTCCCGCCGAAGCGATACCATCTCCGCAGGAGCTTGATACAAACGAGAAGCTGTTTTTGGCAGCGACGCATCTGGAGCAATACCGCCATGCGACACGCTCGCCCGAGCCGTACTATCTGGAGGGGCTGAAACGTGACAGCTCTGATATTCGTCTTAATAACGGCTATGGAAAATGGCTGTATAACAAGGGACTGTTTACGGAAAGCGAAAAGTATTTCCGGGAAGCGATAAAGTCATCTACATGGAAAAATCCCAACCCATACGACTGCGAACCCTATTATAATCTAGGTCTTGCGCTTAAAATGCAGGGTAAAACCTCTGCGGCATTCGATGCTTTCTATAAAGCGGTGTGGGACGGAAACATGCAGGATAAGGCGTTTTATCAGCTTGCATGTATTTCTGATGATAAAACGGCAGCTCTTGGATTTGCTGAAAATTCGCTTATCAGAAACTCTCACAACATGAAAGCGCGTACTCTTAAAACCGCCCTGCTGAGACTCTTAGGACGGACGGATGAGGCAATCGCTTTTGCGAAAGAAACACAAACAATTGACGCGCTTGACCACGGCTGCTACCGGGAGCAGTATAAGCTCACAGGCAGCGGGCTCGATAAATTCACAGAGGTAATGCGCGGCGATGATCACAATTATATCGAGCTCGCATTATCGTATATAAATGCAGGACTTTATGATGACGCAGAGGAAATTTTAAAGCTTGCTCCCGACAGCAGCGACCCTATGGTGCACTACTATCTGTTCAGTGTAACGAACGATAAGACGGAGCTTCAAAAAGCGGAAAAGTCAAGCCCATTATACTGCTTCCCAAACCGTATTGACGATATATCTGTTCTTGAAAAAGCTATAGATAACGGAAGTGAATTTGCTAAATACTATCTCGGCAACCTGTTCTACGACCGCTCCCGCTGTAAGGAGGCAGCAGCGCTTTGGGAAAGCTGTGCGGATAAAACAAACCTGCCGACCGTATACAGAAATCTGTCGCTTGCTTATTACAATAAGCATCATGATCCCGATAAAGCACGGGCCGCACTGGAAAAGGCATTTTCCATGGATGAATCAGACGCGCGCGTATTCTTTGAGCTTGACCAATTATATAAGTCGGCAAACTTTTCTGTCAAAGAACGGCTGGACAATATGAATGCTCATGCGGAGCTGCTGGAAAAACGCGATGATTTATATACGGAATACATAACTCTTTTAAACCTCAGCGGAGAGTATGAAAACGCATATAAGCGCATTATGAGCCATAATTTCCACCCGTGGGAGGGCGGAGAAGGAAAGATCCCCGCACAGTACAGGACCGCGCTTATGAATATGGCAAAACGATCCGACAAAGACACGGCAATAACACTCTTGGAAAAAGCGCTTGTATACCCGCACAATCTCGGTGAAGGCAAATTGATAGGCAATATGGATAACGATATATATTATATGCTCGGCTGCCTGTATGGGGACAAGGATAGATCTGAACGAGCGTTTCGCCTGGCAGCGCGCGGAAACTTTGAATTAGCCTCGGCACAGTATTACAACGATCAGCCGCCGGAAATGACATATTACGCAGCAAAAGCATTGGAAAAACTCGGTGAAAACGAAAAGGCCGATGAATTATTCAATGCCTTTATTGAATACGGCAATAAGCATATGGATGACGAAATGACCATTGACTATTTTGCCGTGTCTCTTCCGGACTTCCTGATATTCGAAGCGGATCTGAACAAAAAAAATAAGGTGCATTGTCTGTATATGCTGTCTCTTGGATATCTCGGAAAACACAACGGCGCAAAAGCAAAGGACTATGCATTGCAGGGCTTGGCTCTCGACAAATGTCACAGCGGATTGAAGTCCATATCAGATGAGATACAGTGATCTCATTTTTATAAACAGCAGTAAAGAGAGCGGCTTTGATCTCCCGCTCTCTTTCCCTGCTGCCGTCTCAAAAAACGTACTGCATATTAAAAGAGCACAAAAAAAGACGCCGCAATATCTCATGCGGCATCATTTTTTCAGTCAAGATAAGTTTTATTTTCCATCCGCTGTTTTTGAGCGGGCTGCGGGACACATCCCGTCCGCCCAAAGAAATGCCTTGAGCGTGACCTTTCCGCCGCCCGGCGGCAATCCCATGGCGCTTTCCGCCTCAAATTCGGATCCGTCGAAATCATCGGCACTATAAATATGCACTCCTATCAGCACGTCTCCGCTGTACAGCGCGGCTATCAGCTTTACATCATTAAGATCCCCGCTGCCTTTTGTACATCTGATCCTGTAGCTCCCGTCGGCTTCGCTGAA
Organism: uncultured Clostridia bacterium; assembly: GCA_944393255.1. Lineage (GTDB taxonomy): Bacteria > Bacillota > Clostridia > UBA1381 > UBA1381 > Ornithomonoglobus. The sequence goes on along the minus strand of CALXZP010000042.1, from coordinate 96,956 downwards.
TATGATATCGTTTATCTGCCATTCGGCCTTTTCCTTATGCGGCAGCGGCGTTATCTCTATATCATCAATATACATACACTGCCACCAGCCCGAATCACTGTGACCGAATTCTATGGAATTCAGAACGGGCATGTCATTTCCGCTCTCACATGCGGTAATATCGGCGCCCGATCCGGGAATTTCAAATACAGCGCCGTCAACGGAAAGTCTGTACGTATTGCTGTCATAGTCAAGATCAATTTTAAAGCTGTGCCACTCATTGTTGCCTGTTGAAATATTGACCCTCTTTATTTCGTACGCTCCCTCCGGAGCATCAGCAGTGCCGGCAGGCTCAAGATAAAGCCTTTCTCCTCTTAGATGCAGCTCTGCAAGACTTTCACCGTTTATACCCTTTATGCGTATATACTGCTCATGCGTATAGCTCGGATCGCTGCCCTGCACCTCAAACTTGATTCTGAAAGACAAACTGCAGTTATCTGACAGATACCTGTCAATTATCTCTTCATATCCGGGATGACCGGCCTCGGCATATTTCACCGCTGCATTATCGCGGAGATCAAGCTCAAGCCATGTAGCCCCGAACCACTTATCCCCGTTTGTATATCTGAGAGACTTGCTCCCTGAACCGCAGTCTCCTATCCAGAGATCGATCCATTCGCTGTCATTGCCTCCGTAACTCCAGCCTCGTGTCTTATCCTGTATATCTCCAAGGGTCCTGCCTGCTTCAAAATCCTCAAGATATACCGGTGTTGTTTCGTTCGGATCGTCGGTAGGACCGGGTTTCTCTGTCGGATCCGGTTCAGGGTCAGCTTCGGACGCTATTTTATACAGTCTGCAGTTATATGCCTTCAAACTTGTGCTGACAAAGTTCTCCGCATTGACGCTTTCACCGGTCCACAGATCCGTAAGGGTGTATTCAACATCAGGCTCAAGCCCCGCTCTCACAAGGTCAACCGTTTTCGATACAGTCCCGGGATCATAATTAAATACTGCTATATAAAACGCTTCAGCTGTCTTAAGCGTGTAAATGTCCGACGGAGGATTTTCATTTTTATATCCGCACGGCTCTCCTATCTCTACAGGACGGAACGCTTTCCCGAGGCGCGCTACCTTATTTACCTCTTCATTCGTACACGCCGCTTCCGTAGCCTTTTTAAGCCAATCATTATTATATTTATTGCTCACTATCATAGTACCGGATATAACTCCTGTGGTATACTTTGCTCTCGCGCGGTTCTGGTAGTCCCCCGAAAGCACCGCAAGTATCCCAGCGTCAAATGAAAGCTGATCGGGATCTATAAATTCGTAGACAGTACCCGCCTGCCACCAGCTGTAATTGAGAGCGTTGAGCATATACTCGGCTTCTTTCATATTATTGCTTTCCGTTGCGATATCACAGCTTATTCGTCTGCTGTGTGCGTATTGATACGGAAAAAGCGGGGCAATGGAGTAGTTTATAAAAAACTTATCTGTATCCACATGCTTCATGATCTCAGCGCATCCGGCATTATATGCCTGCAGACCCGTTTTTATATTCGGGTCGCTGTACACTCCCTCAACTGCATTGAAGTTCAAAAAATCGGCTTTAAGAAACTCAAAGCCCTGCTCCTTCCATTTGTTCATGTATTCAGACATTTCCTGCTTCGCAAAGCTGCTCGTCGGGTCTATCCCGAAACAATCGGTTATTGTGATATTGCTGCCGTCCGGTTTCGCCGGCGCAACAGCGTTTCCGTATTTATCTGTTATGGCATAGCCGCGTCTGCCCCAATTCCATAGGTCGTTATCCCAGCATATATATCTTGCCGAATAAACGCCGGCTTTCTGTCCCTTAGCCTTGCAGTGATCAATATACTCCCGCAGCTGTGAATCACTTAGATTGTCCCAATACGAATCTATGTTGATCCACTGCGTTCCGTTTTCATCGCAAAAGCTGTTCAGTCCCGAGATCACATCCGATGCGGTTTTCATGGTATCCAAAGAAACGCTGCTTTGATACGCATTCCATGAACTGTATCCGAACAGCGCGCCTCCGCCCCATTTAAGACGCGGCACATTATTGTTGTTTGCCTCGCCGTACGCTTCAAGCCCATCACGCCAGTCGTCAAAATAACCCAGAAACATTTTGGGAGATGTTACTGTCGTTCCGTCTACGCTTCCATGCGGCAGAAAGTCATACGTCTGTTCACGCGACCAGATCCCGGCAAACACACCGAAAAACTCGACTCGGCCGTTATCTTCTGTTCCGTATACAGACGTTCCGGTTTTCCATGTATCATGATCGATCGACCCTGCAACAAGCGCATTGCGCGACTGAGCGTCCACGAGGCACGTATACCAATAGCTCGTATGCGAGCCGCCGAGCCGCTGAGGATCGTATGTACTGTAGTTATCGTTTGAATAAGGCACACACAGCGCACGCACATCGTTATGTGCTCCTATATCAGCAACTTCCGCACCGCAGACTGCGATCGGAGCCATGAAGTTGGTCGATACCCCGTTCCCGTCGCTGACCGACACCTGCACAAGCACATACGGGATATCTTCGTAAAGACAGAAGCTTTGCACCATATCCGGCAGTCCGCTTCCGGAGGATGTAACATCATACCTTACTCCTTTGCCGAAGCCGTCCGAAAGCACGGTTTCGCTTACGCTGCGGTATGTATAATCCGAAGATTTTACAACGCTGTTTATCTTTATCTGAGGATCGACGCTGATGCAGTTTTCTATCTTAACCGCCGCCTCGAAGCCTTTGAGCCGCTTCACACCGCCGATAATATAGTCCGCCCTCCCGGTCTCAAGGTCGTATTCTATTGCTGCAATACCGTTTGCAAAGCTTTTTACGCCGCTCTGCGCAGCTTTGGCACCGCTTTTCGCATCCGCCGAAGATGGAACAAGCTGTATCTTATCTATCTCCGGAGCTATACCGCAGGTTTCGTTTATAAACGAGATCTGATGGGAGCCGGCTGTGAGATACATCTTTTTTGATACGGTTTCAATATTATAATCCTCTGCTGTTATGGGACATATGAGCGTATCACATTTCTCACCGTCTACATTTATCTGCATCGCCCTCATTTCTGCGGCGTTATACCATACGTTAAGATCATACGTTCCGTCATCGGGGACCGACACGTTAAAAACAGCATTTGCGCTCACCGACTGATCCTCCGCCATGTACGCTCTGCGTTCTGTTCCCTGTCCGCTTTCGGTGTTCTCCGTTATTCCGGACATAGTATATCCTTTCGTATACACGACAAGCTTATCCATATCAAGACGCCTGTCTTTGGAAGCATTCTTGTCTATGCCTTCCAGACTGTATACTTTTACTGTGTTAAATCCTTTATTGAGATACAGCGTCTTTTCGACCGATACAATGGAACTGTTTGCAGAAGTTGTAACTTTTTCATCATTTGCACTGTCCCACGCCGGATAATTTACACGAATATAAAAGGACGAATCCTCGCGTGAACGATAGTAAAACTCGCACTTATAATCCCCGCTTGTTTCCGCCCATACGTTATATACTACAGTCCCGACATCGGTATTCGTGCCGCCTACATGCGTTACGACAGCACCCGCAGACGCCGACGGATCGTCGAGCCTCACTGCCCAGCCGCCGGTATAGGCGCTTTCCGCTTCGTATGTACAGCTGTCGGCAGCATAGGAAGAGTACGCTCCCGCGCTGCAAATGACTGCGGCTACTGCCGCCGCAATTATCAGCTTTTTCATATAGTTCTCCTTATCCGTAATGATCAAAAAGCGGCTTTCTTTGAAAACCGCCGATGAAGAAAACCTCCTTTGCGGGCAGCTGTGCATGATCACAGCCGCCCTGTATAGTGAAATGAGAGATCCGCTTCCGGCACGGCTTGATCCGAGGTCCGCTTCGGCTTCCGCATCAGAGCGCCTCTATCTCCCATACAACACTTTCAAAATCCTTTTCGTATTCCGGAAGGTACAGTCCGAATTCCATAAGAGTACGTCCCGTATACACATTTCCATTCACTGAATACCTCTTTGTACAGTCAAGGCCCTTAAGCCTTACTCGGCGCAGCTCCGAATTGGGGAGCGCAAGCTTATTGAAGTAAAAAACCACTGCTTTTGCCTTGTCTTCGGATACATACATCCAAGAAGCGCTCCGCTCCTTAAACGGGTCTATCAGCCTGTACATATCTCCGAAAAGCACTGTTGCTCTTATGCGCTTATACCGCTCTATCTGTTCCTCTATCTCTTTCTTTTCCGTTTCACCTATCTTGGAGAGATCCAGTTCATATCCCATAACGGCTGCCGAAGCTACGTCTCCGCGGAGTTTCATAGGCGTAGTGCGCATTACCTGATGATTAGGCACAGTTGAAACATGCGCGCATACGGTGCTTGCGGGATATACCATACTCGCCCCGTACTGAATGTACATGCGTTCGACCGCATCGGTATCGTCGCTTCCCCAGTTCTGCGGCATATAGTAGAGTATACCCGGATCGTTCCTTCCCGCTCCGCCCGAGCATCCTTCAAACAGCACATCCGGGAACATGCGCGTCAATGTGTCCATTAGCCTGTATGAGCCAAGCATGAACCTGTGACGCACCTCACCCTGACGCTCATACGGCAGGACGGCACTGTTTACATCGGTCAAATTCCGGTTGAAATCCCATTTTACATAGGATATATCCGCGCTTCTGAGAATTTTCGATACAGCGTCTATAAGATGATCCACAACATCAGCGCGGGACATATCTATCACATATTGGTTCCGGGCTTCGTGACGTTCACGGTTATCTATGGCAAGAGCCCAATCAGGGTGCTCACGGAAGAGCCTGCTTTCCGGAGATATCATTTCAGGCTCAAACCAAAGCCCGAACTTCATCCCCTGCCCCTTTACCTTGTCCGCCAGCCCCTTTAGTCCGCCCGGAAGTTTTTCTTCATTGACAAACCAATCGCCCAGCGAAGATCTGTCGTCGTTGCGCGCTCCGAACCAGCCGTCGTCAAGGACGAACATCTCCATTCCGAGCTCAGCTCCGCGCCGGCTTATATCCAGAAGCTTTTCTTCATTGAAATCAAAATACGTAGCTTCCCAGTTATTTATAAGTATCGGCCGTTCTTCGTCTCTGTACTTGCCGCGGCACAGACGCGTGCGGTAAAGACGGTGGAATGTCCGGGACATCTCACCCAGGCCGTTTCCCGAATATACCATTACAAGCTCGGGCGTTACAAATGTATTTTCTCTTTCGAGATACCACCTGAAATCGGCGGGATTTATACCCGCCATAACACGTACTGTCCCGTACTGCTCCGTTTCAATGCTCATCCTGTGATCTGCGCTGTATACAAGCGACAGTCCCCAAACACGTCCGCTGTCTTCGTCAGCGTCAGCCTCCATAAGCGCGATAAAGGGATTTTCACATGAACCGCTTGAACCGCGCCGGCTTTCTATACCCTGAAACCCTTTATGTACATCGCATATTTCAATATGCTTTTCGCGTATCCATGCCCCGTGCAAATGCATATACTTATATTTTCCCGCACTGAGATCCATGCTTGCGCTGGCTGCGGCAGTAATATAGACTCCGCTGTCGGATGAGTTTCTTATTTCGGCATGACGGCATATAACGGGATATTTTTCGGATATACTGTAGTACAGATCCACTTCTATCCCCGATACACTGTCGCGGGTGCTTATAACAAGCGTAGTAAACTCATCATCGTTTTCCGCATAAACGGAAGGCATGCCGCTGAGACGCGGCTTGCCTTTCATAATATTGTAAGAGAGGAATTTTAGTCTGCAAGCTTCCTTTCTGCCGTTCTTTTCAAGTGCGAATGCCCCTGTGCGCATGTCCTGACCGCCGTGTACAGGATATTCCTGCGGCAGCGTATCTAGGGAGTAGCTGTTGTCATTCCCTTCATATGCCGAAAATGAAGAACGCTCGCGTTCTATCAGTTCGATCTCGGCGGACTCTATGCGTCCGCCGAAAAACATGTGCAAAAGGTCGCCGTATCGTGAAAGTTTTATGCAGTAACTCACATTATCGTTGTATATGTGAAATATATTATTTTCAAAAGTTACGGGCATTGCTGTCAGTCCTCCATACCCCAAAGCTTTAATTTCTTCTGATAGTTTTCTGTTATGATACTCTCAACATTGGCTTCATCAAGCGCTTCCGCCGCCGACATGAATTCCGTCCACAGTGATTCAAACTGCTCCGGCGACTCGGCATTGATCAGCTTTGTATCATATTCCAAAGTAAGATCGCTCAGCTTTTTGTAATTCAAAGCCGCTATCTCTCCGCCGGTAGGAGTGAGATCCTCATACGGAGAGCAATCCCAAACACTGTCCAGAAGCGTTTTCTTTGCAAAGGCTTTTGTTTCGCTGTCATTATAATCATTATACAGATAATACGACTGTCCGTCCTCTGCTTTGCCGTTCTTTACGCATATAGTCCAGTATCTCGTACCGGTAGCCTTGCTGAATGCCGAAAAATCAGAATTCATTTCATTAAGTACATCTTCGGGGATAACACGCTTGCCATCCTCTACGACATACTGCTTTCCTTCAACGCCGCTCATTATAAGCTTCTGTCCCTCATCGCTTGCAAGATAGTCGAGGAATTTGATTGTCTTTTCAGGATCAGGATTGGTAGAAGTGATACCTACTATATCCCATCCCATCGGATTTCTTGAAGAATATGTAGTTTCAGCGGCGTCTACGCCGTCCGCTACCACCTTGTACGGCAGGTAGACCGCATCAGGATCCGACTCGGAAAGAAGCTTTGAAGCCTCGTCTGTGTTCCAGTATGCCTCAGGTGTTGCAAAAACAGTTCCCGCCGTAAGCTTCTGCTTCCAGAGCTGCTCCTTGTTGGTAGCCCATTCACCGTCCAAAAGACCTCTGCGGTTTATGTCGTTTATATACGATAGCATCGTCTTATAGTTCGGATCACGGAAATCAAGCCTTAAGGTATCGCCTTCCTGAGCATATGTCTTTATACCGAACATTCCTTTGAAAGTTCCTATCGCACTGCCCCAGTTCTCAGCCCACATAGTCAGAGGAATACTGTTCTTGCCGTCTATCTGCGGATGCTTTGCCTTAAATGCCTCAAGATATTCTATAAACTCCGACTGCGTTATGGGGCGGTCGCCGTTTACAACTTCCTCAGGAGCCACCTCGGCAAGATAATCCTTGCGTATCATGAACGCCAATACCGGATCTTCATCTATTCCGTACCAATTGGGCAAACCGTATATGTGTCCATCCTCGCTCTTCGCTCTGTTCAGATAATCGCCGTACTGCTTTTTGATATTCGGTCCGTACTCCTCAATGAGATCGTCAAGCGGAAGAAGCGCTTTGGCAGATATGAATTTATCTATCATACCCGTGCTTCTGCTTATAAGAATGAGATCCGGATAGCTGTTCGAGGCAAGCATGAGATTGAGTTTCTCCTTTGCATCACCCGAAGCCTGATTATAGTCGAGAGTGACCCCGGTGCGTTCTATTATAGCCTTTGAAACGTCATCGTTTCCGAACGCTGTAGTTACATTGCTGTCATATGCCGAAAGCGTGAGCGTTCCGTCGCTGTCCCCGCTGTTTCCACAACCGGCAAACATCGTTACCGCCAGCGCTGCCGCAGATAATACCGAAATAATTCTTTTTCCTGTTTTCATGATCAATTTTCCTTTCTATACATTTTTTATTATCCTTTTACCGCACCCATCATAATGCCGGATACAAAATACCTCTGTACGAACGGGTATACCAATATGATCGGTATCGTTGATACGATCGTAGCCGTCATTCTGATCGAGTCCGAAGATGTGCCTGTGTTTTGCTTTGCGGCATTGGCTGCCGCCGCCGCGGAATCGGTCAAACTTGCTGTTTTATACTGATTAAGAATATTCATCATTACCGCCTGAAGTGTTTTCAGTTCTTGTCTGCTCGTATACAGATACGAGTCAAAGAATGAGTTCCACTGGTTTATCGCGACAAACAATCCTATCGTAGCCATTATCGGAACAGATACGGGCAATATTATCCGTGCGAAAACCACTATATCGTTAGCGCCGTCAATATATGCCGATTCCTCAAGCTCTTTAGGCAGCGAACCCATATAGCTGTTTATCAGTATCATATAGTACACGCTTATAACGGACGGTATGATATAGACCCAGAAGTTGTCTATCAGCCCAAGCATTTTGTATATCATATATGTCGGGATAATACCGCCTCCGAAATACATTGTGAAAACAAATATTTTTCTGAAGAACTTATAGCCTACCAGCTCTTTTTTTGTCAGCACATATGCGAGCATAGACGTGAATATAAGCGAAATCGGCGTTCCTATGATCACACGCAGCGCACTTATGAACATTGAGTGCAGAAATTCGCTGTCCTTGAGTATCACGCCGTATGCACTGCCGTTGAACACTCTCGGCAGGAGAGTGAGACCGCCGCGCATCGTATCGGACGGATCGTTTATCGACACGATAAATACATACCAAAACGGGTAAAATGTTATGATGAACAGTATGACCATGACGCTTACGCATATAATGTCCATCGCCCAGTCCGACGCCGTCTGTTTTATTTTCATTCCTTTTCAGCCTCCTCTACATAATATGTGCGCTGTCGAACTTCCTGGATATATTATTGACTATAACCAAAAGTATGAATGAGATTATAGATTTAAATAATCCGACCGCCGCACCATAGGAATACATTGCTTCCTGTATACCGAACTTATAAGAATACAGGTCTATAACCAATGCATAATCCAGGATCTGTGTGTTTTGCAGTAGCAGCTGCTGTTCAAAACCCGCGTTCAGAATGCCTCCTACGGCAAGTATCAGCATTATAACTATCGTATCCTTAAGGCTGGGAAGCGTTATGTATATCATTTTCTGGAACCTTGTCGCGCCATCGACCATGCTTGCCTCATATATAGCGTTATCTATACCGGTTATCGCAGAAAGATATATTATCGAATTATATCCCATACCCTTCCATGTGTTTGCTATCGCTATTATCCACCAGAAATATTTTCCGTTTTGAAAATATCTTATCGGTTCGTCTATCAGTCCGATCTTCATGCATATAGAGTTTATAACGCCTTCCTGTGAGAGCAGCGTTACAAATATATTTGCAACAACCACCCATGATATGAAATACGGAAGATATGAGACCGTCTGCACTACTTTTTTAAACCGCCTCATTCGTATCTCATTAAGCATAAGGGCTATGATTATCGGCGCCGGTATAGAGAATATGATCGTAAGCAGGCTCGTTGCAAGCGTATTCCTCATTACCTTGTAAAAATCGCCGCTCTCAAAGAGGAAATAATTTATCCATTTCAAGCCCACAAAATCACTGCCGAAAAACGACTGAAAGAACGGCGTTCCGTCGGGTACATAATCAATAAACGCCATATAAAGTCCGAACATCGGCATGTAGCACATGAACAGCACCCATATAAGCGCCGGCAGAAGCATTATATACAGATACCTTTGCTTATACATTCTCGCCTTTAGGCTCCCGCGCGGTCTTACCTTTTCAGCGGATGCTCTTACCATCTTTTTCACATCAATTGACCTCCTTGATCATTTTGTATATAGTGGACTGTTCAGGCGCAAGTTTTACGCTCATGCTTCCTTTTACCGTTTTTATATCCTTGCTCCACAAATCCTTTACAGAATACGCTTCCGTTCCGCTCAGACCTATTCGCTCAAGATCCACGTTCAGCTCAGCGTCCTTTGTCCGTTCGTAATTGAACACAGCAAGATAAAACGCATCGTCCGTTTCAAGTGTGAACATGTCCGCAGCCCATTCATCGGTATTCCCCTCTACCGGACGAAATGCCCTGCCCAGCTTTGCCAGTTCGGTAAGTTCTTTGTTGGATGTGATCTCCTTAGTAAACGACCTCATTGCATCCTGCTTGTAGCTGTCGCTCAGGAGCATCATCGTTCCGCATATGACAGCCGAGTTATATCTGGTTTTCGCCTCTTCCGTAGACGCCGAAAAGCTTATATGATCCGGATCGGTAAACTGATATATCGTGTTGTCCTGCCACCAGCCGTAAGTGAGAGAATTGAGCATATACGACGTTTCGCCTATATCCGCAGCAGTATCGCAGGAGATACGTCTCGCATGGGCATACTGATAAGGGAATATCGGTGCTATGGAATAACTGAGGAAGAATTTATCCGTATCAACATATTCTGTAAACATTTCCAACGCCTGATTATACGCCTGCATGCCCGTCTTTACATTCGGATCCCTGTGATTTCCCTCTAAGGCCGCATAATTGAGAAAGTCTATTTTCAGGAACTCGAAGCCTAGATCTACAAACTTGTTCATAAAGAACTTCAATCTCGCTTTCATCGCATCCGAGGTCGGATCCATCGGCAAAGAAGTGGAATCCTTCGCTATTGCCGCTACGCCTCCGCTCGGTTCCTCAAGGACCGCGTCGCGGTAAGTATAGTCCGCATCCTCTCCCGGAAGACCAATTTTCCATGAAGTGTCCGTTGCCCAGAAAACAAAATGCGACCAGTATATACCTGCTTTTTGTCCGTTTGCATGACAGTGTTCAACAAATTCTGCAAGCTCCTCATCCGAAAACGAATCCCAGTATGAATCCAGATTTATGTAAGCCACCCCTGTATCATCGACAAACCCGTTTGATTCAAGTTCTTTTACAAAATCAGATACCTGTATGGATTCGTTATAATTTACCGACGAACCCTGTCCGTACCAGCTGTTGTAGCCGAAAGGCGTTCCACCGCTCCATTCGAGCATGGGAATATTGCAGGCGTTCGCTCTGCCGTATTCCTCCATGCCGTCTCTCCAGTCATCGTAGTATCCCAGAAAAAATCTCGGTGATTCAAGAGTTGTACCGTCTATGCTTCCGTGCGGCACATAATCATATGTATAAGCCGCCGACCAGATCCCGCCGAACGCTCCGAAAAAGTTTATACTGCCGCCGTCACCGTACTCGCTGGTACCGGTTTTAAATGTATCATGATCGACAGAACCGGAAACTATGCCGTTGCGCGATGTATTATCATATACCGATGTGACCCAATGACTTATATGCTGACCGTTCAGATCGTTTGCCTCATATCTAACCCACGCGTCGTTGTCATACGGTACGAGCAGACTCCTTCCGTCGTCTATCTCGCCTATATCAGCAATACCGCTGCCCATAGCTGTTATCGGGGCAAGAAAGTTCGATGACATAGGCGAGGCATCCTCAACGCTGACCTTTGTAAGAACATAATCAAGTCCGTCGTATATATAGAACGTCTGATTCATTTTAGGCAGTCCTACGGCATACGATGTTACCGTATACGCTGTTCCCTTGCCATAACCATCTTCTATACTTTCTTCGCTCACGCGGCGCATAGAATAGTCGGAGGTCTTTACAGATGTATTGACATCTTCTCCCTCAAGCTTTACAACAGCTTCAAAACCTTTGAGTCTCTCCGTTCCGTCCGATATAAAATCAGCCTTGCCGGAACTGAGATCGTATTTTACTGTGACCTTTCCGTTGGTAAATTCTCTTATGCCGTAAGACCGGGCCGTACTGCTGTGAGCCGCTGCCGGCACGATCATTATCTTATCTATATCCGGCGCGTTTGCAAATTCATTTCTGAAAGTTATTTTGTGTTTCCCGCTGCCTTCTATTTTGATACGGCACGTTACGGTATCTATATTGTAATCTTCGGCAGTGATCGGACAATACAGCTGCTGCTGTAGCAGCCCGTCAACATACACCTGCAACCCTCTGTATTCCGGCGAGCAATACCATACGGTGAGCTCATACTCGCCGCCGGACAGGCTGATATCGTATTCCGCCGCACCGTCCTTTCCCAAACCGGATATACCGCTCATATCTGCTGCGCGGTATATTGTACGCCTTGACGCCGACCCGATAAGAGACGCTTCGCTGTCCTCGTATATATGCGGATCATCCATTGCAGGAGCGGCTACCGCGATATAATCGAGATCAATGGCATAGTCTTCATCACTGAAAACTTTCACTTTATTGTTCCCTTCTTTAAGCTCAAGACGTATATCTTTCCTGAGCCAGCCGATACCCGTTCCTTCAGCAGGATCGATGTCCACGGTATTATCTCCGCATTCCACAAAAAAATGCGCACTGCCGCACGGGCTGTATTTTATTTCTACATCATAGATCCCATCCTCCGGTGCATATACGTCAAACACCGCGTTGCCGAAATCTGTGTTCGGAGCGCCTATTCTCGTCACACACATTCCTCCGGAGCACAAGTCGTTTTCCGTTCTCAATGCGTATCCGCTCAGAAGCGCTCCCTCCGCTTCGTAAACTGTCCTCTCGGCAGCCCGGGCAGTTCCCGGCAACAGGGGGAATACAGCCGAAACGATCGCCGCAGCGGTCAGTCCGCTTAAGATTTGTTCCTTCATCATATCACATTCCTCATAAATTTCTTGATCGATCATTGTTGATTTATGCATTTCTCATAATAATATAATAAAGCAAAAATGCCGCTTTGTCCATACGTAAAAATTTTATTTTTTATAGAAAAGTTTCAACTTTAACTTGAAAAAGGGGTGAAAATATGGTACAATCAATTTATTCAAAAATACAATGAAAATTTTCTATATATCAGAGGGATCGCAAAATGAAGCTATATAAATTCAAAAAAAATAAAATGAGCGGCAGCTATGCCATAAGGATCGCTTTTAGCCTATCGGCATTGCTTATCCTTCTTATATCCGTTTTTTCATGTATCGCAACGCTGTTTTTTTCGTACCAGTCGGATTCTCTTTACACAAAGCTGAATCTGCGCTCAATAGAACAGCTTGCAAATTTTACAGATATACATATATTTAAAAACCTCGACATGCTGTGCGAACAGCTTTTCAGCGATAATTCGGATTACGCTCCGGCAAAAAAATTTTTTGATAATATAGATACTATGACCTATGATGAGATGGATGAACTCAGAACTGATATGAAAAAATATTCTCAGAACTATTCATTTTTGAACAGCATGTATCTTTATAACAGCAGAATGGATACCTTTGTTTCCACAACTGACGGGATCGTGATCGATGCGTCCGATCCGCGCAACCAGTTCTCGATCGAAAACCGTTTTTTTTCGTATCTTAAATCTATAAACAACGATTTTTACGTTCCGCAGGACGATAATATAATGCTGCGCGATCAGGACAATCAAATAATATATGTACATTACGTGTCGCATTCGGAACAAACGTCATTCCTGCGCGACGTATCTTGTGTGATAATGGTCATAGACGTTAAAAACATCATAGAAAGCCTTCAGCCTGCCGAGATCCCGGGAATACAAAGCTTTGCCGTTATCGATGATGACAAGCGCGCGCTTATCCACAGCGATAATTTCCCCGGCATCTCCGAGTTTGAAAAGAATTCTTCCATAGATTTTTCAAGGATCATGGATGAACGCAACGGAACAATGTCCGGCAGTTTTTTGGGGAAACGCGCAAGCTATATCTGGGCGCATTCTGATACTCACAACTGGAATTATCTATATATTCTTTCATTTGATGACAACGTCCGTAATCTTGCTGCGGTCATAGCAGGTATAGTTTTGCTGGCTCTTATCATATGTCTCATAGGCGGCATACTTATAATACATTACAGCAAACGTCTTTACAAGCCGCTCGACTCGGCTATAAAACGCGCTACTGACAGCCTTGAAACGGAAGAACACTCCGATGATGAAATAGAAGTCCTGAATATGCTTATAGATACTTTCAGCCAGCGTTCTACCGAATACAATGATATCTCGGAGAAATATTCCGGTCTTGCGCTGCATGTTCTCTCATCGGATATAATCAAAGGTTATCTTTCCGCAGATACCGAAATAATATTTGAACGGCTATACGCACACGGTGTGGATTTTTCCGGCAGACAATTCGGATATGTGCTGATCGAATTCAATCCGAAGATGCTGGATACGTTCTCGTCTGTGCGGAGTGATTTTATTCTGTACGACGTTATGGACGCATTGATGGCAACATTTAATTGTATCGTATGCATAAGCAACGGAAATCTGCTTGAAATGATAATAAACTCGGATGATATAAGCTACTCCGGAATAACGGATCAGCTGCGCAGTCTTATACCGGAAAAGCTGTTTATAAATCTGTATTTATGTCCCGCAGCTCCGGATATAACCATTATACCTCAATACCATAAAAAAGCGGTTTCCGTAACCAAATATTCGTATATATACGGCTTTGACAATAACTTTGACGTTATGTCTCTCCTTGAGTATGATGCTGACAACAGTGTTCTCAGCCATAAGGACAGCGAGCTTATAGATACTCTTCTGCGCGACGGAAACAAGGAGCGCTTCAGCGAAGAATGCAACCGGCTGCTGACAGATGTAAAAAAAGATAGACATTCATATGCCTATGCTCAAAATGTAATACTGAGGATTTTTTCTATCCTATGCCATGCGGCTCGGGAGCTGTCTGTCGGGATCGAACAGGACAGGGCTTTTGATTCGCTGACAAATAACGGGAGCTTTGATAGTGCAACGATATATCTTTTTCAGCTCGCGGATATCATCTTTGACAAGCTCTCCGCAAAGGATCAAGACAAGAAATATGATCTGATAAATTCAATACGCAGTTATATTGACAATAATATATCATCAGACATATCTCTTGCCTCGGTAGCTCAGAACTTTAACATAAGCGCCGGATATCTGAGCAAATTCTTCAAGGACAACACCGGCAATTCTTTTTCAAAATATATCATAGAAAAGAAATTTGAGTATGCCGCAAAGATGCTTTTAGAGCACCCCGAAAAACCGGTAAAGGAGATCGCGGGAGAAGTCGGTTATTTTGACACAGCTTATTTTTCAAAGCAGTTTAAGGCTACATTCGGGGTGACCCCTGTACAGTACAGAAAAGTGCATCAGTAAAGATCATATAACACCGAAGCGGTATTCCGTAACAGACGAGTACCGCTTATTTTTTTCGGTAAAAGCGCCCGGAAAATGCGCAAATTCGGTTGAATTCGGCGCGTACTGGGTCTCTATACAAAACGCCTGATACGGCGCATACCGTGCTCCGTCTTTATATGCTCCCACTTCAAGGACATTCGCTGTATAAAGCTGCATAGCCGGCATATCGGTATAAACATCCATACATATGCCTGTCTCAAGACATTTCGCATGTGCTGCGGCTCTGAATCCTCTGCCGTTTATCATAAAGCAATGGTTATATCCGCGGCATATCCTTATCTGCTCCGCTTCCGAGCGCAGTCCTGCGCCTATCACAGCGGGAGCTCTGAAATCAAACGGCGTATTCCCAACGCTTCGTATTTCTCCGTTTGGAATCTCCTCACGGGTGCAAGGAGCATAAAAATCAGACTCCAGCTGCAATATCTGCTTTTCTATGCTTCCGCTGTCATGTCCGGCAAGATTGAAATAACCATGGCTTGTCAATGAGCATATTGTATCATCATCGCATATATAGTTATATTCTATCCTGAGACCGTTTTCTTTAGTAATAGTATATGTGACAGAAACGGTCAGCCTGCCGCAAAAACCCTCATCTCCGTCCGGCGATACAAGCGTGAGCTTCAGCGATGGCTCGGAACCATCTAAAAGCTCCGTCTCTTTCCACGGTCTGCGGCTGAATCCCTTTTCCCCTCCATGCAGACAATGAGCCCCCTCATTCGCTGTAACGCTGTATATACGTCCGTTAAGCTCATAATGCGCGTTTTTTATTCTGTTCGCATACCTGCCTATAACGGCTCCGAAATAGCAATCGTTTTTCAGCATTTCTTCCGGACTGCCGCAGGAAAGCACAACGTCAGTTTCTTTTCCTTCACGTCCGCGCACTATGAGCCGCGTTACGGCGGCTCCGTAATTCAGGATAACGGCACGGAGCTCTCCGTTATCAAGTACATACTCATACACTTCACCGTCATCGCACTGTGTATAAAATCTTTTTGATACAGCCATAATAATTTACCTTTCATTTTTTAATTTTAAAAGAGACTGCTCTTAAAACAGTCTCTTTTATTATAAGTGAAACCTTTTCTCAGTTTCATAGGGAAGCGTGTTTTATATATCAAGCAGCTGTACAAGCATATATACGACCTTTGCAGCCTGAGCTCTGGTCGTGCTGTTTTTGGGTTCAAAATTTCCGCTGCTGCCCGATAATATCTGCGCCTTCTGCATTTGGGCTACGCTGTTTTTAGCATAATCCGAAATTTTATCAGCATCATTAAACTCCGGTTCACCGGCACTGCCCATATCGAGCATCAGCTCTGCAGCACGAAATGCCATAACAGCCATATCTTCACGCGTTATTTGCTCATGCGGAGCGAAATTCCCATCGCCCAGTCCGTTTACTATATCAAACTTGACTGCCGAAGCTACATATCTGACAAACCAATCGCTCTCATTCACATCCGCAAAATCACATACAGCAGAATCATCGTATATACCGAGCGCTTCAACGAGCATTTTTGAGAACTCACAGCGCGTGATTGTATCGTCCGGCCGGAACAGTCCATCGGCTCCGCCGTTTACTATACCCATTTCCGCCAGTCCCGTCACATACTCATAATACCACGCCCCGGCTTTTACATCGGCAAACCTCTGTCCGTCTACGCCGGAAAGTTCTTCGGACGGAGCAGAACCGGGCATACCGGTCTCCTCCTGAGGAAGCGACGTAGGTATCGGAGCCTTGGTCGGCGTTGGAACCATAGAACCTCCCCCTCCTCCTCCGGCGCCGCCGCCACCGCCGCCATAGGAAGGAACGGACGCGCTTTTTGCCGGAACAGCGATCGTAAAGTTCCTCGTCTGCGTCTCTCCAGCCGCATTTGAGGCAGTCACAGTAAGAACGACCGTCTGTGCCGATGACTGCTGCACGATCATGCCGGAATTTGAGATGACGGAGGTATTGCTCGAACTCCATACAAATGTTATTCCCGTTTCTTCATCCTTTAACGGGAGCGTTATGGAAGCAGTTCCCGAAGAAGGCTTTGTATTGATATTGAGTCTCGCCCAAGCTTTATCAAAATCCGTCATTTCTCCGGAGGAGAGGATCTCAACAGCTTCTTCGCCCTTTGCACCGTAAATATCTATCGGCGTTGCAATGACCTTTATATACCTGGTCACATCCGCGCCTGTCAGAGTGTATTCAGATGTATTTTCCGCTATGAGTGTATATTCGCCGCCGGCACTTCCTGCCCTGTACCAATTTACGACCGTATTATCACTGTCCGGTGTCTCACTGTCTTCAAATACATATGACGCTGTGAGCTTTTCACCTGTCTTGAATTCTCCTGAAACAGCAAATCCGGAGACCCGCGGCGCGGTATTCTCAGTTACGGAAAATTCTTTTTCACATTCTGCCTGCTGTCCCACTAAATTCTTAAATACTCCTTTTACCCTGCCCGATACGGCATTGTACGGGATCACGTCTGTTCCCTGAACGGTCTCGCCGTCTCCGAGTATATACTCCCATGAATAAATACAGTCTGTCACCTTTGTGTTCTCCGGGATATTGCCGTCTGCGCTTATTACAGGCGCCGCCTTGACAGAGCTTCCCGCCGCAACGGGCTGCGCTTCGGAATATGCGTTTGAAACAGTTATATTCTGTACCGTAAAAGCATTTGTATCAGGAACATAGTATTTCTCAAGGCTGATATTATCAATATACGTGCTTGACCACCACGTGGATTTTTCCTGACCTATATCTACAGCTCCAATACCTTTCACTGTTATAGGAACGCCTGTTCCTTTTACAATAGAATTTGCGGGCGTGAACCATTTCTGTTTGTCTTTGCCGATAGGGGATCCGTCGATGCAAACGCAGTATTTATTTGCAGCCGTATCAAGATATATCTCAACACTTCTCCATACATCTATTACCTTCGACCGTCCTTTTGCAAGCTCTATATCGTTCACTTTGCCAAGCTCATCATCGTAATACAGAAGCGACATCGTATCGCCCAAAAGGTTTATAGCTGTAAACGCGTTTCCTTCGGTATCCTTGACACGAACATATGCAGACGATGAAGGCGTTATAGTCGTAGTGCTGCTGTCAAGCCCGAACGCAAACTCGAAACTCAGTCTTATGCGGTCGTTCTCAGAATAGCTTGCTCCGCGCTTTGCAAAATCAAGCTGCAGATTGCTGTTAGCATTGCTGTTGGTAGAAGCAAATCTCAGAGCGTTCCTGTCACCTCCGAATCCGTTCCCAACATCGGCCTGCGCCGAGCTGCCCTTTATCGTCCAGCCGTCAGTCTGATTGTTTATCTCGGTCTCCTTGTCAGCCGACTCAAAATCCTCTGTTGCGATCGTTTCGTAAATCACAGCTCCGACCGGACTTACGTCAGCCGTTGCTGTAAACTCCGCCGTGTTGCCGTCTTTATCTACAGCCGTGACCTTTACGCGTACCGCAGACGCGTTCTTAGGTATTATTCCTCCGGTAAACTCATACCAATCGCTTCCGTTGTCCGTATAGCTCCAGAGCTCGGTCATACTCTCCGCCTCGCCGCCGGCAACATTTACAACAGCCTTGCATCCCCCGCCCGGAACGAGCGTCTCAGAATCGTATTCGTTTCTTATGGATACGTTCACTATCTCAAATTCATCCTGCGGCGGTTCATATTCCGTGAGCTTTATATCGTCGATATAAAGCGCTCCCCACCATGCCGACCAGTAATGACCCATTTCTATGCTTTGGATCTTTCCGATATCGGCTTCTGACGACGAGCCTATGCCCGTTCCGCTTCCCGCCGGGATCCATCTCCCGTGAGGTGTGTTTTTCACAATCTCTCCGTCAACTTCTACCATGTAGGCGTTGCGTTCGAAATCATAATACACTGCAAAATCATGCCAATCTCTGGCGTTCTTGCTCCAGTCAACTGTTTTTATATCATATGCAGTATTGGCGCTGCACGTCTCATCAAAGGCTATAAGCTTAAGCTCATTGTTATAAAGATGGATATCCGTTATAACATGTCCGTCGCTTCCCTTGATCCTTATATACTGTTCATGCGTGGTCGTATCGGTTCCGTCCGCTTCAAAGCAGGCTCTGAAAGAAAGCTTCATATCAGAGCGAAGATATTCATCCACCTCAGCCTGCGCCTGAGCCTCATTCTCACCGTTCAAGACCCTCTTGTGCACCCCGTTTTCCTGCAGGTCAAGTATAGACCATATATTTTTATACCAGTCTGATGAAGCAAAACGGTACGATCTTGAGCCGCCTCCGTAAGAGTCTACCGATATATTTTCTACTCCTTCATGAGAAGCCGCCGCTCCGTTGCTCCATCCGTTTTCCTGTCCCTTTATCTCGCTTTCAATTCCGCTGTCCTCGAACGGCTCGTAATAAAGCACACCCTGTTCCGGGGCAGATGTCTGCTCCGGCGCAGTTGGTTTTGGGGACTGGCTTTCTCCCGGCTCCGGAGCTTCAACGTCTGTTGATATATTTATATCGTCTATCATCAGTCTCTGCCACCAGCCGGACCAAAAATGTCCAAACTCAAAAGTTGATATTTTATTGATATTTGTTTCTCCGTCCTGGGCACCCGCTCTGATATCATACGAACCGTTTACTTCAATGGGAGACCCGTCGATACTAAGACGATATGTGTTCGTCTGTATATAGAACGTGAACTCAAACTCATGCCAATCCTCATTTTCCTTGCTTATATCTATTGTCTTTATTTCATAATACTCATCTTCACTGAGGCCGCTCAGATAAAGCTTGTCGTCTTTTGTTCTGATCTCGGCTACTGCGGCAGTAGCTTCGTTCTTTATTTTTATAAACGATTCATGTACATCCTCAGGCTTGTCGCTTATGCCGTCAACATCAAGTTTAGCGCGGAAAGAAAGAGTCATATCGCCCGAAAGATATCCATCTACCGCGGCTTCGGCTTCATTCCTATCCTCTCCTTCCGATACTTTATTGGATACCCAATTCTCCTTCAGGTCAAGATCGATCCACATACTCTTATACCAATCTGTTGATGAGAACCTAAGCGCGTTTGATGTATTCTCATCGGCATTTATCGAAATATCAACCTTATCAAGACCATTATCGCTGTCATAGCTCCAGCCGTCGGTTTGGGCTTTGATCGTTTCCTCTAAGCCCTCTGCCTCAAAATCCATGCTGTATACTGCGCCGTCCTGCGCATGTACGCCTGAAACGGCGGGAAATGACGAAAGCATGATCGCTGACGAGATCAGCGCAGCCATAAATTTATTTTGCATTTATACCACCTCTCCGTTACTCAAGTTCAAGCGGAAGTATTACCGCGATATCCCCCGCAATGATAACTGTATCGGCGTCCACGCCGTTTACATCGGTTATGATATCGTTTGCGTCTATTTTATCTACCTTTTTATTTTCATATTTAAATATGGCATATTCAGCCTTGACCGCATCCTCTATCCGTTCGCCGCTGCTGTTTATGTAATAGAATACATTATAGAAATTCTCCCCGTCGGATTTGTTCCAGATAACATTCGGCTGCAGCTTTTGCACTTTGCCCATGAGCATACCGCTGACGGGCTGCTCCGCCGACGCCATAACGTTCAGCTCTATGACTTTATTATTCGAATCTACGCTTGCCTCTATTACATCGCCGATCTGAAGCTCTCCCATGCCGCGCTTTACGGAATTATCCGTAAAAGATACATCGTCCCGTATAGTAAGAGTTACCTCGCTTCCGGAATTGTTATATATAGTAGCCGTATATATCATCTCGCCGTCCGAATCGATACCTTCGCTGACGCTCTTGATCAAGATCCCGTTGGTCTCATCTCCCTGTGCGGTACCGCTTTCCGTCAGCACCGCCCGCAGCACAAGCAGCCTGGGAGTCTGGCTTCCGTCAGGGATATCATAAAACGCAGCGTTTGTTGTCGCCTCTCCGTTCTCGATCCTGTACTTAGCAAGATATGCCGTATCGCTGTACAGCTCATTCGGATCCCTCGGCACTACGAGGGTCTGTATATTGCCCGTCAGCAAAACAGCCGGATTATCATACTGCAGATCGGTATTATCCTGAAGATCCATCTGTACGAGCGCACCGGTATTATGATTATACTTTCCTTCCGTGTACTCAAAATCAGGCGTCAGAACATCTATTGATGTAAGCTTATCCTGACTGTTGACCATATAGGTCACCACCTGATATTTCAGTTCATTTATGCTTGACGCACTGCTCTTTTCTCCGTTTATCCTAAGACTTCTGTTAACTTCAACAGATATGATACCGCTGTTCTGCGCAAGCTTATCTTTGACCCAATAATATTTTCTGTTTTCCAGAGATCCCATATTTCCGCTTGTGACCAGCTTAACAAACCAGGTTTCTCCGTCGTCGTCCAGATAAACATCCTTTACAAATGCGAACTCCGATTCAGAGCTTCCCTGCTGCTCGCAGTAAACTATTTCATCGTTTTCGTTTATATATATCGTAACCGTATCTCCGGGCTTCACATCAAACACCGGATATTCGCCTGCTCCGATCCGGATCGTATCATACGATATCCCGTTTACCGTCAGGCTTTTATCAGATAATGCGTCAAGAGTTCCGTCTACCGCTTTTTTCGTGACCACAACATCCATTATTTTTCCGTCACGGCTCTTCGCAACACCTATCACGGAATTTTTGCTTACAGCTGAAGGATCTCGTCTTACACCTTCGCTGTCCGTCACATAATAATATATGCTTGAACCGAGATCGCTTTCATTTATGTTATATCCGCTTTCACTCTGGTTTTCATAGAGCTTAAATCTTACCGAAAGTCCCTCAGAACTTGCGCTGTCAACAACATAATAGCGCCGGTCGCTTACTATAGCTACGTCATAATCACCATCGTCATTATTATCTATAAGCGTCACGCTTCCGTTTGAAGGTATCAAGTCGTCTTCCGACCAGCCCTCAAGACCCTGTCTGTTATAAACGACGTTCAGACCTCCGCTCAGACGCAGGGATGTGCGTCTGCTTGAAGAACCGTCCAAATATACCGAATACGACTGCTTTGAAGCGTAATTGATATCCTCTGCACTGAACGTGACCTCCCTGTTTTTACCGGGATATTCGTATACAGCACAGACGCCTCCGTCATCTACAAAATACTCAACGTGCTTCCCAAGGAGCCCGGCAGCATCAGCGCCGCCGTTCGCAACTCGGTTTCCGCCTATTTCCATATAGTTCTCGTTGGGCAGCTCGTCCGAGTTTATGGACGTGATACCGTCAAAACTCATTACCCCGTCCCATATCTCCATATCCTCTTCATCAAGTATGACGCTCAGCAATGTGTGCTCCGGATCTTTTTCATATTTCAGATTGGGCGCGTATGTCATCTTTACGACCGGCATCTCAATGGTCTTAAAGGTTGAATATATGGCTTCTTCTATCGTTACGCTTCCGCTCCTTTTTAAAATGAGCGAATTGCTCGACGCTATCGACATATATCCGGAAGGATATCCTCCGTTCTGCTCGGCAAATACCGAATAACCCGCAACGGAGAGAAGCATCTTGTACATCTGCTCACGTGTGACCTCGTCCTCGGGTCCGAAGCTGCCGTCGGAATATCCGCTTATTATTCCGTGCTCATATGCAGCGTTTATGTAATTTGCATATTGATGATCTTCCGGCACATCGCTGAAGATCTTTCCTCCCGAATTGACGGTATTATATCTTCCCACTTCGCATACTATTCTCGCCATTTCGCCTCTGGTGAGAGTCTTATCAAAATCTCCGGTCTCAGACACTATCCCCAGAGTTTTTAATCTGTTATAATATAACTGCGTTGTATCAGAAATTTCCGCAGCATGCACGGCAGACGCAAATGTAAACGCGGCGACCGCCGCTGCAGCAACAGCTGCTGTTTTAAATAAATGCATCTTCATGGAATTCTCTCCTTCTCAAGGTATTTATTATTTTTATTAGTATTATTATAAAGCATATTTTACAATATATCAAGTGAGAAATTTTTCACTTGATCATTGAATTTCTTCATAGTTGATATATTTCACAGTCCTTCGCAGCCACCAAAAACCTGATATCAGCGCCGATCTCGTGTTCTGTACCGCTGTAGAGTGCTTTCGCTCTGCCGGTTTTTACATCCAAATCATCCGCAGCCTCGGAAAACAGAAATTCTGTTTCCGTTTCTTTGAAATTGAAGAGAGCTATATATGTATTGCCTCCGCATGAGCCGACAAAAGCTTTTGAGATCCCATCGGAAATATATCTTTCCACAGGCCGAAAAACCATGTGTTTTTTTGCCAGCTCCGTAAGCTCCTCTTTACCCGCAAACTCCTTCATCAGCAGCCTTTCATCATCATTTTCACATTTTGACGAGAACAGCATTACCGTTCCGCCTATAACGGCGGAAACAAATCGAAATTTTGCTTCAGCACGGCTTTTATCAACACATATGTGATCCGGATCATTAAACTCATACACGCGCTTATTGAGCCAAAAACCATATGTAAGAGCATTAAGCAGATATTTGCTGTCCTTGAACTCGCCGAACACATCACAGCAGACCCGCCTGGCATGACCATATCCTCCCGGGAACACAGGCGCTATAGAAAGGCTTATGAACCCGTGCCAAGCCATGCATATTTCACGCATGGCCATGTTGTATGCCTGCATACCGGTTGTGATATCCTTATCATAAAAATCACCTTCGCGCGCCCCGTGACCGAGAAAATCTAATTTTATGTACTTGTACCCCATTTCTTCCAGCTTATGCAGAGCCCGGAGCATACGTTCCTTTACCGCCGGATGCGTAACATCAAGTGACAGTCCCCCGTCAACACGCGGCAATATTTCTCCGTTTTTATCCTTCAACAGAATGCTGCGCCATGTAAGTCCATCCCATGCTGCGCTTCCAAAATCGTCCGTTACCGGCTCGTCCAAACGCTGTTCGTCATGCCACACGGCAAACGGAGCAAGGTATATACCGGGTACCATATTTCTTCCCGCTACAGTTTCAGCACATTTTCTAAGCGTGTTTTCATCAAGATTTGTCCAGAATGCATCAAAGTTTATATATCCGTTTTCGTATCCGTCAAGAGAACTTATAAATTCCGCATTGGCAAGATACTTTTTATCATCTATATCTTTCATATATGCGTACCAGCTGTTCCAGCCCACAGGCGTGTCTCCGTCCCACCTCAACCGCGCGTTCAGCTCAGAATACTTCTCCGCATAATCCTCCATTGCAGCCTGCCATGAGCTGCTTTCAAATATCCATACCTCCGGAGCCGCTATACTTCTGCAAACTATCGTCCCGTGCGGACACACGTCACGCGTCAGACCGTCAGCAATGCCGCACACAACGCTCATTCTTCCCTCAGTAAGATCAATTCCGGTTTTCCATTCGGAAAAGTCACATACCCCGACAGCTGCCGCATGATCTTTTCCGAACACACAGCCGGCTCCGTAACTTCTGCCTCCCTCGCGTACTGAATTTGTTTCATATCTCACCCAATCATCATTGTCAAACGGAACACGCAGCAGGCTGTCATTCTCAGCGTCGTTGATCATTGCAGAAAACGGAGTTATACTTGCGATCTCCGCCTCCTCCGGACTATGCATTGCAGCCCTTATTCTTGCCGAATGTGAAAAGATCTCAATTTTAAGCTCAAGCCTCAGCCCATCCGTTTCCAATACCATTGCCGCACTGTTACCATCAAACTCCGCAGACGCGTTTTCATCAGATATACTGTATATTCGTCCGTTCACATTCCATACAGATTGTATAGAATAAAACGAGTATGTACCGCTGTGTATATTTACTCTTCCATTTTTTATATCTATTTTCATATCAAATCCCTCACAGACTTTTATAAATATTCCGGAACTGCAAACCGGTATCTTTCAAAAACCAGAGAGAGCCGCCTATGCACGGAGATCCGTGCATATCGGCAGCTCTCTGAGATCTATTCTGTTTCTGCAACTGCCTTATCATCTTCCACAGTCTCTTTGATCATTTCTGCAATAACTGCTTCTGTTTCCTTATCATGTATTTCCGTTTCCGGAGCCGACTCCTCGTCCGGCTCCGTATCATCTGGTTCATCCTCCTTGTTTTCCTTCGTAACGGTTTCTTCCGCTTCCTCTTCCTCAAGCACTAATAATTCGCTGTCCTCTGAACTGATAGCTACGGCAAATGTATACGACGGGAGCCCTGTTTCATCCGTAAGATTGGGCGATTCGGGATATGCGCCCCATGCGTATCTCACTTCGGCCGGCTCAGGCACTTCATCGCATGTAAGAATTATCTTGTTACCGCTGATCTCTGCGTCCGCCGTATAGAATATGCCATCGGCGCCCGCCACCTCAAATCCGTTTATAATATCGGGATCGATCCCTATCGACTCAGTCTTGTAATCAGCATACTGCTGCATAGGCATGACGCTGAGCTCTCCCGTGCAGTCAAATTCCAGTACGGCCGAACCGTTATTCAAAACAGCCGAAATACACATCGGTCCGTGCGCGGCAACATCGCTCTGTCCGTATATATCGCGCTTAGCCCAGAGCGTAAACCGCCTTGCAACTTCCGCTTTACCGTATGGATGTATGTCATGTCTTGCGTTGCCCGTTGTGTTTCCGTTTGATCCGAAGTTGCCTACCTCGTCAAGATTGGAAACAATACCAACATTCGTTTTGTTTGCTGCCTTTTCCATGGCAAGGAACTGGCCTGCGCGGATCTTTTCAAAATTCTGATTTGAATACCTCGCAAGCTGTGCGTAATAGAACGGGAGCTCTTCATCGCCGAACAGCGCTCTGTAATCGTCTATTATTCCAGCCATGATATCGGAGTACTGTTCCGCGCTCTTGCCCTCGTCAGCTTCGCCCTGATAATACAGTATACCTGACAGCTTCATGTTCCGAAGAGGATACACCCTGTTATTGTAAAGACGTCCGCCGCTTACCCACTGGTCGCTTCCCGTTCCGCCTACCGCAGCGCCTATAAAGCCTATCGGTCTGCCGGTCTCCTCATTCAAAGCCTGAGCAAAATAATACCCTATCTGACTTGCATAAAGAGCATTTCCGTACGTCATTGGCTTCCACATGGTTCCCGAAACCTCGGGGAGATCCTGCTGGGGCACATTCGCGCCGTCCGTACCCTTGGAAAGCAGATCTACAGAACGAATATTATCATTTTCAGCACGCTCTTTATTAGCTTCCAGATCCGCCTTTGTATCGGCAAGACCGCTCATCCAATATTCCATATTCGACTGACCTGCCAGAAGATATATATCTCCAAAGATAATATTCCCGTATACATAGCTCTCTTCTCCGCATCGTAACTCAAGCGTATACGGCACGGAGCCGGCCTCCTGCGCCTGAAGATCAATACTGAAAGCGCCGTTCTCCGCCGTGCCGTCAGCTGTTACGGTGTCTCCGCTCTCGGTATTTGTGAGGACCGCCGTGACTGTTTCTCCATCCGGCGCTTCGCCCCATACGGTCACAGGCTTATCAGCCTGGAGCATCATGTTATCGGAAAATACGTTCGGGATAACAAAAGTGCTTTCAACATTTACCGACGATGAATACGTACCGGCAATAGGCTTCATTCCGTCCTCCCAAGCAAAGCACTTAAGAGTATATTCTCCGCCCTGTCTGGGTACTTCTACCTCAGCCGTACCCTCATACACGCCGCGTCCGTCAAACACTACATCGTCAATTATATCCACAGACATAAGCTTGCTGTCCTTATAAAGTCCGAGATATAATTTTCCTGTTTCCGACGCTGTATTTTCAACCGCCGTTACCGAAATGCTGTTTCTTTCGCCGAATATAAGCTCCCCGTCCAGCGGTCCAACATCGGTTATCGTCCACTTGGTGTTTTCCGATTCTCTGTATGTTCCGCATTTTAGATCGTTTATCCAAAGCGTAGAATCCTTTCCGGACCATTCAAAGCCCATCTTGACAGAACGGATCTTGTCAGCCTTTGCGCCAGAAGCCTCCGCAGGCCCGCTGCACGCGCTGTCTGCGCACTTAAACCATATACCTCCGTTCTGGTTTCTTACAAACTTTCCGTTCATACAAACAGCGAACGAATCGGAGCCGTTTGTATACATCTTGAAATTGATCCATTTGCCGTACAATTCTTCCATTCCAAGACCTATCGTATAGAACTGGCGGTATGTTCCCGCTTCGTTCATAGCCACGATATCAAGTCTTCTTCCCATGAGCCTCACAGACGCAAAATCCGTAACACCGTTATTAAGAGCTATGAACATTCTGCTTTCTTTATCAAAGTAATTGGGAGCGTCGAACATAGCATTGAATTCAACATATGCTTTCCCTTCAAGCGGCTCCGAGCCGTTCTCCTCCGGAGTGTATGTGAAATATGTATCTCTCCACCAATCGACCGCATTTATACCGAGAGAATTGGATACTCCCGCTTTCTCGCTCACCGTTATGCCGTAATCGGTTCCTTCCTTCTTGCCGCTCTGTATAGACCAGCCGTTCCTGTTTTCTCTTATATCAGACTCCGTCCCGCCGCTGAATACTACCGTATTCTTAAGGCTTTCACTCATAGCTGTATTGTCCGCCTGGGGCGCGCTGATATATTTTATAAATCTGCCTCTTCCTATGCCATTAACATCTTTCGGAAGTATTTCAACTGCGAGAATTTTTTCTTTTTCAAAGCTCTCCGGTACGGTAAAGCTGAATCCGCCCGCAGCTGTTCCGCTGTATTCCGGCTGTTCCAGCTTTTCATTTTTTGAAGATACCACATAAATGCTGAAGCTGCTTTCACCTTCATCCACACCGCTCACCGACTGATAATCATATGAAACGCTGAGCTCAGAGCCTGCGTTTATGCTTCCGCCGACCTCTATATTCTTAGCTATCGGCGAGGTATCCGATGCGCTCTTCATAGAAAGTTTCCAACCGCTCTCACCGCCGACCGTAAGCGCCGTACCGTCCTGCTTGTTTGTGAACACATAATACGCAACTCCGTTACTCTTGCGGAGCTCAACGCCCCATTCTCCCGCTTCACTTTCCGACGGTTCTGCAAGAGCTGTCGTTCCGTTATCGGAAACGATCTCCATTCCGGTCACATTATTTGTGATCCTGAAAGCGCCCGCTCCTGATGCTTCGATCTTCCACACCTGGGAACCGCCCGAAAGCTTTTCCCACGTCTTGATAGGCGCAGCCTCCGACATTGCAGAACTGCTATCAACCTGAAGGTAAGTTCCTACGTAATTCTTTATGAATACAAGGCCGTCTCCTGCTTCCTCCATGATCCAGCGGGTATGATCCGCATTCTCATAAGTCCACAGTGCGACCCCTCCGCCGTTTCCGGTGTGTCCTCCGTCTATCTGAACAAACTGCGCATATTTGCCGTTCATGATCTGAACAGTACCGTCGCCCATCGTATACGGAAGCTGCTGCCAAAGCTGATCGCTCGCAGTCTCGTCTACCGGCTTCTGAACGAGCGATCTGTTATCGCTGCCTATAGAAGCCGCCATGCCGCTCTGCGCGTTGATTATCCTGAACATTCTTCCGTCAACATAATCGAGATACCATTTCTGATTATCTCCTCCGCCCATAGCATTCGATACAGCAGGTGTCCCATCGGCATCGTCCAGTATTTTGCCGTCCGATAATCCGCTCAGTTCGTACAGTCCCGAATTCAGAGCAGCTCCTTCCGCATCGTCAAGAATTATAAATCCATCGACCGCGCACCAATTCCAGCCGCCTCCGCCGAGGTGCGTTATTTTGAGCGTATGGTCGCCTTTTGAAAGACCGCTTATCGGATTGACAATATATCTTCCGGTCCCATCGCTTGTATCCGCCGTACCGTAAGAAACGCCGTCCACCTCAAAGCTCAGCGAACCGAATATCGAATCCTTCTCAACGATCGTTTCTATCCCTGTTCCGCTGAAATCTACGGTAATACTCGAGCCTATGTTGTTTTCATCACCGTAGTGGATATCGCCCATAAAATTGCCTTTGCCGCTGCGGCCTGTGCTTCTTCCCCAGCCGTCTCCGTACGTGATCATGGGATTATCATCGTTTATCTGGCTGAAATACTGACCTCTTACAGCAAACGCGTCGAGTACAAGAAATCCTCCGTCTTCCGACTGCTCGACCTTAACAGTATGCGTTCCCGCATCCAGTCCGTCAATACTGCACAAAACTCCCTGCGCCTCATATGTTTCGCTGTATGCGCTGTATTCGCCTTTCAGTTCGCCGTCTATATATACCTTAGCTTTTTTACCGTCAGTATCTTTTTCCGCAAGCACATCTATGCCTGTACCGGTAAACGTCAGCTCCGCTGCGGAGCCGGTATGCTCTGAAAAATGCACGTCGCCGCCGATATCTCCGCGTCCGCTGCGGTCGTTATGATAATTAAAGCCGGTATACTGTATCCTGCTGTCGTTATCATTGATTATTCTTCCTGTCTGAAGCTCTCTGCCGTCGGCAGTTCTGAGCGTATATGTTTCACCCTCCTCCGTTTCAAATGTCAGGAGCTTATCATCGCCGCCCGTTGTTACCTTTTCGCCTTTCGAGTCAAATACAGCTATATTATCCCAATTGACTGCTGCATTTTTAAGAATGTTTGCTGTATTTCCTTTCTTTGATGTTATAGAAGCCTTTGAGATCGTATAATCCTTCCATGTAAAGTCTACTTCAAACGCACCTTCCGCCGACATGCCTTCTATATTTCCTTCACTCCACTGCTTAGGCAATGCCGGAAGAAATTCTATCCTGCCGGAATGCGACTGCATGAGCATTTCGGCCGTTGCCTGACCGACTCCGAAGGTACCGTCGATAATATATACGTCGCACGGTGCAAGCGCAATGCCTTCGGGCGAAATGCTGAGCAAATTCGGCCATGTGAAGGTATCGCCCTGAAGCTTGAGATACTTATACGCATTCTCGCCGTCTTTCAGACGGGCATACTGTCCCTGAGCATTTACCGCGGTCCACTCCGTGTGCTCAAAATCACTCCGGTCAAAACGTCTCTGCATAGAGATCAAAGCCGCTTTTGCCAGTTCAGGTGTTTTGTCCGGGGTTATCTGCGCATACGGGAACAATCCAAGCAAATGTGAAGTATGGCGATGGTTAGTATTGCCGTAATATTCATCATTCTTATCCGCTCTGTAAGGCCACTCGGAAAGACTGCCCTGATCTGTTATTCTGTAAGGCGCGAGGCGTTCCAGCTTATCTGATATCCTGCTGTAAAAATCGTCCTGCTCCATTCCGAGGATCTCATAACACCTCTTTACCTGCGTGAATATATCTGAAATAACAGTTATATCCATGGTGGACATCATTTCAACATTTCCATGCTCAGGCGATGCACTGGGTATTGTTACCCAGTATGTATTTCCGTCCTTATCTGTATACTCGGTCATAAACTCATCATAGAACGCCGCTGTGCTCCTGAGCATATCATATCCATCTTCTCTGAGGAATTCGATATCGCCCGTGTGGTCATAATAGCTCATTATTTCCTGAGC
The DNA here is from genome assembly GCA_944393255.1 of uncultured Clostridia bacterium. Lineage (GTDB taxonomy): Bacteria > Bacillota > Clostridia > UBA1381 > UBA1381 > Ornithomonoglobus. Next base: position 66,484 of record CALXZP010000042.1, on the reverse strand, counting down.
AAGCCACGCGCCGCATGTGGTACCGGTGAACGACTCCCAAGATGAAGAACTTATTCCGGTATATCCCCAAGCGTTGGTTGCAACGCCCGCAAGCCATCCGTTCGGCGAATTATACTGCTTTTTTGCGGTAATATTGCCGTTCGGGATAAGGATATTCTTCATAAAGTTAAATATAGGCTTCTCGCTCTCCGAGAGATTTGATGAATTAGCCATCCACTGGTTCATCTGTATGTTTATATCAAGATGATAGTCACAGGTCCATGCCATATTGCATGCAACATTGTCATTCCATATACCCTGGAGATTCATGGGCATAGGTGAATTTTCACGGGAGCCTGCGATCATAAGATATCTTGCATACTGATACCATAACGACATGAAGCTTCCGTCTATTTCTCCGCCCTCACGTATTTTTTCCAGCCTTACATCCGTAGGATCCGGAGACCGAAGCTCATCCGCAGATCCTATTTCTACTTTCATTCTGTTAAAAAGCGGTGCAACATCTGCTGCATGCCTATCCATAAGCTCGCTTGACCGCTCCGCCGCCGCGTCGAGCTGCGCCTTTGCATTTTCCTTTGAGTTCTGTTCATATCCGACGCCCGCACTGAAATCCGTTCCTATCGATACTATAAGCGTTACCTTGTCCGCGCCGTCTACATGCAGTCCGTTGCTGTCGTACGTTACTGTTCCGCCTTCGTTTACCGCCTTCATATATCCGAATGTCTTAACGCCGTTTTTAACGTTGTCATAATTGAAAACCTCGCCGTTCCATTCAAGATAATCATCATAAGCCGTGCTTTCCCCTGTTCCGCCGTTGGAATTTTCAGTCGCAAAATCGGTATCAAATGTTATCTTACCGTTTTTGTCCGCTTCATATGTAAGAACAAGGACCTGATCGGGATTGCTGACAAAAGCCTGTCTTGTGTACTTAACTCCCCCGCTCGTATATTCAACTGTCGTTACCGCATTTTCAAGATCCAGCGAACGCCTGTAATTCTCGATCGCTTCCCCGGTTGACTCAAAGCTGAACTCCAGCTTTCCGAACGGACGGTGAGTTCCAGCAGCATCATTGCCCGTTCCTCCCATTTCGCTTAAATACTGCGATACAAGCGTCCTGTTCGGCGACTCCTTTTTAAGTTCTTCTCTCAGCGCATTAAGAGCTGCGTAACCGTCTGCGCTGCCGTCTTTATCAAGAGCCTTGCCCGTATGATCCTCGCCCGACCAAGCCGTGACCTCGTTAAGAGACACCGTATCACTGAGTATGCCTCCCCATGTCATAGCGCCTATGCGGCCGTTCCCTATCGGCATTGAATATTTCCATTCATAAGCCGGTCTGCGGTACCACATGCTCATTGCTTTTTCCGGAGCCTCTGCTTCACCGGCAAACTCAAGCTTTGTCCAGTTTGATACCGCCGCGTCATCTATTACTATACCGCCGTACCAGTTGGAACCTTTGTTCTGTATCTTGATGCGTCCCGCCTTAACGGAGTCCGCTTTAGACGCCGAACCCGGCTCTCCCGATGTACTCATGGGTATCCATTCTCCGTGATTTCCCGCGCTGATCGTTTTACCGTTTATTCTTATCTGATACTTCATGGTCTCACTGTCAAGATATACGCTGACTTCCTTGAGCATCTTGAATACATTGTTCCGTCCCTTTGCCAGTTCGTAACGGATATTCTCATTGCATTCATCGTTAAGTGCGATAAGATTGAGAGTTATATCATCGCTCCCGTTATCTTTGGTATAGGCTTCAAGACCCATAAATCCTCTGCCGTTCTGATCCTCTAATATCAGCGTATTGGTACTGCCGTTCCAGAAACCGCCGTAATCAGCGTCCATCTGCATCTTGAAGCTGATCATTACATTGCCTTCAAGCGCCGTCTCCAGAGCGTTATTCCCCTGTTCCTGTGCTGATTTGAGCATATCCAATGTAAGAGAATTGTTTCCTCCCCACTCTATATTACAGAAACGGATCGCATTTGAACCGGTTCCCCATCCGTTTCCCGTATCTATAGAATAGTTATCACCGTCGATCTTAAATCCCCTCTGCCCTCCTTCGATAATATTTTTGATATTACCGTCCTCAAAGCCTTCGCTCCAGACTACGCTGCCTGCCGTGGGTTCAAATACCGGATCAGCCAAGGGCTCATCCGCTGCGGCAGCCATGCCCGGAAGCATTCCCGCCGTCAATGCAGCCGCAGAAACGGCAGCGATCATTCTTGCTTTCTTTTTGCGCATATCATTTCCTCCTCTTTTTATCTGTTTCTCACAGAATTATAATATTTTATAGAGATATTATTGCACACAATACTTAAAATGTCCATATAGAAAAACTTTTTCACCCGTGAATTATTTTTCAATACTCCTTTTTATCGGCTCCGTTCATAGTAATAAAGCCGATGCGCCATTTTGTCCGCTGCGTTATATACACTCTGCCGCGCACGCCGGTTCGTATCAGGACATGCAAAAAAATCCCCGGTCATGCCAAAGCCGACCGGGGGCAAATATGCTATTTTTTATGCTTTATTACACAGTTCCTAGTGAGCTTTCGTATACTTCCGCCGCAGGGATCATTTCTCCGTGCCATATAAACACTTTGACGCTCAGCTCCCCGCCGTCCTGAGGAAGATCAAAGCTGCCTTCCGCCGTATATTCGGACGCATCATTGAACTGAAGATCGCTGTACATTTTAGTTTCGGCAAGCTTTTCTCCGTCATAGAGAGCGGCAATTATAAATGCATCGTCATAGCTTGCGCCGCCTTTTACAGCTTTAAAGCTGTAATTTCCCTGAGCATCGATATTAAAATCTTCTACTCCCCATTCGGCGGGAGCCGTATCTTCTCCGATGTCGGCTATCACAATATCATCAATATACATGCACTGCCACCACCCGGAACGATAGTGACCGAACTCCATATAGCCAAGCTTGCCAATGCTTCTGTCTTCATCTCCCGCAGCTCCGGCAGGAATATTTCTGCCGTACGGCGTTTTTTCAAATACCGTTCCATCCACGGTCAAAACGTATGTATTCTCAGATTTATCAAGGTCTAACCTGAACGTATGCCATTGATTATTATTCTGTGAAATATCCACGCTGCCTATTTGATACATGGTATCCTGCGTACCGTCCGCACTCAGCGCTTTAAGATATAATACTCCGTCTTTTACCACAAGTTCCGAGATCACATTATATCTGTCGCCCTTAAGTCTTATATACTGTTCATGTCCGCCGCCCGGGTCGGCGCTCTGAACTTCAAACTTGGTTTTAAACGATATAGAGCTGTCATCCGTCAGATATTTGTCCACTATAGCTTCCGCATTCGTGTATCCGGCGTCTCTGTACTTGCCGATCCCGTTTGTTCTAAGATCCAAATTCAGCCATGTAGTCCCAAACCATTTTTCTCCGTTTGAATATCTGAGAGATGAGCCGCTTCCCGAACCGTTATCGCCAGCCCACAAATTTACACATTCTTTATGATGATAGCCTTCGTCATCCGTGATCCCATCATAGCTCCAGCCCTTTGTCTCGGCTGAAATAACATTACTGATCCCGCTTGACTCGAAACCCTCTGCAAAATGAACACCTTCTGCATATCCTATATCCGGCTCCTCCGGCGCTTCAGCTTTTTCCGCTTCTATTTTGATGTTATCTACGTATAAACTCTGCCACCATGCTCCGCTGTAAACGGCGAATTCAATTTCTCTAAGCATGCCAAAAGAATCAGCTTTGCCGCTGTTGTCGGCATTGCTTATCGGGATCCACTCTCCCGGTCCTGTTTCCGCAGTATTGCCGTTAATGCTTAATCTCACCGTATTGTCAGAATGTTTGAACTCCATTTTAATATTGTACACGGGAGAATAATATGTGTTCTCTTCTGCATTGTATGTATACGTAAACTCAGGTATGCATACGTATTCCGCTCCGCCGTTCATTTCCGCATTGAGCACATTATTTATCACTATCTGCCCCTTTGCCTCGGCGTCGGTGTCACCTCCGAGATCTTTAAATGATATGCCCAGAAGAGTATTTCCATTTGCATCTTTTATTCTTGCATAAGATTCACCCATATCTTTTGGATTGGGTATTCCTACCGTCATATCAAATGAAACAGTAGCATCTCCCGAAAGATAACTGCGCATTTCCGTACCCGCAGTCTCAGGATCGGCGCCATCCGCTGTAAGCTTTGCAACACCGCTGTCATAAAGATTGAGCCATAAATAATTATTTTGCCACCACTCGTCAGCAACAGCCTGACGGAGCTGCTTTGTTTGGTTTCCGGTATTTCCGAAAACGTCAACACTGTAGTGCTCGTACCCTTCGCTTGAGTGAGGCCATCCGTTCGTGCCGTTTGTTATATTATCTATGACCCCGTCGCTTTCAAAATCCTCCTCAAAGCACACTTTCTTTTCCGCCGCAGATAAGGGGTATTCTTCATCGCCTTTGTTCATTTGCTCCGCAAAAACTCCGGTCTGCGCGATCGACCCCGCCGCAACTGTGACGGCTGCAACCATTGCCGCTAATTTTTTCATATCGTTTTTCTCCTCCTTCTAGAAATAAAATATTAGTCCGCTGAGTTAATTCTATTATTCTTTTATATTTTTTTCAAGGTAGAAAAACTTCATCCGGCACAGAAAATTCCGTTTTTTGATTCAGACACTGATTTTTGCTGTATAATACAGACACAGCTCTTACCCATATCCGCCCTGATCTTCCGGCAGAAAAAAACTGACGGGGCGCATACCTCGTCAGCTTTTCATACCGGCCCGTTCGGGCATTTTATCAAAACTTTTTTCTCATTAATATATGTTCGCAGTATTCCTCGTAATACGGTTCTCCCTCGGGAGCATAGCCGAGCTTTCTGTAAAACCCCTCTGCGCGCTTCTGCGCCGAAAGCACCGCCTCGCTGCCGCCCTCCGCTATGATCTCTCTTTCCGCGGCGCGGACTATATCGGAACCGAGTCCGCTGCCTCTGTACTCAGGCAATACGGCTATCCTTCCGATATGGTATACATTCCCGTCCTTGAAGTATCTGCATACGCCCGCAGGTACGCCGCCGCAGTAGAATACCAGCACTTTGGCATACCCGTCAATATCGTCGAACTCATCTTTAAAGCCCTGTTCACCGACAAACACCTTTTCCCTTATCATCCGCGCCTCGCTGCAAAGATATCCGTACTTTTTATAGCTTTTTTCCCCGTTCTTCATCATGTCTCTTTATAACTCTCCTCAATGCAAACTCCCTAAGATATTCCTATATACTTATTCTCCGAGACCTTCGATGAACTCGCGGCTCATAACGACCTCCGCTCCCACATTCAGCATGTCGATACAGTTGGACGCCTGTATCTCATATGTATTAGACGAACAGCAGTCCTCAATTATGGTCACGTCATAATCCAGCGACAGTCCGTCATAGCAGGTCGTTCTTATACAATTCGGGGTCGTAGTCCCGGCAAGATATATCTTCGTTATACCGAGCCTTCGCAACAGCATATCAAGCTCTGTCTGAAAAAACGCTGAAAACCTCTGCTTTATTATCTCATAGTCGCTTTCGCATTTATTAAATTCCTTCGGATTTTCAGCCGACAAATCGCCCTGTGCGGAACGTGTGAGAGGCTTTCCGCCCGCCGACCATTTTTCATATCTCGTCTTTTCAACATCCGAGCCGTCCTCGCGGTATATGCGGTTCACAAAAATTATCACCATGCCCGCGCTGCGCGCGGCGTTTATCGTTTTTGCACATGCCGGAACGGTCTCCTTTGCATGGCGTATGCATAGAGGCGACGCCTCTTCTATAAAACCGTTCTGCATGTCTATTACTATCAGCGCTTCTTTCTTCATCATTGTCTCCTTTTGATTTTTTTACAAATGCTCACAGACTGAATATTTCGCGGCCGCCTGTTTTTTTACCGGTCAGAATATGTCCGCCTCAGAGCGCGGCTTTCGCAGCACAACTGCCGCTGCCGCGCCGCAGACGTCCTCCGCGCCTGCCTCCCTCAGCACCCGTGCGCACTCGTTCATCGTACTTCCGGTAGTGAAAACATCGTCGGCTATTATTATCCTCATACCTTTAACATCGCTGCACACTGCAAACGAATCCCTTATATTCTCGGCTCTCGCCGCACCGCTCAGCCTGCTCTGTATCTCGCCCTCTTCCGTGCGCTCAAGCGCTCTTTGGACGGGTATGCCTATACCCTCCGCAAAATGCTCCGCGAGCAGCGCCGCCTGGTCAAAGCCGCGCCGGTTCAGCCTCGCCCGCGTCAAGGGCACCGGAACGATACAGTCGTATTCCTCAAGTACCTTGTGCGCCGAAAAATATTCGCACGCCGCCTGACCTATGATATGTCCGTACGCAAAAAAGCCCGAGAACTTGAATTGCAGAAATATCCTTCTGTACTCGCCGGTATAGTAAAACGGCGCGGTCAGAAAATCAAGATGCCGCGTCCCGGGAAACAGACTGTCCGCCGGGGTTCTGTCGAGCGCTTCAAAACAGTTTTTGCATATGCACACGTTTTTGTATTCCTTATATATGTACTCCTCAGATATACGTCCGCTGCAAACACAGCAGCGCGGAGCAAATAAAGCTCTGATCAGCCGTTTCAGCATCCCAGCCCCCTTCCGCAAAGCGGCGCGGCAGAACGGAAGCATCTCTGTTTCCTCCCGCCGCCGTGTTATTTTATATAATAATTATACATTATCCATCGGTAAATGTAAAGCTATTTTTTCGGTTTTGACTTAAATATCAGCGCAGTCAGAAACCCGAACAGCAAAGCCGCGCTTATCCCCGCCGAGGCAGCGGCAAGTCCGCCTGACAATATCCCGAGCGCGCCTTTTTCGTCCACCGCCTGCATCACGCCCTTGCAGAGAGCCGAGCCGAAGCCTGTCAGCGGCACTCCCGCGCCGGCTCCCGCAAACTGAGAAAGCGGCGCATATATACCGAACAGCTCCAGAAACACGCCCGCTACAACGAAGGATACAAGTATCCTCGCCGGAGTAAGCTTCGTTTTATCAACAAGTATCTGTCCTATGACGCATATCGCGCCTCCGACCGCAAACGCCTTTATATAATCCATGATAATTCTCCCTTCTCAGCATGCGGTTATCGACACGGCATGAGCGATGGACGGTATGCTTTCGCCCTGCTGTACCGTAGTCGGGTTCATCAATGCTCCGGTCGCTATGACCAGGATTTTTTTGTATATCCCCTTGTTCAGCCTGCGCATAACATAGCCGCAGAACACGGCAGCGCAGCAGCCGCAGCCGCTTGCGCCGGCATGTACATCCTGACCCTCGATGTCGTATATCATCTTTCCGCAGTCGTTATGGACATTTGATATATCCCAGCCGCTGCCCGCCGCAAGATCGCAGAGTATATCCGACCCGACCACACCCAGATCGCCCGTGAGTATGAGGTCGTAGTCGGACGGCGACGTGTTTGTATCCTCAAGATGCGCTATGAGCGTGTCCAGCGCCGCAGGAGCCATTGCCGCACCCATATTGTTCATATCATTTACGCCCTTATCAACTATCTTTCCGGGCGTCACATGCGTTATCACCGGCCCCGCGCCCGTTTCCGCCAGCAGGGCCGCGCCGCTTCCCGTCACCGTCCACTGTGCCGCCGGCGCGCGCTGTCCTCCGTATTCGAGCGGATTCCTGAACTGCTTTTCTGCGCTGCAAAAGTGACTGGAGGTAGCGCATACAGCGCGGGCAAAGGCTCCGCCCGAAACGAGCAGCGCACCGAGAGACAGGCTCTCTATCATAGTGGAACACGCCCCGTACAGTCCGTAAAACGGGATCTTGCTGCTGCGCAGACCGTAATTCGCCGCCACGCACTGATTTTGCAGATCTCCCGCAAGAACGCAGTCCACCTCCTGTGCTTTCACTCCGGCTTTTTTGAGCGCCAGCTCCACTGCCGTTTTCTGAAACGCGCCCTCCGCAAGATCCCACGACTTCTGCCCCATTTTATCATCGGACACTATCATATCAAAATCCTTTGCAAGAGGGCCTTCGCCCTCCTTTGCACCCACGACCGCCGCACTTGAAATTATAACCGGTCTCCTGCCCAGCTCAACGGTGCGCCCGCCGACCCTTGTATTCATAGTCCTTCCCCCTCGGTTATCATTTTATCGGATAACTGCGCAACATATGTTTTGCAATTATATATCATTTTCTGTTCTTTTTTATTTTTATCTGTATTCCTTTATTTTATACAAAACACAAAAAAACCGTGCCGCCGGGTCCTTCCACCCAACGGCACGGCCGTTTTAAACTTTTATCAATATTCCCTGTCCCAGAGACCTATGTAGAAATTGGCATAGTCCTTGTCGTTTTCCTTGATCGCCGCTATCGCCGAGCGCGGATGCACGTTTAATATACCCGTGCAGAGATACGGAACATCATATCCCCAAACGACGCCCTGCTCTTTCAGCTTCACGATCTCGCTCTGGATAAATTTCAGTACCGGAACTATCTGGTACTTCGGATTCTTTAAGAAGCCCATCAGCGCTTCAAGACCGCAGTTTCCGGCGCCTCTGCCCATGCCGCCCATGGTGGCGTCGAGATAGCTCACTCCGTAAGCGCAGGCCTCGATCGTATTCGCGAACGCAAGCTGCTGATTGTTATGAGCATGTATGCCGACCTGCTTGCCGTACTTTGTGGCTATCTTCTGATACTTGAACGAAAACTCCCGTATCTGCTCGGGATAGAGCGAGCCATAGCTGTCCACAAGATATATAACATCGACATTGCTCTCGCCCAGCAGCTCAAGCGCAAGATTTATATCGCTTTCACGCGCCGTCGATACCGCCATGATATTGCACGACGTTTCATAGCCGAGCGAATGACAGTATTCTATCATCTCTATCGCCGCAGGCATCGTGTTTATATACGTAGCGATACGGATCATATCTATAACGCTCTCGCTTCTCGGGATTATATCCCTTCTGAAATCCGTTCTTCCCACATCGGCCATGACCGCTATCTTCAGATCAGTGTCGTTCTCGCCTACAATGCTTCTTATTGACTCCTCATCGCAGAACTTCCACTTCCCGAATTCCTTAACGTCAAATATCTCCTTTGACGCCTTATAGCCGAACTCCATATAATCGATCCCGGCCTTTACGTTCGTTTCATAAAGCTTCTTAACAAACTCGTCCTCAAAGAAGAAATTGTTTACAAGCCCTCCGTCACGAACTGTCGCGTCAACCACTTTAATGTCAGGTCTGAACTGCATTAAATTTCCTTGTTTCTCCATTGTTATTTCCTCCTACCGTATTACCGTATTTCCGCAGTCAAATACTGCACCTCTAATTATACTACAACGACATCGCTTTGTCAATGATTTTTTGTTTTTGTAAATTTATGGCCTGATGTGCGCTGCTCATTCCCCGTCCTCGTACGGCATGAGCACTCCCACTCTCATCATCTCGATCATATCTATTACCGAATACTTGCCCTCGTCATCCGCAGTGGAAAACGGAACAAGTATATCATCCTCTGTAAGCTCCAGCGTATCGGCTATATCGTTCAGCCGCTCCTCTATCTCGCGCTTTCTGAGCTTGTCCAGCTTGGTCGCTACAACCACAAGACGCTCATGATAATGCCTTATCCATTCAGCCATCTGGATATCCTGAGCAGTCGGCGTATGGCGGCTGTCCACAAGCAGAATGGTCTGAACGAGCCGGTCTCGGTTCGCCAGATAATCCTCCATCATCCTTCCCCATTTCGCGACCTCCTCTTTTGATCGCTTTGCATAGCCATAGCCGGGAAGATCTACAAGATAAATCTTTTCGTCTATGTTGTAGAAATTTATAGTGATGGTCTTGCCGGGCGTTCCGGAAACGCGCGCAAGCGATTTTCTGTTCAAAAGCTTGTTTATAAGCGACGACTTTCCGACATTGGAACGTCCCGCAAACGCAAATTCAAGCATATCCGACTGCGGATACTGGTCTTTTGCCACAGCCGATTTTTCAAATTTTGCATTCTGAAAATTAATATTCATACTGTTCCCTTTCCGCACAAACAGTGCACGTCATACCAAAGCGTTCGCAAGTACCGTTTCCATATTCGTTACCGGTATGAACTCTATATTATCGCGTACCTCACGCGGTATCTCCTCGATATCGGGAGTATTCTTTTCCGGGATTATTATTGTCTTTATCCCGGCACGGTATGCCGCCATTGATTTTTCTTTCAGACCGCCTATCGGCAGCACCTTGCCGCGCAGGGTTATCTCGCCCGTCATTGCTATATCCCGCCGCACCGGCCGGCTCGTGAGCGACGATACCACAGCGGTCGCCATAGTTATCCCGGCAGAGGGACCGTCCTTCTGCACCGCGCCCTCGGGCACGTGTATATGTATATCCTTATCCTTATGGAAGCCGTCGTCTATATTCAGCTTATCCGCGCTTGAGCGTATATAGCTGATAGCGGCTCTCGCACTCTCCTTCATGACGTCGCCGAGCTTTCCGGTCAGCTCCACCTTTCCGGTGCCGCTCATAACGTTTACCTCGACCGAAAGAGTTTCGCCGCCCACGCTCGTCCATGCCAGACCCCGCGCAACGCCTATCTCGTCGCTCCCGTTCATCATATCAAAGCTGAATTTCTCCTTGCCGAGAAACTCCTCTATATTTTCAGCTGATACGGTCACAGACTTTTCGCCCGTTTCGAGTATCTGTCTTGCCGCTTTTCGACAGAGCGACTCAAGCGTCTGCTCAAGCTTTCTGACGCCCGCCTCACGCGTGTAATGCTCGATTATCTTCATTACAGCCTCGTCGGTTATTTTGAACTGCTCCTCATTCATGCCCGTCTTGTTAAGCGCCTTTTTTATGAGGTAGCCCTTTGCTATATGGAATTTCTCCATGCCCGTATAGCCCGAGAGCCGCACTATCTCCATCCTGTCCAGAAGCGGCTGAGATATGCTGTCAAGTACGTTCGCAGTGGTTATGAACAGCACGTTCGACAGGTCGAACGGTACCTCTATATAATGGTCGCGGAACGCATCGTTCTGCTCATTGTCAAGCACCTCGAGCAGTGCGGCGGACGGATCGCCCTTATAATCGGCGCCCATCTTGTCTATCTCGTCCAGCAGTATCAGCGGATTTTTCACCTTTGCTTCGCGCACCGCCGCTATGATGCGTCCCTCCATAGCGCCGATATACGTTTTTCTGTGGCCGCGTATATCCGACTCGTCGTGTATACCGCCGAGCGACACGCGGACAAATTTTCTGCCGAGCGCACGCGCGATGGAACGCGCTATAGAGGTCTTTCCCACTCCCGGAGGTCCTTCAAAGCACAGTACCGTCGAGTTCTTACCGCGCGTCATCTTCCTCACCGCAAGAAATTCGAGTATGCGCTCCTTTACCTTTTCAAGCCCGTAATGATCCTCCTCAAGGATATCGTGAGCTTTCTTTATATCAAATTTCTCCTTTGTCGATCTGTTCCACGGCAGATCGAGCACAGTTTCGAGATACGTCCTCAAAACCGCGCTGTCCGCGCTCGCGGACGGCAGACGCGAAAACCTTTTCACGTCCTTTTCAAGCTTTTCCGTCGTGTCCTTCGGCATTCTCGCTTTTCTTATCTGCTCGGAGAACTCCGCAGCCTCCGCAGCGGTGCCGTCCTTATCGCCAAGCTCCTCCTGTATGACCTGGAGCTGCTCGCGCAGATAGTATTCGCGCTGATTCTCATCCATCTTCTGCTTTGTTTTCCGCATTATCGTCTGTTCCAGCCCTACTATCTCGATAAGCTTCTGCATTTGCATCAGCAGCTCGTCGGCGCGTTTTGTAAAATCAAGCTGGCTCAGCAGCCGCTGCTTCACCTCCGGCTCCATATCCGTAGACGCGGCGACGTTATCACAGAGCTTGCCGAGATGGTTCGTTGACATTATGCTCATGAACCGCTCCGGCTGGAGCTTGCCGTTCAAAGCAAAATATTCTTCAAACTTCTTTTTGACCGACCGGCAGTATGCCGACTCGATATCGGATATCCCCGAATACGTTTCATCCACAGGCTCCACCTCAAGCCTGAAAAACGGCTCCTCCTGAGCGCATCCGCGCACGATCCCCCTGCACAGACCTGTAGCGATCACCCTTGTCACATTGCCCGGCAGATGCATGACCTGCTTGATCCGCGCGATCGTGCCCATACAAAACAGGTCGTCATAGCCGGGCTTCGTAACGTTCACATCCTTCTGCGATACGAGAAAAATGCGAGAATCGGCGGAGGTCGATGATGTTACAGCCTGTACCGAAACCTCCCTTGCAACGTCAAAGTTCAGCTGCATATAAGGGAACACCACAAGTCCGCGCATGGGTATCGCCGGCAGTATTTCTATGTTCTTTTCCAATTCCCAATCACTCCAATTTATCCAATACATATATACGGCGCGGCGGCGCACAGCCGCCTTTCCCGCCGTATCCCTGAAACCGATATATACTCAAAAAGACGCTCGTGTTGCGCAGAGCGTCTTTTTTATGAATATCAATCCAAAGCTTCCGGCTCATCCCATGAATGATATACATTCTGAACGTCGTCGTTATCCTCGAGAGTATCGAGCAGCTTTCTCATATTTGCTATCTGCTTTTCATCGGTAAGCGCGGTAGTAGTCTGCGGTATCTGCAGAGCCTCCGCCGAAGCTATGGCATACTTGCCCTCAAGCGCTTCCCTGACGGCTCCGACCTCAAGCGGCGCGGTCTCTATCTCGATAACGCCTTCATCTACGGTAACGTCCTCGGCTCCCGCCTCGAGAGCGTCCATCGTTACCTCGTCCTCGTCTATTTCGCCGTCCTCGTCCTCTATAACGATAACGCCCTTATTATCGAACATAAAGCTTACGCAGCCGGTCGTCCCCATATTGCCGCCGTACTTTGAAAACGCCGCGCGAACGTCCGCCGCAGTCCTGTTCCTGTTATCCGTGAGCGTTTCGACTATAACGGCTACGCCGCCCGGGCCGTAGCCCTCGTAGGTTATAGCCTCGTAATCCGCGCTGCCCTCCGCGCCCGACGCCTTTTTGATGGTTCTCGTTATATTGTCGTTAGGCATATTGTTTGCTCTCGCCTTCGCTATAACGTCCTTAAGGCTCGAATTGTTGGCGGGATCGGGGCCGCCGGCCTTTACCGCAACTATAAGCTCACGCGCTATTTTTGTGAATATCTTAGCGCGCTGCGCGTCGTTAGCGCCCTTCTTCCTCTTTATTGTACTCCATTTTGAATGACCTGACATCGTCAAACACTCCTCGTATAATATATTCGGCCTGCAATACTGTGCAGTATGATCCATAAATCCATGCGCTGTGCAGTTCGGTGCACAGCGCTCGTAAAATATATTATATCACAGTCCTGCGCGATTTTCAAGCATTTTTATTCAATTCGCGCATTTTCATTCAAAAATCGCTGTAATAACCGATTTTCGGGCTTATATACGCTTAAGTCTGCGTCATTTTTAACGAAACAGCCGCTCGTTTATCCCCGCCGCCGCTCAGCCTCTGAATACGGCTTCACTGCTGCCGTTGGGCACATATATCCATTTTTCGGTATGGCAGTCTGTCAGCTGCGTAAGGTTTCCCTCGGTATCCACCTTGTAAAGATAGGGCTTCTGCCATGTAACATTGTACAGCCTCGTGATATAAGCCGTTTTACCGTACCGGTGCAGTCCCTTATTGGGATATACCGTTCTGCTTTCAGTACCCAAAACTATCTTATACTGATTCTGCGGCGTCCTGTAGATAAGATTTCCTTCGGTAGCCGCATATGTCAAACGCGAGGCAAAATCGTCGCACAGCCTCATATCCGCGCCTGTCTTGTAATTATACGCCCAAAGCTCTTTTGTCTCAGACGAGCCTATATTTGAACTCATATGCACCGGCCGTGCTTCGCCGCCGATCTTCAAATAGATGATATTGTCTCCCACGATATCCTGGAACTGAGCGCGGTCAAGCTCCGTCGCTTTCCCGTCATATTCCACTCTGAGAACTTCGCTGCCGGACCGTATCACCGAAAGCTTATCGTCAGCCTGCCCGGTATCATATACCCGGTAATGATCGAACTCTTCCTCACTGTATTCCAAGAGCTGCTCCTGCCTTATGCTTCCGCCGGCAAGGTCAAGCACACGGTATGTGCCGGTCCATAGCTCCTCTTTTGGTATATAGCCTATCTCATCGCTCTGTTCTTCGCCGTTGAACAAAAATCCGTAACATTCGGCGCGCAGTCCCGGCGAGACCTCCGAAACCGTCTCCCCGTCATACACGTATATCGGCGAGTCCCCGTTTTCCGCGATCTCCTTTCCGTTCATGAAATACATCTTGTCGCCGCTTTTGTTAAAGCTGATATTCGATATCGGAAACTCCGCTATCTTCTCTTTTTCCACACCGCTGCCGGTGACCTTGAATTTGTATACATACTCCGCATAACACATCGCCTTAAAGCTGCCGCCGTCCGGATACACGATCGTTCTTTCAATATATGCATTCTCACCGTAAATCTCATAGCCGTTGAAGAACGCCGCATCCGGCGCACCGTAGCAATAGCTGAAATACTCAACCGAATAATTGTTCCCGTATATATCCTTATAGCCTTTGATATCCTCAGGAACATCCTCCGTATCAAATCTCATTACATCCTTGTGCATAAAATGCGCGCGCTTATCTGATATAACGTATTGGCTGCCGCCGTTTTCATCAACACATCTCAGAGAATTATCCTCATTTGAATTATAATATATGAGTCCATCCTTATACTGCGTATTTATACAATCGCAGCCGTCTACGAGCAGCTTTTTGTTCTCGCCGTTCGAGTCTATCTTATAAAGATGTCCGTTATCGTTCCAGTTTGCATAGTATATCCAGCCGTCCGCTCCGCGGTATTCCTCCTGCGGCGCAGCAAAGCCGTTTTCGGCTATTTCCAAAAGCTCGGTCTCGCTGTATTCGGGCGCGGCAAGCTCCTCGCCTCCGAATGAGTACAGTCCACTGTAAGCCGGCATGAACCTTGATGAATATACATATGCCATGCCGTTTTCCGCATCGAGACGGTATACTATATAGGGGATGGAATACAATACGCTTCCGCTGTCCAGGTCGTAAACATCTGTCTTGTCATTGAAATTCACCGCGAATGCAAATCTTTTTCCTCCGTATTCACAGCACAGTATTTTTGAATATACATCCGTTTCAAAAGACATAAGCTCCGCGCTCCCGTCCGATATGACATATCCGCCGTCTCTGTAAAGCTCGGAGAGACCGCCGCCGTAGGTCTGCAGCACATCGCCGTTTTCATGTCCCTCATCATCGGAATATATCAGACGCGGCACGGCCTTATACATCCTGTACGCCACCGCTACGCCCTGCTCCACCGTAAGCTCGCCGCCGGGATCGAAACACCCGCCGCCCGAGCCTGACATAAAGCCCACCTCCATAACTCTGCCTATCATTTTCCGGGCATCTTCGCTCAGATCGTCCAGGTCGGAAACACTTATCTGCACGTCCTTAAGATATATATTGGTCAATATATCGGTATAGGCAGCAACGGTGTACAGCATGATCGCCGCGTCGCTGCGCTTTAACGGCCGATCGGGATAAAAATTTCTTCCTTCCGCGCCTATCAGGCTGTCGTCTCTTATCCATGAACGGATATAGCCGTACAGCATATCCACAGCCGGATACTCCTCGCAGTCGTCAAACACGTAATTCATTTTTTCATCACGGATCATGCCGGTCTCCGATATGACAGAGTACAGCAATTCCGCAAATTCGCCGCGCGTGATCGCACGCGTATAGTCCGCTTCACCTTTCAGCCGCCCGGTGAGCAGTCCGTCGCTCACAAAGCCGCTTACCTCCTCGTATGCCCACGAGGACAGGTTTATCCATTCCGCCGCGCCCGCGCCTATCGGCGCGGACGCAGGCAATACCGACATGGCGCACAGCGCCGCTGCAAGCGTTTTTACCATACTGTTCATTTCTGTTTCTCCTTGTATACTTCTTGTCAGTGCATTGCCTGGAGTTCCTCAAAGCTGCCGCTTATGCCGTCCTCCGTTGTCCATACCGCATTGCCGTTTTCATCGATCGTCACCGATACCACCCTGGCTCCGTAATTCACATCGTATCCCAGGGCTTCCGCCGCGAACCGCAGCGGTATATACGTTCTGCTGCCGTATATGACAGCCGCCGTATCCATCTCTATAGTCTCGCCGTTACGGACTAAGTTCCTGCCGCCGATAACGAGCGTCAGCACATTATCATTATCCGTTACAGTTACCGTCCTCGTCTGCTCGTCGTACTCAACGCCGCAGTTCAGACCCTCCGCGACCGCTCTTATGGGTATCATGGTACGGTCGTTTTCATCGATGAATGGCTTTGCATCGGTGAACTCCAGCTCGGATTTATCCAGAAATACCTGTATTCTTTCGCCGTCGTTCGTCACCCTTATTATCTTTTCCTGCTCGTTCGGCAATGGGTTATCAACCGTGTCCGAAGTGACTATGAACGGGTCGTCTGCCGTTCCGCTGCCGCTTACGAAAGATACGTTATCGTTCAGATAGAAGCCCGGGCGTATGCCTGCGCTCATGTATGCTATGGTATGCTTCGAGCAGAACGCTTCATCCTCCGATACCTGTACCGAATACACCCTGTCCTTGTCGCCCTTATTTATGTTTGGGCATCGCAGCCAGTATTCGTTCTTCATACTGCTGTCCAGCCCGGCGTATACTCCGCCGAAAACAGCCTCATTTTCCGGAACTTGATACCCCGGCAGAGCAGTCATGACCATAGACAGCTGCTCCGTATCCAGCAGAAACATGCTGTCCGTTGTATACTGATACGCCATATCCGCACTCTGAGCGGTGAACTCCGTATCCAGCTCCGTTCCGGTATACGTACCGTCTGCCTCAGCCGCGTACTCCTCGTTCAGCGGCGTTTTGAGCCGGACGGGCTTGACAGCCTTTTTCTCGGCTTCGCTGAAATTTGTGAGGAAGCCCGGTTCCTTATCATAGCTGTTATAACCGAGCCACACATTTTCCTCCGACGGCAGAGCTGCCGTATATACCACATTTTCATCCGGGGAATTCAGCCATGCGCGTATTGCGGACCGCTGCCAGAGGTTCGTGCCGAAAGAGTTCCCCTCCGAAGCGGCGTCGAAAGCCTTGTAGCATATGACAGAGCCGGCAAACATCAGCGCGCCGTTTTCATCTTCCCCGGCGCACCGCCATATGAGCGGAGTCCCGTTATATGTACCGAGCCTTATATAGTCGCCTGTTTTTACACCTGTTTCCGCATTTGCCGCTGCGGGCATTATTGCGGCCGCAAGAGCCGCCGCTGTTAGTACAGAGCTTATCTTCTTATTCATTTTCATTTACCTCCCAAATAATATTTATCCTGAAAATTTTGCTTCGCTGCCGCCGTTCGGCACATAGATCCACTCTTCTGCGCCGCGCTCGGTCAGCTGTGTAAAGTTTCCGTCTTTATCTATTTTATAAAGACGTCCGTTCTGCCATGAAGTCCCGTCAAGGCGCGCTACGGCGGACAGCTCGCCGAACCGGTGCAGACCCTTGTTCGGATATACGGAAACGCTTTCAGTACCCGTCAAAAGCCTGTATTGACCGGCTGCCGTCTTGTATATCTGCTTATCTCCGAGCAGGCGTGACGTGATGAAGCTTTCCGAAAAATCATCGCTCACCTCCGCAGTCCCGCCCGTCCTGTAATCATAGCAGCTTATCCGCCACACTCTGCCCATCCCGACCGTCGAAAGCACCGACATATCGAAAAAGCTTCGCGCCGTACCGGGGCTGTAATATACGCGTCCGCCAAAGGTATCGATATATAAAACGTTTTCCAGCTCCTTCGTACTGCCGCCGTATTCTATCTTCAGGCGGCTCCCGTCCCAGTCTGCCGAAAGTCTGCCGTTCTCGTCGTCTGAAAGCGGTAAGGAATCGCCGCTTTCACTCTTTTCATACTCCGGCATGTCTTTGACCGTGACGCTTCCATCCGACGGATCGAACACATGGTATGTACCCCCGCCTATCTCGTCCTTTGTCAAATACCCTATCATGCCGTCCTCATCGCCGTTCCCTCTCAGAAACCCGAAGCACTCCGCGCGCAGCCCCTGCGGCAGCGCCGATACGGTCTTTCCGTCATACGCATAGATCGGAGAATCGCCGTTCTTCACAAGCTCTTCCGCGTTCATAAAGTATATGCCCGAGCCGTCAGGAGACGCGCATATACCTATCGCCGGAAAATCGGCGACACGCTCCGCTTCCGCGCCGTTTTCGGAAATATTGACCTTATACAGCCGGCAGGCATACAGAGTTCTTTCGCCCGTGCTCTTTTCCTCAAGATCTACTATCGTTCTTTTCAGCTCAGCCGCTTCGCCGAAGATGATGCTCCCGTCAGCTCTAAGGCAGGAAGATATCTCGTTTTTGTCAAGAAAATATCCGTCCGTTATCCTGTTCCCGCCGTCGTCGCTTTTGGAATATACCTTTTCAGCCGCGTACTGCGGAGGCTTGTGCGGATCGAATACCACATCGTAAGCCGTCAGCAGCTCCGCAGGCTGCTCGGACAGAACGGCTCCGCCGCCGCTCCCGTCCGTACACATAAGCGAGCCTCCGCTTGAATTGTAAAAGACCATACCGTCGGCATAAGCTATATTAGTGCAGCCGCCGTCAGCTGTGAGCAGGCTTTCGTTTTCACCGTTTGAATCGGTCTTATATATACGCCCGTCGCCGCGGTCTGTGTAATACACCCACCCGTCGGCGTTACGGCGTTCTTCCTCCGGTATATCAAAGCCGTTTGCCGCAAGCTCCGAAAGCTCTGATTCGCTGTATTCCGGCGGCGTCAGCTCCGCGCCGTCCATCGAATACAGACCGCTGCAAGCCGGCATGAACCGCGATGAGTACACATATACAAGTCCGTTTTCCGCGTCGAGACGGTACACTATATACGGTATAGAATATATCACTTTTCCGCTGTCAAGGTCGTATACGTCCGTCTTGTCGTTGAAATTAACGGCAAATGCCAGCCTTCTTCCGCCGTACTCGCAGCATAGCAGCTTTGAATACACATCGGCCTCAAAGCTCAGCAGCTCTGCGCCGTTATCGGTCACGGTATACCTTCCGCCGCTGTATATCTCCGCAAGACCGCCGCCGTATGACTGTATTTCCCCGCTTCCGCCTTCTATGCCCTCCGCGTCTGCATATATGAGCTTCGGGATCGACCTGTATATCCTGTAAAGCACCGCGATCCCCTGCTCTATCGTTATTTCGGACTTTGGCTCGAATTTACCGCCGCCCGTATCCGTCATTATGCCGCTGCTCGTCAGCTTTTCGACCGCGTTTACCGCGTAGCCGCTTATCTCTCCGGCGTCGCTGATATTTGCGCCGAGCCTCTCATAGTCGGGGATGCTGCTGTAGCCGTAAACACCTATAGCTCCCAGCGCGTTGTAAATTATGAGCGCAGCTTCTTCGCGCGTCACACGGCGCTCCGGATACAGGTTCACACCTGCGTCCTCCAGCCCCTCAAATATCGCGCGGTCAAGCTTATTTATGTCCGGATAACCGCTGCAATCGGCAAAGCCGGAAGCGCTCCCGCCGCTTTCGCTCACACCGCCGCGTCCGGAAGCGGACAGCACGGAATATATAAGCTCCGCAAACTCACCGCGCGTGATCGCGCGCGTATAGTCCGCTTCCCCTTTCAGCCGCCCGGCGAGCAGTCCGTCGCTCACAAAGCCGCTTACCTCCTCGTATGCCCACGAGGACAGGTTTATCCATTCCGCCGCGCCCGCGCCCATCGGCACGGATGCGGATATCAGCGACAGGGCGCATATCAGCGCCGCTGTTCTTATCTTTAATTTCCTCAAGCCCATCTCCTCCGTTTCTCATCTTTCCTCACCGATACAGCGCGCCTAAAATCAGCCGTACTGACAAAAGCTCGCTTTATCGGCTCCGTTCGGAACATATAGCCAAAACTCGGACTGGCAGTCGGTCAGCTGTGTACAGTTACCGTCTTTATCTATTTTATACACATACCTGGGCTGCCATATCTGCCTCATCCGGTGCTCTATCCTATCGACTTCGCCGTATCTTTTAAGGCCCTTGTTCGGATAAACGGTAAGCGTTTCTCCGCCGTCTATTTTCTTGATATGTCCGGTCTTTTCCTGAAAGCTCATCACATCGGATCTTATACCTAAACAATATACATATCTGTCGCTTACAATGCTTTGTCCGCCTGTTCTCATATTGTAAGCCATCAGAGCATAACCGTACAGGTCGATTCCCAAAAGGTCGGCGTAATTCGCATAATACAATATATCCCCGTCACGGAATAATGCGGCTCCTTCACCGAGGCTCTTCGTTTCCGAGCCGTTTTCTACATACAGATTCATGCCGCTGCGGTATATCTCATACCCGTCGCCGCTCAGCTCATCATAGCCCATCTTATCTTCACCGCCGCTGTATTCGTCATCGGCGGGTTCCCTGAGCTTCTCTACAGTGATCTCACCCGTATCAAGATCTGCTATGTGATATGTGTCTCCGTCCATATCCTCCGGCGTTACAAAACCGACCTTGCTGCCAATCAGCCGATCCCCGCCATATCCGCTTCCTTCCTCCTGCATAAATCCGTATGTGACCGCTTTCAGACTGCCGGTAATGCATTTAAGCTCGGAGCCGTCATACATATATATCGGCGAAGCTCCCGTTTTTTTTGCTTCCTCATAGTTCGTAAAGAGCACTCTGTCGTCTCCAGAGGATGACCATATCACTCTATTTACGGGAAAATCCGCCACCTTTTTGCGTTCTCCGCTGCCGAAACTGAATTCATACAGTATGTAAGCCGACAACGGCACGGACGTTCGTTCACCGGTGCTCTCATCCACATATTCCATTTCAAAAGAAGCATCTTCGCCGTACAGGATCCGCCCGTTCTTGCCCGTAAATCGCTCCGTGCCGTACAAAAGCGTTCTGGATGCGCTATATTCAATAAGATTTACTTCTTTTTCCTCGGCGAGATCGTCAAATCCGACCTTTTGTACCCATATTTGTTGAGCCGGAGTCTCGGATATTTTTTGCAGAGCATTGCCATCCTCGTCTATACAGTAGAGACAGCCGTCTTCTTTTGCATTGAAATACAGCATACCGTTAAAGTAATACGTATTCTTGCAGTCCAGGCCGTCTACAAGCAGCTTGCCGTTTTCACCGTTTGAATCCACCTTATACAAATGTCCGTTATCATTCCAGTTTGAATAGTATACCCAGCCGTCCGCCGCACGGTACTGCTCCTGCGGGATATCATAACCGTTCGCCGCTATCGCCTCAAGCTCCGTTTCGCTGTATTCCGGCTTTATGATCTCGCTGCCGTCAAAGCCGTAAATACCGCTGTATGCCGGCATGAACCGTGACGAGTATACGTATATATGTCCTTCCTCCGGTCTGAGCTTATAGACGATATACGGTATAGTATACATAAACTCGCCTGTTTCCGCCCTGAACACATCCGTTTTATCATTGAAGTTGACCGCAAACGCCAGTGTTTCTCCGCCATAGTCACAGCTGAGTATTTTTGAATATACATCGGTCTCAAACGTCATCAGCTGCTTCCCGTCTTTTTTCAAAAGATAGCTGTTCCCGTAAAACGCTTCAACTGCCCCGTTCGGGTATTCCTGCAGCGTCTGCTCATTCTCTCCGCTTATACCTTCGTTATCCGGGAGTATCAGCCTCGGCAGCCACTTATAAACTCTGTAGACCGCTATCACTGCCTGTTCAACAGACAGTCCGCTCTTCGGCTCGAAGCCGCCGCCTGTTCCGTTCATGATGCCGAACTTCATAAGACTGAGCACGTCGGATCTTGCATAGCCGCTTATCTGTTTACTGTCGGATATACCGCTCAAGCCAGCGTTTTCATCGTTTTCGCCATCTATATCCGCAGTCGAATAATACGCTCCGCAATGATCCATCGCCCGTCCTATAAGCACCGCGGCGTCCTCGCGCGTTATATTTTCCTCCGGTCTGAAATTCCCGCTGCCGTCGCCCTCGGCTATCCCGTAGCGGTAGAGCTTCGTAATATTGGGATATGCTTCGCAGTCGCTGAATTCTCTGCCCTGATATACGTCCTCAGAAAATTGTCCGCAGTGATACAGGACGGAATATATCAGCTCGCCCAGCTCCCACCGCTTTATCGGGCGCGTATAATCCGAAACGCCGCTCAGGCTGTCCGGAAGCAGCCCGTCGCTCACAAAGCCGCTTACCTCCTCATACGCCCACGAGGACAGGTTTATCCATTCCGCCGCGCCCGCGCCCATCGGCACGGATGCGGATATCAGCGACAGAGCGCATATCAGCGCCGCCGCATTTATTTTTATGCTGTTCATCTGCCTTACCTCCTACCATTGGCTCATAGCGGCCTCGTCGCTCCCGTTCGGAACATATACCCAATATCCGGCGTCGCTGCAGGTCACGTCGGTAAAAACGCCGTCCTTGTCTATCTTATAGAGGTGGTCGTTCTGCCATATCACGTCACTGAGCGTTGACAGCAGCCCGACCGCTCCGTACTTGTTTATTCCCTTATTGGGATATACGGAAACCGATCCGCCGCCGCTCAGCATCCTGTACTGCATAAGCGGAGTAGTATATATGTACGCACCATCGAACTCATCCCACCGGCAGTCAAAGTCACCGGCCGCGTATCCTTTCTCTCCCGTGACATAATCGTACCAATATATATCCCGCTCCGAATTCACAACCCGCCTTAACGGGTTTGACGAGCCGTATCCGTACAGCATGTTAATATCCTTTGAATAATAGACCGTGCTGCCTTCCCTATAGATCGGATCAGCTTTTCCAAGCTCCGTTTTCGTTCCGTTATATTCAATGACCAGCGTTCTGTCCTCCGTGCCGTACGCCTTCATATCGTCAGCGCTTATGCCGCTGTAAACATGCCCGTCGCTCTGCTCATAACGCGGCTGTTCAAGCTGCTCCTGCGTTATTTCTCCCGTTTTTATATCCATGGCATGATATGTGCCTTTTCCTATCTCATCCATCGTGATAAAGCAAAGCTTGCTCATGTCCGCCCCGTCTTTGTCCTTGTCATAACAAAACCCGATATCTATCGCTTTTATGCCGTCCGCCGCATCGGTGATATCCTTTCCGTCATACACGTATATCTGCGATTCCCCTGTCTCGGCAAGCTCCTGTGCGTTCATAAACCATACCGCATCCCCGTCTGCGCTCACGGATAGCTTGTATACGGGATAGTCGGCTATTTTTTCGCGCTCTATACCGCCGTTTGCCGTTCTGAACCTGTAAAGTATGCAGGCGCTGCTTGATACCGACGCTGTTCCGCCGTCAGGCTCGGTAAATTCTCTCGTATAATCTGCCGGTTCACCGTACATGAGCCAGCCGTCAAACACCTGTCCGCGCCTGTCGTAATAAATGCTGTCCCGACCTATTACAAATCTATTTCCGTTTATATCGGTGATGATATCGCCGTCCTCATACGCCTCAGAGTTGAATAAGGACGCCCTCGGCCACACCATCTCGGCGTTTTCTGACTCGGACAATGTGAAAAGCTTTCCGCCCTCGCTGTCGGTACAGTAAAGCGCGCCGTTTTCCTTCGCCTTGAAATACAGCATTCCCTTAAAGTATTCCGTATCGCAGCAGTCAAGCCCGCTCACGAGCAGCTTTTTATTTTCGCCGTTTGTATCAACCTTATACAGATGCCCGCTGTCGTTCCAGTTTGAATAGTATATCCAGCCGTCCGCCGCACGGTATTCCTCTTCCGGCTCCCTGAAGCCGTTTTCCGCCATCAGCTCAAGCTCCCTTTCGCTGTATTCCGGCTTTGCCAATTCCGCGCCGTCCATGCCGTAAACACCGCTGTATGCCGGCATGAACCGCGACGAGTACACGTACGCCAGTCCGTTTTCATTGTCAAGCCTATACACTATATACGGTATGGTATACAAAAGCTCCTTCGTGCCGAGGTCGTACACATCGGTCTTATCGTTGAAATTGACCGCAAAAATGTATTCTGCGCCGTTGTTCTTTCCGTAAAGAAGCTTGGAATATACGTCCGCTTCAAGCTGCATGAGCGTTTCGCCGTCTTTCTTTATACGGTAAACGCCGCCGTCGTACGTCTCCTCAAGCCCGTCTCCGAGTTCGCGCACAGTCTGCTCCCCGGCGCCGTCCGCCGTCTCGTTATCCGAGTCCACAAGCTTTGGGATATTATTATACATCCTATAAACAATTATCACCGCCTGCTCGACCGTCAGCCGCGCCTTCGGCTCAAAGCTGCCGCTGCCGGTATCGGTCATCAACCCGTTTGAGATCGCAGAAGCCACCGACGGCAGCGCGTATCCGCTTATTTCGGAAACATCGTTTATTCTTCCGTTCAGGGCTTCCGCACCCGTATCCCCGGCATCCTCCCATACTCCCGTACCGGTCATCGTATTGCCGGCTATTTTGGCTGCGTCCTCGCGCGTAATATCGTTCTCCGGATAAAAGAACACGCCTTCGTCCGTCTCAACGCCGTCTATTATGCCCACGCTGCAGAGCTTGTTCATATTCGGATATCCGCCGCAGTCGTCAAAGCTTTTTCCGAACCTGTCATGCACAAACATACCGGCGCTGTCAAGCACGGAATATATCAGCTCGCACAGCTCCCACCGCTTTATCGGGCGCGTATAATCCGAAACGCCGCTCAGGCTTTCCGGAAGCAGTCCCTTGCTCACAAAGCTGCTCACATCCTCATACGCCCACGAGGACAGGTTTATCCATTCCGCCGCTTTCGTTTCGGGAACCGCCCATGCCGACGGCAGGATAGCCGCCGCGCAAAACGCCGCAGCCGCTTTCATAACGATCCTGTTCATCCCTTTCACCTCCTGTATTCCCATACCATATTCAATAATTTAATATAAATCCTCTTACGAGAATATCACTGTCAAAATGCAGTACCGCCTCATCGCCGCCGTCAAGCGTATACGTCTCCTTAAGCCCCGACGAGGTCGTCTCACCCGTTCCGGCCGTTTCATAAACGGCTGCACGGTTGCTTCCTATCGCTACCGCCGCCATATCGTCCCTGTCAGCCGCCAGCGCGGTAGTTCCCATCATCATGATCGCCGCTATAAGCATCGCCTTTTTCATAATATATTACCTTTCCTTTCTATCTCCTCTAATGGTGTTAATTGCAATAATATTGAATATTTTTACTCTGTTTTTGTTTAAAAACAGCGCTCACCCGCAAAATAATGCTCATAGCTCATTACCGGGGCGAGCGCCCGCCTCTGCCGTTTCAGAAAATACCTGCTTATCTCCCTTTGCCTGTTTACCCGTTTATCTTCCCTTATACGGCTCCGGCCTTATCTGCCTATATTATCTCCTTTACCCTATCTCCCAAAAAAGCTGCTTTACTCCTCTGTTACGCTCCCTTCGCGCGGCTCCGGCGCATCCTCCGCGGCCGGCTCGCTTTCCTGTCCGCCGCCGTTTATGATGTAGCCCGTTTCAAGCTCGCCGCCGTCATAGTGAAGCACCGCCGTTCTGCCGTCGTCAAGGCTGTAGGTCTCCTTGTTCCCGTTTGCGCTCACGCTCTCCGGCTCGCCCAGAGAGGAATATATATCCTCCTCAGGCGCGGCGGTTTCCGGCTCCTGTACAGGCTCTTCCGGCTCTGCGTACGCCGCAGCGTTTTCCGCTTCATAGACCGTGTCCGTCTCCGGCGCATATGAATACGTTCCGCCGCTTTCGGCACGTTCGCCGGCAGCGTCGTCCTGCGCAGTATCGTTATCCTGCACAGCCGCCGTGCTCTGACGGGTACGCGGTTCGGAATATTCCGGCTCCGGCTCCGCCGGCGCTTCCGTCGGCTCCGGAGTGTTCTGCGATGTTACGGTCTCTATTATAGCCGGGACCACATCCACAGGCTCCGGCGCAGCGGCCGCGTCAACGGTATTCTCCACTGCCGTTGATACAGCGTCGGTCAGACACAGGCATGAGACTGTCACACATGCGCACACCGCCGCAACGAGCCATACCGGCTTCTTTTTCTTCCACGACGCTATCCGTCTCACTCTGCGCGCCACCTCGTGCTTGCTGTTGCTTACTCCGGCCGCTCCGGGAACGAACCGAGTATGCTCAGCCGCGGTCTTTACAAGAACCATCGCGTATTCCTTTTTGCTGTCTGTCAGCTTCATAACGTTATCGTCGCAATACATCTCTATATCGCTCCTGAACCGTCTGAACGCCAGCCAAACCAACGGATTGAACCAGTTAAGGCATATCACCGCCGCAGCGATAAGAAGCTTGACATTGTCCTTGTTCTTATAGTGGCAAAGCTCGTGAAGCATTATCTGCCGCTGCTCGTCATAGGAATATCCGCCGGGCAGGATGACCGTATTTCCGAGCGTCTGCGCAAATTTGCCGCGGCGCAGCTTTATTTCGCCGCCTATGCCGAGAACCGATTTCAGACCGCTGAGTATTCTCAGCGTTTCCGCGTCATCTACCGTCTCAAGCTTTGATGTTCTGTACCTGTGCAGCAGGAACACCGTCAGATACCAAAGCGCGAGCACAGCCGTTCCGATGCAGTAGACCAGCGCAATGATGTTGCGCACATCTGTATGCGCCGCCGTCTGCTGCGCGGCTATCACGTCCGCCGGGACCGTTACCCCCTCGACCACATTATAGATACTGGTCTTGGCGGGTATGCTCACATTGCCTATACAAAACATGACCTGGACTACCGGTATGAGCCATATGCCGCAGTGCGCCGCCGCGGAAAGCTTCTGGCGGAACACGAGCTTTATGAGCATTACAAACGCCGTAATTACCGTTACACGCAATGCCATTGAGATAAACAGAGAATATATCGTACTGTTCATAGGCTTTAACTCCTTTCGCAAAACACGCTTGAAGCAGATGTTCATATCGCCTTCAAGCTTCAATCCTCCATCTTATCAATAAGCCCCATAAGCTCCTCAGCCTCTTTGTCAGACAATTTCGAGTCTTTTACGAGATTTGAAAACAGCATCCGCACCGAACCGTTATATATCCTGTCAAGGAAATGCTTCGTTTCGTCGCGGCGCGATTTGTCCTCGTCCACCGCAGGATAGTATTCCTTGCCCTGCGGCGTTTCCTTTGTGTAAAGCGCTCCCTTTTGAGTCAATCTCAAAACGAGCGTCTTTATCGTCGAATAGCTCCAGCCGCTTCCGGCAAGGGCCGTTCTTATTTCGCCTATGAGACTTCCCGGCTTGTCCCACAAGACCTCGAGCACTTTCCACTCCGATTCGGAAATGTTCTTTACATTTTCCATACTAAACCTCCTCATCCGAGTTTACATTTGTAACTCTTATCTATAGTTTACACCTGTAACCCTGATTTGTCAAGTGTTTTTTTGAAATTTTTCTAAATTTTTTTCACCTTGGCAAAAAAAGCGCTTCAGCGGCTTTTAAGGAGACCGTATGCAAAGGCTTTATATCGCACATGCCGTCAAAACGGCAAAAACGGCCGCGCCGTGCGCGACCGTTTTTACCGCTTATTATATCGAAAAGAGTGTATCAACCGTTATTTTGTGTTTGCCGACGCGATTATCTTGTTTGCAACGTCCATCGGCGCCTGCTCGTATCTAACGAACTCGAATGTGAACGTCCCGCGTCCGCCGCTCATCGCTCTCAGATCGGTGGCATACTTATTCATCTCGGACATAGGAACTTCCGCCTCGACAAGGTTTAGTCCGTCCTTATCGCTCTCGCCCATGCCCATGATCCTGCCGCGGCGCTTATTTATATCGCCTATAACGTCGCCCATGATATTTTCCGGAACGTAGCTCTTAAGATAGCCTATAGGCTCGAGAATTACAGGCCCGGCCTGCTTCAGCCCCTCCTTATACGCTATGGAAGCGGCTGTTTTGAACGCCATCTCCGAGGAGTCTACCGGATGATATGAGCCGTCAAGCAGAGTAGCCTTGAGATTTACCACGGGATAGCCCGCAAGAACGCCCTTTGCGCAGCTCTCCTGCAAGCCCTTCTCTATAGCCGGGAAATAGTTCTTCGGCACGCTTCCGCCGAATACCTTCTCCTCGAACATCAGCTCCTCGGTAAGACCGGGCGAAAATTCAATTTTCACATGACCGTACTGTCCGTGACCGCCGGACTGCTTCTTATGCTTTCCTTCTACTACCGCCGTCTTTGTTATCGTCTCCCTGTACGGAGTTATAGGCTCGTCAAGGACTACGTTCACTCCGTATTTGTTCTTGAGCTTGCTGACGATAACGTCTATATGCTGCTCGCCCTGTCCGTTTATGAGCGTCTGCTTTGTCTCTGCGTTATTGGACACGGTAAAGGTCGGATCCTCGTCCATGAGCCTTGTAAGTCCGCTTACGAGCTTTTCCTCGTCTCCCTTTGCCGCGGGCGATACCGCCATTGAAAGCACCGGCGGCGGGAACTCTATGCCCGTAAGGATTATATCCTTATTCTTATCACAGAGCGTGTCGCCTGTTTTTGTGAATTCAAGCTTTGTCACACAGCCTATATCGCCTGCCTTGACGGACTTCACCTCAGTCTGCTTTTTGCCGCATAGCGTGTATACCTTGCCTATCCTCTCGCTCTCGCCCTTGTTCGGGTTGTAATATGTACTGTCGGCCTTTATCTCGCCGGAGTATACTCTGAATATCGACATCTTGCCTACGTACGGGTCAGCTATGGTCTTGAATACCACCGCCGCGCTCGTTTCCGCCTCGCTCTGAACCAGCTCCACAGGCTCCGCCGTATCGCGTTTTCTGCCTACCTCCTTGATCTCTGACGGCGACGGCAGATATTTGCCTATACCGTCCATAAGACTGCGCACTCCGATGTTGTCCTGTCCGCTGCCGCAGTATACGGGGTAAATGCTGCCGTCCTTGACGCCCTTGCGTATCGCCTGCTTTATCTCATCGAAAGTGAATTCCTCATCGTTGAAGTATTTCACCATAAGCTCTTCGTCCGTACTTGCGATAGCCTCCATGATCATTTCGCGCAGCGGAGCCACAACCTCCGCCATGCCCTCCGGCACCGGTATATCGACCCTGTCCGTTCCCTCGTAGCGGCGCGCTGTCATATCCACTATGTCAACAAAGCCTTTGAACTCGTCGCCCTCTCTTATGGGATATACGAACGGAGTTACGGCCTTTCCGAATACCTCCTTCATCTCCTCAAGAGTTTTTTCATAGCTCGCGCGGTTATCGTCTATTTTATTTACAAAGAACATTATGGGAATATCTTTTGTTTTCGCATACTTGAACACCTGCTCCGTGCCTACCGAAACTCCGCTTCTTCCGCTGAGCACCACAAGCGCCGAATCGGCTGCTCTTACGCCCGCCTTGACGTCTCCGGCAAAATCGAAATATCCCGGCGTGTCAATGATATTATACTTCATATCTTTCCAGTTCACCGGCGCTACCGCGGTGTTTATCGAGAACTTTCTTTTTATCTCTTCACTGTCATAGTCGGCGGTGGTCGTACCGTCTGCGATCGTGCCGAGGCGCTTCGTTTCGCCGGCATTAAACAGCATCGCCTCCGTAAGCGTTGTTTTTCCGCATTTTCCGTGTCCCATAACAACGATATTTCTGATATTCTCCATTAACATTTTCCTCCTTACATGTCCGGCAGCCGAATAAGCGACAGCTCCGGTATTATCTTTTATCGTTCACAGCCGCGCACCGGCAGGTGCAAACGGCTCATATTATATATATACCACAATTTTTTTTGTATAAACAAGTTTTTATTAGTCAGTTTTAACTAATTTCATATTTTCTTTTATGCATTATATACAAAGACTGTTTTTGCCATTCTGTAAACGGCGGCGGCGCGCTCTGTCAAAATGTATTTTATGTCCTTAAAATGGAACAGATGCACTTTATTTTTACATATTAAATTTATTAAATCTCATTTTGAGATAAATTTCAAACTTTGACTTTGAGATAATATATAATGGCTTTAGAAGGACTTCATATATCGTATCCGCAGGAGAAAATAAAAAGTTTTTTATCCGATATCATGATAAGAAAGGGGCTGATAAACATGAAAATGCGTTTGAAGGATCTTCGCGAGGACGCCGATCTTTCGCAGAAAGAAATATCAGGAATACTCAATATAAAGCAAAACACGTATTCGCAGTATGAAACAGGTATGCGGCAGATACCGCCGGAGATGCTTGTCAGGCTGGCTCTCTATTACAATACGTCTCTGGGCTATATAATGTATCTCACGGACGAGCAGGAGCCGTATCCGCGCAGAAAACAGGAAGAGGAAGAAGAGAAGGAGCAGGAAGAAGAAGAGAAAGATCCCGAAATTTAAATTTATTGTTTAAATTTTTTCAAAAAGACTTTATTTTTTCTGCGAGATATGATATACTATCAGTATAGCGCCGTTGTGCGTATTTTAACGGGCCGTAAAACGCGGCTCCGGTCAAATAAGGAGGGATTGTCTAATGAAGCACGTTAAGACCTTGAACAAGGCTAACCTGAAGGAATCAGCCGTTATGGGCGGCTGCGGCGAATGCCAGACTTCCTGCCAGTCAGCATGCAAAACTTCATGCACCGTTGCAAATCAGAAGTGCGAGCACGCTGAATGATCATCTGCCGGGCGGTCTTAGGTCTGCACGGTACATAACTCTGCGCCCGGCGCGCGCTGTTCCAACTGCGCCCGGGCGTATTATTTTGCTATGATATACTGAACTGAAAGGAATAGATCAAATTGATACATAAATACAAAATGTTCGGCATGAATATCGTTCTCGACATTTATTCCGGCGCCGTTCACGTAGTGGACGACTGCCTGTACGACATGCTCGACTACCTGCTTGAACCGTTCACGGCGGAGCCGGTATGCCCGCAGTTTATCGCGGACGAGCTTTCGGAGCGGTATCCTGCCGGGGAGATATCGGAGAGCTACGGCGAGATATGCGAGCTTGTCAGGAACGGACAGCTTTTCACCGAGGACTGTTACGAGGATTTCGCCAAGAACTGGAACAAGCAAAGCGTAGTAAAGGCGCTTTGCCTGCACATCGCGCACGACTGCAATCTGCGCTGCAAATACTGCTTTGCCGGAACGGGCGAATACCACGGCGCAAGAGGCATGATGAGCGCCGAGACCGGAAAAAAAGCTATAGACTTCGTTATAGCCAACAGCGGATCGAGAAAAAATATCGAGATAGACTATTTCGGCGGAGAGCCGCTGATGAATTTCAATGTTGTCAAAGAGATAACAGAATACGCAAAGGCCGAGGGCGCAAAGCACGGCAAGAACTTCCGTTTTACCGTTACCACAAACGGGCTTCTGCTCGATGAGGACAAGAAAAAATATATAAACGAGAATATGTCGAACGTCGTACTGAGCATAGACGGACGCAGAGAGGTCAACGACAGGATGCGTCCAAGAGTTGACGGAAGCGGCACGTACGACAGCATACTGCCGAAGTTCATAGATATGGCAGAGAGCCGGAACCAGGATAATTACTACGTCCGCGGCACGTTCACAGCATACAACAAGGATTTTGCCGACGACGTTATACACCTCGCCGATCTCGGCTTCAAGCAGACAAGCGTCGAGCCGGTAGTCGCGCCCGAGGATGAGGACTACGCTCTGACCGAAGCGGATCTCCCGGAGATATTCGCGCAGTATGAAAAGCTTGCCGATGAATACCTGAAACGCTGGAAAAACGGCAGCCGGTTCAATTTCTTTCATTTCATGATAGACCTGGATCAGGGGCCGTGCGCAATAAAACGTCTTTCGGGCTGCGGCGCAGGGCATGAATACCTCGCGGTCGCCGCCGACGGAGACCTTTACCCGTGTCACCAGTTTGTCGGAAACAAGGATTTCCTCATGGGAAACGTCTATGACGGCAGCATCGACAGAGATATATGCAAGTATTTTGAAAATTCAAATATATATACAAAGGATAAATGCCGCAGCTGCTTTGCAAAATTCTATTGCAGCGGCGGGTGCAGCGCGAATGCCTTCAACTTCAACGGAGATATAAACAAGCCGTACGAATTAGCATGTGAAATGGAGAAAAAACGCGTCGAATGCGCTATAGCGATCGAGGCCGCAAAAAAACTGGGCTAACGGCCGTTCTTTCGGCGCGGAGAAAGGAGAATACAGATTGAAGCAGAATTATCAGATAATGCTTGACAGAACTCTGGAATCCGTCGCCGGAGCCGGAGCAAAGCCGTCTCTGCTGCTGCACGCCTGCTGCGCTCCATGCTCAAGCTATGTGCTTGAATATCTGAACAGGTACTTCGATATAACCGTTCTTTTCTATAACCCGAATATAACCGAGGCGGACGAATACGAACGGCGGAGCGCGGAGCTTAAACGGTTAGTGTCCGAGCTTCCCTGCATAAATACAATAGCCTTCACGGACGGAGGCTATTCACCGTCCGAGTTTGAAAGCATCTCCAAAGGGCTTGAAAATGAACGCGAGGGCGGAGCGCGCTGCATGAAATGCTACCGTCTGCGCCTTGAACACACCGCTCTTACCGCAAGGAGCGGCGGCTATGACTTCTTCACCACCACGCTTTCCATAAGCCCGCACAAAAACGCGCAAGCCCTTAATTCCATAGGCGCGGAGCTTGCCGAAAAATACGGAGTAAGCTGGCTCTATTCGGATTTCAAAAAGAAAAACGGCTACAAGCGCTCCTGCGAGCTTTCCGCGGTATACGGGCTTTACCGCCAGGACTACTGCGGCTGCATATATTCAAAGCGCGAGGCGGAAGAACGCCGAAAAACCAAACAATAAAAAACACTGTCCGCAAAAACGCGTTCATACGTTCTGCGGACAGTATTTTTTTATCATATATTTTCTGCGATAAGCTCCGCCATTTTTGCACAGCCTGTCATTTTCATGCCTTCACTGTAAATATCGGGAGTTCTGTATCCCATGTCAAGCACCTTGTCAACCGCTTCGTTTATCGCCTTGGCCTCCTCCGCAAGCCCGAACGACATCTCAAGCATCATAGCAGCGGAAAGGATTGTTGCTACGGGATTTGCCTTATCCTGCCCGGCAATATCCGGCGCGGAACCGTGTATCGGCTCATACATACCGCACTTCCCTGCTCCGAGCGACGCGGAAGGCAGCATACCTATCGATCCCGCGATCGCGGAGGACAGATCCGAAAGGATATCTCCGAATATATTTGAGGTCACTATAACGTCGAACTGCGCCGGGGCTATCGCCAGCTGCATTGCAGCGTTGTCAACATACATATGCGTAAGCTCTACCTCCGGATAGCTCTTTGCCAGCTCCGTCATAGTGCGCCTCCAAAGCTTTGAGGAATCGAGAACGTTTGCCTTATCTACCGACACAACGCGCTTTCCGCGAAGCATGGCTGTTTCAAACGCTATCCTGCCTATCCTCTCGACCTCCTCAACGCTGTACTTCTCTTCATCGCTTGCCCATGAACCGTCCTCGGCATTGCGGCGCTCGCCGAAATATATTCCTCCGGTGAGCTCGCGTACGACCATTACGTTAAGTCCGTCCTTAAGCTTTTCGTCCTTGAGCGGCGACGCCTCCTTGAGCTGGGGCTTGAGTATGGAGGGACGCAGGTTTGAATAGAGACCGAGCGCCTTTCTTATCCCGAGAAGTCCTTTCTCCGGTCTCTCCTTGCAGCCGTCCCATTTCGGACCGCCGACCGCGCCCAGAAGGACGCTGTCCGAGGCTTTACAGATATCCACAGTCTCCTGCGGCAGCGGTGTTCCGAATTTATCTATCGCACAGCCGCCCATATATACATCCGTATATTCAAATTTATGCCCGAATTTTGCCGACACGGCGTCAAGCACTTTTACTGCTCCGTCCACTATTTCCGGACCTATGCCGTCGCCCTTGATCAGCGCTATTTTAAATTCACTCATTGCTTTCTTACTCCTTGATATTTTTTACCGGCTCCGCAGGACTTCCGCCCCGGAGCGAGACCCCGCACAAATATTTACATCTTGCCCGAACTGATATAGTTCACAAGTCCGCCGGCATTTATAAGCTCCTGCATGAACTGCGGGAACGCAGCAGCCCGGTATTCTCTGCCCTTTGTCTCGTTTTTGATAACGCCCGAGTCAAAATCTATCGAGACGGTATCCCCTTCCCCGATATCCTTTGCCGCCTCCGGACATTCGAGTATCGGCAGACCTATGTTTATCGAATTTCTGAAAAATATCCTGGCGAAGCTCTCCGCTATAACGCATGAGATACCGCTCGCCTTTATGGCTATCGGCGCGTGCTCGCGCGACGAGCCGCAGCCGAAGTTGGCTCCGCCTACCATTATATCTCCCTGCTGCACTCTGTTTATAAAATCCTTGTCTATATCCTCCATGCAGTGCTTTGCAAGCTCTTCCGGCAAAGATGTATTAAGGTAGCGCGCCGGGATGATCACGTCCGTATCTATATTGTCACCGTATTTGATGACTGTGCCTTTAGCTTTCATTATATTGTACCTCCTTCAATAAGGGGCAGCGCCCCGTCATGGACGAGCCGCGCAGCTTATGCTCCGCAGTCCGTCCGTCTCTCAATGCAGACTTGTCCAAGCCCGGCTCAGGTCAAACCACTTCCTCCGGAGCCGTTATTCTGCCGGTCAGTGCGCTTGCCGCTGCGACCTCCGGACTTGCGAGGTACACCTCGCTGTCAACATGCCCCATTCTTCCGATAAAGTTGCGGTTTGTTGTCGAAATGCATCTTTCGCCTGCCGCCAGTATGCCCATGTGTCCGCCGAGACACGGCCCGCAGGTCGGAGCTGATATAACGCAGCCCGCCTCAACAAGGGCTGAGAGCGTACCGTCCTTTAACGCTTCGAGGTATATCCTCTGAGTAGCCGGGAAAACTATCACCCTTACGCCCTTTTTGACCTTCCTGCCCCTCAGTATATCCGCAGCGCGCTGCAGATCTGACAGTCTGCCGTTTGTGCATGAACCGATGACCACCTGGTCTATCGCCACGTCGCCCCAGTTCCCGGGCGTCCTGGCATTCTCCGGAAGGTGCGGGAACGCTACGGTGTGCGGTACCTTTGAAAGATCTATATTTATCACCTGCGCGTATTCAGCATCCTCGTCAGCCGTGAATTCAACAAATTCGCGGTCGGAATGCTCTCTCATATATTCGCGCGTGAGATCGTCCACCTCAAATATACCGTTCTTCGCCCCAGCTTCTATCGCCATGTTTGCAACTGTGAAACGGTCGTCCATTGTGAGAGTATGCATCCCCGGCCCCGTAAATTCCATAGACTTGTAAAGCGCACCGTCCACGCCTATCATGCCGATTATATGGAGTATGAGGTCTTTGCCGCTCGTATATGCCGGCAGAGAGCCCGTAAGATAGAACTTTATCGCCTCCGGCACCTTGAACCACGCCTTGCCCGTCGCCATACCGGCAGCCATATCTGTGGAACCTACGCCGGTCGAAAACGCGCCGAGAGCGCCGTATGTACAGGTATGCGAATCTGCGCCGATAACAACGTCGCCCGCTACCACAAGTCCCTTTTCCGGCAGCAGCGCATGCTCGATCCCGACCTCACCCACTTCAAAGTAATTCACGATATCGTTATCAAGCGCGAACGTTCTTACGACCTTAGCCTGTTCGGCCGATTTAATATCCTTATTAGGAGTAAAATGATCCGGTACCAGCGCTATCTTAGCCTTGTCAAATACCGAAGCCTTTCCCAATTTCTCGAATTCACGGATCGCCACAGGAGACGTTATGTCGTTGCCGAGCACGAGACTCAGCTTATCCATAATCAGATCTCCGGCTTTGACAGAATCAAGTCCTGCCGCTCTGGCAAGGATCTTTTGCGTCATGGTCATTCCCATGTTATATCAACCCTTTCATAAATAAAATCGCGACTGTATGCTCAAAACATAAATACAATGCGTCCGGCATTGCTTCACTTCGATACAATAAGCACATTCGCAGGCAAAGCCGCAAAAGGCTTCGCTTCCGCTATAGTATTTATTTTAACACATTTCAAGCGATTAGTAAATACATTTTGTAAAAAAAACAGTGATAAACTGCCGGTCTTTGCATTTTTAAATCTGAGCTGCATACCGTCAGGCTCGCTTTTACCGCATTTATGCGGCAAAAACGGAGCATATATATATATCACCGCGCCGTTATGCAGAACCGTTCCATTATCACCAGTCCCTTTTCATTAAATTCCACTCCCTCCGCTTCCAGCAGCCTGCGCTGTATATCCTCTCCGCCGAAAGCGAACGCGGGCGACGTTCTGCCGCGGTGATTTACCACTCTGTAGCAGGGTATATTGTCAGGATCGGGATTTTTATGCAGCGCGTTCCCGACCGTGCGCGCCCAGCCCAGGTTCCCCGCCATGGCCGCGACCTGCTTATATGTTGCTACGCGCCCGTACGGTATATGCTTTACCGCCTCATATATCTTTTCATACGTATTCATACCGTTCACCTCATAAGCCGCCTGCACCCGCTCTGACCTTCCGCAGTGTGCACAGCTTGGTTTTTACTGTATTTATTTTAGCACAAGAAAGTAAAAATTGCAAGCCCCCCAAAAGCGCGGCAGCATCGATATTTCTTTAGCTTTATGCACAAGACGTGACCGGCGCCGCGCTATTTTATAATAAAAGCATTGATAATACAAAAAGTTTGTGTTTTTGCCTGTTCATTCTTGACTGCTATGATCAAATATGGTACAATACCTTTATTATGAACGATAAAACTGCAGCAAAACAAAGAAAATATAAAAATCTCAAAAATATGACGATGTACGCCCGCAGGTATTTCCCGTGGGCGGTCTCTGCCGCTGCGGCTTCCGTGCTGTGCTCTTATCTGGAGGTCGAAAAAACAGACTATCTGCGCGAGATCGTGGACTATGCGCAGAGCGGCGATACAGGCAGTGCGGT
The DNA here is from genome assembly GCA_944393255.1 of uncultured Clostridia bacterium. Classification (GTDB taxonomy): domain Bacteria; phylum Bacillota; class Clostridia; order UBA1381; family UBA1381; genus Ornithomonoglobus. Next base: position 29,636 of record CALXZP010000042.1, on the reverse strand, counting down.
GTCCGCTTTTTTGCGCGCCCTTATCGCTATCGGTCTCATCATGCTGTCGGTGTACTTTACCCGTTACGCCACCGGCAGATTTTCGACCGGCATCATAAAGGATATCAAGCTTGACAGCGCAAAAAAAGTCGCAAGCCTGCCGATGAGCTATATGACCTCGCACCGAAGCGGAGAGATACTTTCCAAAATGAGCTCGGACGCGAATACCGTACAGGGATTTATGGAGGACGACTTTATACAGCTTATCCAGCTCCCGTTTTCTCTTATATTTTACACGGCATACCTGATAACGCTGGATCCGCTCCTTTTCGTGCTCTGCTTCATTACGGTGCCGATACTTGTGCCGCTCGGAGCGAGCTTTTCCATACCTTTTAAAGACGGTTCAAAGAAATATATGAAATATCTCGGCAGAGTCAGCAACACAGTCTCGGATATGGTGAGCGGTATCTCTGTCGTAAAATCATATAATCTTGAGGATACTCTCTCGGATAAATATAACAGCGGAATAAAACGCGCCACTGATATGGCTTTGAGCAATGACAAGCATCAGTTCAAAGGCTCGGCGGTTTTCATGCTCGCCCGCAATATACCCATGCTTGTCTGCCTGACCGCCGGAGGGTATATGTGCTTCAAAGGCAATTTCACACTCGGTTCTCTTATCGCCTTTTCGACACTGCTCGCCCAGACGCTTTCTCCGCTTATGCGCACGTCGTCTATGTTTTTTAACTTAAGATACACCTCGGCGGCAGCGGACAGGGTGTTCTCTATCATAAACGAGCCTTCCGAACCGGACGGCGGCGCGGTCTTAACAAAGCTTGCCGACGGCGTGCCCGCTATAAGCTTCAAAGACGTGCGTTTTGGTTACGAAGAACACAGGTCTGTTTTAAACGGGGTGACCATCGATATAAAAAAAGGAGAAACTATCGGCTTTACGGGAGCGAGCGGCTGCGGCAAGAGCACTCTTTTAGGGCTTGTCTGCGGTTTTTACCGTCCGACAGGCGGTAAAATACTCATAGGCGGCACAGATCTTAACGACAGCTCATTAAAGTCCGCGCGCGGACTGATCTCATACGTTTCACAGGAGGCATACCTGTTCCCCGTTTCTATATACGACAATATAGCTATGGGAAAAGAAAACGCCTCTAAAGAGGAGGTTATCGCAGCAGCCAAAGCAGCCTACGCACACGATTTTATAACAGAAACGGAAAACGGTTACGACACTGTAGTCGGCGAACGCGGCTGCCGTTTGTCGGGAGGCCAGATACAGCGCATTTCCATAGCTCGAGCCATGCTCAAAAATTCGCCGATACTGCTCCTCGACGAGGCGACCTCCGCCCTGGACGTCAAAGCGGAGTCCGAGGTTCAAAAGGCGCTCGATAATTTGAGCAAGGGAAAGACCGTTTTGATCGTCGCCCACCGGCTTTCAACCATAATTAATTCAGACAGGATAGCGGTATTACAGGACGGTGTAATATGCGAATGCGGCACGCACGATGAATTGATAAAACGCGGCGGCGCATACGCTGCGCTCCTGAACAAAGGCGGTCTGTGATACCTTAGATACAAAATGAAGGGAAGTGCATTAAAATGAATGTAATCCAGGGCTTAAAAAGCTGCTTTTCCCTGATGGGAAGATTTAAATATGCATACTGGGTCACGCTGTTTTTTGATATCGGCCTGTCATTCCTTGGCGATATGCTTATGGCTTTAGTAAACAGGGACATAATAAATTCCGTTACATCCATGGATCTCGCCTCATTCAAAACGGCCATATTCCTCGGCACAGCGGCTATCGCCGTATTCCTTGCGAGCGTTCTGAGCCGTTTTTTCAAAATGCGCTCCATAAGATATATAATGTACGATATGCGGCGCAGCCTGTTCCGGCATATGGAGTTCCTGCCGGTGGCATACTACGACAAAAACCACAGCGGCGACAGTATATTCAGGTTAAACAGCAACGTCGAGACCATGAAGCAGGCCTACGCCAGCCACTGCCCCAACTTCCTGACCGCGATCATCGGCGGCTCCGCGTCCTGCGCATTCATTCTCTCCATGGATATGAGAATAGGTCTCATGTCCCTTGCTGCATGCGCTCTCACTGTTATTATAAATGTAAAATATGCAGCTTCTCTGCGTACACTCGGCGGCAGGATACAGCGAAGCGAGTCGGCTCTGCTCAGCAGACTTTCCGATCTCACAGCCGGATTCAGAGTTATAAAGCTGTTTGACTCCGGAGGCAGCGCCGTAAACAGGTATGACCTTGCAAACACCGAAACGGCCGCGCTCAGGATAAAAAGAATTTCTAAGGTGGGAGCTCTGAGCAGTATCAGCAACCTGCTCAGCTTTTTAAACAGCTTCGTACTTATCGCGGTCAGCGCGATCATGGCAGCTAAAGGCATGACCGACTTCGGGACCGTTTTCGCTATTCTGACCGTACAGAACAACATCAGCAGCATGCTGTTAAATTTCGGCGTATCATGGGGCATGATGCAGGAATCGGCAGCAGCCGCAGATATAATACATGAGGTCTTGGATACCGGCAAGGAACACGACGCGGCGGAAGCAGGTTTAGAATGCGGAAGCCCGGACGCTTATATAGAATTTAAGGATGTAAGCTTCAGCTACGGCGGCGCCCCGGTCATAGACGGGATGAGCTTTAAGATCAGGAAGAACACCACCGCTGCGCTCGCCGGTCCGAGCGGCGGCGGAAAAAGCACTGTTATAAAGCTGATACCGAAATTCTACAGGATAAATTCCGGAGCAATATATATAGACGGCAGAAATATAAATTCCATGCCTCTCAGAGAACTGAGGGATATGCTGTCATACGTACCGCAGGACGCTTATCTGTTTGATGCAAGCGTAAAAGAAAATATCGCCTTCGGAAAACCGGGCGCGTCCGACGCCGAAATAACAGAAGCCGCAAGATCGGCAAACGCACATGAATTTATATCCGAGCTGCCCAACGGCTACGACTCCATTGTCGGCGAACGCGGCGAGACGCTGTCCGGAGGGCAGCGCCAAAGAATAGCCATCGCAAGAGCATTTCTGAAAAATGCGCCCATACTCCTTTTAGACGAGGCGACCTCGGCGCTCGACAACGAAAACGAGGCCATAGTCCAAAAGAGCATTGAGAAGCTTATGAAGAACAGAACCGTAATAGTCATCGCACACCGCCTGTCCACGATCGAAGGTGCGGACGTTATATACGTAGTCAAAGACGGCAGGATCGTCCAATCCGGCACGCACGACAGTCTTAAAGACAAAGACGGGATCTACCGCGAGCTTGTTATGCTCAGCGAAAAGCAATAAGACTGTTCTTTCATATCCGCAAATATAAAACAATACTCGGTCTTGTTCATACAAAACCGAGTATTGAATGAATGTCAGAAAACAAAAATACACTTTCACAGAATATGAAAGTGTATTTAAGTAATGGCGGAGAAGGAGAGATTTGAACTCTCGCGCCGGTTGCCCGACCTACACCCTTAGCAGGGGCGCCTCTTCGGCCTCTTGAGTACTTCTCCAAATAATACGCATACAATCTTTATGATCACTGCCTTTTTAAAAATGACCGAGCTTGTATGCAGCACTCGCAATATTAAGTTTTTATGGAGGAGAGAGCGGGATTCGAACCCGCGGACGGCGGAACCGTCACCGGTTTTCAAGACCGGCTCTTTCAACCACTCAGACATCTCTCCGAATGTATTTCAGCAAAAGACCTTTTGCTCACTGACAAAGACTATTATATCAGATTATAGCTGTTTTGTCAATACTTTTTCTGAATTATTTTTAAAAATATTTTGAAACCCGTTACGCCGGTACATATCTCAGTTTTTCTCCTGCCTCAGCCCGATTTTGCTTATGTTATAACCGGTCAAAGACGCTCCCCCGCCGCATATGCGGCGCGGAAACGCTCTGCCGTTTTTATTTTATATTAAAGCATCGCCTTAAGTCTTTCATCTACGGCTTTTAAGAAGCCTTCGGTATCTACCTTTTCCTTCTTTTCAAGCTTAGACATACTGTAGAGATCGCCGGTCATGATACCGTCCTCAATAGTACCGACAGTCGCCTTTTCAAGGCAGTCGGCATAATGAACAAGCTCGGGAAGCTCGTCCAGCTCGCCGCGCTTTCTTAGCGCGCCCGACCATGCGAATATCGTAGCGACCGAGTTCGTTGACGTTGTTTCGCCCTTGAGATATTTGTAATAATGGCGCTGCACCGTTCCGTGCGCCGCCTCATATTCATATATACCGTCGGGAGATACAAGAACAGACGTCATCATCGCAAGCGAGCCGTACGCGGTAGCTACCATATCGGACATAACGTCTCCGTCATAGTTTTTGCACGCCCAGATATATCCGCCCTCGGAGCGTATCACTCTTGCAACAGCGTCGTCTATGAGCGTATAGAAATATTCTATCCCGGCTGCTTCAAACTTATCCTTATATTCATTTTCATATATCTCCGCAAAGATATCCTTGAAGCGGTGATCGTACTTCTTCGATATGGTATCCTTTGTGGCAAACCACACATCCTCTTTTATATCAAGCGCGTAGTTAAAGCATGCGCGCGCAAAGGACTCTATGCTCTCATCGCGGTTATGCAGACCCTGGATTATACCGCTGCCTTCAAACTCGTGGATAGTTTCCTTTGTTACATTTCCGTCCTTATCTGTATACACAAGCTCCGCCTTGCCGCCGGCCGGCACCTGCATCTCAACATTCTTATATACATCGCCGTAAGCGTGTCTGGCTATAGTTATGGGCTTTGTCCATGTCGGGATATACGGAACTATTCCCTTTACAAGTATCGGCGTTCTGAATACCGTTCCGTCGAGTATAGCACGGATGGTGCCGTTCGGCGACTTCCACATTTCCTTCAGGTCATATTCGGTCATACGCGCCGCATTAGGAGTTATCGTAGCGCACTTTACCGCTACGCCGTATTTCTTTGTAGCCTCCGCACTGTCATATGTCACCTTATCGTCAGTCGCATTTCTGTGCTCCAGTCCGAGATCGTAATACTCTGTTTTGAGATCAATATACGGCTCAAGAAGAATATCCTTGATCATCTTCCATATTACTCTTGTCATTTCGTCTCCGTCCATCTCAACGAGAGGCGTTTTCATCTGAATTTTTGCCATTTATCTTTTTCCTCCATATCCCGGGCGGTAATAAATGCAGTACCGCGTATTCTCACGATCCTGTTAAATTACCCGTTGCTTTATATAGTTTATCATAACACCGCTGCTTTGTCAAGTTTCGGCAGCTATTTTTTCAGCCGAGTTTTAACACCTGCGCAGCTGCACGCAAAAGATTAATATATCTTGCTCTATACAACTAAAAAAACACAGCCCCGAGCACATTATATGTCCGGCTGTGTCTTTTAATAATATTTTGACGGATCTTAAAGATCCAATGAGAGCCTCATGCCTTCTTTGCTGAAGTCCTCTTTACAGCTGCAGTCTTTTTTACAGCCGCCGGCTTTTCCGCCGCTGCCTTTTTTACTGTAGCAGGCTTCTTTACCGGCTCTGCCTTAACAGCCGCCTTTGCGGGCGCTGCCGCAACAGCCTTCTTCTCCACCTTTTTCTCCACAGTCTTGACCGGCTCCGTCTTTGCTTCTGTCTTTACCTCTGCTGCTTTCTTCTTTGCAGGCGGAACATACTTAGGAATAGCGTCGTTGAGCGTAGCAAGCTTGTCAAAGTCGCCCTTTGCTGTTGCAAGCCCCTTTTCGATCGCCTTGTCAAGCGTAAGCTTGCCTGAAAGAATATCGCTGAACGCCTTTCTGTCGATGTCGATCACAGCGTCGTTATCACGATAATCATAGCCCTCCACATCAACCTTTCCGTCAGCTGATTTGAAGTACAGCGTGCCGCCGCAATCCTCGTCTGTCAATGTAACCTGTACAGCCATATCCGCAAGCTTTGAAGCGTCAACCTCTTCAAATTTTGCTTTTATCCTTTTTAACGCATTTTCAAAAGTCATGAAAATTCTCCTTTCGTCGAAGCTCAGTTCGATCTGTCAACTAAGATTACAGTAATAGTATACATCAAAATTTCAGCTATGTCAATTAAAAATGTCGTTTATTTTCAAATATAAACAAATTTTTGTTAAATCTATTTATAAATTTCCCTTTATTACGCCGTTTTTTAGATAATTATACGTCATATAACCGCAAAACAAGGCGGAGTTCTGCAATCATTCCGCTTCCCTATCGTGATTTATGACCGCCGCCTTAAGCGTATTTTTCATGAGCATTGCTATAGTCATAGGTCCTACCCCGCCGGGAACAGGCGTTATCGCTCCCGCTGCCGGCTCGGCCGACTCAAATTCGACGTCTCCGACAAGCTTTTTCGGCGCTATCCTGTTTATTCCGACATCTATCACCACCGCGCCAGGCTTTATCATATCGCCCTTGATGAAATTCGGTATTCCCACCGCCGCCACAAGTATATCCGCCTTACGCGTTTTTTCCGCAAGATCCGCCGTTTTTGAATGGCATACGGTCACCGTACCGTTCTTATGCAGCAAAAGCATCGCCATCGGCTTGCCGACTATGTTCGACCGTCCCACGACAACGCATTCTTTAGCCTCTATGTCTATCCCCGACTCTTTTATAAGCTCCATGACTCCTGCCGGCGTACACGGTACAAAGTCATAATTGCCCGTCATTATTTTACCCACATTCACCGGATGAAATGCATCCACGTCCTTTTTGGGGTCTATCGCATTTATCACTGCCTGTTCGTCTATATGATCCGGCAGAGGGAGCTGGCACAGTATGCCCGAAACGGCGCTGTCCTTATTGAGCCTGTCTATAAGCGACAAAAGCTCCTCCTGAGACGTCCCCGCATCCATAAGGTATTCAAAAGATTCGATACCTATATACTCGCACGCTTTCTTCTTATTGTTCACATACACTTTACTTGCCGGATCGTCCCCTACCAGTATTACGGCGAGACCCGGAACTATTCCGCGTTCTTTGAGCTTTTTTACCTCTTCTCTCAGCTCGTTCTTTATTCTGTCCGAAACTTCCTTTCCTTTCAGCAGTTTTGCCATGCTTTTCACCTTTCCTTTCCGTATGGTCATTCTTTATTTTCCTCGGCGGTATCAGACATTCGCGTCCGAAACCGATAAGATCCTCTCTTCCCGCTTGGAGCAGCGCTTCCTTGACCAGATCGTAATTATCCTCGTCACGAAACTGAAGGAGCGCGCGCTGCATAGCCTTTTCTTTCGGCGAACGCGCCACGTATACCTCCTTCATTGTGAAGGGGTCGAGACCGGTATAGTACATACATGTCGATATCGTTCCCGGTGTAGGATAAAAATCCTGAACCTGTCTGGGATTTATTTTATGTTTATTTAGATATTCCGCAAGCTTTACCGCGTCCGACACGGTGCTGCCGGGATGGCTCGACATCAGATACGGCACGATATACTGCTCCAGTCCCAGCTTGTCGTTGAGCCGTCGGAATTTATCCGAAAACCGTTCGTACACGGCATTCTCAGGCTTGCCCATACAATGCAGAACATTATCCGAAATATGTTCGGGCGCTACCCTGAGCTGTCCGCTCACATGGTATTTCAGCAGCTCGCGGAAAAAGGTATCGTCACGGTCGGCCATCAGATAATCAAACCTTATACCCGATCTTACAAAAACTTTTTTTACACCGTCTATCTTCCTAAGCTTTCTCAGCAGCCCGAGATATTTACTATGGTCTATCTTCATATTCGGGCACGGCTTTGGGAACAGACACTGCCTGTCGGCGCACGCGCCTTTTGTGAGCTGCTTTTCACATGCCGGCTCACGGAAATTTGCCGTAGGACCTCCCACGTCGTGGATATAGCCCTTAAAGTCCGCGTCCTTTGTCATAAGCTCCGCTTCCCTTATCATGCTCTCGTCGCTCCTTGACGTCACTATACGCCCCTGATGGAACGCCAGTGCGCAGAAGCTGCAGCTGCCGTAGCAGCCGCGGTTAGCTGAAATAGAGAATTTGACCTCCTCAATCGCCTTTATCCCTCCGTATTTATCATACATCGGATGAGGTCTTCGCATATACGGAAGCTCATATACCTCGTCCAGCTCGCGCGTATCGAGCGGAGACTGCGGCGGATTTTGTATAAGAAAACGTCCGCCGTGCTCCTGTGCCAAAGCCTTGCCCAGATACGGGTTCTGTTCCCGGTATTGCTCTCGGCACGAAACAGCATACGCCCTTTTATCCGAAACACATTCCTCATACGACGGTATGACCTTATAGCCGTCGGCATGAGACTGTATAAAGCATGTTCCTGCAACTGTGGTTATATCGCCTATATCAACGCCGCTGCCGAGCAGGTCGGCTATCTCCGCTATCTGCCTCTCCCCCATACCGTACATCAGCAGATCCGCGCGTGAATCGAACAGTATGGACCGCCGCACCTTATTGTCCCAGTAATCATAATGCGCAAATCTTCTCAGGCTGGCTTCAACTCCTCCGATCAGCAGCGGTATCCTTCCGAACGCCTCACGGACAAGATTACAGTATACTATTGTAGCTCTGTCCGGCCGGCAGCCGGATCGGTTACCGGGCGAATACGCGTCGTCACGGCGCTTTTTGCCGCTTACAGTATAATGGTTTACCATGCTGTCGATATTCCCGGCGGTAACAAGCACACCAAGCCTCGGACGCCCAAACCTCTTGATATCCTCCGCGCTGTGCCAGTCCGGCTGCGGCAGGATAGCCACCCTGTAGCCGCGCGATTCCAGCACTCTCGATATTATGGCGTGCCCGAAGCTCGGATGATCTACATATGCGTCTCCCGTGATATACAGGAAATCGTAATGATCCCAGCCGCGCTCTTTCATATCCTCAGCCGATACAGGCAGGAAACCGCTATACGGCGGTCTTTTATTCGGATCAGCTTTTTTCATTTCTATAACCGTTAAATCCTTTCACAAACTTTTACAGCGCCAATTCAATAATGGAGGCAAGCCTACGTTCATGCGTCATCCCGGCACGATCTGCACAAATCCCGTATACGGCAGCCGTCATATTTCCCCGCCGTCGGAATCGAACGGCATATCCGCATGGCTTACGAGCACATCGCGCGGCTTTGAACCGTTTGCAGGAGACACTATCCCCCTCGCTTCCATCTGGTCTATTATTCTTCCCGCGCGCGAGTATCCCACGCCGAGCCTGCGCTGTATCATAGACGTTGATATCTTGCCCAGCTCGACTGCAAGCTTTATAGCATCGGGCAGGAGTGCGTCGCCGTCGTCCTCCGTATCGGGAGTTACTCCGTTTTCTCCCAGAGCGATCCTCTCTATATGCTCCTCCAGATCCTCACTGTAATGCGTTTGAGGAGACGTGCTCTTTATATAATCGACTATACGCTCGACCTCGCCGTCCGAGACGAACGCGCCCTGGACGCGCGTCGTTGCTCTTGCACCGGTAGGATAATACAGCATATCACCCATGCCCAGCAGCTTCTCCGCACCCGCTTTATCGAGGATCGTACGGCTGTCCACCTGCTGCGAAACAAAAAACGCTATCCTCGACGGGATATTGGCTTTTATAAGACCGGTGATAACGTCTACCGACGGACGCTGTGTTGCGATTATGAGATGTATCCCCGCCGCGCGGGCAAGCTGCGCCAAACGGCAGACATAGTCCTCGACTTCCTTCGCCGCGACCATCATAAGATCCGCCAGCTCGTCTATGATTATGACTATCTGCGGAAGCTTTTCGCCGCCCGTCTTTTCCATCAGCTTATTATATGTTTCAAGCTTGCGCACACCGGAATTTTTGAACATGTCGTAACGGTTCATCATCTCTGATACCGCCCAGTTCAGTGCGCCCGCCGCTTTTTTCGCCTCTGTCACCACAGGCACAAGCAGATGCGGTATCCCGTTATATACGCCAAGCTCTACCTGCTTCGGGTCTATCATTATCAGCTTTACCTCGTTCGGGCTTGCCTTATATAAAATAGATGTGATGATAGTATTTATACACACCGATTTACCTGAGCCCGTAGCTCCGGCTATAAGAGCGTGCGGCCATTTCGCTATGTCGCCAACTACTACATTGCCGCCTATGTCTTTTCCGAGGCAAACCGTTAGCTTTGACTTCGCATTTATAAACTCCGACGATTCAAGCATCTCACGTATCTTGACAGGCGTTACATTTGTGTTTGGTATCTCCACGCCTACCGTTGCGGCTTTGCCGGGCACCGGCGCGATCAGCACTGTTGCGACCGCCATATTCAGAGCGATATCATCGGCGAGATTTACTATCTTGGAAAGCTTTGTGCCGCTGCTCGGCTGGATCTCATAGCGGGTAACGGTCGGCCCCTGCGTTACCTGCACAGGCTTTGCCTTTACCCCAAAATTATCCAGAACAGCAATAAGCTGCTCCGCTTTTTTATACAGCTCGCGCCTCTGGTCGCTCGATACGCGCACCGGCGCGTCCAAAAGCTCAAGTGTAGGAAACCGGTATTCCGCCGCGGGTTCGCTCATAGCGCGGTCAAGCTCGCTGTGGAAGCTCTGTTTTTCACCGTCAGTCAGATTTTTTGCCTTCTGTACATCCGCCATCTGAGATACGTTCATATCCTTTAAAATCTCGCTTGAAGCATAATCCTCCTCGCCGGTCCCTTCTTCTCCTTCCTCATCGGTCTCGTCCTGTCCTTCCGGCTCCGGAGTGCCGCTCTCAGGCATTGTTTCGATCTCCTCAGGCACTGCTTCCGTTTCCGGCTCATCATCGAACCGCATATTGTACAGGTCAAAATCCCCGCCGCCGGTATCATCGCCGAATATATCGGGCACAGGCTCGGCCGCAGCAGTCCCTATATCCTCAGCAAAGCCGTTCGCTATATCTATCGTCGGATCTCCGCTTCTGCGGCGTTCCTCCCGTTCCGGCTCCGCCTTCTGCTTTCTCCTGCGCTCGCTCAGGCTCATAGGAAGCTCGTCCTCTTCCGGCGGGACATAGCTTGGGCCTTTTCGAGGCTCGTATCCTTCTTCCGCATCCCGCACGCCGGCCGTTTCTGCCTCCTCGCGCCGTCTGCGCACATACTCTTCCGTTCGCTGCTTCATCCTCCCGCCCATATCTGCGGAATACCCGAGCAGCATTTTGAAATACCTCACAAGATACGGTATGAGATTTACCCTTGTTATCAGACATCCGAATACTACAAAAAGCACGGCAAGAAGCACGAATGACGCTGCCGGGCCTATAAGCTTTGACAAAAATGACGACGCCGCAACACCTACAAGTCCGCCGCCGTTCATATATTCACTGCACATTTCAAACGCTACTGACGCGTCATAGTCGGCAAACAGTCCTATTATAGCGGACATATCCGTAAGAGCACAGACGGAAAGTATGAATTTTATCCACATACCGCTTACAGACCGGTAATAGACAAGATATCCAAGCGTACCCAGGAATATCACGGGTATCAAAAAAGACATTATCCCGAACAATCCGCCGAGGGTCCCGCGTATCGCCTCCGCTATCACAGCGTCAGTATTTATATACATAAACAGACCGGTAAACGCGAACAGGACGCTCCAAATAAGCCCGTGAATGAACAGCGGACTTGAGAAAAATGTTCCACCCACGGGCTGCACATTCTTTTTTGAAGCAGTCCTGGCCTTACCGCTTGTCTTTTTCTTTGCAGACATTTGATCAGATCTACCTCCTTTGGTAACTATCGTTTTAAGTATATCATATTTCAGAAAAAAAATCTACCCCCAAAATTGCCGCCTTTAATGCAGAAATATCATATATTCTCCCATATACTATTGATTTTCCAACTGATATGTGGTAAAATATACATGAAAGAGAGGGCTGCTCATGTTCGTTACATACTGCAAAAAATGTAATCATATTTTCTATTCGAACCGCATAGGCAATTATTGCAGAAAATGCGGTTCGGTGCTCGCAGACGTCCCGTCCGGCGTAGCCGATGTGGCAAAGCTGTCACTCAACGAGCGGTACAGGCTTGCGTACCGCCTTACAAACGAGTATCATAAGCTCATAAGCGAAGCCGCCGGTAAAAAACACAGCGGAGAATAAACACATGACCGGCGCACTGCCGCGCGCCGGTCTATACTGTACCTTTTATTTCTTCAGATAATCCTCATACAGCTGTCCGGCAGCCGCTCCGTCGCCCGAGACGATCAGCACTACCGTTCCCTTATATTCCGTAAGCAGCGCACTGTCTATTTTCTGCGCCTCCGCAGTCCTGTACGATGAATAGTTGTTTTTCTGTATATCCAAATGTCCTCTGAGCTTCGTCATGACGTTATCCGGAGTATCGGTTTTTACTATCACGAACTCGTCGCACGTAGCTTTTGTTCCGATATATGCCGTTATTTCATTATAGTCGCTCGGGTTGAGAAAAAACCTCTTTTCCGCCGCCGCTGCGTCGATCCCGGTCAGCCGCTCGGAAAATACCGATGATGAATTGAGCAGCTCCGCAAGCTCCGCACTGCTGATCTCGCTGATCTTTCCGCATGAAGCAGTGCACATTGCCGCGAGCGTCAATATAAAAATCATAAAAAGCTTCTTCATCGCTTGCCTCCCGTATAGCATTTATTCCGAATCTCCGCCTGAACTGCCGGATACCGCCGAATCCTTCAATACATTCACGGTCGGTCTCGGCGTAGCGGTCGGCTCTTCCTCTTCCCCGCCGCTGTCTCTTTCCGACTCAGCCGTCGGTCTCGGTCTTGAGGTCGGCTCGGTATCCTCATCCTCGTCACCGCTGCTGTCCGGATCCTCAGTGTTTTCCTCTTCCCCGTCTGTATCTTCTTCACTGCTTCCGCTATTATCGCTGCTGTCGGGAATATACGCATTATCTGCTATATAATTAAGCATTATTATATAGCTGTCCCTGTCAAGGTTTATCCCGTCGGCGGAAACTCCGCTCTTAAGATACCCATCGTCATCCGCAAGAGCCTCATATGCGTCCGCATAATATACCTCTTCATCAGCCGCCAGCCGCCTGAGCGCATTATTATATGAGCGTATGTTCCTTACAGTCATTCCTGATGCAGATGACTCAGAGGTCTCCTTCGTGACCGGCGGTATGGAAACAACATATATCCGCGCTTCCTGCTGATATGACTTTACCTTGCCTATAAGCTCCGCGTACTTATCCTCAAATCCGGATGCGTCATTTGACGCCAGCTCCGATTCGCCGAAGAAGAGAAAGACCTTGCTGAAATTTTTGCTCTTCAGCTGATCCACGACCGACATGGAATCGTTATCAGCAGCAGTCGTATAAGCATTGTCGAGATCTATGCCCACCTTGGCATAAATATCCGTATCGGGCAGTATCCCATACGCCTCTATCCCATCCGCAAGCGCGTTGCCCACGAAAGCCGACTCCCTGTAAAACGATGTTTCAAGCTCTGAGACCGGGATCGGAGTCCCGGCCGGAGCCGACGGAGCAGCAGCCGCGGCCGACGGCTGCACGGTCGCCTCCGCAGCGGTGTTCCGGTCCGCACCGGACTGCGTCTCTCCGCCTCCGGCGCAGTATTTCAAGCACACCGCAGCTGCGGCGCCAGCCGCTATGAGCATAACTATCAGCGTACAGTTCCTGCGCCGTCTTGCCCGGCGCTCACGCTCGCGTCTTTTTCTTTCCTGTTCCCGTCTCCACATACGCTGCGACATTGCCATATGAGAGCAACCCCTTCCTATGTTTATCACTCATTATTTGCCGAGCAGTTCTATTGCCTTATTCAGCTGTGTGTCTGACTCGCGCGGTATTTCCGAAGCATAATAGCCTTCGTATTCCTCCGGTACGCTGACCGCTTCATCCGGCTCGATACCCACTCCGTGTATACATACGCCGCCGGGCGAATAATATTTTGCTATAGTCATTGACATACCGGAGCCGTCGTAAAACGGATACACCGCCTGAACGATACCTTTTCCATAGCTCTTTTCACCTACCACGACCGCCTTTCCGTAATCCTTGAGCGCTCCTACCAATACCTCCGAAGCGCTCGCGCTGTTTCCGTTTATCAGTACCGCTATAGGCATATCCAGCTCCGAAGCGCCGGAACGGTATTCCTCCCTTTCGCCGGTACGGGTCTCGGTATACGTTATTATCCCTTCCGGCAGCAGATAATCGGCGATATCGCACGCTACATCAAGCACTCCGCCCGGATTGTCGCGCAGGTCGATTATGAGCTTCTGCATACCGTCCGACTTGAGCGCCTCCGTCTGCTCCGCAAATTCGGTAAAGGTATTCTCATCCGAGCCCTGCTCGCTTGCATTGAACCCGGTTATCCTTATATATCCTATATTTCCTTCAAGCATTTCAGACTTGACCGATTCGGTCACTATCTGTTTGCGTATGATATCAAGATCCATGCTCTGACCGCCGCGTTCGACTGTAAGCCTCACACTGCTTCCCTCCGGCCCGCCTTTTATCGCGCTGACGCATTCATTCATCTCATCGCCGGTAAACGTCACTCCGTCAACTGCGGTTATATAGTCGCCCGGCAGAATGCCTGCATTATATGCCGGAGATCCCTCCGTCGGGGCGATCACGATTATCTTCCCTGCTTCCTCGTCCGCAGATATGACTACGCCTATACCGACATAGCTCTCTTCTATATCGCTCATGTACGACTCAAATTCCGCCGGGGTGTAATAATGCGTATACGGCTCGCCGAGAGCCTCTACATACGCCTTTACCGCCGCCTCCTCCATATCGCTCCCGCTGTGATCCTCATAGAGATAATTGTTTTCTATATACGTATCGACCACGCCGAGCTTGCGCTCCAAACTGCCGTTATGTCCCGCGGCTCCCCCGCCCGCCAGAACAAAAAGAGCCGAAGTACCCGCAAAGGTCACAGCCGCAGTCGTTGTTATCGTTACTATAGTTTTAACCGCAGATCTCAAATATCAACACCTCTGAAATATAATAAAAATTTTAGGAGCGCTGTACTGCAAGCAAACAGCCCAAAGCGCTGCTCCTATTTAAAATAATCAAGGGGGCATACAAAATACACCCCCCTTGTTACGGTTTTCGTAATTTCGTCAGATCTTCATCGGATTGGACATAAGATACTTATGTACCATCATCGCAACCTTGAACACGATAGCCTGGTCGAACTTTCTCAGATCCAGTCCGGTAAGCTTATATATCTTTTCAAGCCTGTATACGAGAGTGTTTCTGTGCACAAAAAGCTGCCTTGAGGTTTCGCTCACGTTCAGGTCGTTTTCAAAGAATTTGTTTATAGTCAGTATGGTCTCGTCGTCAAGAGTGGTTATATCTCCCTTCTTGAATACCTCCTTAAGGAACAGCTCGCACAGCTTGATGGGAAGCTGGTATATAAGTCTGCCGATACCGAGATTGTCGTAGCTGAGGATACTCTTTTCCTCGTCGAACACCTTGCCTACGTCTATCGCTATCTGCGCTTCCTTATACGAGTTGTTGAGCTCGTCTATGTTGGCGGCGACCGTTGAAAGTCCTATGATCACCGGATGCATCGCTTCAGCCTGTACGGTATCAAGTAACTGCTGCGCCATCTCCTCAAGCTCTTTCGTATTGATCATCTCTTTAAGCTCTTTGATAAGAACTATATTGTTCGAATCAATGCTTATAACAAAATCATGCTCCTTGTCGGGATATAGATTTCTTACGACCTCATATATGCTGATCTCGCCGCCGTCCGAATCCTTCATATAGAACACCGCGCGCGGGACGTCGCACTCAACATGCAGCTCTCTCGCCTTCTGGTGCAGGTCGAAAGAAATGAGATTATCAAAAATGATATTCTGCATAAAATTGGTCTTATCATACTTCTCATCGTAATAGTGACGTACATTATTGGCAGCGACCGCTACAGCATTACAGCAGTATTTAGCGGTCTCATCCGTTCCTTCCACATAGACCACATATTCGGCATACGGCTTGTTGGACATGGCGCGGATAGTAAAGCCGTCCTTGAACAAAAGCTTCTCGCTGTTTACGGCGGCAAGTACCAACCCCTCCATTATGTCGTCATTCGGTTCAAGACCGTTATAAGCAAGAACAAGTCCGTGGGAATCGGCAATACCAAACCTTTTTGGGAACACATCTGCCATTTGTGTTACTATATTCTGAAAAGCTTTACTTATCATAGTTTTGTCCTCCGAATGCAAATATTTAATTGCCGGTGCTTAAACATCCGGCACTATTCCATACATATTATACAACAAAACTCACGGATTTTCAAGAACTTTTTATAAATCTTTTGTGCCGTTTTATTAAATTTTTTATTAAAAAGCCAATGATACCCAAATAATAGTGTATTTGTTTTCTTTTGCACCGGTTCGGTTCCTTTTTATCCGTATTCAGCGCCCTCTTGAGCTGCGGCGTATGCGAGCCTGCGAACACCGTGCGAAATGCGCGGCTTATCTTTTCCTTGTTTTTATTTCCGGCTGTTTGAACTGGCTGTTATATAACTCCGCATAGAAGCCCCCGCGCTTCATGAGCCGCTCATGATTGCCCTGCTCTATGACCCGTCCGTCCTTCATTACGAGGATCTCGTCCGCTTCCCTTATCGTAGAAAGCCGGTGAGCCACTATAAAGCTGGTCTTTCCCTTCATTAGCTCGTTGAACGCCTTTTGTATCTTTATCTCTGTGCGTGTATCTATCGAAGATGTAGCCTCGTCAAGGATAAGCATAGGCGGACGGCACAGCATAACTCGCGTTATGCACAGCAGCTGCTTCTGCCCCTGCGAAAGACTGCCTCCGTCCTCGCCTATAACGGTATCAAACCCATTCGGAAGACGGCGTATAAAGCTATAGGAATGCGCCGCCTTTGCCGCCGCGACCACTTCTTCGTCAGTCGCGTCGGGGCGTCCCATAACGATATTGTCGCGTATAGTGCCGGATTTCAGCCACGTTTCCTGAAGCACCATACCGTATGAGGTGCGCAGGCTTTTTCTTGTAAGCTCCTTTATAGGCTCGCCGTCAACCGAGATAACGCCGCTGTCAGGATCATAAAAACGCATGAGCAGATTTATTATCGTCGTCTTGCCGCAGCCGGTCGGTCCTACTATGGCTATCCTCTGTCCCGGTTTCACGTTCAGCTCCAGATCATCTATCAGCTTCGTATTCGGTGAATACGAAAAATAAACATGGTCTATATCGACATATCCCTCGGCGTTTGAAAGCGTTTTTGCATTTCCAAGCTCGGGAGTTTCCTGCGTTTCGTTTATGAGCTCCAGGAGCCTTTCAGCGCACGCAATGGCGTTTTGCAGCTCAGTTACCACTCCCGATATCTCATTGAACGGCTTGGTATATTGATTTGCATATGACAAAAAGCTTGACAGAAGTCCCACTGTTATATGTCCGCTGCAAGCCGCTATCGCCCCCGCAAGCGCGACCGCCGCATATACGATATTATTTACGAACCTTGTCGCAGGATTTGTTATCGATGAGAAAAACACGGCTTTTAATGACCAGTCGTGCAAATAATCGTTTGCATAATCAAATTCATCGATAATTATCTTTTCTCTTGAAAACGCCTTTATTAATTTCAGATTATTTATCGCCTCGTCGATCAGCGACGTCTGTTCGGCGCGGGCCTTAGACTGTACCATGAACATATTGTACGTCCTCGAAGCTATGAATTTAGCGACAAGCAGCGATAACGGAGTAAGACAGACAACTACAAGTGCGATCCAAATGTTTATCCTGAACATGAAAAACAATGTTCCTATTATCGTCATCACACCGGAAAACAGCTGGGTAAATCCCATGAGCAGGCCTTCGGCAAACTGGTCTGCATCGGCTATGACCCGGCTCACCACCTCGCCGCTCGTATGTGAATCAAGATATGAAAACGGCAGCTTCTGTATCTTTCCGAATGCCGCGAGCCTCAGATCGCGCACAACATTATATGTTATTTTATTGTTCACAGCATTCATTACCCACTGCAGGGCCGCAGTCGCGGCCACGACCGCGCCTATTTTTATCAGTATCCCCAATATTCCGTGAAAATCGACATTCCCCGGTCCGATTATCCCGTCTATCGCATAACCCACCAATATCGGAACATATAGCGTAAGTATGACCGTTACCGCCGCCAGAAGTACGGACAGTATCAAATACGCCCTGTAACGGCTTATATATTTCCAGACCTTTTTTATCGTATCTTTTTTCTTAGCCATTTGCCTGCTCCTCCTTCGGGAACTGTGAATAGTATATCTCTCTGTAAACCTCGCAGTTATCCAGCAATTCCTCATGCGTGCCTATCCCTGCCGGCACTCCGTCGTCAAGAACGATTATCTTATCCGCCTTCATCACTGACGATGCCCTCTGCGATACCACAAAGACCGTAGGATCGTACGGCAGATTTCTTATCGCTCTTCTGAGCTTTGCATCCGTAGCAAAGTCGAGAGCGGAAGCGCTGTCGTCAAGTATCAGTATCTCAGGCCGCTTCATCAGCGCGCGCGCGATAGTAAGCCTCTGGCGCTGTCCTCCCGAAAGATTGCTGCCGTTCTGCGAAACATAGGTGTCAAAACCACGATCCAGTTTGAATATAAATTCCATTGACTGCGACGCTTTTACTGCCTCGATCGCAAAATCCCTATCCCTGTCTTCTCCTCCCCACTCGAGATTGGAACGGACCGTTCCCTTGAAAAGAACTGCTTTCTGCGGAACAACACCGATCTTCGCACGCAGCGCGTCAATATCGTACTCGCGCACGTCAACACCGTTCACTTTTACGCAGCCGGCGCAGACATCATAAAATCTCGGTATAAGGTTCACAAGTGAAGTTTTTCCCGAGCCCGTGCCGCCTATTATACCTACCATCTCTCCGCGCACAGCCGTAAAGCTCACTCCCTCTACAGCCGTTTCTGACGCGCCGTTATACATAAGAGCCGCGTTTTCAAACTCGACCACGGGAGCATCTTCAATACCGGTTGACACAGAGCCGTTTTTAAGACTGCATCGTATATCCATCACATCCGATATCCTGTTTGCGCATGCGAGAGCCTTTGTGAGCGATATTATCATATTCGCAAGCTTTATAAGCTCCACAAGTATCTGGCTCATGTAGTTGTAAAGCGCCACAACTTGTCCCTGCGTGAGAGCGCCGCTGTCAACGCGCATAGCGCCCTGCCATATCAGAACTATCACCGCCGCGTTTATTACGGCATAGGTGAGCGGATTCATGAGCGCGGAGATCTTTCCCACAAATTTCTGGATACTGACGAGAGTTTCGTTCCGCTCCGCAAAATCTTCGCTCTCACGCTCCTCCATGCAGAAGGCTCTGAGCACCCTTGCGCCCGTTATATTCTCACGGGTTTTTGTGAGAACGCTGTCAAGAGCACGCTGCGATTTTTTATAAAGCGGCATGGTCAGCAGCATTATGCCGAAAACTATCAGCGCCAGAACCGGTATCGCCACCGCAAAAATGAGCGCGCTCGGCACATCGATGGTAAACGCCATTATCATCGCGCCGAACACCACGAAAGGCGAACGCAGAAACAGGCGCAGCACAAGGTTTACGCCGGACTGGACCTGATTTATATCCGAGGTCATCCTCGTTATAAGCGTAGACGCTCCTATCGCGTCTATCTCGCTGTGCGAGAAAGACTGTATATGTGCAAACAGCGCATGACGAAGCTTTGTTGAAAACCCGACTGCCGCTTTTGCCGCAAAGAACTGAGCCGTTATCGAGCACACGAGACCTATGACGCCCAGCACCGCAAGTATAATGCACATACGTACTATATAGCCATGATCGTTATTTGCTATGCCTTTGTCTATTATCGCCGCGACCACCAGCGGAACAAACAGCTCAAACAGCGCCTCAAGCAGCTTAAACAGCGGTCCGAGAACGCTTTCCTTCTTATAATCTTTTAGATAGACCAGCAGTTTTTTCAAATTCAAACACCTCGTAATATAATATTTTACCTATATGCAACATTTAAAATAAATTCCAGAAACGGTTTTATTTCCTTGCTATTGTATATTATAATACATATTGATCCGATTGTCAAGAATTAAGAAAATATGATCGGAATGATATGCGTATTAGTGTATTGATTTTGATCGGGATATATGGTATACTATACACATTGAGACAACGGACGGCAGCGCGGCATGCTTTTTCCTGCCGCCCGAAATTGAAACAAAATTTAGGAGGAACTGTTTAATGTGGGCATTTGAAAGTGTTTTTTATCAGATATATCCCCTCGGCTTCTGCGGCGCGCCGTTTGAAAACGACGGAGTGCAGACGCACAGGATAAAAAAAGTCGGGGACTGGATCGGACATATAAAGGAGCTGGGCGCAAACGCCGTATATTTTTCTCCGATATTCGAGTCGGACACTCACGGCTATAACACCCGCGATTTCTTTAAGATAGACTGCCGCCTCGGCGACAATGACGATTTCAAGGAAATAGTTGAAGCCATGCACGAAAACGGGATCAAGGTAGTCCTTGACGGCGTGTTCAACCATGTCGGGCGCGGCTTTTGGGCATTCCGCGACGTTCTCGAAAATCGCGAGGCTTCGGAATACAAGGACTGGTTCCATATCGACTTCGGCGGAAACAGCAATTACAGCGACGGACTTTGGTACGAGGGCTGGGAGGGAAATTACGACCTTGTAAAGCTAAACCTGCGCAACCCGGCAGTGACGGAGCATCTGTTCGCGGCGGTCAAGTTCTGGGTGGATGAATTTGATATAGACGGTCTGCGTCTCGACGTGGCATACTGTCTTGAGCCGGACTTTCTCCGCAGTCTTCGCCGCTTCAGCGAAACGCTCAAGCCGGATTTCCTGTTGCTCGGCGAGCTGCTCCACGGCGACTACACACAGCGTGTAAACGGCGAAATGCTCCATTCCTGCACCAACTACCAGTGCTATAAGGGATTATATTCATCATTCAACAGCATGAATATGTTCGAGATCATACATTCTGTCCAGCGCCTGTTCGGCAGCGAACCGTGGTGTATGTGCAAAGGACTGCATCTTATGAATTTTGCCGACAATCACGATGTTACAAGGCTTGCAAGCGTTATATCGAACGAAAAGCATATCCCGCTCGTATACGGGATGATGTTCGGTATGCCCGGCTTCCCCTGCATATACTACGGCAGCGAATTCGGAGTAAAGGGCGAAAAGAGCCAGGGCGATCCGGCGCTCCGCCCGTGTATCGAGGCTCCAGAGGAAACCGAGCTCACAGGGTTCATCGCAAAGCTTGCGGATATCTTCAAAAACAGCGACGCGCTCATAAACGGCTCGTTCCGGCAGGTGGTACTGCAATGCAGCCACTGCATTTTTGAACGCAAGTCGGACAAAGAACGCGTCCTCGTAGCGATAAACGCAGGCGACGTCCCCGTCACATGCCATTTTGACGCGGGCTGCGGCATGGCGGAGGAGCTTTTGACCGGTACCGCCCACGATTTCGGCGGCGGGAGCGAGCTTCCGCCCTACAGCGTTCAGTTCTGGCGCATGGAAAAATAAATTTTTATTTACAGTCATATAATAATATCGGAAAGGTCTGATAATCTTGGAGAAAAACAGCTATCTGGGTACGGAATCCCCCGGAAAACTGATCATACGGCTCTCTCTGCCCACGGTGGCCGCCCAGCTTGTTAATCTTTTATATAATATAGTAGACAGGATATACGTCGGAAGGATACCGGGGATCGGCTCGCTCGCGCTTGCCGGTCTCGGCGTTACCTTCCCGATAATCATGCTCGTTTCGGCATTCGCCATGCTCGCCGGTATGGGCGCTTCGCGCGCATCGATAGCCATGGGCGCGGGCGATTATAAAAAAGCCGAAAAGTATCTCGGGAACAGCGCTCTGCTCCTTATAATCTTTGCTGTCATACTCAGTATCGTATTCCTTGTCACAAAGGATCGTATACTCATGATATTCGGAGCCAGCTCCAACACGCTGCCCTACGCTTCCGATTACATATCAGTATATCTTATAGGCACTATATTCGTTCAGCTCTCGCTCGGGCTCAATATGTTCATAACCAACCAGGGCTTCTCGACAAAGAGTATGCTTACGGTATGCCTGGGCGCGGTGCTCAATATCGTCCTCGATCCCGTGTTCATATTCGTGTTCGGTATGGGCGTTAAGGGCGCGGCTCTCGCAACTATAATCTCACAGTTCGCCTCCTGCGTTTGGGTGCTCGTATTCCTTACGGGCAAAAAGACCATCCTTAAGCTGAGGCTGAGGACCATGGCGCCGGATATTCGGATAATAGGCTCCATACTCGCTCTGGGCGTTTCGCCGTTCGTTATGCAGTCCACCGAATGCATCATCCAGCTCACGTTCAACAAGGGCATGATAACATACGGAAACGATATGTACGTAGCGATAATGTCCGTGCTGTTCAGCATCATGCAGCTGGTATGGATGCCGCTCTCCGGCTTTGCGCAGGGCGTTCAGCCTATCATCGGCTACAATTACGGAGCAAAAAACATCGCCCGCGTAAAAAAGACGTTCGGCATACAGTTTGCCGCCAGCCTTTTGTTTTCACTCTCGGCAGTAGCTCTTGTGGAACTGTTCCCGGGCTTCTTTCTCTGGCTCTTCTCAAACGATCCGGAGCTGATCTCACAGGGCAGCAGCGCGCTTCGGCTTTTTATGATCGGCATGTCCCTTATGGGCGCGCAGAACGCCTGCCAGCAGACCTTTATCGCTTTGGGCGAAGCAAAGACCTCGGTTTTCCTCGCCTGTCTCAGAAAGATAATACTGCTGTTCCCGCTCGCCGTCATAATACCTATGGTGACGGAGCTCGGAGTTTGGGGGCTCTTCCTTGCGGAGCCGATAAGCGACGTGACCGCCGTATGCGTTACGACAGCCATGTTTGCATTCCGCAGCAGAAAGCTGCTTAAATAAAACAATTACGGCAAAGCTGCGGCTTGCCGGGAAAATACGGAGGTATGATAAGGTGAATATCAAATATGTTTTGGCGGTCTGCTCGGCTGCGGCCGCTTTGGCAGTCCCGGCTGCGGCCGGCGCAGTAGAGCCGTCCGACCTTGTGTTTACGCAAAAGCCGGGCGGAAAATATATCTACTGCAATAACCATGAGCTTATACGGAGCGTGGATCTTGCGGACAATTCAAATATGAACCCCAAGTATATAATGAATAACGAGGGGCTTACTCCCGACAAATACGCGCTGTTCGCGTCGTTTCTCAACAGAACGGACATTGATTCAAACACGAATTTGGAAAGCTACGCCGCCTCGTCGCGCGGCTTCGATATCGAGCTTGACGTTATGTTCAGAGCACAGGAGGATACGGTGATAACTCTTGAAAAACTCGGCTTCGAGGTTCCGGAGCACCGCTCGTTCATCTTAAACGATATACAGTATACCGTCGAGGATGAATGGGGCTGCTTCTACTGCTGGTCGGCATACCTCGGTATGCCGATACGCCAGCTCAATTCCGGCAGCGCCTACCAAAGCGATCCCATAGAGGAGACTGTTTTTGAAGTGAAAGCCGGAGAGACCGTCTGGCTGTCGGATTTTATAGATAACTACAGGGAGATACCCTTCTGCCGCTCGGTCAATATCATGACCGATTTTACCATAGACAGCGGAGTGTGTGATGTAAACATACTCGCAGTCCGTTCCAACGGCGCTCTGCGCGACAGGTCGAACATCAACCGCTCCCCCGCATACGGCAGCTATTACCGGGACAGACAGTACAAGGGCATATCTGACGGACTTAACGAGGTGACGGCAGAGCTTGAATACACCATAAGCGACGACGATCCCGCAGGGATACTGCCGGTGACTGTATACAACCAATATAAGCCCGAGGGAAATACGGTCGAAAAATGGTACACGCACCTCAATCCGCGCGCCGACCAGTGGTCGTATGAGCTTTGCGCCGAATCAGACATGCTCGCATTCAGCTATTACGATCCGATGAAGGACTACTATTACGGCTCGGGCGTGCCCGAGGACGAGCGCAGCCCGTATTACGTTTTTGATACGAGGCATACGGACATATCGGAATACGACAAAAGCTACGGGAGCAGCTCGGCATATATCCCCAACCGGGAGCTGACCGAGGAGGACGGCACCGAGCTGGCATGCAATCTCGGTAATTACGGAGTCATATACAACTATAAGATAAAGATAACGAACAACGGAAACAAGCAGCGTTACCTCACATACTGCCTTGCCACGTCATCCAACAACGTCGTATATCTTAAAGACAGCGAAGGCAATGTTGTAAACGGCTACGCGCTCTGCAAGGGCACGCGCACCGAGCGGGTCTCCGACAACATGGCGTGCATGACCATCCCGGCTCAGACCGTTTCGGAATACACCGTCTGCGTTATCCTGACGCCCAACTATTCGGGAGGGATGCAGAACTATTTCCGGCTGAGCGACTATCCGCAGATAATAGAGACATATGAGACAGAGCGGAGCGGTATAGAAAAGGATCGGTTCTTCACCGGCAGAGAATATTACAAATGGGAGGGAACGACGCTTTATCTCAGCAGTGACCGTGAGAGCTGGCGCAGCGTTACACTCCCCTCAGAAGTCGTAAAGGATATCGCAGGGAACGTAAACGAATACTCGCTCACCTATGCCGGAGACGGATATCTGCTGCGTCCGGCATTATATGACGCCGGGGTGTATTGGCACGCGGATCCTCTTTTCCGGACGGTGTATCTGCTCGATGAAAATTTCGGTCTGAGAGCAAGCTACACCTTCGGCAGCTATCCGCAGGCGGCGGCAGCGGCGAACGGCGTATATTATGTAAAGACCTCGGGAACGATGTTCCGTTCTACGACCGAATTCAAGTGGTGGGATATGGTATATACCCAGCTGCCTTGCTGGAATTACGGCACATACTCCGCGCTCCTTGACGGCGGCAGGATCAAGCTGTCCGTTAACGGCGCTGATTTCGAGGAAGTCGAGTACCTCGGACTTGAACCCGACTATATCGATTCCTACGGCAAATATTACTATTTCACGGAAGGGCGCGCGCTGTATCTTTCCAGCGACGGCGTTTACTGGGAAGGCGTAATGGCGTCGGAAAAGGTCAGGACCTTTGAGGTGATAGGCGAAGAGCTCATAATAAACGGAAGCGAGAAGCACCCTCTCCCCCGCCTCTGCGATGATAACATCGTCATAAAATACGGCGGAAAATATATCGGCACGGAAAAGAAGCCGTTTATAAACAACGGCCTTGCGTATGTGCCTGTGCGCGACATAGCCGAATTCATGGGAGCCGGAGTTGACTGGGACGACGGCATGATAACGCTGCGCTTTAACGGCACGGAGGCTGTGATAGACACGGCCTCGTCCGAAATGACCGTCGGCTCCGAGACCTTTGAGACAGCCCCGGTGATCATAACAGACGGCGCAGCATATGCGCCGCTCAGAAGCATATCGGAAGCCCTCGGATGCAGCGTTGAATACGATGAAGCTCTTCATCTTGTCACGATAAGCAGATAGCCCAAGGAGGCAGTATGCTTAGCTTACAGCCGCTGCGGCAAAGCACCGTGCGGATGCGGGATGCCGCATTAAATATCTCGTATCCGCAAATTTTTTTAAAAAATTTTAAATTTACTCTTGAAGTTTTATAAAAAATATGTTAGAATATATGTATTGTTGATCAAGGATATAGGGCGATGATGATCGAGTCCGCGCGATCTCATACTGTGAACCGTGTCAGATGGGGAACCAAGCAGCACTAAGCAGATCTTGAGATGTGTTGCGGGTAGCTCGATCGGAGCCTTTATTTTTGAAAATTATACCGAATTTCGGATGGGTGTATCTGAAAGTCTGCGTTTAACGAAGTTCAGATGAGATTTTCGGCATGAAACAATTTGAGGCTTCGTATACGCCCTGCTATATAGATACAGTCCGCCGGATATGCGGACGTTTTTTTTTGACCGGTGAAGGGAGCGGGATAATGGCGCATCAGGCTATATACAGAAAATGGCGGCCTATGGTCTTTGACGATGTAGTAGGTCAGAGCCATATAACAAGGACGCTGAAAAATCAAATAATCTCCGATACGGTCGGACACGCTTACCTGTTCTGCGGCACGCGCGGAACGGGAAAAACGACCTGTGCAAAAATACTTTCGCGCGCGGTCAACTGTCTCCATCCTAAAGACGGAAACCCCTGCAACGAGTGCCCGGTCTGCCGGGGTATCATAGACGGCTCCATAATGGACGTTACAGAGATGGACGCGGCTTCAAACAACGGCGTTGAGGATATACGCGGAGTGCTCGACGACGTGAACTACGTCGCATCGGAAGCGAAATATACCGTCTATATAATCG
Organism: uncultured Clostridia bacterium; assembly: GCA_944393255.1. GTDB lineage: Bacteria > Bacillota > Clostridia > UBA1381 > UBA1381 > Ornithomonoglobus. Next base: position 3,370 of record CALXZP010000042.1, on the reverse strand, counting down.
ACGAGGTTCATATGCTTTCGCCGAGCGCGTTCAACGCGCTGCTCAAAACTCTTGAGGAGCCGCCGGAAAACGTCATTTTTATCCTTGCCACCACGGAGGCGCACAAGGTTCCACAGACTATCCTGTCAAGGTGCCAGCGGTTTGATTTCAGGCGCATAGGCACGGATGATATAGTGGTACGCATGAAAGAGATCGCATACGGCGACGGGTACAAGCTGACCGACGGCGCATACAGGCTTCTCGCCTCTCTCGCCGACGGGTCTATGCGAGACGGACTCAGCATAATGGAACGCGTTATAGCCGCTTCGGGCAGCGATATAACAGAGGAAAGCATCGTAAACACGCTTGGTATATCCACTCTCGATTCCGTATTCGAGCTTACCGAGGCTATCATAAACGGCGATGCGGGCGCAGTAGTCGAGCTTACCGACAAAGCGCTCTCGGACGGAAAGGATCTTTCGCAGCTTTCCAATTCAATGCTCGAGCATTTCAGGGCGCTCATGATATGCAAGCTTTCGCAGTCGCCCGGCGAGCTGCTCGATCACGATCCGCAGACGCTCGTCCGGCTCAAATCGCAGAGCGACAGAATGACCTTTGAAAAGATAGAACACGCCTCCGCTCTTATAGCTGCGGCACAGGCGGACGCAAGGACCGCAAGATCGCCGCGGCTCATTTATGAGCTTGCGTATATAAAGCTTGCGCGTCCCGAAATAGACCGTTCTCCCAACGCCGTGATGGACAGGCTCGCCTCGGTCGAGCAAAAGCTCGCCGCGGGAGCGCCGGCAGCGGCGACAGCGGCGGCGCGCGAAAATACGGCTGAAAAAAAGGAGATACTTAACCGGCTCACAGCTATAGAAACGGCATTGAAAAACGGAGCGGCGCCGGCAGCGGCGGCGCCTGAAAAAAAAACTGAAGCTCCGGTAAAAAAAAAGCCGTCGGCGCGGCTCTATTCGCCGATACCGGAGGATGAGCTGTACTCCGACTATCCTACGGCAAAGCTTGCCCGGAACTGGAGCAGCATAATGGCAACGATGTCCCAGCGCAAAAATCCGTACTTTTTTCCGCTCAAAAACTGCACTACGACCTTTGACGCGGAGGGTATAATAATCCTCACCCCCGATGACCGCAGGGATTTTACACAGAGGACGGCAGTCAGCCATCTTGACGAGATAAGAGACGCATTCCGCAGTGTAACGGGTACGGAATACACCATAAAAATAGCGAGGCGCTCCGATCTTGACGACAGCATGATCCTCAATCCGTTCACTCTTAAGAAGCGGCCCGGCGACGGCGCCGCGCCCGAAACAGAGGAGGATACGGCCGGCGGTGCGGAGCAAACGGACAACAACGATCTTTTCAGTAAATTTATTGAGAAGTTTTCGGATATAATAACCGACGCGGACAAGCGCATCACCTTCGGCGAAGACACCGGGCAGGAATTCGGCGAGCAGTCTGTTCTGCAGCTGGACGAAGACGAGGACGACGATGAGCCGGAAGAATTTCTGGAGGAGCGCGAGCTTCGCTCCGAGAACGATGACGACGATCAAAACAGGCAGTAATTACGGAGCTTCAAAGGCTTCCGATTACAATAGAGAAAAAAGAAAGAGGTATAACTATTATGGGTAAGTATAAGGGTTTTTCAGGTTCGGGCATGAACCAGAAGCAGAATATGAACAGCGTTATAAAGCAGGCGCAGAAGATGCAGGAAGAAATGGAACGCGTTCAGAAAGAGACCGAGGAGGAGCAGGTAGAGGCTTCGTCCGGCGGCGGAGCGGTCAAGGTCGTAGTAAACGGCAAAAAAGAGCTTGTATCGCTCAAGCTTGATCCCGAAGCAGTTGATCCGGACGATATTGAAACGCTCGAGGACATGATCACAGCCGCCGTTAACGAGGGTATAAAGAAGGCTGACGATCTTATGGCTGAAAAAATGGGCGCCGTTACGGGCGGCATAAATATCCCGGGATTATTCTGATGTATTCCGCAGTCATCGAAGAGCTGATAGAAAAATTTGAACGTCTGCCCGGTATCGGACACAAGAGCGCGGAAAGGATAGCGTTTTATATATTGGAGCACATGTCCGGCGAGGATACGGATCGGATGGCAAACGCCATAGTCCATGCAAAAAAGACTATACATCTATGCGAGCAATGCCAAAATCTCACCGATGCAAGTCCTTGCTCCGTATGCTCATCATCAAAGCGCGACCGCTCCCTTATATGCGTTGTGGAAAGCCCGGAGGACGTTTCCGCCATTGAGAACACGCATGAATACAACGGTCTCTACCATGTTCTGCACGGCGCGCTCTCCCCTATGGACGGCGTCGGCCCGGACGATATCAAAATAAACGAGCTGCTGCTGCGTTTGAGCGGCGGCGAGGTCAAAGAGGTCATTCTCGCCACAAATCCTACCGTCAACGGTACGGCAACGGCGGTCTACATCTCCAAGCTTCTATCGCCGTTTGAAGTTACGGTAACAAGGATAGCTCACGGGATACCGATCGGCTCGGATATAGAATATGCAGACAAAATAACGCTTATAAAGGCAATGGAAAGCCGTACGGTTATGAACGGCTGAAGCAAAAAGGGCTATAGGGGGCTTATTGCCCCCTATCCTAATACATTCTATACTATTTCAGCAAAATAGCTGTTATAATTATAATATAATATGTGAGGTGTAGGATATCATATATGGAAGTGTTAGATAGAATTAAACAACTGCAAAAATTGTATGGTTGGTCGGATTATAAAATAGCTAAAGAAGCCGACTTATCAGACGGCGCAATATCAAATATGTACAGACGAAATACTACACCAAGCCTTTACACACTTCAGCAAATCTGTAATGCTTTTGGAATTACGCTTTCGCAGTTCTTTTATGATGAAAATGAGGATAAGGATATGGTACAAGTTACACCAGAGCTTAAATGCCTTATTGATAATTGGTTAGAGTTATCAAATGAAAACAGAGAGCTGCTCAAAAAACTTGCTCAAGCCTTACATTGAGAGCCGGACGGCTCTTTTTTATTTTTCTCCATAAAAAATGTGTAGCTGCATTGCACAGCTACACACAAAAAACGCAGCCTGCAATTTATTGCTACACAAATCATAACGTTCATATATGGTATGAAAGCAAGGCTTACGTTCTTTTAGCTAACGTAAACCATATATGAAGTCTTAAAAATTTGTGTAGCATAGATATTATATCACAAGAAAGTTAAAAATGCAATACCCAATAAACGCGAGTTTAGTGTCAAGTGAAAATTAGCATTAACAGTTTACGGTATGCCTATTGACATTTCATCTTTTCTATAATAAGAATAGTAGCAGAAGGATAACCAAAGCGGTTATTCTGCATAACATGATAATGCATG
>CALXZP010000041.1 GCA_944393255.1 uncultured Clostridia bacterium | reverse complement strand
TCACTATCGTTTTCTGTTGCGTGGATAACTGCTTTTCTCTTTTATTTTTGATAAAATTTTTATTTTGAGTTTTCTACCTTTTGTACAATGCCTATTTTACGCCATTTTTGATACCTGAACTGTAACTCACTGTCCATATAAGACCCGTGACGGATGCGCTTTCCGCTCTAAAGCATGCTTTGGCATCTCGTCAGCACAGCCGCCGCCTGCGCTCTCGTCACATTCCCGCGCGGACACAGCTCTGTATCCGTCACGCCTTTAACTATCCCGTTCTCTACAGCCCAGCCTGCCGCTTCCTTGGCGTAGTCCGAGATATCGCCGCTGTCCGAAAACCCGTCAAGCGCAGCTGTCTCCGTCTTGTCCGGCTTTGCAAAGCGCATGAGTATGACCGCAAGATCCTCTCTTGCGAGCGGAGCCTCCGGCGCAAAGCTTACGGCGCTCACTCCGTTCACGATACCGCTGCGCTCCGCCCATACGACCGCTTTTTCATACCATGCCCCGCTTTCAACGTCCGCAAACGAAGCCGTCCCGCTCACCTCCGGTTCGCCTGCCATACGGTAAAGCGCAGTTACGAGCATAGCACGTGAAAAATTGTCTTCGGGACGGAATTCCGTATCCGTAACTCCGTTCATCAGCTTCTTTTCATACGCGTCTCTCACTGCGTCATAATACCACGCACTGTACGGCACATCCGCGAAGTATTGAGGCAGCCTTACAGGCTCTATAACCAGCTCGGCATCCTCCTGAGGCATACCGAATACTACGGATACCTCTCTGTCGCTTCCGGAATACTCGATATCCCGTTCCAGATCAAGCCTTTCTCCGTTCACGTACGCCTCAGCGCCCTTTAACGTATAGCCTTCGTCAGCCGTGACCTTTACGGTGACAAGCTCCGAAAACGCCGCTGCATCCGCTTCTGTCTCGTAAGTGAAATTGTCTCCCTTTATCTCAATATCATGCTTTATATCCTTCTGTGTAAAATCCGCGTCAGCGTCAGCCGGGGTATAGAACATATCGACCCAGCCTATCCAGTCCGCCGACGAGCTTGTTCCGTATTTTGCCGCCCGTCCCATACTGAGATACTTCGTGTCCTCATTTGTGTCCATATCGTCTCTGCCGAGATAATATCTGTAATAAATATATGCGATACCGCCGACATTATCTATATTCCCGACGGATGTATACTGCTTATTGATCTTACTGTATATTTTCCCGTCCGCCTCATATATCGGGATCCAGTCTATGTAATAGCCCTCATTATACTTATAGCAAAGGTTTATCGTTTTCATTATGCGCTCGTCAAGATAATCCCATATATATACCGCATCCTCGCCGTCAGATACCGCGCCCGTATCATTATCGACCTTTGTCCCCTGAAGCCATGTCATCATAGCGAAGATCGAGGACGCCGCAACGTCGCAATAGGAATGCCCCTGGTCGCGTCCCATCTCCGCAAGCTGCAGATTAGGCTCCGTTGCCTCGCCGGTCTCGGCATTGAACGTCACCTCGCGGAACATATACTTTATGGCTCCCGACCTGTTCAAATTACATGACGAATGATCGCAGCCCTCGTCCGTGCAGTATTCGGGGTTAGTCGTTCCCCTGAGAACGCCTGTTTTATAAATAGTCTCGTCATTATTGTATATCCCGACCGCCGTCTGTGCCAGCACGCACATCAGGTGCTGATTCATCCAATGACTGTACCTGTCCCATTTTGACCTTGTGAGCTCCAGAAAGCTCTGTATGTATCCCTCATATTTATCGTTCCATGCAAGGCTTTCGTCCTGAACCGACGAATATTTGAGCATCTCCGCCGCCGCACACAGCTTGTATGCAATAAGCGAATAGCCTATCTGCTCGTCATATACGAGCCCCAGCGATCTCATACTGCCGAATGCCTCTATTATATCAAGAGCATTCTGCCTGAACCTGCCGTTTCCGGTTATAAGATACATTACGGTCTGGTAAAACGCAGTGTCCGCGTCTTTCCTTGTATAATTCATTATATTCTTTTCGGGACTGTCTGCATATATCCCGTCGCCGATCTCCATATATACAGCCTCGTCCTTATCTATATAAACAAGCGGATCAATAGACGCTTCGTTCGTTTTTATCATACTCTCATAATTCTCACGCCACGGATCCTCCCCTGCACGGATCTTTGATACCATAGTGTTGAGCATCGTTTTATTGAACAGTATCCCCGGATGCTCAAACACCGTATCGCCCGCGGTTATTTTCTCAGAGGCGATCTCGGGGATATAATCCGTCATGATATCCTCTGTTTCCTCCTGCGGTTCCGAATATGTGCTCTCGGCCGGGTCTATACCCTCAAAAGTACAGTAGCAGTATTTTTCATCGCCTTCCCACGCTCCGGTATCCTCATAGGAATTTACATCGTAATACCCGGCAAGCTCCACAGCGAAAGTATCTTCGCCGCTGTTCTTGTCGTATTCCGAAAGTGCTGCTGTAATATCTATCTTCTGATCGTCCGTACCCTTGCCGCTGAGCGTGATCTCTGTATATGCGTCCGCTTCGGCATTCACTCCGGTCTCCTTGTCTGCCGGTATGATCCTGTAATAGACCTTGTCGTACTCCTTTTCTCCGGATACGGTCTGTCCCCAGGCTTGTCCCTTCTCACGTCGCAGATTGAGTTCTGCTTTTGTATACTCCCCTTCGGGCAGTGTAAAATTAAGATATGTCGTTCTTCCTCTTCCGACCACTATAGTCTTTGAAGTATACATGCCGCTTTGAAACATACGGATCTTGTCACATGCGATATCGGCTCCGTCCCCCGTCTCCGCCGATACGGCAGTCAGCATCGACGCCATAACGGCCGCTGACATGATCAACGATACGGTTCTCTTTATAATATTCAATTTTTTTCTCCTTTCCTGATCACAAGCGTGATTTTTATCCTATTACAATTATTTTAACAAATATTCTTCATAAGTTCAACTTTGTTTTCGAACTGATCTATTTGATTTTTAACTCATTAAAATATCTATGTTCAAAAAATAAAATCACATGGTGTGTGATAGTATAAAGAGGTCCTGACCATTCATCGGTTCGGACCTCCGTGCTTTTTTACCGCAGTTATTCCCCGGCATTATCAAAATTCAATTCATACAGCTCAAATTCCGGTATAGCGGCGATCCCGCGCCGCAGATCCTTTTTGCCCGCGAACATGAAGCCCTCTTTTTCGTACAAACGCCGCGCCGGTATATTGCCCGGCACTACATCGAGCCTCACCGCCTTATAGCCCTCATTCCGCGCCTTATCGATACAGTACCTTACCATATATCCGCCTATGCCGCGTCCTGCCGACTCCGGCAGTACCGCAAGCGTATGTATGATGAGATACTCCCCCTCCTCAAGCTGAACGCTCCAGCCGCCGGAGCCGTAATCTCCGGCGGGATCCTCGTTTAAAACAAACGCTCCGACGGCTGCGCCGTCCTCGTCGATGCAAATATACTGTTCACCGCGAAGCACCGCATTTTTTATACTCTCCCTGCACGGATATTCGCCGCGCGTCCATATAGGATAGTTTATCGTATTCTCCAAATACTCTGTCACGCGGTCGTAAAGCGTATCAAGCGCATCAAGCTGCTCCATACCGCATTTTATTATCTGTTTCGTCATTCGCTTTTACCTCGTTACCCGTTCATCTTTTTTACAAACAGTGCGCGGATCGCGTTCAGCACGGCTATTATCATCACCCCGACGTCGGCGAACACTGCCAGCCACATGTTGGCTATGCCGAGCGCGCCCAGGGCAAGGCATATCAGCTTTACGCCTATCGCGAACCAGATATTTTCATATACTATCCTGAGGCACCTGCGCGATATCTTTATCGCCGTGACTATTTTGGCGGGATCGTCGTCCATCAGCACAACGTCCGCGGCCTCTATTGCCGCATCAGAGCCCATAGCGCCCATGGCTATACCTACGTCCGCCCTCGAAAGAACGGGCGCGTCGTTTATGCCGTCGCCGACAAACGCCAGCTTTCCGCCGTCCTGCCCGGACGCGAGCAGCTCTTCGACCTTATCGACCTTTCCTGCCGGGAGAAGCCCGCTGTACGTCTCGTCTATGCCGAGCTCCGCTGCCGTCTTTTCCGCGGCGGAGCGCAGATCGCCCGTAAGCATAACTATCCTCTTTACGCCCATATCCCTAAGCGCTCTTACCGCTCCGGCTGAGCCGGGCTTTACAACATCGGATATAACTACATGCCCGGCGTATTTTTTGTCTATCGCGATGTGTATTATCGTGCCCGCGCTGTGACAGCTTTTATACTCAACGCCTATATGCTCCATGAGCTTCGCATTGCCTGCGGCTACCTCCGAGCCGTCCACCTCAGCTATGACTCCGCTGCCGCTTATCTCACGCACATTGCCGACGCGCGAACGGTCGGGCGTTTTTCCGTACGCCCTGAGCAGGCTCCTGCTTATCGGGTGCGACGACGCGCTTTCCGCAAGCGCGGCGTATTCTATCAGCATCTCGTCCTCAAGCTCGTTATGGTGGATACCGTTCACCTCGAACACACCCTGCGTGAGCGTTCCCGTTTTATCGAACACTGCGCATTTTGTTTTTGAGAGAGTTTCGATAAAATTTGAACCCTTTATGAGAACGCCCGCACGGCTCGCTCCGCCCAGCCCTGCAAAGAAGCTCAGCGGTATGCTTATAACCAGCGCACACGGACAGCTTATCACAAGAAACGTGAGCGCACGGTAGATCCACTCGCCCCAGCCGCCCGGAGCGCCCATGGCAAGCATTGCAAGCGGAGGCAGTACGGCGAGCGCAAGAGCAAGCGCGCATACCACAGGCGTATATATCCTTGCGAATTTTGAAATGAACGCCTCCGACCTCGATTTTCTGGAGCTTGCATTCTCCACAAGGTCGAGTATCTTGGACACGGTGGACTCACCGAACTCCTTTGTGGTGCGTATTTTTAGCAGACCCGTCATATTTATGCATCCGCTTATCACCTCGCCGCCCTCGCCCACCTCACGCGGCAGGCTTTCGCCGGTCAGCGCGCTCGTATTGAGCGACGAGCTGCCCTCCGTAACTACGCCGTCTATAGGTATCTTTTCTCCCGGACGGACTACTATCACCGTTCCCGGCTCTACCTCGTCGGGATCGACCTGCTCAAGCCTTCCCCCGACCTCTATATTCGCATGGTCGGGACGAATGTCCATAAGCTCGCTTATGTTCCTGCGGCTTTTCCCGACCGCATAGCTCTGAAACAGCTCGCCTATCTGGTAAAACAGCATTACGGCTATTGCTTCGGTATAATCCCCGTTCCGCGTCACAGCTATCGCTATCGCGCCGACGGTGGCAACAGCCATTAGAAAGTTCTCATCGAATATCTGACGGTTCTTTATCCCCTTTGCCGCCTTTATGAGTATGTCATAGCCTATGACCAGATACGGTATGAGGTACAGCGCAAACCGCAGCAGCCCCTCCGACGGGACAAAGCTCAGCCCTATGAGCAGCAGCGCCGAAGCTGTTATCCTCACGAGCATTTTTTTCTGTTTTTTATTCATGATATATCTCCCCCGCATTATCAGGTATTTTCAGGCGGCCGCACAGTTTCCGTTTCGGTCATGAATGCAGTCCGCCGCCTTAACGTCTTTGCCCGCGTCAAATGAATATCTCGCAGTCGTCCTCGACACGCTTGCAGCTTTTAAGCACTTCCCTCATCACGGCTTTCGGATCGCTGCCGTCCTCAAATTCCACGGTCATTTTCAGCGTCATAAAATTCACCGACGCGTTTTTTACGCCCTCGGTCTTATTGGCCGCAGCCTCCATTTTATTCGCGCAGTTGGCGCAGTCCACGTCTATCTTATATGTTTTTTTCATTTTTCGGTCAGCTCCTTCATCATTATTTCATTTAAACAATTAAGTATTTATTTAATTGTTAAATATATTATACGCGCTCCGGGCTGTTTTGTCAATAGTTTTTTGAAAAAAATTTTTCGGTTTTTCTTAAATTTTAAATGACGGTTGCGGTCAGAACAAAAATATGCTATACTATAATCAAATATACTTGAAAAGAGGTCTTTTTTATGGCGCTTCCAAATCTTCCGCACAGCCACGGACAGGCTATAGAGCTTAACGCCGGCAAAATGCCCCCGGCAGAGGACTTTCACGTTATAGCCGATATATTCAAGCAGCTCGGCGACAGCAGCCGCATACGCATTTTCTGGCTGCTCTGCCACTGCGAGGAATGTGTTATAAACATATCCGCGCTCGTTGATATGTCCAGCCCGGCAGTTTCGCACCACCTGCGCCAGCTCAAGGCGAGCGGGCTTATAGTAAACCGCCGCGAGGGCAAGGAGGTATACTACAAGGCCGCCGAGACCGAGGAGGCTCAGCTGCTTCACCGCATGATAGAAAAGCTGGCGGCGATAGCCTGCATCAGCTGATCGCGTCCGCTATCTTCACGAGCTTGGCGCGGAACGAGATGGAACGGGGAGTTTCTATCCCGTCAAATTTTACTACGTGTGCGCCCTTTTCGCTGTCTATATCCACGACCGTTCCCGCTCCGAACACGGTATGTCTGACGCGCTGCCCTTTCTCATACGCTTTGTATTCCGCGTCCGCCTTAAGCGCGCGGCTGCTTGCGGATATATACCTTACAGCCGAGTCGAGCAGCGCCGCGCCCGGCTCGTTCACTTTCTGCATGAGCTCGCCGCTTATGTCCAGCACGAACCTGGACGGATACCGCGGCGAACCGTCGTGGCTCCTGCCCTCGGCTTCGGACAGGTACAGCCCCTTTTCCGCACGGGTCACCGCGACGAACGCCAGACGGCGTTCCTCTTCCATGCCCTCAAGCGTGTTCGTTTTCCCGGACGGAAATATCCCCTCGTTCATCGCGCACAGAAACACATACGGAAATTCCAGACCTTTTGCGGAATGTACCGTCATGAGCCTGACCCTGTCCCTATCCGTTCCGGCGTCTGCATTCGTAAACAGCGCGGACTGCGCCAGATAATTCTCGAGCGAGCTTTCTTCTCCGCATGCGGCTTCATATTCATACACCGACTGCTTGAGCTCCGCCAGGTTATCGAGCCGCTCCTGCGCTCCCTCGGTGCGCAGCGCCGCTTCATATCCGCTCTCATTCAGGATCGCGGAAAGCAGCTCCGAAACGGGTCTGCCGGAGTATTCCGCCGCGAACGACTCTATAAGCGAGATATACCCCGCGGCTTTCGTCCCTTTCATCATACTGCTCTCGGCGTTCATGCAAAGCGCCTCGTACAGCGTACAGCCGTTCCCCTCTGCATATTCCTTTAGAAACTTCATACGGCTCATGCCTATATTCCGCTTGGGCGTGTTTACTGTCCTTATAAACGACAGGTCGTCCTTATACGCCGTCATCCTGAGATACGAAAGAGTATTCTTTATCTCGGTCCGCTCATAAAACGGCGCACCGCTGCAAAGCGCGTAGGGCAGCTTTTTTTCCATGAACGCCTTCTCTATGCTCCGCGTAACGTAATGGGCGCGGTAGAGCACGGCTATATCCCTGTAGGCGCAGCCCTCATCATGCAGCTTTTGTATCTCCTGCGCTATCCATTCCGCTTCCTCTTCCGGATCACCGCAATGGTTCAGCACTACCGGGCGTCCGGGCGGCAGAATAGGGATAAGCTCCTTTTTTATCCTGTGCGTATTTTTGCCTATCAGCGAATTTGCCGCCGCCGTTATCTGCGGCGAGGAACGGTAATTCTTCATCATCATTATTGTTTTCGTGCCGGGAAAGCTCTTATCGAGCTCCAGCAGATATTTAACGTTCGCGCCGCGCCATGTATATATAGTCTGGTCGGGATCGCCGACTATGAAAAGGTTTTTATGGTAGCCGCAAAGCGCCTCCATAAGCTCATACTGCAGCCCGTCTATATCCTGGAACTCGTCTATCATTATATATTCGAGACGCTTCTGCCATTTCAGCTTTATATCCGCATCCTTCTCAAAGATGTACAGCACGAATTTTATCAGGTCGTTATAGTCGAGACCGAAGCACTTCTTTTCACGGTACAGATATCCGTAAAATATGATATCCCCCGCGCTTTTCGCCTTGTCGTACTTTTCGCGCAGCGTAGCTAAGGACATGTCTGTCATGTCCTTATAATACTCCGGCTCCTTGAACAGCTTCCTTATCTCTATCATATCCCTCGCGTCGGAATACTTCATATCCCTCGCGGTGAGACCGCGTTCTTCATAGATGGCGTCGAGCATTGAATTTATATCCGAATTATCCAGCACGAGAAAATTTTTCGGATAATTCACGGCGTTGCCGTCCTCACGAAGCACCGATACGCAGAAGCCGTGAAACGTGTTTATATACCCGGTGTCGTTATCGCCCGTGAGCGAGTGTATCCTCTGCCTCATCTCATTCGCCGACTTGTTCGTGAACGTTACGCAGAGGATATTGCCCGGAAGTATGCCAAGCTCGTTCACAAGATAGGCGAACCGGTGAGAAAGCGCGCGCGTTTTTCCGGAACCAGCTCCGGCTATGACCCTTACGACCCCTTCGGTCGAGACCACCGCCTCGCGCTGCTCGCTGTTTAACCCGCCGAGCAGCTCCGCTTCATCAGTATACATCCCTCTTTCCTCCTTCCCGTCCGCTTTTTCGGCGTATACCGCCGTCCCGCGACGTATACCGCCGTCCCGCGGCTTATTTTTACTTTAAAACTACAATACTATTCTATCACAAGCCCGGCAAAAAATCAACTTGAGTTTTTCGCTCAAACCGTAACGTATGCGGCGGCGGTCTCATATAATAAAAAAGGAGACCGCGTGTTTCGCGGACGCTTAAAAACGACCTTATCCAAGGAGGATATTATGAATAACCGATACCCGTTCGTCAATGGACCGCTCCCCTACGGCTATGACGCGCTTGAGCCGTTCATCGACGAAAAAACCATGCAGCTGCACCATGACAGGCATTTGCAGAAATATATAGACGACCTGAACGCTTTGATCGAAAAAGAACCCATGCTTAAGGGCATGACGCTTGAGACCATGCTGCGCGTTTGGCCGCGTCTGCCGGCGCGGCTCAGGATCCCGGTGCGCAACAACGCCGGCGGCGTTTATAACCACCGCTTCTTCTTCAGCGGCATGAAGCCGGACTGCGGCGAGGATAACGGCATGTCCGATAACCGGCTCGCGCGCGCCTTAAAAAAGCAGTTCGGCTCAGAAAAAGAGTTCAGAGAACAGTTCAAGCAGGCGGCGCTTTCCGTTTTCGGCTCCGGCTATGCATGGCTCGTTTTGGAAAACGGACGGCTCGCAATAACCACCTCCGCCAACCAGAACACGCCTGTGACTCTCGGCATGATACCGATACTCAGCATAGACGTTTGGGAGCACGCTTATTATCTTAAGCACTACAACGTAAGAGCCGCCTATATAGACGACTGGTTCAGCGTTATTGACCGGGACGCGGCGGACAGACGCTTCTGCGCCGCGCTTCGCCCGAATACGCACAGAGGCTAAGCTCCGTACATAGCGCCCGAGGCTGCCGCAGAGCTCTGTGAGCCTGCATCGGCTCCGGACGCAAAGACATTTACGGAGGTAGATCAAATGGGTGTAACAAACTCAAACAAACAAATAAACGTAACGGAGATAGGCTGCGGCGGGATTTTGAAAGTCACGCTCGCCCTTGCCGCCGCTCCCGACATCTCTTCAAATCCGACGGATATAGTCCTCGTGCTCGACCGTTCGGGGAGCATGGCGGGAAGTCCGCTTGCAAACATGAAAGCGGGTGCAAAAACGTTCATCGATATCATAGACGAGGCGACCGACAGCGCACAGGACGGCGCTATCGGTTCCGGCAGCAGCATAGGCATAGTCAGCTTTGCGGACACAGCCGAGGCGAACACGCAGCTCATAACGTCTGTTGCGGAGCTTAAAACGGCTGTAGACAGCCTGACGGCCGGAGGCTCGACAAACCACGCCGCCGCCTTCACAAGGGCGATAGGGCTGTTCGATCCCCTTTCCTCCAACGCAAAGGTGATCGTTATGTTCACCGACGGCAAAACGACCGCCGGGCTGCCGCCCGCTCCCGTGGCTGCGGCCGCAAGAGCTTCGGGTATAGTTATATACTGTATCGGTCTCGTGGGCGCGGACGGGATAGACGTAAGCGTTCTTAACGACTGGGCGACCGACCCGGATTCCTCTCACGTTGCGGTGACCCCGGACGACGCTGAGCTGGAGGACCTGTTCGCCGACCTTGCGGCAAACATCTCAAAGCCGGGAGCTACGGATATAGTTATCAATGAAACGTTGGATCCGGACTTCACCATCATGAGCATAGATACGCCCTCAAAGGGTACTGCTTCAATGCTCAGCCCGACCTCGCTGCAATGGAAAATACCCTCTCTGGGCGTTTACGGCAATGAGGGCGCAAGTCTGGGATTTTATATAAGGCACACCGCCGCGACCTCCGGCGTTAAACATGTGAATAAGGAGATAACCTATTCCGACGCGGAAAACAATTCAGTTACCTTCCCCGACCCGACGGTCACCGCAGACTGCGGCTCGGACGTTACAGAGCCGTGTCCCGTTCCGGTGGACTTTTCGGCGGAGGGCTGCCGCGATTCGTTCGCAGTCGATCTGGGCGACACGTATCTTGAATCGCTCGGACGCATAGTACAGCTGAGCGTGACGGTAAAGAACGTGTGTCCGGACAGACGCGTTGCGCTCGGCGTTATCCTGACCGAAACGGACGATCAGGGCAACGAATACCAGCGCGGCATGAAAGCCCTGACCATCCCGGCGCATCACTCTCAGGGCTGCCGCGATGTGACGGTCAAATGCATAAAGTTCGTGCTTCCGGAGGATCTGAGCGTTTCCGGGAACACCGGCTCTATATGCGGCTCAAGAAACCTGAGAGCCAGATTCATAGCTCACAGCATCGATTCTGATTTCGTGTGCTGCGATAACACAGTTACCGTATGACCCGCGGCAAATCCGCTCCGATTTGAATTAAAAGAGTCTGCTGCAAAACTCTGTGAGTTTGCAACAGACTCGGGGGCTTTAGAAAAATAGTGCAGAACGGACGAAACTAAGGGCTGACGCCATTCCTCGAATGGCTGACACCATTCCCCGCGGGAAAGCTCACCTCACCGGCGTATAGTCTATTTCGGAGACCTCGTCCGTGGTCTCAAGCTTGAATATAACGGGGCGCAGACCGTCGTTGCAGCTGCATATCGCAACACCGGGGGTCTTTATCCAGTCGCCGTAATAAAACAGGTCTCCGTCCGCTCCGTGCGCGAGCGCGAACACATACTGGTATATGGCCTTCCATGCCTCGTCGCACAGCCCCTCGGGCTTCGCATAGTCGGCATAGAACTCCTGCCCCTCCCTGAGCATAGGACACGCCTTGAGCCCCGGTACGCCGTATTCCTCCGCCAGCTCCTTATCCAGCGTGGTTTTTAAAACCGTTATCTTTACTTTTTTCATTATCACTCAGCCTCCTCACGGTTCATTTTAGATCCCATATTACTATTGTACCACATCCGAACGCAATGTCAATATAAAAAAACAGCGGCGGCGGCTCTTTTTTTCCGCCGCGCGCCGCTTTTTATCAGTCCTTTTATCCGCTTACGCCCTCGATCACCGGCTCCTGCTCGGCATCCCATACGAACGCGCCGCATGTGTGATCGCTGCCGGGCATATCCGCCGTAAGCTGCGTTTCTCCCGCTGTCAGCTCTGACGTTTTCAGCTCGGTGAGAACGCCGTCCTTATCATATACCGCAAGGAACGCCCTGAGCGTTCGCGTTTCGGTCTCGGGAACGGTATATACGCAGGTGACCGACGAGCCGCTTCGGTCAAGCTCCGCCGTCACCTTCGGCGGCTCCTCGTACGTCCACGAATCATGCCAGCGTATCTTTAACACTCCGCCCTCAAAGGTTATCGGCAGCCACACGTACGTTGAAGCCTTTACGTCAACATCGGCAAACGTCCCCAGCGACGTGTTCGTTTCATACACGCCGTTTTTCCAGCGGTCGCCCATGTACATATACTGTCCGTCCGGCAGCTGTATGATACAGGTGCTCTGCGAGTTGAACGACGTTGAGGTGGTAGCGTCGTGCGACCACTGCCCGCCGTTCACCGGGCCGCTGCCCGTCATCGGATTGCCGGTGGACGTCCATTTGCCCAGAACGCTGTCGGCCGTCTGCGTGAGCGCAGGGTTTGCCTTCCAGCCGCTGAGCGCAGAGGTCACGTTATAATACTTCCCGTCTATCTTTACCGGAGCCGGAGCCTCGCGCTGGCTGATACAATCGTTATTTACCGTTGAGGTCGTTTTACCCTCGACCTTGTTCTCCTCAGCCGCGTAATGACCCACTCTCGCCCATCTGCCCGTTTCGGGATATTCCGGGATAAAGAGCCTGTCGTCCTTCCTCTGGCTCACATAGACCGTATTGCCGTCGTCGTCCGTAGTTTTTTCGAGCGCCATGCCGCCGCCGGACGCGAGCTGGTAACGCGTGAACGAGGTCTTGCCGTACGTATTATCGGCAACGCCGTTTGTCGTTACGCGCATATCCGGCGCTATTACGGTATTGATATCCTTTATATCGTCCTCGGTCGTTCCCGCCACGGTAAGACCCTCGTCGTCTATCCATGTGTAGTCGTCGTTGAGACGTACCGCATACATTACCTGGTTGCTTTCCGAGGAATAGAACACGTACGCCGTGCCGTCGTCGTCAACGAACAGGTTCATATCCCTGAACGTCAGTATATCCGTTCTGTTCTTCGTCCTGTTTACAACGTAATTATCGTATACGGGGATGCCGTACCACTGCCACACAAACGGCCCAGTCGGGCTGTCCGATACCGCCACTCCCGCAAGCGAGAGACCGTAGCCGCCGTCCTTTTCCAAGTGCATCCACATAACGTAATTGTCGTTTTTCGCATTGTAGATGACCTTCGGGCGTTCTATCCTGCCCTGGGTGCCGAGCAGACCGTCGGTCAGGAACTCCTTCGTGAAAAGCTGCTCCTCGGTGCCGTCGTCGAACGCCTTGAACGCAAGCCCCTCGTACTTCCAGTTCTTAAGATCCTTTGAAGAATAGCAGGATACGCCCGTTGTGAGCGCATAGGCTACCTTGTTATCCTCGCCGTACCAGTAGTATGTATCGCCCTGCTTTATTATCTGTCCGCCGTGAGCGGATATCTTTGAGCCGAGCGTGTCGAGCCAAAGCTCGCCCGAGCGGAACTCGCTCAGCTCCGTGTCAAGCTCGCCCCTGTCCATTTTTTCGAGATTTGAAAGAGTGAAGTTGATATTGCTCACAACCGCCTCGCACTCGTCCGCATTCCTTCCGTACGGATTTTCATAGCCCTCGTATCCGTAAATTCCGCTTATATAAGACACAAGCTCCCTGAGCATTATATAGTCCGTTCCGCTGTCAGCCTCTATCCTCGCTCTTGCCCTCGATACCGCGCTTTCTATACGCTCATAGAGCGGCTTGTCAAGCTCATCCTCCGGCATACTGAATTCATCCTGCCAAAGCTCCGCCCATTTCGACTTCGCCTCCGCGCCGGTGCGGTAAAAGCCCTCAAGCTCGGCGTTGACCTGCGACACCGCAGACGAGGATATGTCCGTTTCATCAAGTATCGTCATCAGTCTGCCTATATACACATCGTCGATACCTCGCGCCATCCAGCCGAGCGCCTCCGTTATCGAACCGGATGCCGAGATAAAGTTATCTATGCCGTCCACCGTTCCGTACGTGCCGAGCGCTTCCGCCTTTGCCAGAAGCTTTTGCTTTAAGGGATGCGCGGTATCCAGCGCTTCAAGCTCCGCCTTCTTTTCGGTCAGCTCCGCGCGCGCCGCGGTTATGGGGTGATCCTCCATGGCTCCGCCGTAGGCATACGCGTTGAACTCCGCGCAGCTGCCGACATACGCCGAGCCGTTATCGAGGTTATCCTTTACAACGAGCTTGATATACCTGCACTCGACCGGCTCAAAGATGATATCCTTATCCTCCTGAGCTCCGTCCGCAGTATAGCCCATGTTTCCCTCTCCGACCTTTTGCCATTCGCTGCTGTCGTCCGAAACATATACCTCATACGCGGTTATAACGCCGTTTATGCTCCCGGCGGACGAATCCCTCACTCTCGGGGTATACCTTATGCCCGATACCTCCTGAGTACCGCCCATATCTATCGTCAGATATACCGGGTTCGTTTCCGGGTCGTAGTTCCCCGAATTTGTCCAGCTCGAATGCCATATGGTCGTATCCTTGCCGTCGAGCACCATCCCCACGCTGTTGTTGCCCGACGATGACTGCTGCGAATTTGTCTGCGCGCTCCAGCCCGTCCTTTCCAGCAGCGAAAAGCCCTCTACCGGCTCGTCCGGCTCCGCGGGCTCCGTCTGCTCCGGCGGCGGCGTTACCACCGGGATATCCTCGCTGCCCTCCACATATGTTCCGTACAGCTCTATCTCGGCTATATTCGCCTCGTGCACCGCGTTCTCATACTTGATGAAGCGGTATTTTCCGCTTACGTCAACGTCATACCATCTGACCGTGGTCTCGTCGTTTTTGTCGGTGTATATATCCTCCGGCACCGTATACAAAACCGTCCACTCGCCGCCGTCCGGCGAGCCGCTGAACACGCCTCCGACCATACGCGCAACATACTCCGCCGCCGGCTTGTTCGACACTCTGCCGTCTCTCGGATAAAACCTCAGCTTTGAAAACTCGTACTGCGCGCCGAGATCGACCATACAGTATCCGTTTTGCAGACCGTCAAAAAACGTGTCCGTATTGCCGTCGAACGCGTTTGCATAACCGTTCTTGTTCTGCCAGCTCTCGGAGCCGGATACTGTCTTGCCGCTGAGCTCTATCGGCGTATCCTCCGCCAGCGACTGCGTTCCCGCCGGGAGCAGCGCTGCGAATACCGCCGCCGCGCACAGGAATGACGCGAATTTACTCTTTTTCATCTTTGACCTCTCCTTTCAAATTCGGCAGTGCCAAACAGACACCCCGTTTTTTATTTTAAATTGCTTTAAGAGCATTATTTCTGTAACCTGTATCTCACTGCCGGGCCTGCGCCTGTTTTTATTATCTTGTTTTCCGCAAGCAGCTCATTTACGGCACGGATCGCAGGATATTTAGAAACGCCGAGTATACCCTCTATCTCTTTACGGCTTATCTGACCTTTCTTTTCTATAGCCGTCAGTATTTTTTCTGTATCGCTCATGCCGTCCTCTTCATATCGGGACATTTTGGGCAGCGTTACAACAAAGGAAGCGGGAGCGGGAGCAAAGGACGGTTTTTCGGGATGATCCTCATAGCTTTCTATGATCCGCCGTATCCCCGTACCATAGCTCTCGATCAGTTCCAGACGATAAAACACATTGGCAAGAACAGGATTTCTTGACTGCGATATACCGCTCATCACATCCTGTATCGTCAGCCCCTTGACCAAGCCTCCCAATGATACAAATTCGATCCTGTCGTCATAGATATTGATAAGCGTGCTTCCCGAATAATCATAGTCACGGTGGACAATAGCATTGAGCAACGCTTCGCGAAGCGCATACGGAGGATAATCGGGATGATCGGTCCTCCTGAGCCCCGTTATCGTTGAATTCAAATTATTGTTTAAACTCAGAAGATCATATGCTTCATCCATCTGTTTTAAGACCGAGCCGAAAAATTCTTTGCGCATTTTAAATTTGGTTTTCCCTGTTCCTTCATAAACAGCGCATTTGATATTATGCTCGCATTGGTCAGACAGCAAAAGCGCCGTGTTTGTATAATATCCGTCCGAGTCTATCAAATTCAGCGTTCTTTTATTACTGTCTCCAAAGGGCAGCTTCATTGCCGCAAAATATTGTTCCGCATATGAAAACGTCAGCTCCTGATTTAAGCATCTTGATCTGTCAAACGCTGTTCCGTCGCTCTCGCGCAGCATTTCCCTTATCAGTTCATCCGTTGCGGGAACAGACGAAACTCCGTGCCTGATAAAAACGCCGTTCGGCTTCAAGCCTTTATCCGTCAAATGATACGGACGCTTTGCCCCGCGCAGCACATTAACTTTAATGACCGCTTTTCCATTGTCCTCTTCTTCATTTATCGAGGTATAGGCTGTCAGATCCGGTCTGATACCGTCCCGTATCATATTGCTGATCTGCTCCATGACCCTTTCGGCGTTATCGACGCCTACCGCTGTACCGTCTCTGTCAACGCCGACGAATATCTCGCCGTCGTCCGAATTGGCAAAAGCGATGATCTCTTTTTTGAAGTCAGCATTTATTTCACGTTTTAGTTCTACCGTATAGCTCTCTTTATACTCCATCTGTACTTCTCTCCTTTGCAGGCTGCGATCGTTAAAATCGTTGTTATCGTTATTATATCACGATTTTGCAGCGATTACAAGAAAAAAACGTAAAAACTTATGCTATAAAAATTTTATAAAGCCCTCCTGCCGGTTAAAAAAAACAGTATGCTCCGCAGCGGCGCTGTTTATGAACATACTGTTTTTCTATTTATGCGTTATTTTGCGTTTTAAACGGATTTACCAAGTAAACTCGATCGCTTTCTGAAAGTCCTTGAAGTTCTTTTCCGCTGTTACATATCCGTCAGTCGGTTCTACTTCCAGCTTTGTACCGTTTATACCGCTTTGTGTAACTATGTTTTCTTCCATAAACGCCGTTATCTTCATCTCCGGCATTTCAAAAGCCATTCTTTTCATACTCTTTATACCTCCCATTCTTATTCCGCCGATACGGTGTCTGCTTTATAAAGTCTCATGTCCGTTACAGTCTTGTCTGCCGGAAGATCTGTTATTTTTACCGCATATTTTACAGTAGCTTCACCGTTAAAGGATGTAGGCGCTGTCCAGCCGGAGGTGTATGTATCCTCGTCGTCCAGCTTTATGGCGATACTGTTGTAGCCTTTCAGCTCTTCCTCCGATGCTTCAAAACCGAAATAATCGCTGTCGTGCGTTTTCTCTCCCTCTATGAGAGTGCCGTATATTTTCAGCTCGGTGAGCGAAAGCATAACTTTATGGTCAGAATGGATTATTATATATCTGTAACCATCGTTTTCCGTCACCTTGTAATCGCCTCTGACAGAATCCGTTCCGCCGGTATCTTTATTGGTAGTATAGTCTCCTGTACCGAAAAAGTTAGGATCGCTGCCTTCACCTTTATGAGTAATTGTTGTAAGCTTTCCTGTGTTCGCACCGTTTGTATTGTCAAAATCATCTGCCGACAGATCGTCCGCGCCGAATATCTTAATGTGAGCTCTTGCAGGCATATTCGGACGTGCATAGGTTATTACCTCGCTAAGCTTATATTTATTCCCTTCTCCGGCGTCATATACTGTAAAAGTACCGTAGCCTGCGTAGTCTTTAGACTCTGCTACATTATAATCGCTGAAACCGTCAGGCATATTCATAAATTTTGTTATATCCGGCGCGATCTCTCTAAATTCATCAGCTGTCATCTCATTCATCGTGAGCCTGCCGACCGGATCAGCCCATACTTCTATAGTGGTGTCGTACATCAAGCTGTCGATCGTATACGTTGCCTTTGTTCTGTTGTCACTCAGCTCGGGCATGGTAGTTACGCCGTTCACGTTGAGCTTTCCGAACTCATAGCCGTCTTTCATCTCTATTTCGATTTTTACAGAAGAACCGGGGGCTGCCTCTGTTATTTCACCGCCATCCGAATTGGTGAATTTTACACTTCCCGTTTCTTCACCTGTTTTTATTTCAGCTGTAAGACTACGCGGCGATGTATCTATCTTGAAAAGTTTCAACTCATCAGTGCGCCACTTAGTATTAAGCTCCGGTGTTCCTACGAATAAATATCTGTAGTCTGTATTTACATTCTTCAATTCGTAAACGCTCCAGAATGAATTTGCAAGACCGCTCTGTTCATAATTTCCGGGAAGCTGATAGTAACCTTCTTCCGTGTCTGTAAGATGCGCAATGTCTATATCAAGATTTTCCTTTGTGAAACTGCTGAAATTTGTACCCAAGAGATCAGTATCTTTTTTTGCTTCAATTGCCTCTGCAATATTTTTATCTGAACCATAAATATAAAGATGCGCACCATTGCCCGATCCATCACTTTGCCCAACACAGCTTATACCTAATTCAGCCACATCAGCAAATGTATTACCCTCGCCGGCATCCAGCACAAATCCGCCTATCTTTGGCATTTCATCTTTGCTTACATTGATCATCACGTTTGTGTTGATCTCCTTATCAAACAATTTTGCCGCTTCCGCCTCAAAAGCTTCTTTGTTTTCATCAGTTTTGCTGTAATAACTAACAGAGCCGTTTTCCACCTCATACATGGCGATGACATTATCCACGCCGAAATCAGTTATCTCTGCCAAGCCTCGAGCTGATGGTATCGCATATGCCGCGTTTGCCGTTATCGGTATCAAGGACGATACCATTGCCGCCGCGGCTATCACAGCAGCTGTTTTTGTTTTTAACATTTAAGGTTCCCCCTTCTTATATAAAATTTCTTCCATGGAACTGCAAAATTTTCACATTCTGCCTGTCCCATACATTCTTATACTTATTATACCATTGTGCATATTGACTTGTAAATTTCAAATTTCTCATGTTTCGTTTATAATTTATACATAACCGAATACTGATTTTTTGACCGTTTTATAAAAAAAAATTGACTTTTTCTATATAAAGGTTTATAATATAAAATGAGAGATTTTTTTGGAAAGAGGAGCTTAGCATGGCTGAAATATACGAGCTTATGAGGAATTATCTCCTTCCCGTTTATATCCTCGGCGCGGATATAAACAAGGTGCAGGAGCCGGTGAACCGGCCGGAGGGGTATCCGAGCTATCAGATATCTATATGCACCGGGGGGGGGGGTATTTATATCGATGAAAACGAGACCGAGCACTCTATAGAGCCGGGCGACCTGTTTTTCTTTGCGCCCAAAACGCCGCACCGGTACAAGGCGACTGCGGAACCGTGGCGGATGCCCTTTATAGTATATACGGGGTACGGTGCGCCGAATATAGCCGATTATCTCGGCTTCGGCAAGAGCATGGTGCTGAAAAACATAGACTACGACGATTTCAACCGTATAAATGTTTTATTTAATAAAATATATAATATTTACCATAGCAGTGAAGATCTGCGCTCTGCGCGGACGTCCTCTCTGCTGTATTCTCTGCTGGTCATGATATCGGGGATATGCCGTTCCTCATCGGAAACGCGCAGCGAGCTTTCGGCGCAGCTCGCCCCGGCGCTCAGCTATATAAAGCGGAACATACATACCGACATAAGCGTGGACACCTTAGCCGGGATAGTCGGCGTGAGCACGGGCAGGCTCTCGGTGCTTTTCAAGCAGGCTTTCGGGCTTTCCCCGGCGCACGCCGTGCGGCGGTACAAGCTCGACCACGCGAAGCACCTGATGGATTCGCGCCCGGAAATGAAGGTAAAGGAGCTTACGGAGCAATGCGGCTTTTCAAGCCCCTCCTATTTCGTTACGGCGTTCAAGAAGGAATTCGGCTATTCGCCGACCGAATACAAAACGAAATCGCGCTCCGATTTCATGTGGTGAGATATGAAAAACGGCGCGGAAAGGCCTGTCCGCCTTTTCCGCGCCGTTCTTTTTTTACCGTTCCTTATCCCCGCTTTTACTTAAGCTGGAATGAGGTACAGTCGGTACACTCTATCATAGTCGGATTTGATTCGTGCGTTCCTACCATGATACTTGACAGAGAACAATAATCGCTGTCACCGCAGTGATTCTTGCACTGTGTCACCGTACACTTGATGCTTCTGTTTGGATTACAACTGCAGCTCATTTGAGTTTCCTCCCGAACAATAGAAATGGTTTTTGCGCTGAGCCTCAGCGCAATATTATTATGCCGCGGACGCCCCGGATAAATACCGGAAATTTTTTCTGATAAGCTTCCGGTTCAGCAGCTGAGCATACGCACGGCCATAACGCTCATATCGTCCTTTGCAACGCCGCGGTTCTTTTCAAGCGCCGCGTCCATCACCGCCTTTGCAAGCGCCTCCATATCGTCGTAGGGTCTTATCATTATATCCTTTATCCATTCGGTGCGCGAAACGGTGTAGCCCGCCTCGGTTATGCCGTCGGTCATCATGAGGACTATATCGCCCTCGCGCAGAGTTACGCTCCTGCCGCCGAGCTGTATGTCGGAAAGGATCCCGACCGGAGCCGACGAGGACGCGAATATCTTCACCTCGCCGCCGCAGAGTATCATCGTTTCGGCGCTGCCTATCTTATAAAATTCCGTCTCGCCGGTATACAGGTCGGCGCACATTATGTCAACGGTGGAATATTTTTCATTGTTCATATTGAGGCACATAGCTGAATTGAGTATGCCCAGCGCGGTCTTTACGCTGAAGCCCGACCTTAAAAAGCTCGTCAGCAGGCGCAGCACCGAAGCGCTCTCATACTTCGCCTCGCTGCCGCTGCCCATGCCGTCCGCCATTATCGCATAAAACCTGTTATCGCCCGTAACGAACGCCGTAACGCTGTCGCCGTTCGCCTTTGAGCCGTCCTGCGGCAGCTGCAGCGCGGCGGTGTCGAAAACGTAGCTCGGCCGCGAAACGTACCGGCTAAGCCCGCTTTCCGTCTCCTCGTACGCCACCGCCCTGCCGAGCACCTCCGAGATTATCCCCTCCACCGCCGTCTGCTTTATAGCCGGAGGCAGGCGCAGATATACCTCGCATTTACCGCTCGTGCTCTCGATGGCGCTGACCTCGTAGGGCATTATCCCGTTTTTGTCAAGCTCTTCAACTATGCGCTCCTCCTCCTTTTCAAGGAACGTGAAGCCCTCCTCCACGTCGCCCGCCATGCCCAGGAACAGAGCGTTCAGCTCGCCGTACTGACCGGCGATGAGGTTGCGGGTCACGACCGCGTCGGAGCGGCGGAGCATGTCCTCCTTATAAAGCTCGTACACGTGGTTTATCTCGTTTATGAAGCTCCCGGCGCGGACGCACTTTTCACAGAAATGCGCCGGGATATTGTCCGTCCGCAGCCGTCCGTCCTTTTCTATCACGCCTATCAGCTCCAAAACGTTTTTATATGTACGCCGGAAATCGGTCTGCCAGCACTTGCCGCACATATGGCAGCCGCTGCACACCCTGTCGGCGGTCTCGTCGAGGATAACGCCGACGTCGTCGGAATATTTTTTCAGCCGCCCCTCCGATACCGCCATAAAGCATTCGCGCAGGCTCGAAAACGCCTCGCCGCATTTCCTCAGCCGCATGGTGAGATATTCGCGCATACGCAGGTCGGGACTGACTGATTCCACCCTGAGCGACCTCGTGAAAAAGCTCCTGAAATATTCATGGACTATACCCGGCGTTACAAGGAACAGCGCCGCGCCTATGAGCGTATCGGCAGCAGTCAGCGGAACGTCGTACATATTCCTTATATATATCAGAGTCACCGCCGTGCCGCTTATATAGCCTATGGCGCAGCCCGCCTTTTTGAAGCTGTTCATAAAGCTTGCAAAAACCGCGCTCATGCCGTACACGCCCATCATGACCACCGCGTTCGAGCCGGCAAGCGCCGACATGAAGCCTATACACATGCCCGTACAGCCCGCCACTGCGGCGGGGGCGTTCAGTGCGCAAACCATAACGGCGTAGACCGAAAACACGTTGGAAACGCTCACCGGACCTATGCCTATCCCGCCCAGCCCGGTCATGAAAACGCCGAGCGACACCGCCGCGCTTATATACTCCTCCTGAGACATTCCTCCGCTTTTTGTCCGGTCGTCGTTCATAAGCCGCGATCTTTTGAATACTATATACATAAGGGCGGAAATTATACTCTCCGTACACAGCAAAAAAATATCGTACAGCCCGTTGAAGCCGGAAAACAGCATGACTCCGCCGCCGAGCAGGGACGCCGCTCCGCATGCCGCGGAGCATACCACCTCCTCGTGCTTTTTGTATATCCGCGTGAAAAGCCAATATGCCGTATAGGCTATTATGTACTTGGGTATCGCCGAAAAGCCGCTTGAGGTCATCAGCCCGATACACGCCGAGGCTATGCCGATATATGCCACGCTCTTATCGAACGCCGCCGCGAAAAACGCTATGCCGAACGGGTATACGCCCAGCGCGGGTGCGCGCGCGGCGAGCATTAGCAGCAGCGCGGGTACAATATCGTCAAGCCGCGGTATGCGCAGCGTTTCTTTTATCTGTGACGCTTTGATCTGATTCATTTCAAGCATTGTCCTCTCTGTTTATATTTATATGACCGCAGCTGCGGCACACTCACAGAGCTTTGCGGCAGCTGCATATTACAGTTATCTCATTTATACCTATTGATTATACCAGAACCGCGCTCCGAAATTTGTAGTTTTGCGTTGTCGAACACGGCAAATCGCGCGACAAATTCCGCATTTTCGGCTTTTTGACGTGGTTTTTATATGTTTTACGAAATAAACCGCGTATAAAATTCACTTATTTTGGTTAAAATTTTCAAAAGATACTGTTTACTTTGAGCTTTTTTCATGTTATTATATTAGTAACATAAGATAAACAGCTTTGTGAAAGGATTTAATGGTCATACCAATGAAACGAATACTTGTTTTTTCCGATTCGCACGGGGACATAGATATTTGCGCGGACGCGATAGCGAGGATTCCGGCGGACGTCATCATACATGCCGGGGACTATGTAAGCGACGCCGAAAGGCTTGCGGCAATGTTTCCGGAAAAGGACATAAGATACGTTCAGGGCAACAATGATATTTGGACAAAAGCGCCCGGGGAGCTTGTTATAGAAGCGGACGGCGTCCGCATATTCGTTGCGCACGGTCACGGGCAGAGGGTGAAATATGAGATGAACTATGCGACCATGGCGGAAGCTGCAGCTGAGCGCGGCTGTTCCATGGCGGTATTCGGGCACACGCATATACAGTACGAGGGCGAGACGGACGGAGTAAAGCTCCTCAACCCCGGCAGCACGCTCTACGGCGGGACATATGCGATAATCGAGATAGAAAACGGCAGAGCAAGCACCTGCATAATGCAGTCGATGTGACCGCCCTGCCCCGCAAAAAAGAACAGCAGCCGCCTCCCGTCTCCCCGGGCGGGCGTGCGCCGCTGTTCTTTTTTTCAGTCTTTCAATGCACCTATGGGTATTATCTTTACTCCGTCCGGTCTTGTATACGCCATTTCCTCGCCCGTAATTATCATCATAAGATCCGGTTCCCTCAGGCGCGCCCTCTTCTCGTCATTCGCTTTTCGGATAAGCTGTTTTATCCCGAGAAGATGTTTTGCGCCCTCTTCTATCTCACGGCTCCCAAGCTTGAATTCGATCAATGCGTACCGTCCGTCCGCCAAGTGCAGCACACAGTCCGCTTCAAGACCGTACCTGTCACGGTAATAGTTAACGTAACCGTCCAGCGCCGCCGAATATACCTTAAGGTCGCGGATGCATAGGGTCTCGAAAATAAAGCCGAAAGTATTCAGATCCATAAGCAGCGTCTGCGGCGATATCCCGAGCGCCGCAGCAGCGATCGACGGGTCTGTAAATTCCTTTTTCTTTCCGGAACGGATCGTAGTGGCGGAACGGATAGACGGACACCATGCCGGAACATCTTCTATGACATATAAACGCTCCAATGCGCTGATATAGGAATTGAGCGTAGGCATGGTGATATCGCTGTAATTAGAGCAAACGTCCTGTAAAATAGTCTTATCTGCCGCCAGAGTAGAAATGTTCCTGGCATATGAGCGCAGTATCGCCCGCACCCGTTCCGGACTTTTTTTTACTCCGTCTACGGTGGACGCGTCGCTGTCGCAGATATTGCTGATATAATTCTGTGCTTCAAACAGCATGGCTTTTTCGGTCTTTTTATTCAGCGATGAAGGCCATCCGCCGCGGCAGGCCGCGAATACAAGCTCTTCTATAGACAGCTCTGACCTTATACCGTCTATATCCGTATCGGGATCATCGAACAGCTCTCTTATCGATATCTTTCCGTTGGATTCCTTTGATTCATATAAGCTCATCGGATACATGACCATTCGCGATATCCTTCCGGTACCGGAATGCATGATCGCGGACTCATCTACCGAGGTCGAGCCTGTGAGAATGAAAAGTCCCGATTCTCCCCTCTCGTCAACCATATTCCTAACTGCGTCCCAGAGGACGGGAGCCATCTGCCATTCGTCTATAAGTCTGGGATTATCGCCCCGCAGCAGGAGCGAGGGCTTTACCTCGGCAGTCCTGAGATATCCCTGCGTTTTGTCCGGATCCTGAAGCTTTAAAACACTTCTTGCTTTTTGCGTTGCAGTCGTGGTTTTTCCGCACCACTTCGGTCCTGCTATCAAAACGGCTCCTACCGCCTCCAGCCGTTCCTCCAGTATATCGTCTAAAATTCTTGGTAAATATTCCATCAGGCAAACCTCCTGTCATAGCTTCGCTTCTATTATTCTAACACATCAGATGAAAAAAAACAATATTATTTTTATATTTTGAGGCTTTTTATTTTAATAATTTGGGGTAATCCATTTTTATTTTTTGAGGTATTCTATTTTAATAATTTGGGGCGATCTGTTTTCATTTTTTGAGATGATTTGTTTTATTTATTTGATATCATACGTTTTTTCAGCTCTTGTACGCAGAAAAAAGCCCCTTAACGCGGGCATGAAACGCTTTTTTGCCGTTTCATACTTCCGCACCGAGGGGCTCAGTACCGTTTTATTATTATTTCTTTATCAGACCGGCTTCAGAGCTATGCTCCATTTGAATTTATCCTTGAGCTTCTCCTTGTCCGGCAAAGCCGGGCCGCAGCTGTTCGAGCCTATGCCGCATTGACGGTAGTCTATGCAAAGCACCGTGTTCCCGCTCTTTTCAAGCTCAAAATTATGCTGTCTGCGCATCAGCTCCTCCTGCGTGTATTCCGACGCATTGAATGAAAATTTCTTTCCGTATACCTCTATGCCGCCGTTCTCCGAGCCGACCGACAGATAGCTGCATCCGCAGTGGCTGCCGTTCTCCTGAGGCATTATATAGTCCTCGTGCATGTCCCTGACCTCCGACTCGAACAGACCCGTATACGAAGCCGTATTCTTGTCGCAGTAGCTCTCGCAGGGGCCCGCGCCGTAATATTTGACCCGGCTGTACGCCGCCGGAAGGAACGCGCGTATCCCGAATCGCGGCAGGAACGGCATTTCAGTATACGGCTTGTCGCTGTTAAAACGCGCCTTGAGCGAAAGCAGCAGCGCGCCGTCGCCGCGGACGGTCCATTTCACCTTTAGCCGGACTATGGAGCGCATCTGCACCGCCGTTATGTTCACGGGAACCGATATTATAACGGAATCATCCGTTTTTTCCGTTTCCGTCTCGTAAGCCCTCGCCACTATCCTGTCGTATCCGGCTTCTATCCACTTTTTAACTATGTTTCTGTCATTGTCCGTCGGCGCGCGCATTATGTTCCACTCGAGCGGACGGGATATAACGTCTTTGCCGCCGGCGCTCAGACTGCTGAATATGCCCGTGCGCTTATCGTAAACATAGCGGAAGCCCTCTCCGCTTATTATTATCTCCTTCTGCGTTTCCTCCGTTTCCGGCGCCTTTGGAACCGTACATTCCGGCAGCACGAACGCCTTGCCCTTCGAGAGGCGCAGCTGGTCGAAGCCCGCGAAGTGCCCCGCCTCAACAAGCGGCTCTTCTGTTTTTGAATAATATCTCAGCATTATATAGCTGTCGCCGCCGGGCGCTGAGCACGGCAGAGGAACGCGGACGCGTCCGTGCGGCTCCATGGGCGGCAGGCTGACAGCTCCGGTCTCCAATACCTCTCCGTTTCTATGCAGCTCGTATTCGACCCTGTAAAGCTCCGAAACATCCGTGAAATCACGGCGGCTCTCAAATTCCAGCTCCCCGTCCTTGAGCGCGGCACGTATCGGACGCAGCGCGTTTTTATATTCAAAAAGCCCGGTATGCGGAGTTCTGTCGGGATATACGAGACCGTCCATGCAGAAATTGCCGTCGTGCACCGTTTCGCCGAAATCTCCGCCGTAATAATACGCCGCCTTTCCGTTTTTCCTGCCCATGTATACGGCATGGTCGCACCATTCCCAGACAAAGCCGCCGGCAAATCCGTCATACCTGTCTATCAGCTCGAAATAATCGCTTATCCCGCCCGGGCCGTTGCCCATTGCGTGGAGAAATTCGCACATGATATACGGTTTTTTATTTTTCGGATCCGCGAAATACTCTACTATGCTCTCCGGCGGCGCGTACATCGTGCTGTAAACGTCGAGCATGGACACGTCGTTCTTATGCCCCAGCGTTTCATGCACGCTGCTTTCATAATGCACCGGCCGCGATGGGTCGTACTGTTTCACCCATCTCCCGGCGTTCTCGAAATTTTCGCCGTAGCCCGACTCGTTCCCGAGCGACCATATTATGACCGACGTTCTGTTTTTGTCCCTTATAACGCTGCGCTGCACCCTGTCGAGTATCGCGTCTGCGAACCGCTCGTCCTGCGCGATCAGCCCGAACGGGTTCAGCTTATCTGCGCCGTAAAAGGCGCATACGCCGTGCGACTCGATGTCCGCCTCGGCGCAGACATAGAAGCCAAGCTCGTCGCACAGCTCGGTGAACCACGGCGAATTGGGATAATGGCTTGTCCGCACCGCGTTTATATTATACTGCTTCATCATCGTGAGGTCGCGCAGCGCCTGTTCGCGGCTTATGGTACAGCCCGTTTTCGGATCGCTGTCGTGACGGTTTACGCCGCGCAGCTTGAATTTGCTCCCGTTCAGCAGCAGCACCCCGTCTTTTATGCTTATCTCCCGGAAGCCTATCTTCTGAACTATGTATTCTGCGCCGTATTTTATAACCAGCGTGTACAGATACGGCGTTTCGGCCGTCCAGAGCTTAGGCTGCTCCGCCTTCAATTCCGCGCCGCTCCCGGAAGCCGCGCCTATCATAACGCCGTTGTCATAAAGCTCGTATTCGGCTTCCTTATCCGCGCTGACTGACACCGTTCCGTCTATATCTGTCTTTATGAAAAAGTCGCGGATATGATCCTCGTCCCTCTCAAGGATATATACGTCGCGGAAAATGCCGTTCATACGGAATTTATCCTGATCCTCAAGATAGCTGCCGTCGCACCATTTCAGAACGAGCACGGTCACCTTGTTCCTGCCGTTCTTTACCTTGTCCGTGATATCAAATTCACTCGTCGAATGCGACACCTGGCTGTAGCCGGCAAATTCATCGTTTATCCACAGGTACAGGCAGGAATCCACGCCCTCGAAATTCAGGTAAAAGCGGCGTCCGTCCTTCTTTTTCAGATTGAACCGCCGCTCGTACACAGCGCACGGGTCATCCTGCGGCACATAGGGCGGATCGAACGGGAACGGGTATTTAACGTTTACATAGTTATGGCTGTCATAGCCCTTGCACTGCCAGCATGAGGGCACGGCTATCTTTTCGCTGTACGTTATCTCCCCAAGCTCCGGCATATCGTACAGGCTGCCGCAGTATTTGAAATCCCAGCGTCCGTTCAGGCTTATGAACCTGTCCGAGCTTTCGCGCTGTCCGCCAAGCGCCGTTTCCACGTCCGAAAACGGGATATAATACGCCCTGGGCGGCTCGCAGCCGACATGCAGCGTTTTTAAATTTTCATGGTACATCTGCAATTGCATGTTTTTTCTCTCCTTTCGGTCTTTTCATTTATATGGCTGTAACGGAACTCATATCCCGTATATATTTAAGCCCTTTACCTCGGACATCTGCCGTATGTCCTTGTTATATCCGCGATCTTTTCCGCGAGCGCCCCGTCATACGCGCCGCGCTTCATGCGCCACTGCCAATTGCCTGCGGCGGTGGAGGGAGTGTTCATCCGCGCCTCGCTGCCCAGCTCAAGATAATCCTGCATTTGTATGACTACCGTATCGCCCACGCACGCAAACGCCGTTTTTATAAACGTCCATATGAAGCCGCTGCCGATATCACCCTCATAGTCAAGGAATTTTTTGCAGAAGTCCAGAGTTTCAACGTCCGTCTCCTCAGCCCAGCCCAATATAGGCGAGTTGTCGTGAGTGCCTATGTACACGGCGCAGTTTTTATCGTACGCATACGGGAGATAGCTGCTCTCCTCCTGCGGATCGAACGCAAATTCCAGCACCTTCATGCCCGGAAAGCCGGAATCGGACAGCATTTGCAGTACCGACGTCGTCAGAAAACCGAGATCCTCCGCTATTATCGGCAGTCTGCCGAGCCTTGATTCCACAAACCTGAAAAATTCGATGCCCGGGCCCGTCCGCCATTCGCCGTTCTCCGCCGTCTTGTCGCCGTAAGGGATCGCGTAATACCCGTCGAAGCCGCGGAAATGGTCGATCCTCACCACGTCGTACAGCTCCGCCGCAGCGCGAAGCCTGTCTATCCACCAGTTATAGTCCGTCTCCTTATGCCTGTCCCAGTTGTATATGGGATTGCCCCAGAGCTGTCCCGTCTCGGAAAAGGCGTCCGGCGGGCAGCCCGCTACCGTTTTCGGGAGCAGGTCTTTGTCCAGCTCGAACAGGTCGGGATATACCCACACCGCCGCGCTGTCGAGCGCCACATATATGGGGATGTCGCCGATTATCCTCACTCCGCGTTCGTTCGCATACTCCTTGAGCTTTTTCCACTGCTCAAAGAATTTGTACTGCAAAAATTCCCAAAACTCAAACTCGTCCCGGTGCGCTTCCTTGAACCGCCAAAGCTCGTGCGGATCGCGCCGCTTGAGACCCTTGTCCCATTCCGTCCACGGCTTGCCGCCGTAATGCTCCTTTATCGACATGAACAGAGCGTAATTTGATATCCACGCCTCGTTCTCCTCAAGGAAAAGGCTGAACATCGTCCTGTCGGTATTCCTGAAGCTTTCGTACGCCTTCCCGAGCACCTTGAACCTGTTCTTGTATATCAGCTCGTAGTCCACGCGCTCCGCGTCGTTCCCCCATTCAAGTCCGGCATAATCCTCCTTTTCCAGAAGCCCCTCCTCCGCAAGTATGTCAAGGTCGATAAAATAAGGATTTCCGGCATGAGTCGAAAACGACTGGTAAGGCGAATCGCCGTAGCTCGTCGGACAGATGGGAAGTATCTGCCAATAGCTCTGCTTTGCGTCCGCCAGAAAATCTACGAATTTATACGCTTCCCTGCCCATCGTTCCGATCCCGTATTCCGACGGCAGGGATGAAATATGCATCAATATGCCGCTTGCCCGCATATATTGTTCCTCCTGTTTTTCTCATTTCGGGTCGCTTGCCGCAAAATACCGCCGTATCCCGCGTCCGCCCCGCTGTTTGTTTCTATCATTATATCACAACAGTGAAATATGTCAATCAGAATTTGAAAAACTTTTTATTCGTAAACATACTATTAAATTTTATTGAATGGCTTGATTTTTTCCGTCCGATATGTTAGTATATACAGGAGCTTTAAGGGAATACCAAACACCATACAGGTATATAAAAGAAAGGAATGTTTGAATTGAAAAAGTTATTATTGATATTTGCGGCGGCTGCGCTTTCGCTTTCGATGGCGGCATGCGGGGATAAAACGACCGAGCCGCCCGTTTCCGACCAATCCGCTCAGGAAACAGAAACGGCTGCGCCCGAAAATTTTGCCGAAAACACCGCTGAGGACGTTGATATGGACAAGGTCAGCGGCGAAAAGCTGGACGATACATCCGCCGAGGACGATTCCCTTGAGGATTCCGGCGAGATAGACAGCTTCAATATTTCGATAGAGGACGCAAAGGTCATCGACTATGACGAAAAGAAAGTATTTGTCGTGTCATACAAATTCAAAAACAACACCTCGTCGCCCGTGATGTTTACGGGCGTGATGGAGACCGAGGTAACGCAGTCCGGAATGGATCTTCCGTCTGCGGTTGTGACGGGCGTTGAAGGCATAAACACAAGCTCGGCTATGGAGTCCGTTGAGCCGAACGATACGATAACCGTTCAGGAGACCTATCTTTTAAGAGACGAGCAGACGGATATCAACGTTGCGGTCCACAAATACGGCGAACCGGCAGGCGCCTCCGTGTCAAAGGCGTTCAAGCTTCAATAACGAACGCAGGAAAACAGGGAGCTGTTGCGTTAATTCTATAAAATAACGCAGCAGCTCCTTTATCTAATTTATACTGTTTAATATTAAAGTAACAAGCTGCGTTATAAGACCATAACAAATATTTAACGGCCGTATTTATCTTATATAATGTGTATTTTGTTCCTGGGATGTTTAGTCCGCAATATTTCTTTTTGTTTAGAAGATGTCACATGCGTATAGATTTGAGTTGTGGTTATGGAGCTATGCCCCAATATCCTCTGTATATATCGTATATCAACATCTTCTTCAAGCAGCATAGTCGCCATAGAATGCCTAAACATATGAGGCGTAATATGTATTTGAGATCCTATTTCTCTTTCCAGACCTTTTATCATAAACCTTACAGACTGCTCCGAAAGACGACTCTTACGGTTATTTAAAAAGAAAAAATCATAAGATATGATATCATCTTTATAAATAGTGTAATATCGTTTTAGAATTGACAAAACATCATAGTTCTCTATCTCAATGATACGCTCTTTTGAACCCTTGCCAAGAATGCGTATCACATGCGCATCCAAATCTATATTGTCCGGTTTTAATGAGCAGATCTCAGAAACACGGGCTCCTGTGGCAAACAGCAGTTCTAAAACGGATGTATTTCGTATGGCAACAGCTTTTGATGCAGCAGTACGAGCGATATTTATTCTTTTATAAGAAACTGACAACATTTTTTGAATAAGGTATGCGGGGATCGTACGCGGCAGCAGTAACGGCTCTTTAAAGCTCGTGTCAATTTTATCAAATGGGTTATTCAATATTATATCCTGATAATACAAATAGTGGATAAAAGCTTTGAGTGTTGCTATCTTACGCCGGATCGTCTTTGGTTTATAGTTTTCATGTAAATAATGAATATATCTTAACAAATCTTCTCTTGAAATACTCATATCGTTTTTATACGAATAAAATTGAGAGAGATCTATTTTATAAGCTTTAATTGTATGCTTACTGAGATGTTTCTCTTTGTCGCAATATGCAAGATACGACTTGATCAAACCATATAATTCTATCATTTATAATACTCCTTTGTCCGAATAGTATTTTATTTATAATTATATATCAATTTTAAGCAGATGTCGATATATGAACTATTATACAAAAAAATCCAAACAGATATTATGAAAAATATGTGAAATAATATCATTTTTTGTTTGACATTAAAAGATATATGTGGTATAATAATGCTGTAAGAAATAAAGGATAACTATAAATTATCGGAAAAATTATAGAGGTATAGTACATATGGACTTAAAAAAAATTAATTTTTTCAATAAAACATTGGAGATGTTTTTGCAGGCACTGCCTTTTTGGGCAAGTGTTTTACTTTTTATTATTTTAAAATCAATTATATCAAAATTGAATATAAATTTTGATAACTTTGAGTTGTCAAATGATGGCAAGTTTTCTTTTTTTATTGATATAGGTATATTTGTTCTATCTATATCACCTATTTTCTTTAAACGTATAAAAAACATATTCAAAAACCTAAAAATATTTTGTTATAAATGCTTGTTAAATTACTACCACAAAACTGGTAATATTCTCATTGCTTCGTCAATAAATAAACTGATTAATATATTTTTTAAATACCATAGAATAGAATTGCAGTATCAAAATGATACTGCTCAAATCATGATGGATTTATTAAAAGATGACACCAAATCATCGAAAATCGTTTTTATTGTCGGTGAAGCTTATTCAGGGAAAACCACCAGCATCTTGCTGTTTTTGGAACAATTGATTATAAATAGCAAGAATAGAAAGCTCTTTAATAAAATAGAGAAAAATATATATTATTGTGACTGTGATGCTTCAGCAAATACTGCTAAACTTTTTGAAGAATATAACTTGAACAAATACGATAAAAGCTTGTTAATTATCGATAATATACATAGAGAAAGCGAAAGCTCCTTTATACAGTTACTTGAACAAATAATCACCGCAAGCAATAGAGCATTTGCTGTGTTTGCCATTATGCGCAAACCTGAAGAATTTATCAATAATGTTCATTCCATAGATTCCATATATAAGCTATTATCTGAAACAAATAAGATAGAATTATCACAAAACAATATGTCTGTTAGCAATAGACATATATTTAATTTAGAAATAGATCAAAATGAATATCTCGCCTTCTGTAAAATGCTGTATTTTAACGAAACGGATTTTGAAAAATGTAGTATCCTGTATATACATGTATATAAAATGTTTTGCATTTACAAAAAATACAAACATAAATTTATAATGGCTCTTTTTGAATCATTATATAACCACACAATAGGCAAAAAAGAATTAGAGATAGTATTAGGAATAATTCTTTTAAGTCAATTTACAGGTACTTTCGATATTAAAGATCTGTTGAATGTGTGCGGCGATGTTCCCCTAAAAACAGTAAAAAAATTTGTAAAAAAACTGCTACAAGCCGGATTCTTGGAAAAAGGTCTTTATGATATGAAAAATAAACAATATATTTTACATGAATCCTTATCCCGATATTATCTATTCAAATTGGCTACTTTTAGAAAGAACTTTGATGTAATTAAGGCTACAAGTGTAAAATTATATAAAATTTACCAAAATAAAAATATTGTTATCTGCTGGTATTACAGTATAATATGCCGCGATCTATTGGGTGATAGATATAATGAAATTTTGTTTGATAAAATATTAAACAGTAGCAATCAAAAGCTTATGCTATCAACATTGCAGAATTATAAACCATTTGTAACTGAAATACGACAGTTATCACTTATGCGTGAAGAAGCTGTGTTAAATGCGATTGGTGGAGATGAATATGAAGCTAAAAAACTATATCTAGAACATTTTCATATTTCAAAAGATCCTAAAGTCCTATTGGAATTATTTGAAGTAAAACACAAATATTACATAGAATTTAATAACGAATTACAAAGATTTTCTGATATTAACAATCCATATATAAGTTTAGGAATATCATATTGGGCAAAACATATAAATATGCATTATGGCAAGTTCGATTTCTATGATTATGCATACGATTCCGAACTAATAAAAGATAATATTTATGTTATTTTGCACAACGAACCATACGAAGGATTGCATTTACTCAGAAGATGGTATTTTGACTATTATAAAGTATATTTTTTATCTGGTGTATTAGACCATAAGAAGATACATTCAGAAAATCCTGTCATGAATATATTACGACAGCAACTAAGTATCAAATTACACGAATTTGATACCTATGTTCAAACATATTGTTTGGGCGATTATCTGTTATATGATGTACTGTTTAAAATAAAATTATGGAATAAATTCCCCAAAAACGAAGACATTAGATCATTTGGTATAAACATACAATCAGAAAATAGATTTGATGAAAATATATATGTTAGCAGAGCAGAGTATTATTTTCAAAACACTTATAAAACAATGCTAAAGTTTTCTATAAACAATGAGCGACATGTTGCATTAAGGCTAGTAGATTTATACCTGTATAGTGCACCTGAAACAAGCATAAAATATTGCTTAAGCATAGCTGAAGATTATCAGCGGAAAGCTTTGCAAATAAAGGCATATGAATATGCGGCTTATTCACATACGATATTGTTGAAAATAAAACTGATAAATAATATCTTAAATTTGCAAGAAGTTTTTGAGAATAAGGAAATCGAATTACATATTTCTGAATATTATAAATATTATGCTATGCATGGTGAAAACAGCAATAATCAATATTCAGACTTAAGGATTAAATTATTTGAGGCACTTTATAAATTCCAATGCAAACATAAACAAATAGCTCTTTTCAAGGATGATATTGTTAGTTTGAAAGAAGTTTGTAATAAAAACAATTATCGCCGTGAGTTAGCAATAATAGAATATTTGGAAAATAAAGATCAAAAAATAAGACCGATAGACATACTAAAAATATATCAATGCTTATTTATTATAATTCAATAATCAGTTCTTTTGCTCTGCAAGAGAAAATATGTTTATCTGCGAGATTAATCTTGGAGGCAAAACATAAAAAGTTTTGCCTCTCAATAATCTTTTCAACATTAGGTCATCGCTTTTTTAAAAATCAACATTGTTTCTCCGTGAATATACTCCCATGTTTGTTTTTGCTCTATTGCTTTTTGCAATAAAGATATTCCATTTCTATAGTCTTCCTCGCTTATTAAATAAAAAAAAGAATATTCTTTGTTTTTTGCAATATTAAGGAAACTACGCGGAATGAATTCGGTTCTTTGTTCTTCAATAATTATTGTATTTTCGTGATACAATTTATTACTTTGTGCAATCTGTATCAAATTGTTGATGTGTGGGAATCTGGAACATTGAACGTTGAAGGCCTCTTTAAAAAACTTATTCCATGGTCTCTTATTAAGCTGATCATGTGAAATCGTCAATACAAAAAGAATTCCATTATTTTTTAAAATCTTGTGAATTTGACTAAATAACATATGATTATTATTTATATGCTGAATAACATCTATCATATACACAATATCAAATGTATTATCTTCAAATGGGATATTCGCATGATCGCCTTTTTGTATATTTATATCATTGCATTTTGCACGTGCTATTTCAAGCATATCTTCAGAGGGATCAATGCCAAAAAGTTCAAACTGATTAAACTTTGAAAAAAACTTTAAATAGTTTCCTGTACCACATCCGAAATCTAAAATTTTAATATTATTTGACGGACTACAGTAGTTTAAAATAATCTGAGCAGTTAAAGGATCATAGTTTCTGTCTTCATCATAATGTATAGCCCACCGTTTATGATTAATCATATTTAGTCTCCTTTATATTGTGTATTAGCTTTTTTAATTCTTGCCTATCATTATATTGCATTTTGGAAAAATATATTTTTGATATATAAAATGCTAATTTTTCGCAATGCTCTGGTCTAAGTCCATCAAGTGTGGCTGCTGCCGTTCCTAATCTGGCACCATAACCTAGAGAATATGGTAGATGACGATAGTTTATCAGCAAATGTTCGTATTCACATCGTTTAAAAAAATCATATGCATCTTTAGGACTATTACATGTTATCCATATTTGCTGTGTTATTGGCTGATCTGTGTTTCTATCTACTATAGGAACTCCACAACTAAGTAAAGCATTATTCAAAACTGACGTATTTTGAAGCATTAATTTTGAATATTTTCTTATGATATCAAAGTTCTTTTCCAATACTTCTCCTGCTAAATAAGTCGTTCTGATATGTGTACTCGAAACAAACTCCAAAACGGCATCTTCTATTAACTGCCAATACTCTCTGGCGTTTTTTTCGCATATAATCGCCTTTTGAGGTCCAGGAAAGTTTTTATGCAACGTAGAAAGCATTATATGAAACCCCATATCAAATGGTGATATATAGTCATTTGATAATATATGAGTAATATATTGTGAAGCATCGTATATATTGCAAGTATCAACAGACGATGTTAGCTTGCTGAAATCTTCGTAGTTTAAACCATCGCTTCTGTCAACAAACAAAAATTTTATATGATTATGCCTAATTTTTGCTATCGTCTTATCAATATCTATGCAATGATGGTCGATATCTATGACCATATCCTCAACAATATATCCGAGTCTGTTTAGTATACCGCGAGCCGCATGATGTCCACCCGCATTTTCTGGCAAAAGTATAACTTTATCGCCAATATTCCCAATTCCCATAAAAGTGATTGTGTGTGCATGTAGACCAGATAATAAACTCATAGAAATATGATCTGCATTAAGTGCTTTTTTCCACTTTGTTTCTATTGCTCTTATTGCACATTCATGCCCTTCTCTACCTGAAAATAAAACAGTTAAGTTTAAAGGATCTGTATTTGGGGTGAAAAGTTTATTATTTATATACAATCCATCTATATGATTGTAGTCATCCAAATCAAAAAGATACATAAGATTTTCAGTGGGATTAAGGATCAGATCTGTTTCTAAATGCTTTAAACCTGTTTGATATTTCATACACTTATTACCTCATTTCCATAATAACAGACGAATAATGATCCCTTTCAAATGCTGCATCTTCAAACAATATATTATATTTATCCAAAAAATTGCACAAATTGCACACTTCGTATATACAGGAATATAGACCTCGAGGTTGTCGCAACAATAGTTTTATATTGGATCCTTTTTTATAAATATGGTCTATAATTTCATCTTTTTGTTTTAAGAAAGCAACCATAACAATATGCGAAAAATCACATTTAATAAAGTCCAAATCAAGAACATTTGCATTAATAAAACTAAAATGAGATATCAGCCCTTGTTTTTCCACTATTTTACGAGAAATTTCTAATGATTCATTATCCATATCTATACATATTACATGACAACTGAAATTTTTAGCTAATATCAGTCCTGTTATAGGAAGTGCACCTGATCCAAGGATTGCGACAATGCTGTTAGATTCAATACCTAAATATTTACCATCCAATATCATCAACGGTTCATGCCGACTTATTTTTTCTTGAAAAATATCATCTTCAGAATGTTCAAGAAGATTTTTAGCACTTATTTTCTCTATTATAGACTCAATTCTTAGAAAGTTTTCTTTAAGCACTGATTCGTTTACACAGTGGCTATTACGCAAAATATTAGAATTATATATAGAGTATGAAGATATTTCTTTTAGACGTCTCATAACGGAGTTATAATAGCTTATATTGTTCTCTATTTCCTCATTAGATAGCATATCAAAACCTATTGGGTACATTTCCATCAACAATTTCTTTACATCAATTTTTTTATATCTTCTATACATGATCCACTGCACATCCATGATAATTTATAGTTATCCTTCATTCCTTAAAAAAGTCACTTTAAATATAATCAATTTTATAGTTGCAAACCAGATGGTTTTCAATGTAATTAATATAGAGCAATAAGTAATGTAAATCAGGATATAGGACAATTAGAAAGAGAAACAAGGATAGGAATTCATCGATTTTCACAGAACAACTTTGTACCCCCGCATGACCATTAGGGTTTTCGTAATAATACATAAAACATTCTACACTACACCTGATAGAATGGAGGTGTCAGTTATGGATGATGTAACAATAATGTTGATTTTAATATTACTTATAATCATTTACATAAAAAAATAACCGCCTACTCTGCCACCGAGTAAGCGGTCTAAGCGCTTAAAGCATTATGGGCGTTAGCGCCCGATCCAATACTCGCAGAATAACCAAATAGGTTATCCTTATACTCCCATTCTCTCATATAAGATATGAAAAGTCAATAGGTCACAAAAAAATCCACCCGCATGACCTGTACAGATCCCGGCGCGGCTCGGTTTATTTCAGGGGCAGCGTTATCCGCACGGTGAAGCCGTTATCGTTATACGCTTCAAGATCCCCGCCGTGTACTTTCACTATCCTGTACGCCATGGGCAGCCCCAGCCCGTGCGCCGTTTTCGGTATCTCGGTCATACCCTCTATCACCTCGTCCGGTACGCCCGTTCCGTTGTCGGATATGACTATGCACACATTATTTTCACTTATATCCTCGGTTATCATTATCCTGCATCCGTCCGGGTTATGGCTGACAGCGTTATTTATGATGTTGAACACCGCCCGTTCCAGCAGCTTTTCATCTCCTAAAACCACCGCCTTTTCCTCTTTCAGCTCCGGCTCCACAGAAAAGCTGTCCGAAAGCCCGTTATTTATAAGCTCCGTTACAGCTCTGCGTATGAGCGGACATATCCTCACCGGAGCCTTTCCGGACGGCTGCATGTCGTATTCCATAGATGATATCAAATTCAGATCGTCTATGAGCCTTTTTATCTTTATACTGTTCGACAATATCACCTCCGCCTTTTTCCGGCTCTCCTCCGTCAGCGCACCGTTTCCGCTCAGCGCCTCGGAACAGACCGTGATAACGGAAAGCGGAGTACGGATATCGTGCGATATGCCCGCGACCCAGTTTGACCTCGCGCTGTCGCGCATACTGAGCGCCGCATTCTTCCGCTCTATCGCCCGTGAAGTCTGATTTAGGCTTTGGCACACCTCCCTGAATATGCCACGTTCCTTCAGCTTTACCGTTTTCTCCCGCCGCAGGTCGTTTATACCATCCATAAGGCTTTTGAGCCGCCTATACAGCTGCATACCGAATATGAGCGCCATAGCCGCGGCAAGCAGCAAGTTCAGCGCGAGCACATATATCATCCGCTTCGGCAGTGTGTAAAACCAGTCCATTGAATATTCAATTTCATATTTCCCCACGGAATTCTTGGGCTTGCCGAGAACGAACAGCCCGCTGTCCTCAGTCCGCACATAAACGGGGTAATCGTTCAAATACCACCTCGTCATAGCCGCTATATCGTTTATTGTGTATTTATCCGGTACGTCCGCGGGCTTATCCTGCTCCCAGACCACGTTCCCGTTCACGTCTATGAGCATGCTCCACCAGCCCTCCGGCAGCTCCGCTTCCGTTCCGCTGCCGTAGCTTTCGCTTATGCCGCTCAGCAGTCTCCCCGGCATTTTTTCGGCGTCGTATTCCGTATCGCTGCTGAGCAGCGCGATGCCGACGGCATTGATGGCCAGCAGCAGCGTTGATATAAAGGCCGCCGACAGTACGAATATGCCGAAAATTTTAAATACAGTCTTATTCATTGACATTCACCAGCTTATAGCCCAGTCCCTTCATCGTTATGATATGCACGGGGTGCGAGGGAGCCTCCTCTATTTTCTCACGCAGCCGCCTTATCTGCACCATAAGATTGTTCTCGTGTCCGTAATAGTCCTCGCCCCATGCCGCCATGCACAAAGCGTCGTTCGTCACTACCCTGTTCCTGTTCTCCCACAGCTTTTTTATCAGGATCAGCTCCTTTGCCCGCAGCGGTATCTCTCCGCTGTCCGTCGTCACCGACGCATTTTCAAGATCGACCCTGCGCGCTCCGGCGAAAAAGACCTTTTCCTCAGCGTCAAGCCCATAGGTACGGCGCAGCAGCGCTTTTATCCGCAAAACCAGCTCGCCGGCAAGAAACGGCTTGACTATATAATCGTCCGCGCCCAGTCCCAGCCCGCGCAGCCTGTCCTCCGGTTCGCCCCGTGCGCTCAGAAACACCGCCGGCGCGGCGGATATCCTGCGCAGCTCCTGATACAGCATAAATCCGTTTCCGTCGGGCAGATTTATATCCAGCAGAAAAAGCGCCACGGGCTGAGACCGCGCCGTTTCCAGCGCTTCCTTGCAGCTCCCGGCCGTATATATCTGAAAAAAGCCCTCCGAAAACAATATCTCTTCTATCATTTTCAGCAGCTCTGGCTCGTCGTCCACGACCAATATCTTTTTATTCATCAGCTCCTGCATAAATATCCCCCGTTTCCGAACATTTGATATATGATATATCTATTCTACCACACACGGCGCCATTTTTAAAGTCCCGGAAAAAATTTAAGGTTGATTTAAGGATAGATCAAGCTTTATTACAGCTTAGTGTGCTATCATACCTTCACAGACCGCAAAACGCACGTTCCGCAGTCTGCATGACATTAAATACCGAAAGGAGACCGGCTATGAAGGAAACAGTAAAAACACATAGTCTTACAAAGGAATACGGAGCAATAGAATGTGTGAGCCGCCTTGATATGGAGGTGCACGAGGGCAGGATATACGGTTTTCTGGGCCCAAACGGCGCAGGCAAATCAACAACGCTTAAAATGCTGCTCGGGCTCGCGCGTCCTACGCACGGGGAAATTGAGATATTCGGGAAACGGCTGACGAACAGGAACAGGCTCGGCATCCTGCGCAATATCGGTTCGCTGATAGAGTCGCCGTCGTACTACGGTCACCTGACCGCGCGCGAAAACCTGAAAATATACCAAACCATCCTCGGTCTGCCCGAAAAGAACATAGACAAGGCGCTGC
The DNA here is from genome assembly GCA_944393255.1 of uncultured Clostridia bacterium. GTDB lineage: Bacteria > Bacillota > Clostridia > UBA1381 > UBA1381 > Ornithomonoglobus. The sequence goes on along the minus strand of CALXZP010000041.1, from coordinate 22,125 downwards.
AAATAGTACGCCTCGACAGGCAGCAGGGCAAAAAGACCTCCGCATACTCGCTCGGCATGAAGCAGAGACTGGGGCTCGCATCCGCGCTGCTTTCGTTCCCGAAGCTGCTCATACTCGACGAGCCCACGAACGGGCTTGACCCGGCCGGCATACAGGAAATGCGCGAGCTGATACGCTCGCTGCCGGAGCAGTACGGAATGACGGTCATAGTTTCAAGCCACCTGCTCTCGGAGATAGACCAGATGGCGGAGGATATCGGGATAATCGCAAACGGAAGGATGATGTATCAGGGGCCGCTGAATATGCTGCATGAAACTGACAGGTCAAAAACTCTTGAAGAGATATTCCTCTCCCTGACCGGAAAGGACGTGAGCTTATGATCAGGCTTTTAAAATGCGAGCTTATAAAAATGCGGCGCAGATACGTCTTTCTTTCCCTGCTTGCGGTGACTGCGGCGGGACTGGTATTCTCGCTCTACGGCGACTATTCCGGTCCCGGCTCCGGCTTCACTATCAAAAACGGCTGGCTGCTTTTTCTCTACCAGCTCCCGCTGGTGAACGGGATATTCTTCCCTATCGCCGCCGCTGTTACCGCCTCGCGCCTTGCCGACGCCGAGCACAAGGGCTCTGCGTTCAAGCAGCTTTTCGCCGCCGAAAAAAGGGGCAGGATCTATGACGCAAAGCTGATAACGGGTCTCGTGACAATGCTCTTGTCCGTGCTGATATATTGGGTCGTCATACTCGTATTCGGTATAGCTGTAGGATTTGAAGGGGAGCCGCCCATGGGGCTTTACCTCCGTTATCTCGCCTGTATCGCCGCGCCCACGGCGGTCATATATTTTTTCCAGCACGGTCTTTCCATGCTCTTTAAAAATCAGGCGGCGTCTTTTTTCGCAGGTGTGATAGGCACGTTCGCCGGGGTGTTCTCAATGTTCCTGCCGCAGTTCCCGGCGCTGCGCAATTCGCTTCCGTGGGGACTGTACGGAGCGATGCAGTTCATCGGTCTATTCGGCTGGACGCAGGAAACGCGGTATGAATTTGCGTATTTTGAAATGATGCATACCGAGCCGGCGGCATACGCTGCTGCCGCCGTATACGCGGCAGTATTCTATGCGCTCGGAAAATACATGTTTTGCAGAAAGGAGATATGAAATATGTTATTTAAGCTTTTAAAGGCGGAGAGGATGAAGCTCAGGCGCTCGCCTGTCTGGACAGCGTTCATACTCATGCCCATTGTCCCCGCCGTTTTGGGAACGGTGAACTATCTCGGCAATTCCGAGATCCTCACAAGCGAATGGTACAGCCTGTGGACGCAGCACACGCTGTTCACCTGTTACTTCTTCCTCCCTATAATGATAGGCATATACTGTTCATATATAATGCGTCTTGAACAGAATAACCGTAATTGGAACAAAACTCTTACCATGCCCTCGCCAAAATGGATGGTGTTTACATCCAAGCTTATCATAACGGCGTTTATGATACTCATAAGCGAGATATGGATAGGCGCGCTGTTCATCATATCCGGCAGGCTCATAGGCATGGGCGGCGCGCTGCCGCTAAGGGAAACGGCCGTTTGGTGTCTTTTCGGCACTCTCGGCGGCACAGTGATGGCGGCGGCGCAGCTCGTTATATCGATGCTCGTAAAAAGCTTTGCGCTTCCGGTAGGGCTTGCTTTCGCCGGGGGTATATCCGGGCTTGTGTTTCTCGTCAAGGATCTCGGACATATATGGCCCTATTCGCTCATGGCTTACGGCATGAATTCAAACTCGCCGCAGCAGATGATGGAGAGCGGATATGTCCCGTTCATTATCATATGCATCGTCTACATCGCGCTGTTTACAGCGGCAGGCGGCATTATACTCAGTAAAAAGGAAATGTGACCGGCAAAAAAAAATGACGGCGGAACAGAACTGCCCGGTTCTTCCGCCGTCCTTATTTAGATTGCAGCAAATGCGCCGCTTTGCCTGCACAGGGAGCGTCAGCTCCTCATCATTTCAGCCGGATATCACAGCTCCCGCTGAAATGACGAATGTCCCTCTCCGCCTACAGAGGCAGGAGACGTCTTTGCATAGGTTATATCCTTTTAGCCAGTTTTTCAACATTTTCCGCGCGGAACCGGTCGAATCTGTCCTCCTCTATCGCCAGCCGTATCTCCTCCATCAGATGATTATAGAAATAGAGGTTGTGCAATACGCAAAGGCGCATGCCGAGCATCTCCTTAGCCTTGAACAGGTGGCGTATATACGCCCTCGAATAGCTGCGGCAAGCCGGGCAGCCGCATTCGGGATCTATCGGCTCGGGGTCGGTCTCGTATTTCTGATTTAGCAGGTTCATCGTCCCGTTCCGTGTGAATATGAACGCGTGGCGCGCGTTCCTCGAGGCTATAACGCAGTCGAAGAAGTCCACGCCCCTCGCCACGGCCTCGATTATGTTCGACGGCGTTCCAACGCCCATAAGATACCGAGGCCTGTCCTCCGGCGCGTGCGGAATCACAACGTCGAGAATGTGATACATCTCCTCATGGCTCTCGCCTACTGCAAGCCCGCCTATCGCGTACCCGTCAAGCTCCAGCTTAGCTATCCTGTCCATATGCTCCGTTCGCAGATCGTCGTACGTTCCGCCCTGGTTTATCCCGAACAGCATCTGCGCCTTGTTTATCGTTCCGTCAAGACCGTTCAGCCGCGCCATCTCGGTCTTGCAGCGCTCAAGCCATCGGTATGTCCTGTCTATAGACTTTTTCACGTAATCGCGCGGAGCCGGATTTTCTATGCATTCATCGAACGCCATCGCTATCGTCGAGGCAAGATTCGACTGTATCTGCATACTCTCCTCCGGACCCATGAATATCTTCCTGCCGTCTATATGCGAGCTGAAGCTCACGCCCTCCTCGGTTATCTTGCGCAGACCCGCCAGCGAAAAGACTTGGAAACCGCCGCTGTCGGTGAGTATCGGTCTGTCCCAGTTCATGAATTTATGCAGTCCGCCCATCTTATATACTATTTTATCTCCCGGACGCAGATGCAGATGGTATGTGTTTGAAAGCTCGACCTGACAGCCTACCTCTTTCAGATCCATAGTCGAGACCGCGCCCTTTATCGCCGCGATCGTACCAACGTTCTGGAACACCGGAGTCTGTATCACGCCGTGCACCGTTCTGAACTCTCCGCGCCTTGCCGCGCCGTTTGTGTGCAGAATTTTAAACATTCGTTATCCCCTTTCAGTATACCGCATTATTATTTTATAAACATAGCGTCGCCGAAGGAGAAAAAGCGGTATTTTTCCTTTACGGCAATTTCATATGCGCGAAGCACGTTCTCCCTGCCCGCCAAAGCGGAAACGAGCATTATAAGCGTCGATTCGGGCAGGTGGAAATTTGTTATCAGCGCGTCTGCAACGCGGAATTCCTTGCCCGGGTATATGAATATATCCGTCCAGCCGGAAGCGGGCTTCAGGGGCAGTCCGTTAAGCCCGGCGGTCTCAAGAGTACGCGCTGCGGTCGTGCCTACGGATATCACTCTTTTCCCCGCGGCCTTTACGGAATTTATAAGCTCCGCAGTCTCTGCGGGCAGTACGTAATATTCGGAATGCATTTTGTGGTCGGATATATCGTCCGCTTTTACGGGTCTGAATGTTCCCAGCCCCACATGCAGCGTTACATAGCCTATATTTATCCCCTTTGCCTTTATCCTTTCAAGCAGCTCCGGCGTGAAATGCAGTCCGGCTGTGGGCGCGGCGGCGCTTCCCGTGTGCTTTGAATACACCGTCTGATACCGCTCCTTGTCCTCAAGCTTTTTCGTTATATAAGGCGGCAGCGGCATTTCACCGAGCTTGTCCAAAATGTTCTCGAACAGACCCTCGTACTCGAACCGCACGAGCCTGTTACCCTCGTTTATCACCTCAAGTATCTCCGCCCTAAGCTCTCCGCCGCCGAAAACGAACCTCGCGCCCGGCTTTGCCCTGCGCCCCGGGCGGAGTATGACCTCCCAGGTATCGAGCGAATGTTTATTCAGCAGCAAAAACTCTATAGCACCGCCCGTGTCCTCCTTCACGCCGTAAAGCCGGGCGGGAAGCACGCGCGTATCGTTCAGTATCAGCGCGTCTCCCTCCTCGAGCATATCCGTTATATCATAAAAATGCCGGTGCTCGACAGCGCCGCTTTTTTTGTCAAGAACCATAAGCCTCGACCCGTCGCGCCTTTCAAGCGGCTCCTGAGCTATAAGCTCCTCCGGCAGATCATAGTAAAAATCCGATGTTTTCATCAAACCCGTATCTCCTTTTTAAGTCTCATACTATTTTAGCATATTTGCCCGCTTATTGCAAGTGTTCATTTTCGTATGCTTCCGGTACATTGATTTACCAGACGGCAAAAACTAACAAGTTTTTATAACAAAAAAGGTATTGATTAAGAAGCTTAATATTTTTTGTAACATATAATTATCAAATCTACAATTTTTTGTGAAATATGTTGTTTTAGCCCGTTGCTTAACTTTCATGCGTATGGTATAATATACTTGATGATTTGCTTTTGCGGGAAGGAGATTAGTTTTGAAAAGTAAAGTTGACATCTATCTGTGTGATGACAGTTTTGATTTTATTGATATAATAGAATCAAAATTGAGAGAAATATTACAAAAAAATGAAAGAATGTATTCCATTACTGCTTTTTCTACCGGAGAAAATTTAATAAAGGCTTTTGCAAATTGCTATGCTGATGTGGTTTTTTTGGATATAGATATGCCGAACATGACAGGTTTTGAAGCAGCTGAGGCATTACAAAACATAAACCCTGCCGTAAATATCGTATTTATAACGAGCCATGAAGATAAAGTTTTTCAATCTTATGAATTTCATCCATTCTGGTTTGTAAGAAAAAGCCATTTAGAGGGCTTAAATATAGTGTTGTCTAAATTGCTTTCTAAAATCGATTCTGAAAATAAAGAAAAACAAACTATATTTAAACTCATTGCTGAAAACAAGACGGTTGAAATAGATATGACCAAAACTTTATATATTCAAGCATATAAGCATTATATAATAATAAAAAATTTGGATAATAGTGAAATACAAATACGATGCAAAATCTCAGACGCTGAGCAACAGCTTGCCCCTTTTCATTTTATAAGGATACAAAATAGTGTAATTTTGAATTGCCGTTTTATTGAAAAATTGACAAGTAAAACAGCTCTTCTACATAATAATGAAACTTTTAATATAAGCCGTGAACGGAGCAATGATATTAAAGTGAAGTACCAAAAATTTGTTAGGAGTATATAAATGGAAAGTACAAAAATAGTTGAAATAATATTTGAACTAGGAATTAATCTAATAGAAACATTGATAATTATTGATTTTGTTACTCGTTATCTTGGCTGTAAATATAGAGGGAGACCTGCTGTGGTAGGGTTTGTATCTGCATGGCTGCTGTCATTTTTGGAGTTAAGTATTGCAAATTATGTTGTCGCATTTGAAGGTTTAGGGGTTTTTATTCCTATACTCATTAATTTTATATATGCATTACTATTCCTAAACGGGCATTTTCTATTAAAACTTTGGATATCAGCGTTGATAGAAATAATAATGCTTATAATTGCAGTAGGAATCAATTTAATGGTGTGCCAATTGTTAGGCTATGATCCGAACGATATGCTAACTGTATTTAATACAACAAGAGTAATAAGCGTTATAATTACCAAAATTCTTCTTTTCTATATCAGCAGGGTAATTTTGAGACACCGGTATAAAAATCCGTTAGAGAATAAATCGTGGATAATGCTTATATTAATTCCGATAATATCAGTGATTTCACTTAGCGCTTTAATGCTGGCGGCAATGGATCACGATGAGATAACCGGTTACATTTTGTTCGGTATGTTAGGAATTTTGACAGCGAATATTATAACTTTTTACTTTTTTTCAACATTAAATAAAAATTATGAAACAGAATTAGAAATAAAGTTATTAAAGCAAAACAATGAGATAGCAAAACAAAATATAGAAAATGCCGACGCTTTTGTGCAGCAAATGAAATCGGTACGTCATGATATGCAAAATCAGTTGACTATTATATCAAACTATCTTGACAATGAAAAATATCTCGAAGCAAAGAAATATATAAATAATCTTGCCGGCAGATATCTTCCAGAGGTGAAAAATTTTGTAAATGCTGATAATGAAGCTTTTAACGCGATAATTAATTCAAAAATAGCTATATGCAATCAAAAGAAAATATATATCGAAGTTAAAGAAATGAAAAATGTTTTAAAAGACTTTGATTCTATAGACATAGGCGTTTTATTTGGAAATTTACTTGATAATGCCATTGAGGCTGCCCAACATACAAAAAGCAGGCGAATAACAGTTGACGTTAAACAAAAGAAAAACTATCTTTCAATTTTGGTAACCAATAGTATTAAAACGTCTGTGTTGAAATCCAACGCCGAACTCGAAACTTCAAAGAATGATGAATCACTCCACGGCATAGGGATAAAAACCATTAAAGCTTTGGTTGAAAAATATGATGGAATGATAGATTTTTTTGAGGAAAACGAAGAGTTTTGTTGTCATATTATGTTATATAATAAAAATCATAGGGAGTATTGCAAATGAACGTTTCAGAATTGCTCATTTGTGCAGCTCCTGTAAAATTCAGTCAACAGATAATAATATATAAGCCGAAAATCGTATTATTTTTTAGTAATCGTTTAAACCTGTGTAAAGTATGCCAACAAACAGTGTGAAGTATGCCAGAAAGATTGAATATGTCAATAATAATGTTATAATAAATACAACAGGTGAAGCAAAGCCAACGATCGGCTTTGCCTCGGTATGTGTTTATTGTAACTGGGTGTAGCAATGCTAAACGCATTGCAATTATGTTATAATAAATACAGCAGGTGAAGCAAAGCCGATTGACGGCTTTGTCTTGGAATGTATTTATTGTAACTGAGTGTAGCAATGCTAAACGCATTGCAATTATGTTATAACAATAACATAACCAGAGAGGAAACAGTATGAATACATTAGCAAATATAATCACAGATTTTTTGAAATCCGAATGGAGGAATTACAGTGAAAAAGAAGTTTATAATTTTTCTGGCATTATGCGCCGCAGCAATGCAGGGCATGAATGCGTTTGCTTATGACACGTCAACACAGACGCTTAGGCAGAAGCATACGGAATTCGCCATGCAGTACGAATATCATGAGGGCGACAGCGACAAGTCCTTTGCTCTGTATCCCGGCATACTGTATACTTCGGGCATCGAAAGAACGGCCGACGGATTTATATATGAATGTCCGGCGATATATGTTGACGAACATGCGGCTTACGCTGGCAGCTATTCATTGGAAAAGGGCAAGGCCAAATTCATTCTTAACGGAAAAGAAAATCCGTATACCGATCAGTGTATACTTTATAATGACAGACTGCTTGTGCCTGTATATGTGTTTGCGGAAGTCGGCTGCAATGTGGATCTTGACGAAAATACATATGTTGCAACGCTTGAAAAAGACGACACAACGCTTGAAATACTTCCAAATCTGATAGGAATGAGAAAAAACCGTGCGGACGGTTATTATGTTCCGCTTGAAGTATGCGCCAGATTTGTGGACGATGTGTTATACGTACCTGTCAGAGCAGTAGCGGATGAATTCGGTTTATCCGTTGACTGGATCGACGCTCCGGCTACTGTAACTTTAAACAGTGTCATTCAATAAATGGGTCTTTAAAATATTTATCGCTGATGATATACGGAGCTTAATATAATGAACGGCGTAAAAAGCAGATAAATTTGAACACCCCCTCAGAGCAGATGAAAGAAACATAAACGTGTCGCGTCTGCACTGAGGGGATTTTTTGCAGGAATTTTTTAAATTATTTTAAAATATACTTGACACGGGGCTTAAAGCGTGATAATATACTTATATAGATAAACAAAAAGCAAGGTAGAGGTGCGCAATTCATGAGTAGCCGCGCGGAGAAGAGAGCGTAAATTCGTTGAACCGCGGCAAAAGGGGAAAGCGCCGAAGTCCGGGCGTTCGCTTGATCCGGGCTGGGCATATCGTGAACAACGCTGTGACTGTCACCTAACGGTGGAGTGCTATCGCTTGATCTCTTAATAACACATACGTGTGTAACAGATAAGCAATAGCATTTGGGCTATTGTTTTTTTATTATCACCCGTTTTTTAATCGGAGCAGCGCTCCGCTTGCAGAGAGCGGAGCTGATGATCATTTTATACGGGCCGCCGGCCCGGAGAAAGGATAAGGCAATGAAAGAAAATTATAATGTAGGTATCATAGGCGCTACGGGAATGGTCGGACAGAGGTTCATAACTCTGCTCGCGGATCATCCGTGGTATACTATCAAGGCGCTTGCGGCTTCGCCGAGAAGCGCGGGCAAGCCGTATAAGGACGCTGTAGGCGCAAAATGGGCTATGGACGAGGACATCCCGGCGTCTGTTGCGGATATGACGGTCATGAACGCGACAGAGGACGTTGAGGAGATAGCAAAGCAGGTCGATTTCGTATTCTGCGCGGTAGACATGAAAAAGGATGAGATAAAGGCTCTTGAGGAGAGATATGCAAAGGCTGAATGCCCGGTAGTTTCAAACAACAGCGCGCACAGGCATACTCCCGACGTTCCGATGATAATCCCGGAGATAAACCCTCAGCACATCGAGATAATACCGGCGCAGAGAAAAAGGCTCGGAACAGAGAGGGGCTTTATAGCGGTCAAATCGAACTGCTCGCTCCAGTCGTATCTCCCGGCAATGGCAGTTATCAACATGAAATACCCGATCGACAAGGCGATCGTTACAACATACCAGGCTATATCCGGTGCGGGCAAGACCTTTGAGACCTGGCCCGATATGGTAGATAACCTCATCCCGTATATAGGCGGAGAGGAAATGAAATCCGAAGTGGAGCCGAACAAGGTGCTCGGCAGCATCGAGGGCGGAGAGATAGTTCCCTCCGACGAGATGCATATCGAATGTCAGACCTACAGGGTGCCTGTATCGAACGGACATACCGCGGCTATCTTCTTCTCATTCAAGGACGGCGTAAAAAAGCCGTCGGTCGAGGAGATCGAAAAGATGTGGGCGGACTACAAGGGCGTTCCGCAGGAGCTGGGACTTCCTCATGCGCCGAAGCAGTTCATCCATGTATATACGGAAAAGGATCAGCCCGACCAGCCACAGATAAAAACGGCGCGGGAGATCGACGGCGGAATGGCTATATCCTGCGGACGTCTGAGAGAGTCGGTGCAGTTTAATTACAAGATGGTATCGATGAGCCACAACACCCTGCGCGGAGCGGCAGGCGGCGCGGTGCTTCTCGCAGAGCTGCTCACCGCAAAGGGATATATGGACTGATACGCTGATATTCAAAAAAGGATCGGAGGATTTCTGCTATGAAAAAACTGCTTTGTTTATCTTTGCTCATGCTTGCCGCAGCTGCCGGTACGGCGGCTTATGCCGCAGAGCCGGCGGATCTTGTAGGTGAATGGGAGGGCTGGTACTATGCCAATCAGGGACAGACCGGCGCGAAGCTCGTATTCTATGAAGAGGACGGCAAGATATTGGGCACAGAGCATGTATACAGTATGCCCGGACAAAACAATGTTCCGGAGCATATGATATCTCTTGAAGTGACCGTTTCCGGAAGCGAATACGCTGTTGAAGAGACCGGCTGGATAGGCGACGCGCCGTCGGGCTGGTCGCTCGGAACATTCTATCTGACGCTTGAAGACGACGTCCTCACCGGAGATGTTCTGGGTTATTCCGGCGTATATCTCATAAAGAATAACGCCAGCTACACAGACGTAAGCGAAAGCGTTTACGGCAACCACAAATACAAGCTGTTTGACGAGACAATGAGCTGGCAGAAAGCCAAGGAATACTGCGAATCACTCGGCGGGCATCTCGTGACCATCAACTCCGAGGGCGAGCAGAGGTTTGTTGAAACGCTTTTGGCGGCGTCCGATCTGAGCAAATCGTCCGATATTTGGATAGGTACTTCAAGAGACCTCAATAACTTCAATACCTGGGTCACCGGTGAACCGGTCGATTTTTCGGCATGGGGCGTGCCCCAGCCCGACAACCTCGGAGGCAGGCAAAATTATGCCGTTATCGTTAACGGCGTACGCGGCAGCGAGAACGGAAGCTATTATATAAAGCAATACGAATGGGACGACAACTCCGACTCCTCAAGACCTTTTATCTGCGAGTGGGAGACCTGGTCTAACTCCGCAGAATGGTCTACTCCGGAGCTGCAAAAGGCTGCGGACAGCGGACTTATCCCCGACGTTCTCGTCGGCAAGGATATGACCGAGCCGATAACGCGCGGAGAATTTGCAGCCGTTGCGGTAAACCTCTTTGAAGCGATGACAGGCGGAAAAGCGGTCATGTCTGCGGACTGCCCGTTTACAGATATCTCTGAAAACGAGAACAGGAATTATATATTAAAAGCATACAATATAGGAGCCGTAAACGGTATGAGCGAAACGACCTACGAGCCTGCCGAGCTTCTGCAAAGGGAGCAGCTTGCAGCCATGCTCACAAGAGTATACAAGCGCAGCGAATGGCCCGACTGGACGCTTGATACCGACGACGACTATACGATAAATTATTCAGGCGTGAAGAAGTTTGACGACGATGCTGTTATTTCCGATTATGCCAAGCCCAGCGTGTATTTCATGGTGAAGTACAACGTACTGAGCGGTATAGGCGGCAATAAATTCGCGCCTAGAAATACCACATCCGCGGAGGAAGCGCAGGGCTATGCCAACGCGACAAGAGAACAGGCAGTTGTTATGTCCCTGAGAAGCTTCGAAAATCTGAAACCCGAAAATTGAAAAAGGAGAAGTTAGTATGGCAAAGAAATTACCATTTACCGGCTCAGGCGTTGCTATCGTTACGCCGTTTGACGGTAACAAGACCAATTATGACGCGCTCGGCGAGCTTATCGAATGGCATATCGCCGAAGGAACAGACGCTATAATCATCTGCGGCACAACAGGCGAGGCCTCGACCATGCCCGACAGCGAGCATCTTGCCGCGATAGAATATACGGTCAAAAAGGCTGCCGGAAGGATACCCGTTGTGGCGGGCACCGGTTCAAACGACACGGCTCACGCCGTTGAGCTTTCAAAAAAGGCGGAGGAACTCGGCGCGGACGCGCTCCTGCAGGTCACTCCGTATTACAACAAGGCTACTCAGAAGGGGCTTATCGCGCATTTCTCGGCTGTAGCAAACGCGGTAGATATACCGATCATTCTTTATAATATACCGTCGAGAACAGGCGTTTCCATCGCTATTGATACACTCAAAGAGCTTGCAAAGCTCGATAACATAGTTGCCGTAAAGGAGGCGAGCGGGAATATCTCCTACACGGCAAAGCTTGCGGCTGAGGTGCCGGAGCTTTACATCTATTCGGGCAATGACGATATGATCCTTCCTGTCATGTCGCTCGGCGGAAAGGGCGTTATATCCGTACTCGCAAACGTTATGCCTAAGGAAACTCACGAGATGTGCGAGGCATACCTTAACGGCGATACGGAAAAAGCGACAAAAATGCAGCTCGGTTATCTTGACCTTATAAACACCCTGTTCATCGAGGTCAACCCGATCCCGGTAAAGACGGCGCTCAACCTTATGGGCAGGAATGCCGGAGACCTCCGTCTGCCTCTCACGGATATGGACGAAGGAAATCTTGAAAAGCTTAAGTCTGCAATGAGCAGGCACGGTCTCATATGACCGCCGCACAGCGGAGCTGACTTCATAGGAAACACAACAGAGGCTGCTGCATGTTTTGCAACAGCCTCTGCGATCAATGAAAGGAAACAAAAGATATGATAAAAATAATCATTAGCGGCTGCAACGGCAAAATGGGACAGGTCATATCGCGCCTCGCAGAAGAGGATCCGGACGCTGAGATAGTTTGCGGCGTGGACATAAACACCTCGCTCAACAACCCGTATCCGGTCGTTAAGTCGATAGACGAATTTGACGGCGAAGCTGACGTTATAATAGACTTTTCACACCCGTCAACACTTACGAGCCTTCTTAGCTACTGCCGCGCAAGGAAGCTGCCGGTAATACTCTCCACAACAGGCTATACGGCTGAACAGAAAAAAGAATTTACCGACGCGGCAAAGGATATACCCGTCTTTTTCTCAGCCAACATGAGTCTCGGTATCAATCTGCTCATATCGCTTGCAAAGCAGGCGGCAAAGCTGCTTGAGGGGAATTTTGACATAGAGATCGTTGAAAGACACCACAACAGAAAGATAGATGCGCCATCCGGCACGGCTCTTGCCATAGCCGACGCTATAGACGAATCGCTATCTTACCCGGCGGAATATGTATACGACCGCCACAGCGTACGCCGCAGCAGAAAGCCGGCGGAGATCGGGATAAGCTCGGTTCGCGGCGGCACCATAGTCGGCGATCACGAGATCATCTTTGCCGGGAACGACGAGGTGATAGAGCTTTCGCACCATGCCGCAAGCAAAGAGGTATTTGCAGTCGGCGCGATCAAGGCCGCAAAATTCATGTGCGGCAAATCGGCTGGAATGTACGATATGAACATGCTCGTCAGCGAAATGATCTGATGCAAGCATAGTGTTTCTCATAAAAACCGCGCCGCATCAGACCCGTGGCATCGGGTGCTGCGGCGCGGTTCTTTTTTATAAACGATCCTCTTATCTTACCCTGTTCAGACCCAGCAGACCGTTCATTTTGTTTGAATGAGCATGGCATATCGCGAGCGCCAGGGCGTCAGCGGCGTCGTCGGGCTTGGGTATTGCATTCAGTCCGAGCAGCGTTTTTACCATCTGCTGTATCTGACCTTTCTGTGCCCTTCCGTAGCCGGTAACGCTCTGCTTTACCTGCAGAGGCGTATATTCATATACCGGAATATTTTTATTTCGCAGCGCGACCAGTATAACTCCCCTCGCCTGCGCCACGTTTATTGCGGTCTTCTGGTTTGAATTGAAAAACAGCTCCTCCACCGCAACGGCGTCCGGTCTGTACTTTTCCAGATACATCGTGAGCTCGTCATATATCTTTTTGAGTCTGTCCACCGTAGGCGTACCGGCGGAGGTAGTTACCGCGCCGTATTCAAGAGTGCGGAACTTATTCCCCTTATACTCCACAACGCCTATCCCGACTATGGCATAGCCGGGATCTATGCCTATGATTATCACATATATCACCCTTATGATTTAATTATTTTTATTCTACCACATATCCGAAAAAAATTCAAGTGCCGCTGTTTTTTACTGCATAAAGTTTCATTAATATGCATAATAATTCACTAATATTCATTTATATTTATATAAAATTAACTATTGAATATTGCGAGAAAATATTGTATAATATGAATATACTAAAAAGCGCGGACTCCCGCGCAGGTTTTGAAAGGAATGAATTATTTTGGCTAAGGATAAAGTTGTTTTGGCTTATTCGGGCGGACTTGATACATCTATCATAATCCACTGGCTCAAGGAGAAATATGACTATGACGTAGTCTGTGTATGCGGCGACGTCGGACAGGGCAAGGAGACAGACGGTCTTGAAGAGAGAGCAAAGCGCACAGGTGCGCTCAAATGCTACATCGCAGATCTGCGTGACGAATATGTTAAGGATTACATATTCCCCACTCTTAAGGCCGGCGCTGTATACGAGGGCAAATATCTGCTCGGTACTTCTCACGCACGTCCGATAATCGCAAAGGCGCTCGTTGATATAGCTCACAAAGAGGGCGCGGTCGCTATCTGCCACGGCGCTACCGGCAAGGGCAACGACCAGGTACGTTTTGAGCTTTCAATAAAGGCTCTCGATCCGTCGCTCAAGATCATAGCTCCCTGGAGAGAATGGGATATCAAATCGCGCGAGGACGCCGTTGACTACGCTGAAAAGAACCATATAGAATGTCCGGTAACAAAGAAGGATCTCTATTCCCGCGACAGGAACATATGGCACATCAGTCACGAAGGCATGGATCTTGAGGATCCGTGGAACGAACCGCAGTTCGATTCGCTCTTAAAGCTCGGCGTTTCACCGGAAAAGGCTCCGAATGAAGCTGAATACGTTACTATCGGTTTTGAGGCGGGCTGCCCCGTTTCCGTAAACGGAGAAAAAATGGATCCCAGACCTCTCGTTGAAAAACTGAACGAGCTCGGCGGCAAGCACGGAGTAGGCATCGCCGATATAGTTGAGGACAGGCTCGTAGGTATGAAATCAAGAGGCGTTTATGAAACTCCCGGCGGCACCATACTCTACACGGCTATCCAGGAGCTTGAATACCTCTGCCTCGACCGCGACACGCAGTCGTTCAAGCGCCAGAGCGCGATAAAATTTGCAGAGCTGGTATACGACGGAAAATGGTTCACACCTCTGCGCGAGTCCATGTCGGCAATGTTCGACGAAATGGACAAGCTCGTTACCGGTGAGGTTCGCCTTAAGCTCTACAAGGGCAACTGCACTCCCGCCGGAGCTAAGTCGCCGTATTCGCTTTACAATGAGGAGATCGCCTCATTTGGCGACAGCCATGAGCTTTACAGCCACAAGGACAGCGCAGGCTTCATAAACCTGTTCGGTCTCCCGCTCAAGGTCCGCGCTATGATGAAAGAAAGAAACGGTATAAAGGATTGATATATTGCGCTCCCGAACGAGGTATCCGTTCGGGGGCGTTATTTTTTATTCGCAGTATTCAAGCAGCGCTTCCGGTCTGCACTCAAGTACATAGCATATCCGCGCAAGCACGTCCAGATCCAGCTTCTGCACATCGTTTTTATACCACTTATCCACCACTTCGAAACGCGAATGGATCAGCGAAGCAAGCTGATAACGGGATATACCCTTTGCGTCCATCAAATCTTTCAAATTTATATTTATTTTACCGTAATCCTTCAAAAACAATATGGAATTATCCTTAGTCACGTCAACACCTCCTCTATCTTATTCTATTTACATCGTTACTGTTATACAAGTACGTTATTCATAGTATCTATATTTATAGTAATTTTATCTTGACAATACAGCTTCGATGTGATACTATATACATAGTTACTATGTATATAGTAATAAAGGAGGTTCGTTTTATGATAAAAAAATTATTATTCACTATTACCGCAGCCTTTGCCCTGTCGGCCGGGGCTGCGGCAGCGCTTGCCGCAGACGTCACGGTCGGAAACGGCGGCAGCTTCGCAGACTTTACAGAACTTGTTTCCGGGATAGAGAGCGGTTCCATTGTATTGAATGAAGATGATACAATAAAACTCAGCTCTGATGTGACCATGACATCTTCTCTGACCATACCGAACGGCTATGATTTGAATTTCGATATGAACGGAAAGAAAATAACCGCAGTTGGATTTACCGGAAGACCGTTTATTATAAGCAGCGGCTCTTCCCTTGCCGTATACGGAAACGGCGAAATAGACAGTGATTCTTACGGCGCATTTGACGTATACGGAGGTCTTACAATTAAAGACGGATATTATCATGCAATAGGCTACACGGGCGATGCAGGGGGCGCCGTGCTCAGAACAAGACCCGGCTCTTCCCTTACAATAGGAGATGACGTCCGTGTGTTCTCACAAACGACCGGAGCCGTTTACAGCGAGGGATTTCTTAAAGCAGGCAAATGTACGCTCACATCTCATTCACATAACGGACTGCAAACCCCGAACGGCGTAAATCTTTGGTCGTACTGTGTCCAAAGTGTCGGCGAAGCTGAATTCAACGGAACAAACATACAAGGCGTTCAAGGCGGATTATATATAGGCGGCACAGGAACTATAAACGGCGGCACATACACCGCAGCCGAGCTTACAGACGGATCATACACCGGCGCCAGAGCGTTTTACGGACTATACATCTCAAATGACGCCTCAGTGACCATCAATGACGGTACTTTCAATGCAGGCAGTTATAAATACTGCGTATTGAACAGTGACAATGACGTGGGCATGGCTCCATCGGATAAGATAATAATAAACGGCGGCATTTTTAACGGCGTGGTCGGCACAAAAATAGGCGCTGATCTCAGCGTAGATGCGTTCACCATAAACGGCGGTAAATTCTCGGATATTATGAACGGCAGCATTCTGCTTTCGGAATGTGTACCGGACGGATATAAATTCGTATACCGCGACGGTTATTATTCATTGGAGCCGACAGTCAAAGAAGATATGGGCAGCGCCATGCCGTTCCGAACAACAGTTTCGGAAGATACCGCAGGACATTACTTTGATTTTGAAAAAACAGGTCTGTCGGCAATATCCAAAGCGAACATCATATTGTCATCCGAGTCAGAACAAAAGACAATAGAGAAAACAATAGATATCCCGACAATAACAACTGACGGTTCGGTCAGCTTCTCAGTTCTTGTATTGAACGCACCGGCAGACGTGACCGGAACCATAGAATTGAAATAACACTGTAAAGGAGCAAAATACAATGAAAAAATATAAAACACCGGAATTAAAGATCGAATTATTCACGTCGGAAACCATATTGGCTGCAAGCGGCGATCCTGAATATATGCCGTCCGATGCATCGAACAGCTTTAAAAGCACTACATATGTGCTCGATTGGAACGAATAAGGCTGCGCAGGCATATAAACGCTTATTTTTCTTGCAAAAGCTATTGACAATCGGGTATCATTGTAATATAATATTACTCGTAAAAAACAGCGGAAGCATTTCCGCACTATAATTTCTAAAGGCATTGACGAAGACAGTAATTCCGTGTAAAAGCGCAGAGCGATCCGGTGACGGTGTGAGACCGGAGGCGAGTAGCGCGGGACGAATATCACTTCCGAGCCGCAAGGCCGAACGCGCACCGCGCTATTAAGCCGAGCCGGGATCTCCGCCGTTATGGGAGCGCATATGACGGTATGCTGATTTAACGAGTGGTATAGCAGAGGAAGCACAGCCCCTGTCTTGTTGATCAAGACAGGGGCTTTTTGGTTTTCGGCAGTCTTGGACGCATTTACATCGGCAAAGGGAGCATTAGCTCCTCAGCTTTCTCCGGGAGATCATAACTCCCGCCGAAACAGGCGCGATGACGTCTTTGCCCTGATAATAATATTTCTGAAAGAGAGGAATGAAAAAATGAGCACCTATAAAAAGGTCGATACCGATCTCAATTTTGTTGAACGCGAAAAAAAGATCGAGCAGTTCTGGAAAGAGCATAGCATTTTCCAAAAAAGTATAGATACCCGTGCGGACGGCGAGGTATATACCTTCTATGACGGTCCCCCGACGGCAAACGGAAAACCGCATATCGGTCATGTCCTGACGCGCGTAATAAAGGATATGATACCGCGGTATCGCACTATGAAGGGCTATAAGATAATCAGAAAAGCCGGCTGGGATACCCACGGTCTTCCCGTTGAGCTTGAGGTGGAAAAAAAGCTCGGTATAAACGGAAAGGAACAGATCGAGGGTTACGGTCTGGAGCCGTTTATAAAGGAATGCAAGGAAAGTGTCTGGAAATACAAGGGCATGTGGGAGGACTTCTCCTCAACAGTCGGCTTTTGGGCGGATATGGACGACCCGTACGTTACCTATGACAACAATTTTATAGAATCCGAATGGTGGGCGCTCAAGCAGATATGGGAAAAGGAACTGCTGTATAAAGGACACAAAATAGTCCCCTACTGCCCGCGCTGCGGAACTCCGCTCTCATCGCACGAGGTGGCTCAGGGCTACAAGGATGTCAAGGAACGCTCCGCCACCGCCAAATTCGCCGTTAAAGGCGAGGAAAACACATACCTTCTCGCTTGGACGACGACCCCGTGGACGCTGCCGTCAAACGTTGCGCTCTGCGTAAACCCTGAAGAGACCTATGTGAAGATCAAGGCCGGAAATTCATATTACATCCTTGCGAAGGCGCTTGTTGAGAACAACTTCCCGGATACCGAAACGGAGACCGTATGCGAATACAAGGGCAGAGACCTCGAATACATCGAATATACGGGACTCTACGAGCAGAACGATCTGCCCAAAAAGGCCTATTACGTTACATGCGACGGCTATGTAACGCTTACGGACGGTACAGGCGTTGTACACATCGCGCCGGCATTCGGTGAGGACGACTCAAAGGTAGGCAGAAATTACGGTCTTCCGTTCCTGCAGCTCGTTGACGGCAAAGGCTGCCTTACAAAGGGTACAAAATGGGAAGGTGTATTCTGCAAGGATGCAGACAAGCTTATACTGGCGGATCTTGACGAGAGAGGTCTGCTGTTCAGCGCGCCGAAATTCGAGCACAGCTATCCGTTCTGCTGGAGATGCGACACTCCGCTCATCTACTACGCGAGAGATACATGGTTCATAAAAATGACCGCCGTTAAGGACGATCTTATAAAGAACAATAAAACAATAAACTGGATACCCAAAACGATAGGCGAAGGCCGCTTCGGTTCATGGCTCGAAAATGTTCAGGACTGGGGAATAAGCCGTAACCGCTACTGGGGTACGCCGCTCAACGTATGGGAATGCTCCTGCGGCAAACGCCACGTTGTAGGCTCTATAGCGGAGCTTAAGGAAATGTCGGATAACTGTCCCGACGATATCGAGCTCCACCGTCCGTTCGTCGATGAAGTGACCATCAAATGTCCGGACTGCGGCGGAGAAATGCACAGAGTGCCTGAGGTAATAGACTGCTGGTTCGATTCGGGCGCCATGCCTTTCGCACAGTGGCACTATCCGTTCGAGAACAAGGAGATCTTTGAGGAGAACTTCCCCGCCGATTTCATAAGCGAGGCGGTGGATCAGACACGCGGCTGGTTCTATTCCCTGCTTGCCGAATCGACGATCCTTTTCAACAAGGCTCCGTACAAGAACGTTATCGTTCTCGGACTTGTCCAGGATGAAAACGGTCAGAAAATGTCCAAATCAAAGGGCAATGCCGTGGATCCTTTCGATGCGCTCGAAAAACACGGCGCGGACGCTATACGCTGGTACTTCTATTCAAATTCGGCTCCGTGGCTGCCCAACCGCTTCCACGACAAGGCCGTTACCGAGGGACAGCGCAAATTCATGGGCACTCTCTGGAACACTTATGCGTTCTTCGTGCTCTATGCAAACATCGACAGCTTTGATCCTTCAAAGTACACGCTTGAATACGACAAGCTGTCCGTTATGGACAAATGGCTGCTGTCGAGGATAAACTCGGTAGTTAAAGCGACTGACAGCAATCTGTCTAACTATAAGATAACGGAAACAACGAAACTGCTTGATAAATTTGTTGACGATATGTCAAACTGGTACGTGCGCCTTTCACGCCAGAGGTTCTGGGTTAAGGATATGACGCAGGATAAGATAAATGCGTATATGACGCTTTACACTGCGCTTGTAACGCTTATAAAGGCGGCTGCGCCCATGATACCGTTCATGACCGAGGACATATATCAGAACCTTGTTCGTTCGGTCCGTCCGGACGCGCCGGAAAGCATACACCTCTGCGATTTCCCGTCAGTAAACGAGGAATATATCGACAAGCAGCTTGAAGATGACATGGGCGAGGTCGTTGACATAGTCGTTCTCGGCCGCGCATGCCGCAACGCTTCGGGACTGAAGAGCCGGCAGCCGCTTTCAGCCGTATATGTAAAAGCCGGCAGCGAGCTTAAGGATCTCTACAAAGATATAATAAAAACAGAGCTCAATGTCAAAGCCGTTGAATTTATAGACGACGCTTCACAATTTGCTTCCTACTGCTTCAAGCCGCAGCTGCGCACGCTGGGCAGACGCTTCGGTAAAAATATAAACGAAGTCAGGGAAAAGCTTGCGGCTATAGACGGCGCGGCGGCAATAGCGGATATAAACGCGCGCGGATATATAGAGCTTGAGATCGCAGGAACAGCGGAGCAGATAGCCGAAGAGGATCTGCTCATAGAATCCGTAAGATCCGACGACTACGTGACCGACCAGGACAACGGAGTGACGGTAGTTCTCTGCACAAAGCTTGACGACAAGCTTATAGAAGAAGGCTTTGTAAGAGAGCTTGTTTCAAAGCTCCAGACAATGCGCAAGGATTCGGGCTTTGAGGTAATGGATCATATAAAGATCTACGAATCGGGCAACGACCGCATAAAGGGGATACTGGAACGCAACGGAGAATATATAAGAACGCAGGTGCTGGCAGACGATATCCTTACCGATGAAGAATGCGGCTCATCCAGAGAATGGAACATAAACGGCGAAAATGTCAGCCTCGGCGTTGAAAAGGTATAAGTCCTCAATATTGCTAAAAAATAAACAATTATTTTGTGCATTATTTAGAATTTTAACAAAAACACTTGTAAGTTCGGCAAAATTGAGGTAAAATAGAATCACATGGAAGCGCCTGTTTTCAAGCGGGCGTTTCCGGTCGTACCGAATAGCTTTCGGTACGCGGTTCTGTAAAAATATATATATTTTTAGGAGGAATTAGAAATGGCAGTTAAAGTTGCTATCAATGGTTTTGGACGTATCGGACGTCTTGCTTTCAGACAGATGTTCGGCGCAGAAGGCTATGAAGTTGTTGCTATAAACGACCTCACAAGCCCGAAGATGCTCGCTCATCTTCTGAAGTATGATTCATCGCAGGGTAAGTACGAGCATGCCGATGAGGTATCCTCAACAGAGGATTCGATCATCGTATGCGGCAAAGAGATCAAGATCTACGCTTTCCCGGATGCAAACAATTGCCCGTGGGGCGACCTCGACGTTGACGTTGTTCTCGAGTGCTCAGGCTTCTACACATCGAAGGCTAAGGCTGAGGCGCACATCAATGCAGGCGCTAAGAAAGTCGTTATATCAGCTCCGGCTGGAAACGACCTCCCGACGATCGTTTACAACGTAAACCATTCAACACTTACGCCCGATGACAAGATCATTTCAGCTGCTTCATGTACAACTAACTGTCTGGCTCCGATGGCTGACGCGCTCAACAAGTACGCAGCTGTTCAGTCAGGTATCATGTGTACCATCCACGCTTATACAGGCGACCAGATGACTCTTGACGGTCCGCAGAGAAAGGGCGATCTCAGAAGATCAAGAGCTGCGGCTGTTAACATCGTTCCGAACTCAACAGGTGCTGCAAAGGCAATCGGTCTTGTTATTCCGGAGCTTAACGGAAAGCTTATCGGTTCAGCTCAGAGAGTTCCTACTCCGACAGGTTCAACAACAATCCTTACAGCTGTTGTTAAGGGTGATGTTACTAAGGAAGGCATCAATGCTGCAATGAAGGCTGCTGCAAACGAGTCATTCGGTTACAACGAGGATGAGATCGTTTCATCAGATATCGTAGGTATGAGATACGGTTCATTGTTTGACGCAACTCAGACAATGGTAGCAGAAATCGGCGATGGCTTGTATGAGGTACAGGTTGTATCATGGTATGACAACGAGAACTCATACACATCACAGATGGTAAGAACAATCAAGTATTTCGCTGAGTTGAAATAATTCAAGTCAGGTATAATTACAGAAAAGCCGTCCGACAGGGCGGCTTTTTTGGGGATAGCGTGAGGTGAATTTATGATAAAATTTATAGCGTGCGATATGGACGGTACTCTTTTAAACAGTAATAAGGAGTTTCCGAAGCGTTTTGAATATGTGCTTGAGGAGCTTGACAAGCGTGGAGTGAAGTTTGCTATTTCCAGCGGCAGACAGTATTACAGCTTATGCGAGCAGCTCAAAAATGTCAGGGACAAGATATATATAATAGCCGAAAACGGGGCAATGGTTTATGACGATAAGGGTAGTCAGCTTATATGCGAGAGTGTTGATACAAAAAGCTGCGTTGATATAATAAAGCTTATAAAGAGTGATAAGGATCTGTATCCGGTTGTATGCGGAGTAAAGAGCGCTTACGGCGAGGCAAGAAATGAGCCTGTGCTGCATGAGATACTCCCCTATTATCTGGCGTATGAGACTGTTGATGATTTGTGCAGGGCGGCTGAAAATGACGAGGTTTTAAAGCTTGCGATATATGATAACTTAGGCTCGGAGGCGCATTGCTATAAATTATTGTCAGACTATTATGATAGTCATATAGTTGCGGTATCCGGAAGCAATTGGCTTGACGTTATGAAAAAGGGAGTTACAAAGGGCAGCGCTATAGATAA
>CALXZP010000040.1 GCA_944393255.1 uncultured Clostridia bacterium | reverse complement strand
GTGAGAAGCATGCACATACGGTCTATACCGAATCCTATGCCTCCTGTAGGCGGCATGCCTATTTCCAGCGCCCGCATAAAGTCCTCGTCAGTTGTGTTCGCCTCATCATCGCCTTGAGCAAGCAGCTCCTCCTGCGCCTTAAATCTCTCTCTTTGATCGATAGGATCGTTCAGCTCGGAATATGCGTTAGCCATTTCCCAGCCGTTCATGAAGAACTCAAATCTTTCAACGTATTCGGGATCGTTAGGTTTCTTCTTTGTAAGCGGTGATATTTCTACCGGATGATCCATGACAAAGGTCGGCTGTATCATGTGTTCTTCTGCAAACTCCTCGAAGAACAGGTTCAGTATATCGCCTTTCTTGTGTCTTTCCTCATATTCCACTCCGTGTTCCTTTGCCGCTTTTCTCGCGTCTTCAACAGTGCGGATCTCACTGAAATCCACTCCAGAATATTTCTTGACCGCGTCCACCATTGTTATACGTTCAAAAGGTTTTCCAAGATCCATTTCAACTCCGCCGTAAACTATCTTTGTCGTGCCGAGCACCTCCTGCGCCACGTGACGGTACAGATTTTCGGTAAGATCCATCATACCGTGATAATCCGTATACGCCTGATAAAGCTCCATAAGGGTGAATTCCGGATTATGGCGCGTATCAAGCCCCTCGTTCCTGAATACGCGTCCTATCTCGTAGACCTTTTCCATTCCGCCTACTATAAGACGCTTTAAGTACAGCTCAAGCGATATCCTAAGCTTGAAATCCTCGTCAAGAGCATTGAAATGCGTCTCAAACGGACGCGCCGCAGCTCCGCCGGCGTTAGCGACAAGCATGGGCGTCTCAACCTCCAAGAATCCTTGTCCGTTAAGATAACTTCTGATAGACGACAGGATCTTTGATCTCTTTATAAATGTATCCTTTACGTCTGCATTCATTATTAGATCTACATATCTCTGGCGGTATCTGAGATCCGGATCGTTCAAACCGTGGAATTTCTCCGGAAGCGGAAGCAGCGACTTCGAAAGCAGCGTTATTTTTTCCGCTCTTATAGATATCTCACCGGCCTCCGTTTTAAAGACAATACCCGTTACGCCTATAATGTCGCCTATATCAAGCTTCTTGAACCGATCGTATTCTTCATCTCCGAGAACGTCCTTTTTCGCGAATATCTGTATTTTGCCGTCGCGGTCGGCAAGATCACCGAAACCTACCTTGCCCATACGGCGTTTTGACATAAGTCTCCCGGCTACGGTTACTTCCTTATCGGCAAAGTCACTGTAATTTTCTTTTATATTTTTAGCGTTGTTATCACGCACAAATTTCGTTATTTTAAACGGATCCATGTCCGAATCAACATATTCCGCCAGCTTGTCACGGCGGTTCTTCAGTATCTGCTTTAATCTTGAGCTATCCTGCTGTTCCATTAAATGAACCTCCTGTATCTGTGTTTTTTTATGCTGTATTTACTGCACCACGGACGCCGTAAATACGGCTGCACCGTTTCTGTCCAATAAACGCATTTTGATAAAATAATCAAACCTGTTTATTTTTTCAACTGTGTTTATTATACTACAAAACAATTAAAAATGCAATACCCAATAAAGGCGATAACAACGATATTTATTTAACGCCTGCATGCGCGGAAAACGGCGGGGCTCAAAAACCGAACATTAGGCATGATGAGACGGAACGCATAAATGCGTTCTCTGCAGCGGGGCGCTCACCCTAAATTTATCCATGGTCTTGATTTTTCATTCCCAAAACCGGCAAAACAACAGAAACACCCGGAAAAGGGCTTGAAATGCAGGAAGATTTGTGATATACTGTATACATATATGTATATTTTGGGGAACGAATCAGCATATACGTTCCGTTACGAAAGGATCTGAAACACAATATGGAATTACCATTACAGGAAATCGAATTGGCTGCAAAGCGTCTGGCCTCTACAGTTCATAAAACGAAGCTGGAGAGATCCACAACGTTTTCGGAAATGGCCGGAGGCGAGGTATACTTAAAATACGAAAACCAGCAGAAAACCGGTTCCTTTAAGATACGCGGAGCTTCAAACAAGATAGCTGCGCTCTGCGAGCGCGGAGAGATAAAGGCGGCGGTCGCTTCATCCGCCGGAAACCATGCGCAGGGCACGGCGTATGCGGCGAAGGTGCACGGCATACCCGCTATAATCTGTATGCCCAAATCCACGCCCATAGCGAAAGTCGAGGCTACAAAGGGTTACGGCGCTAAAGTCGTCCTCCACGGCGACTGCTACGACGACGCATACGAAAAGGCTATCGAGATAGTCGAAAAGGAAGGCGCGACCTTTATACACCCGTTCGATGACCTTGAGGTAATGGCCGGTCAGGGAACACTCGGCATAGAGATACTCGAGGATCTTCCCACTGTCGATATGATAATCGTCCCGGCAGGCGGCGGCGGTCTGCTTGCAGGAGTGGCGGCGTGCGTTAAACAGATAAATCCGCGCGTCAGGATAATAGGCGTTCAGGCCGAAGGCGCACCCGCGATCGCGCATTCATTTAAAGAAAAAAAGCATTGCACGACCGACAGATCAATGACCATCGCTGACGGTATCTCGGTCAAAAATCCCGGTGAAAAGACGGTCGAGCTCATAAACCGTTATGCCGACGATGTCGTGACCGTAAGCGAGGCGGAGATATCCTCAGCCATTCTGTACCTGATAGAACGCACAAAGCAGGTAGTAGAGCCGGCGGGAGCCACAAGCCTTGCGGCAGTGCTCTCAGGCAAGGTCGATGTTAAGGGCAAGCGCGCGGCATGCATACTCTCAGGCGGAAATATCGACGTTTCGTTCATACAGAGGATCATTGAGCTCGGACTTTCGGAGCGCGGCAGAAAGATAAAATTCCGTGCAACGCTTCTTGATATACCCGGCAGCCTTGAGCATCTTTCGCGTATCCTCAAGGAGCAGAACGCTAATATCGTTATGGTGCAATACGACAGGATGAGCGCCGAGCTTGACCCGAACGAAGCGATAATCCATATCGCCTGCGAGGTCGGCGGGAAAGAGCATGGGCAAAAGGTGATAAAAGCGCTTCGGTCGAGCGGCTATGATGTGACTTTAGAGTAAAATATGTTAATGAAGGCTTTGCGAAGGGCGGTGCTGCTATGATAAAGAAATCACTTATAACACTCATATATGAAACGGCTTCGATACAGCGCTGGAACGACCACATCCGTCCATGGACGGGCTTTACCGAGATGGACAAGCAAGCGCACAAGATGTTCTACGCCTATATCCTTGCCAAATGCGAGGGAGCGCATGTGGATATGCTCAAGCTCGTTGAGGGCGGGATATTCGAGTTCTTCCATAGGAGCATACTCACCGATATAAAGCCGCCCATCTATCACAAGCTGATAGAGGAAAAGGGGCCGCAGATAGACAGCTGGGTCATAGAGCAGCTGCGCCCGTGCATGAACGGCACAGGCGGCGGCTTCTTTGACAGGATGCAGCAGTATCTTTTTGATCCCGATTATGCCGGGCTTGAAAAGAAAATACTCAAAGCGGCGCATTACTTTGCAACCAACTGGGAATTTCGCATAATTTACCCCATGAATACCGAGACCTATGATATAGAAAGGGTCAAAACGGAAACCACAAAGGGGCTTAAGGACTGCAATACTTTCCCGGGCTTTACGGTATTTGAGCGCGACGCATTTTTGCAGGATTTCCTGTCTCTCATAGGCAAGCTGCGCTATCAGCAGCGCTGGGCAAAGGCGGTGCGCGTTCCGCAGACCTTCGTCATGGGACACATGCTTGCAGTAGCGCTGCTCTCGTATTTCATGACGCTTGAGCTGGAGGAGCCGTGCGGCAGACGGCTTGTCAACAATTATTTCGCCGGTCTGTTCCATGATGTTCCGGAGGCGCTTACAAGGGATATAGTATCGCCGATAAAAAAATCGGTGGAGGGGCTCGGAGATATTTTAAACGAGATCGAAAACGAGCAGATGCGCGAGACCGTGTACCCCATGCTGCCGAAGGAATGGCACCCCGAGCTGGAATATTATATGCAGAACGAGTTTGCCTCAAAGATAAAGGAACACGGCAAATGCAGGATCGTTTCATCTGACGAGATCAATGAAAAATACAACAGCAATGAATTTGATCCCGTTGACGGGCAGATCATACGCTGCTGTGATCATCTTTCCGCATATATCGAAGCCTATATGTCCATCTCCTACGGGGTCAGATCGGAACAGATGGTGAGCGGCTATAACCACCTTCATGAAGAATACAAAAGCAAGATAGTCGGCGGAATAGATTTCAGTATCCCGTTCGGCTATTATGACACTGTATGATACAAAGGACTTATATATGAAAAAACAACAGCCACTGAAAACAGCCGGCGAGGTACGTGAAAAGGCCCTGCGGCTTTTGGAATTCCGTTCGCACTCGGAATACGAGCTGCGGCAGAAGCTTCGCAGATACGGAGCGTCCGACGAGCATATTGACGCGGCGCTCGATTTTTGCCGCGAATACAGATTTGTAAACGACGAGCAGTATGCAATGTCCAAGGCAAAGGATCTGATGAACCTGAAAAAATACGGCGTCCGCAGGATCCGTTCAGAGCTGAGGGCAAAGGGACTTGCGCCTGAATATATAGAAGCCGCGATCGAGGAGCTGGACACCGAAGCGGCGGCCGAGGAGCTAAAACGGCTTGTAAAGCGCAAGCTTGCCGGGGATTTTTCAGTGAAAAACCTTAATAAATGCCTGCGGTACTTTATATACCGCGGCTATGATATTTATGATATACGCGAATGTATAGACGAGACGGTCAGGACTGATTTCTGCGACTGATACGCAAGCGCATTCGCTGAAAGGATCTAAATGAACTATAAAATCGGAATGGTCTCACTCGGCTGCGCAAAAAACAGGACCGATTCGGAAACAATGCTCGCACTGCTCGTGAACAAGGGCTGCGAGATAGTTACCGATCCGGCGGAAGCCGAAGTGATAATAGTAAACACCTGCGGGTTTATAGACCCCGCAAAGCAGGAGTCTATCGAGGCTATACTCGATATGGCGCGCTACAAGGAGGAAGGCGTCTGCAAACGGCTCATAGTTACCGGCTGTCTTGCAGAACGTTATTCCGAGGATATCCTCAAGGAGCTGCCCGAGGCGGACGCCGTACTCGGAACGGGGGATTACGATAGGATCGCTGAGATAATAGAACGTTCCTTCACCGAGCAGACAACGCCTGTGCTGTGCGGCAACATAAACAGGACTCCGGACGGCAGTCTGCCGCGCGTTCTGCTTACTCCCCCCTACACCGCATATATAAAAATAGCCGATGGCTGCGACAATTGCTGCACCTACTGCGCAATACCCAAAATACGCGGCAGATTTAGAAGCAGAACAATAGAGGACATAACGTCTGAAGCCGAACGGCTTGCGGAAAGCGGAGTTAAGGAGATAATTCTCATAGCTCAGGACACCACCCGGTACGGTCTTGATATAGGAACCGATCTGGCATCCCTGCTCAACGAGCTTGTAAAGGTCGAAGGTATAGAGTGGATACGCGTACATTATTTTTATTCCGAAGCGATAACGAAGGAGCTTATCGACACCATGGCGCGTCATGAAAAGATATGCAATTATATCGATATGCCCGTTCAGCACTCGAATAATTACATTCTGCGCCGTATGGCGAGACGCACCACGCGCGAGGAAATGGAAGAAAAAATAGCGTACATGCGCAAAACGCTTGACAACTGCTATATCCGCACATCGATAATCGTAGGTTTCCCGGGCGAGACCGAGGAGCATTTTGTCGATCTGCGCGATTTCGTCGAAAAAATGCGCTTTGACAGAATGGGCGTCTTTGCTTACTCACGCGAGGAAGGTACTCCCGCTGCGGATTTCCCCGATCAGATCGATGAGGATACAAAGCAGGCGCGTCTCGACGAGCTTATGACGCTGCAGCAGTCCATCTCTCTTGAGCTGAACCGCGAAAAGATAGGTTCTGTTCTTGAGGTCATCGTTGAAGGCTACGACAGCGAAAGCTGCCTGTTCTTCGGACGCGGACGAGGCGACAGTCTTGACGTGGACGGCAGCATATATTTCGGCACCGAGGATGAAGTCGCTCCGGGCGATATCATAAAAGTCAAAATACTTGACGCATCCGAGTACGAGCTTACCGGTATGCGCGTGACGGAATAAATGCAGAAAGGAGTACATTCCTATGAATTTACCAAACAAGCTTACACTGCTGAGAGTTGTTCTCGCGCCTGTTTTTATGGCGTTTATGACGATCGACGCACTCTGGGCAAAATGGGCGGCGCTCCTGATTTTTGCGGCGGCATCGCTGACGGACATGCTCGACGGCAAAATAGCCAGGTCGCGCGGACTCATAACTACATTCGGTAAATTTGCCGATCCGCTTGCCGACAAAATGCTGACGACTGCGGCGCTGATAATGTTCACATATAAGGGGATAATAGGGCCCTGGCCGATATTTATCGTACTCATAAGGGAATTTGCCGTATCCGGGATACGCCTTGCAGCAGCGGCCGAAGGCGAGGTCATAGCCGCGTCGTTCTGGGGCAAATTCAAGACCGTCACTCAGATGATAGCTATAATCGCCGGAATACTCATAACCTGCCTGCCGATGATATCGCAGAAGTCGGGGGCAATGATAACTGAGATACTCATATGGATATCGGTTCTGTTCACGATAATATCGGGGATCGAATATATAATAAAAAACAAAAAGCTGTTAAAACTCAAATAAAAAGGAAGCAAACACATGGATAAACTGATCAACGAATTAAAATTTGACGAAAAAGGTCTTATCCCTGCCGTTGTGCAGGATATCACCACAAAGGAAGTTCTCATGACCGCGTACATGAACGCCGATACGCTCAGACAAACGCTTGAAACAGGTCTGGCAACGTTTTGGTCGCGTTCGCGCAGCGAAGTATGGGTCAAAGGAGCGACGTCCGGCAGCCTTCTGCATGTTGAAAGCATCAAGGCTGACTGTGACGGCGACTGTCTGGTCGTGTTCGCGCGTCCCGACGGTCCGGCGTGCCATACGGGCAACCGTTCCTGCTTCTACAGACGCATAGAGAACGGAGAGCTTATCAAGGACACGCGCCAGGCAGGCACGAGCGATATCCTCATGCGCGAGCAAGCCGTTATAATCGACAGGAAGAATAATCCCGAGGACGGCTCATATACCAATTATCTTTTCAATAAAGGTGAGGACAAGATCCTGAAAAAAGTCGGAGAAGAAGCGGCCGAGGTCGTTATTGCCGGCAAAAACCGGGACAAGGACGAGATAAAGTATGAAACGGCGGACCTGCTTTATCATCTCTCCGTCATGCTCGTTGACAACGGCATGACATGGGACGATATCTTTGAGGAAATGGAAAACCGCGCGCAATAAAAAACAGACCATGCTACAACACCCCTCAGGTTCAGCTTTGTATTGCTGATATTGAGGGGCGTTGATCTTTATTCATACATGGACTGCTTTATGAGGTATAGCAAACAATTCAATAGCCTATGATGCTTCCGCTGCCTTTACCGGATCATCTCAGTCCCAACCGTCTGCCGGCTCGCTTATGTCTGCTGTCGTGTCGGCAAGCACAGCGTCATATCTTACCCATTCATTGTTTTTATTTTCGAACAGCATACGCAGATAGGATGTTTCATTATCGCTGGCTGAAGTGATCCTTGCTATAAAGTACACCTTATCGTTTTTATCATTATATACATGTCTGATAAATTCATAAGTATACGGTTCACTATAACCGGCTTCCGCAAGCGAAGCCGCAGCCTCTGTTCTCAAAAACTCAGAGCCGTAATCGAAAATTTCAGGCTCCGGTTCCCATTGTATGAACGTTTCATTCGGATAACCGCTGCCGACCGCATTGCCTTCCCGGTCATATACAGTGTAATCTATATTCAGCGGGATACTGCTAAGCATATAATATATATAGTAATAAGGGACATATGTGTTTGAACTCCTTAATACAGGCGCATTTTCCACTTTGACGGCACGTGATATATCCTGACCCATAAGATTAGGTTCGGCATTTGCTATCAGCTCCTCTTTGCCTATTTCAACGGCATAGCTGAAAAGGAAAACGACCGTACCCGCCTCCCCGCTTTCACGCATTTGCATAGCGTTATCACCGTCATCCTCAGCTGCCAGACATAACAGAACGCGTCCGTTATCCCAGTTTATATAGCTTCCGTCATTGCCCATCACGCCGCATTTTTCCAATGTTTCACGCAATTGCACATATACTTCGCCGTTTTCAATAAACGGCTTATTCACAAGATCGATCTTTTCACCGCTGCATGTTATCTCTATAGTATGATCCTCATTGGTGAGTCCGGACAGGACGCCGCTTGCGAATACTGTCGTCGTGAGCATTGCCGCCGCAAATACCGCAGACACGGCTGACACAGCCTTGCTCGTTTTCTTTATATTTCTTATCATTGTAAACCTCCGTTTCAACGCTTTCTTACCGCTTGCCATTTGAGTTGTCAGCGGTACCTTTCCTACTCTGCCGTCTGAAACCAACGAAAGTATTGTATCGACATAGCTCAGCTTCTCATTGTCGTCCATGCGGCTCACTACCGACAGATCGCAGGATATCTCACACTCCGTATTTATCTGTCTTACCGCATAATATACAATAGGATTGAACCAGTGAACGCACCTGACAAAAACGGCAAACCACTTATACAGAATATCCTTTCTGCGGAAATGCGTCATTTCATGCAGCAGGATATTCCTAAGCTGCTCCGCACTCAGTTCAATGTCAGGCAATACGAGCACAGGACGAAACACTCCGAGCATAAAAGGAGATGAAAGCCCTGTTCCGATACGCACTGCTATACGCGCATTGGTGTAATTCTCTATCTCCGGACAAGCTGCGGCGGCTGAGCTTCTATGTATACGCCCTATTGCTCT
This sequence comes from uncultured Clostridia bacterium, assembly GCA_944393255.1. Taxonomy (GTDB): domain Bacteria; phylum Bacillota; class Clostridia; order UBA1381; family UBA1381; genus Ornithomonoglobus. The sequence goes on along the minus strand of CALXZP010000040.1, from coordinate 64,753 downwards.
TATATACCCGGTCATATTTATCAAACCGGCGCCTATCGCTCCCAAAAGCCATATTGCCGCAAGCAAATTTTGATGATCTGAGATCATCATGCCAACAAGCCCTGCCGTTTTCCGTGCAGCTGCCGTTTTGTCCGTATCGTCCGCGCTCTGAACCGTAACGGCCGCCGTTCCGGTTTCGGTTATTTGTTCCGTCCGCGTCTCCTGAGGATAGATAACAGAAATATCATTATCGCTGCCGGTCAATGAAAAACGCACGGGCAGCAGCAATGTTATCAATACAGTGAGCCATATATAATAATGCCATGAATAACCGAATATACGTTTCGTTACCGGTCTCAGCAGCACAAGCAGCGCCGTAAGCGCCGAGCCCGCAAAAGAGGTTATCGCCAACGCCTTAAATATCTCCTCAAGCATTGCTCAGTCCTCCTTGTCAAATATCGTTTTCAGCTCCCTTATATCCTCATCCGACAATTCCTTTTCCTCAAACAAAGACGCGACCATATCCCGCGCCGAGCCTCCGAACACATTTTTGACAATGTTTTTAAGCTGCGACCTTTTATATTCCTTCTCCGTCAGCTTAGGCGTGTAATACCACGCTTTCCCATGTCTTTCCGCGTTGAGCGCGCCTTTTTCAACAAGCCTCGCAAGAAAGGTCGCGATCGTAGTGCGTTTCCAGCCCTTAGCTTCAACCTCCGCTCCGATCGCAGCCGAGCCTATAGGCTCATTGGCTTTCCAGATGACTTTCATTATTTCAAGCTCGCCTTCTCCAATGTTAATATTTTTTGCCGGCATAAAAATACCTCCATTTGGTATAAAAATATATCTACTCTTGTAGACATTTATAATCTACCACATTAGACATAGCTTGTCAAGACCTTTTTCAGAAAATTTTTATAAGATCCCATAATTATTTCATATGAACAATACAAACTTACTTTTTCTTTTACAAAAAAACTGCACTGTAGAATCTTATGTTCTTCAGTGCAGCTTCCGCAGCTTTAAAATAATTTGACAGATAGCATGATTTTATGCTTTTCAAAATTTAAATATACCTCTGTTTTCTTGTATATTATTTTCATATTACTCAATTATATTCAATGTATTATACATCAGAATCGCCGCTTCTCCTCTGGAAAGCAGATCATCATTATTCATATATATTGGCATATCTTCAGTGATGCCAATCACACTGCCGGTAGCCATATATCCTAAGGGCCATCCGCCGCTTTTCATCGCATCAGGTTCATAACCGGCAGCTGAAACGAGCATTTTTACTGCCTGTGAATATGTTACATTATCCTCCGGTCCAAAATAACCAAGCCCATAACCATTTATAATGCCGTCTTCAACCCCTATATTAATATATCCTAATGCCCAATGACTTCTTCCAACATCTGAGAAGCTGCTGTAGCCCTTTTTCGCATTAGCCTCACTTTCTTTACCTAATAATGTAACGATCAGCTTTGTAAACTCTGCTCTTGTAAGATTATTATACGGCTTAAATAAACCATCTTCATACCCATTTACTATTCCTCTATACGACAATTCTGTTACAGCAGTAAAAAAGTCATCGCTTATGTTAACATCGTTGTACGCAACTACGTATATATCATTATTTGTGTCGGGAGCAGGTGTTGTTATCGGTATATAGTCATCATCATCGTCATTATTATTTTCAGGCTGCGGAGTCTTCACAGGTTCAAATGTATTGTTTTTATCCGTATTGGCTGTGTATCCTCCATCGGATAAAGTAAATGAAAATGTGCCGTAATTGTTATTTGCAGAAAAGAGCAAATAATATGTTCCACCACTCAAATCCCAAGTAAGATCACCCATATGCTTCTGAACATATTCTCTATATAGTCTGTTGCCATAATTATCATATAGCTCATACGAATAGCCACTCCATGTTCCCAAATTTATTGTTACTTCTACTGCTCCTGATTCTTTAAGCTCAAATTGAAAATATTCGTCAGGTTTATCCGCTGATATTATACTATTGTATTTCTCATTTAAATTGATTTTTGCCGCATTGTTCTTTATTGTGTTATCTTCATCATGATTTACATTTGCACTTTCAAAAGACGTCGTGAGAGAAAATGTGCCGTAATTGTTATTTGCAGAAAAGAGCAAATAATATGTCCCGCTGCTCAAATTCCAAGTAAGATCACCCGTATGCTTCTGAACATATTCTCTATATAGCCTGTTACCATAATTATCATATAGCTCATATGAATAGCCTTCCCATGTACCTAAATCTATAGTTGCATTCACTATACCTGATTCATCCAGTTTAAATTTAAAATATTCCTCAGACTTATTCTTAGATATTATGCTATTGTATTTCTTATTCAGACTGATCTCTGCCGCATTGTTCTTTATTGCGTTATCTTCATCATGATTTACATTTGCGCTTTCAAAAGACGTCGTGAGAGAAAATGTGCCGTAATTGTTATTTGCAGAAAAGAGCAAATAATATGTCCCGCTGCTCAAATCCCAAGTAAGATCACCCGTATGCTTCTGAACATATTCTCTATATAGTCTGTTACCATAATTATCATATAACTCATACGAATAGCCTTCCCATGTACCTAGGTTCAAAGCAGCTTCTACCACTCCCGATTCTTCAAGCTCAAAAATGTAATAAATCTCCGGAGAATCCTCAGTAATAGCTGCATTTAACGTTGTACCGATATCATATTTTACGGCATTATTCTTATCAGCCGATAATACAGTATAATTAATCATTGAAAACAAAAGCGACATACTTGCCGCTATGCAAGCTATTTTTTTATAAAAGTGTATTTTTCTCATATTTTTATGACCGTTCCTTTCCGCTGCGCTTCAATGCACAAATCGTTATGAAAAACATCTTTCCTATAGCGCAGCATTTATAAATATGATATAATTGTCTTGAAGAGAATAGACACACTACAGAGCGCGTTGAGCTGAGTAGTCTCAACATTCCGTTGGACTGTATATTTATGTGTGCCGGATGTTCTTTCAAGCACAAATAATTAGGGCTTTGTACCCTGTAGACTTATCTTTGGAGAGACCAGCTACTCGTTTTGTATCTGCTTAACAGTATTTTCTGCTTCTGTTTGGATTATCTGTTGTTTACCGCTTTTTTCTGTACTACCCCCAACAGCAGACAGCATAAATTCGAGACAACATAATGTGCATATTCTTTTGTTTAACATGTTTACCTCCTTGTTATTGTTAAAATAATATATAAGAAAACTCAGCTGCTCTATACCATTATTTAAATATAGCTTTAGGTTTTCATTATACGATTTAATGATACATCGCTTTATATGCAGCAGACAGATAATATTATCGATTAAAGTAATTAATTTTTAACATTAACTGCCGTGGCTTTACATTACAATAATTTATCGAAATAGTATAAACCGCAGCTGCAAGCATTTTGTTTATATTATAGGTTTAGTAAAAAAAATTTTGACCTAAAATCATGCAATTTATTAATGAACTATTGACAAAAGTTTAATCTTATGGTAGAATAAACATGATAGAAATACACAAATTATGAATTTTTACTAAACCTATACTTTTAATAAATCAATCATGCCTGCGCGCAAATTTATAGAATGCCCAGAGCGGCAGCCCGCAGTTGTCGGCGCCCTGCTGCGCCGATATTTTTTTATTCTTCCATAACCGGTAGTTTTCCTCGAAGTTTTCCGGGACAGGCTTTGGCGGTCTGCCGAATTTTACGCCGCGCAGTCTTGCCGCGGCTATCCCTTCCGCCTGCCGCTGTCTTATACTCGTCCTCTCATTTTCCGCCACAAACGATAAAAGCTGCAGCACAAGATCCGATATGAACGTTCCGAGCAGATCCTTGCTTTTTGCCGTGTTCAAAAGCGGCATATCCAGAACAACTATATCAGCGCCTTTCTTTTCAGTTATAAGCTTCCATTCGTTTAGTATCTCCGTGTAATTGCGTCCGAGACGGTCGATGCTTTTTATGACGAGCAGATCGTTCCTTTTCAGACGGCGCAGCATCCGCATATATTCGGGTCTGTTAAAATCCCTGCCGCTCTGCTTATCCGTATATATATTTTTCTGCAGTACCCCGAAAGCGAGCAGCTCAAGGATCTGCCTGTCCTCATTCTGATTTATCGTTGACACCCGCGCATATCCAATATTTATCTTTATCATCCCTTTCCCTGCGTTTCTATCGGCTCAGCGCTCCGTCAGGCTCTTTTGAAGCAAAGCCTGAAAGCTTCCGGTCATGCCGTCCTGTCCGATACAGCTCAGGCCCGTCCGATAATGCTTTTATCCGCAAATAAAAAGCGGCAGACTCAACGCCCGCCGAAGGGTTTGAACTGCCGCTTTTCATTTTTAAAATCGCTTTATCTTCTTTGTCGTACTCTTTTCAAACTCGGTATCTCTGACCTTCAAAGATGTTATGCGCTTATAAAGCGGCATATCCTTGTTGAAATCATCAATAATATCCTGTAAGCTCTTGTTCACGTCAGTAACGCCGTGAGCCTCGGCATATTCCGCATCCGGGAATATCTCCGCCTCGATATTCTGTCCGCTCTCACGCACAAGCACTTCCTTTACAAGATCATGCTTGCCTATAACGTTTTCAAGCTCCTCAGGCGATATATTCTCGCCGTTTGACAGGATTATCAGGTTCTTCTTTCTTCCCGTTATGTACAGGAAGCCGTCCTCATCCATGCGGCCGAGATCGCCGGTGTGGAGCCAGCCGTCCTCGTCGAGAGCCTCCGCCGTCTCCTTCGGCATCTTATAGTAGCCGAGCATAACGCTTGAGCCCTTAACGCATATCTCCTCGTCAACAAACTTGACCTCGCAGTTTGCAAGCGGCTTTCCTATCGAGCCTGTCTTTGCATTGACCTGATTATTGTTGCTTATAACAGGCGAGCATTCCGTCATACCGTAGCCCTGCAGCACGCTTACGCCGTATTCCTCAAAGAAGTCCACAAGGTCGGGATTCAGGTAAGCTCCGCCGCTGAATATTATCTTGAGATTTTCACCGAATACCTTCTGCGCTACCATCCGCTTCGGTATGTTAGGATCCACATCCCTGAGCTGACTGTATATAGTCTCGATTATAAGCGGAACGAGAAGCATTATCTCAGGCTTGAACCTCTGCAGATTTCTTGCAAAATGCATCATGGTATCGTTTATACAGATACAGCTGCCCAGAGACATGCTCTTTAATATACCGGCAGTCAGGCAAAATGAATGGTGTATAGGCAGAACTGACATGGATACCTTGCCCGGATCTATAAATACTACGCAGTTTTCAACATTCTGCGCAAGGTTCCGGTGCGAAAGCATAACGCCCTTGCTCTTTCCCGTGGTTCCCGACGTATACATCAGTGTACACATCTTATCGGGATCTATTTCCGTTTCATAGCTGCCCATGCATTCCTCAATAAGCTCCGGCAGCAGATATCCGCCGTCCAGGACTGCGCTGTCCTGCATGGCTATCATGTACTTGACCTCGGGGCAGTTTTCGGCAACTCCCTCCGCCATCGCTTTCTGCGTCTTATCATATACGACTGCGGAAACGTCAGCTCTGTTTATCAGCTCGTACAGCTCCGACGGCGGAAGCGCCGCGTCGAGCGGAACGGCAACGCTGCCGCTGTCGACCACGCCGAGATAGCTCACTATCCACTCATAGCTGCTCGCGCCTATAAGCGCGATATGCTTGCCTACAAGCCCGAACTTATCGAGCATACGGCTCACAGCCTCGCTCTCCGCTTTCAGCTCCGAATACGTCTTGTCCTCAAGCTCCTTGCCCTTGATATATCTGAACGCCGTCATATCGCTGTAAGACTGCGCACAGTTCACTACTATATCCCTTATAGTGTTTAACGCCATATTGACCTCCTTCTCTGCGCTCACGCTTCATTCGTCAGCTTTTCGATATACTCGACAGCCTCGCCCACCGTTCTCAGTCCGCGCACCTCGTTTTCATCTACAACTATGTCGTATTCCTCCTCAAGATACCCGAGCAGCGACATGAACTCAAATGAGTTCAAACCAAGATCCTCAATAAACCTTGTATCAGCCGTTATCTCATCGATAGGCGTGTCCACATACTCCCCAAGCTTCTCCTTAAGATCCTCCAGCATTTTTTATTCCTCCTTGATTTGTTTTCCCGGCGGCACGGCCGTCAGGTATTGCTATTCAGGCAAATCTCTTGCCCCTTAGACCATCTTTATTATATCCCCGACCGTGAGATCCGGATGTTCAACGCCCATAAAGATTATCCTCATCAGATAATAATATACCTTCTCGACATCGTCACGGGAAAGCTCCGCCTCCTGATACTTGAAAAAGAACTGCAGTCCCGTATCCGGACGGTGCATTACAGTGAGGTAAAGCTTCTGCACGCCCGTTCCGTTGCTGAGCCACCTCGACTTGAACGGTATGCCCTTCAAATTCGGGTTTTGCAGACGCACCGGAAGCGGCTGGTATGTCAGCAGCATCCCCTCATACGTTGTATGCGGCGGCTGTCCGAATTTCTCGGCAAACTTTTTCGCAAGTGCGGCCTGGTCATAGTTAGAATGACGATAGACCTGGTTCTGGAAATCCTGGATTATATATATGCCGTCGAGGAACTCCGTATCCGGCTCTATCACCGTTCTGCAAGGAAACCACTGCGTCCTGCTGCCGCCGCTGAACCGCTCAAGCTTTGTCGAACGCCGCGAAACGAAGTTTCTTATGCTTATATCCGTCTGTCCGTTGTTCATCTTTGACAGATACGTCCGCAGTCCCATGAGCAGAAGATTGGTCATGGAAACATTGTTGTTAAGGCAATATTCCAAAAGGCGCATAGACGGCTCAGGCTCAAGGTCGAACACCGCGAAATTCACGCGCGTATCCTTTATCTCTCTGTCCGCCCATCTGATGCTCGGATCGTTATGCTCCTTTCTCGTCTCCTCAAGCTTCCAGGTTCCCGTGACATCCGAATAAAGCGGCTCTCCCATATCCAGGACCTTGTCCCAAAATTCACTGTCACGCTCGGTCTTTTTTGCCGAATTCTGCCTTTCCAGATCCTTTTCGAGCGCCTCTGTATAAGACGGCAGCGGCTTAGGATACGGCGAACCGAAACGGTAGTGGCAGTACAGCTCCATTATATCATTGATCATAACGATCACCGCGCTCGAATCGGCAAGGCGGTGGTCTATCTTGAGATACAGCCCTTGATATCCGTCCGGCATCTTTATCATTTTTATCTCAGCCATCGGCGCGTCCGGCTCGGAAAACGGCTCGAACGACCATTCGTTGAGCTTTCTTTCAACAGCTCTTTCATCCGATCCGCTGAAATCCACAAGCTCTATATCCCGGGTGTCCCTCGGCACGATATACTGCATAACGTCGCCGTTTTTATCCGGCTTGGTAAACCGTATCCTCAGACATTCATACCGCTTGAATTCCTCTTGGATACATTTTTTGAGCAGATCGAAGTCGATCTCCGTCTGCAATGTAGAACAGGTACATACATTTATGACCTGAGACGTCCCAAACTCCTTTGCAAGGTCATGCTGTGTGGCCTGCGCCGCTGCAAGAGGATAATATTTCACCGCCATTGCTGATCCCTCCTATTGGCTGATAATTCCGAGGCAAAACCGTCAGACGGCTTTGCTTCATTAACTGTATTTATTTATGACATACGTGCAATGCGTTCAGCATTGCTTCACTCCGTCGCAATAAATACATTCCGAGGCAAAGCTGCCAGGCGGCTTTGCTTCATTAACTGTGTTTATTTATGACATACGTGCAATGCGTTTAGCATTGCTTCACTCCGTCGCAATAAATACATTCCAAGGCAAAGCCGTCTGACGGCTTTGCTTCATTAACTGTATTTATTATAACACAAATAATTGGATTTGTATATAGATTTTAGCAACATTTTTTAAAAATTTGATGTTATTTTATTTTACAGCTCGTCAAAATAACCTAAAACCATCTATACTATATATTTATTATATAGTATTTTACACAATTCAACAACAAGAAAAACAGAGAAAATTATATAAAATTCAGTTAAATCGTACTAATGCAGTTATTCCGTACAAAAAAAGAAACGGCCTTCATACCGCCGCGCGCGGACATGTCCGTTCCTTTTATATGATGCATTATCGCAGTGTCCGCGTCATTTGACCGCCGTAAAGAAAAACCTGCGGAACCTGAATATTATCTCCCCGCTGCACCGCTTCTCATATACGGACGCTGCGCGTTCGGTTATCTCCTTTTCCAGCTCGGTCGCCTTAACGGCGTCAAGCGCGTTAAGATACGGTCTGAGCCGCGTCCCCTTTACCCATTCGGTCATAGCTCCGGCGTCCGGCATACTGTGGTAATACACCGTCTCCCATATATCGAAGCTTCGGGCGCAGCCTGAAAGTATATCGAAGTATTCCGACGGAGCCAATACCGCATTCGCTTCAATACCCATTTCCGCAAATCCCCACTTCGGCTCCTTTACAGCCTCGTCCATTATCCTCATAACCGGCTCCTGTCCGTTCATAGGCATCTGTACAGCCAATACCCCTCCGTTATTCAGATGCTCCATAAGGCATGGTATGAATTTTTCATGCTCCGGTATCCACTGCAAGCACGCATTTGAAAAAATAACGTCGTATTTTCCGAGCTTATCCGTCTCCCGGGCTGCATTGCACAGGCGGAAACTCATATCCGGATACGTATGCTCCGCCTTTTTTATCATATCCTCCGAGCTGTCGATACCGAGTATATCGGCGCACGGGAATATCCCTTTCAATACGGCCGTGCTGTTTCCCGGACCGCAGCCGATATCGAGAACGCTTCCGGGTCTGTATCCGGCGATCCTGCCCGCAAGATCCGCCGCCGGCTGCGTTCTCTGCTCCTTGAATTTAAGATACTGCTCCGAACTCCATTCAGACATATCAATATCCCTCCTGCTGATATTTAGATCATGCCGCTCCGCGCTTCCCGAAACTACATCTTGAGCAAAGCGTCTATATACCTGTTAAGCGTATCGCCGTCCATAGCGCCCGGATATACTGCCCGTATAATGCCGTCCGGATCTATAAAAACGCTCATCGGTATTGAATACACTCCGTATGCCGAAGCAGCCTCGGCGCCGGAATCATAATATATCGGAAAGCTGTAGCCTTTTTCCGCGGCATACTCCTCAACGGCCTCCGGTCTTTCGCCGCCCGGTTCGGCAAGATTGACCATCATAAACGCTATCTCACCGCCATGAGCCTCATACGCCGCATTAAACGACGGAAGCTCCGATTCGCACGGGCCGCACCATGTCGCCCAAAAGTTCAGCAATACAGGCTTGCCTCTGAGATCGGACAAGCTTATCTTCGCTCCGCTGATATCATATACGGTAAAATCCGGCGCCTCAAGCTCGGGCTGTTCCGAAGCCGCCGTCTGCGTCCTGACCGGCGCCTCGGGCTGTTCGTACCGCTCGGACAATATCCCGTAGACCGCAGCCGCCGCGGCGATCAGCACTGCGAGAGCCGCCGCGCCTATAAAAATTTTTTTCTTTGGATCCATACTCTCCCCCCTATCCCAGCAGCTGCATCACACGGCTCAGCGCCCCGCATGCCATGAGAATGCCTATCAGGATAAGCATACAGCCGCAAATAGGATCTATTATATTATAATGCTTCTTTATAAAACCGAAAACGCTCCCAAGCTCTTCTATCAGCACTGCTGAAATTATAAACGGCAGTCCCAGTCCGAGCGAGTACAATAAAAGCAGCAGCGCTCCCTCCGCCGTACTTCCCGCAGCCGACGCAGTCATAAGCGCCGAGCCGAGGAAAGCCCCTACGCACGGCGTAAGGCTCACCGAGTATATCACTCCGAACACAGCGGCGGAAAAAACTCCGTCTATCTTCCCGGAAGCGGCGGCGCCCTTGAAAAACGGTATTCGCACGACCCCTATATAACTCAGACCAAAAATGATCACGATAATACCGCTGACAATATTTACAGCCGTTTTATATCCGGAAAGCAGCCTTCCCACCGTCCCGGCAAAACAGCCGAGCAGTACAAAAACCAGCGTAAAGCCGGCAGCAAAGCCGACAGCCTTCGCAAGCACGTCCTTTTTTTCACTGCCGCCCCCTCCGAAATACGAAACGTATACCGGCAGCATCGGAAGCATACACGGTGAAATAAAAGAGATCATCCCCTCAAGAAACGTCAGCAGATACTGCATTCGATCCCTCCTCTGTTATTTTTTAAGCGGCGATTTTTAAAATACGGATATCCTGACTATATACAGCGCTATCATCAGAAATACGAACACACCCAGCAGCATCATATACATCACCTTGGCTGCCGACCGCGAATACCATGCAGAGCGCAGTATCTCATAAAGCAGCACTACGGTGCCGACTATCCCCACAATCATAAGCACCGCAAAGGTGGTCTGTGAGAAAAAGCCGAGCAGAACGCCGACGGCTCCTATCACAGTATAGGGGATCCCGACGAGTGCGAACCGTTTGGAAAACTCCCAATACGGCGTGAACTGCTTGAATATCCATCTGTTTATCAGATAAAAAATACCCGATCCTATAAAGAATACCGCGATACCTCCGACAGCTCCGGAAAATGCCGAGCTGAGCCAGCCGAGCAGCATATCATAGCCCTGCACGCCCCTAAATCCCATCAGGCTTCCGAGCAGCCTCACAGGACCTCTGCTTGCGCCGCTGATTATCGAGAATATACTCAGTCCTGAGATAATGCCTTCTATGACCACAAATATCATTATCACAGGAACAGACATCATCCCGGGATTCATGACCGTTTCTATAGGCGAACGCAAAAACGACCTGAACAGCTGCCAAACGTCGCCGAACGCCGTTTTCGTACGTGAACGGTATGCGCGGCTGTAATTATACGCCGCACGGCGCGTGCTGCGCCTTGCCTCACGTTCGCGCGACCTCGCTTCGCGTTCTCTGCGCTTAGCGTCCCCGCGCTCCTGCTTTCTGCGGTTCTTTTCCTCCGCACGCGCCTCCTTCCGGGATCCGGGCTGTTCGGTCTGCTTAGCCTGCTCCCGCTCCCGGCGCTTTGCCACACTCATCGCACAAGTACACTGCTCTCCCTTTTCAAGCTGTCTTCCGCAGTAAATACACTCTCTCATAACAATCAATCCTTTCTGTCAGAACCGGAGATCCGTCAATAAAACAGCCGCGCTTCAAAAACGCTTCTCTGATAAGCTCCCACATCGTCAATGCGGTGATAAAGCCTAACTTCAATATCGCCTATGGTCCTCGTAAAGCCCTCGTCCGCCGCAAAGGCTTCGGCTATGTCCGTACCGCGCACAAAGCTCGTTACAGCTTCGTCCACTATGGTCTGCTCGCCCGCGGCAAGATGCGTCTGGGCGGGCACTGCCGCCAATATATAGTCGCTGGTATATATCTCGCCGAGCCTGTCTCCGTCGCGCGAATCCACCTCCGGCAGACTGCGTATATATCCGGCGTCGCGCGTGATACCTGCATTCAGCGATACCTCGGCATTGCGCAGTATACTGTCGTTCAGCAGGAATGACGAGGACAGTATCCCGCAGCTGCTCCCGTCCGGAACAGCGGCGTCCAGATCACGCTTGAGCGTAAGTATTGCTTCCGTGTCGTCCCTGTGTCTCGGCAGCATCGAAAAATTCGGGATCACTGCGATATGCTTTATCTCCTGTATGTTTCCCGGCTGCTCCCTCGGTATATACGTATTAACAACGTTTACCGCAGCCAGCGCGCACACCGCTATAAGCATCCACTGCTTGGATATGCAGTTCACCATGAACAGCATAAGCACCGCAAGCGCCGGCACATACAGCAGCAGATGCTGCTGTCCGTGAGTCTGCGTAGCCATGAACATTGCCGCGCACACGAGCATTTGCAGCCACAGGAACACCGGTCTGAACTCGCGCTTCCTTATCCCCGCCGCAAACGGTACGGCAAACGCCGCAAGCAGGAGCAGAAGTCCGAAATACCGCGTTATCAGCTTCATATCTGTACCGACGGAATACTGATAGCTTGAATAGAGCGTTCCGTAATCCCTGAGCAGGATCCCCGTCAGGAACGGACGGAACACCGTCAGCAGCAGCACGGCGCATACAGCCGCTGTTATGAACAGGTACCGCCACTTTTTTCTGAACACTATACAATCCACTGCCATAGCGGTAAGGAACGATACCGCAAAAAACGCGAAATACCTTCTGAATACCATTATCAGCACAAGAAGAACGCCTATAGCTATATACCTGTACCATTGCTCCGCAGTTCCCTCCGAGGTATAATACAGGTTATAGCACGCTACCGCTATAAGCAGTCCGCCTACGTCCGCAAAGCCGGCGAATGCCAGAAACGCCGCCGCAGGCATTATCAACACCGCCGCCGCAAAAGCGAACCGGGGCGCTTTTGATATCTTTTTTGCCAGCCTGAACAAAAGTATCATCGCAGGAAGCAGATACATAACTATAAGTCCGGCCACGAACGCTTCCCGCGATTTTCCGAACACAAGCGCCCACGCCGCCGACGGCAGAGCCGCGACATAGTTATAATCGCTCGTACCTATCGATCCGTACACATTCCTCCAGAACCCGTCCGCAATGCCGCCCTCGGCGACGCTGCGGCTCATATCCCAGTAGGTGGAATCATCCCAAAAATATATTATATTGCTCCGGGATACATAGAGTATGCCCGCCGCAAGCACCGTAAGAAAGACTGCGGCTACCGTAAGAACGGATATGCGCCGCGCTGTGCGCTCCGGCGTCTCCTTTTCAAACCTTTCCTCCGTTTGCTCCATTTTCTCCAATTTTTCAAGCAGATCCAAGCTTTGCCCCTCCTTCAGCCGCAGCGTCTGCGCGGCTGTTATCTTTTTATTATATTTCCTCCGGCCGGTCACAGTTCAAACAGCGACATTATTTCTTCATCAGTCAGGTTTGACAGCGTATCCGTATTCACGCGTATTATATCTTCCGCCAGCATACGCTTATTCTCCTGTAAACGCAGTATTTTTTCCTCTATCGTACCGCGCGCGGCAAGCCGTATGACGTTTACGGCCCGCGTCTGACCTATCCTGTACGCCCTGTCTGTGGCCTGATCCGTTACCGCGGGATTCCACCATGGGTCGTAATGCACTACGGTATCAGCGCCGGTCAGATTAAGTCCCGTGCCTCCCGCCTTGAGCGAGACCAAAAACACGCCGCGCTCGCCGCCGTTGAACAGCTCGGCCAGCTCTACGCGCTCCTGCGCCGGAGTAGACCCGTTTATACAAAAATACTCTATACCCGCTTCGCTCAGCGTGTTCCCGATTATATCGAGCATCGAGCGGAACTGGGAAAAGATCAGTACCCTGTGCCCGGCAGCGAGCACGTTGTGCACAAGCTCCATAAGCAGATCAAGCTTCCCGCTGCCAAAACCGCTGCCGCTATGGAACAGCTCCGGGTGACAGCAGATCTGGCGCAGCCGCAGCAGCAGCGTCAATATCATGAAACGGCTGCCGCGCGAAGCGAGTATCCCGCGCGCCTCGCCCCTGACCTCCTCGAGATATCCGGCGTACATCGCCTTTTGCTCCCTTGTAAGATCGGCGTACATCGTCGTTTCTATTTTTTCCGGCAGCTCGTTTAAAACATCCTTCTTCATCCGTCTGAGCACAAACGGACGTATCATGGCTCTGAGCACATTTGCCGCGGCCGTATCGGCGCCCTTCTCAAATCTGTCTCTGAACTCCCTTGCGCTTTTCAGATAGCCCGGCATTATAAAATCAAAAATCGACCAAAGCTCCATCAGCGAATTTTCTATCGGCGTGCCCGTAAGCGCGAAACGCCGCCGTGCGTTTATCCTCTTGACGCTGACGGCGTTCATCGTTTTCGGATTTTTTATATACTGCGCCTCGTCTATAAAGCAATACGAAAATTCTATGCTCCTGTAAAGCGCGGTATCGCGGCGCAGCAGAGGATACGACGTTATTACAAATTCGTATTCTCCCGCCTTTTTTATAAGCTCCGCCCGCGCCTCCCTCGGTCCGCTTATTATAAGCGAGGAGGCGGACGGCGTAAATTTTTCGATCTCCTTCTGCCAGTTATAGGTCAGCGTGCTCGGCGCGACTATAAGCACAGGCTTTTCCGGTCTCACTCCGCGCACGTACGCTATGACCTGCAGGGTCTTGCCAAGACCCATATCGTCGGCAAGTATTCCGCCCATGCCCATTTCCGTCAGCTGTGCGAGCCATTTCACGCCGTCGCGCTGATACGGGCGCAGCACGCCCTCAAGCTCCTTCGGAACAGCCGGCTCCACGGCTCTTATCTTATCCATATACTCCGTTACGGAGCCGTCCTTTTTTATGAACGGCGCCGATTCCAGATACAGCATATCGGACTTCGGCAGCAGCTTTCCGCCTCTGTCTATATCCTCGTTTGAAAATCCGATACGCTCAAGCAGCTTCAGCACATCCTGCTGCTCTCCGCGCAGCCTTAAAAATCCGCCGTCCGCAAAACGGAAAAACCCGCTGCCGTCACGCACAGCCGAGAGTATACCGCGCATCTCTTCCGCGGACATATCCGTTTCAAAGCTTATCTCAAGAAGATCTATATCCGATCTGTACGAAACGGAGGAAGATATGTTCACACTGCTGCGGATACTCAGACGTCCAAATCTCTCGGCCGTCATTATCTCCGCTTTTTTTGACAGCTCCGGCAGCGTTTCCGTCAGGAACCGGTAGACCTCGCTGTCGCCGCGCAGCACAAACGAGTGGCCGGCGCTTTCAAAGCCGTCAAAATACGACAGCAGCTCCTTTTCACTCTCAGTATCACGAACTACGATCTTACCGCCGTTCTCGGGCGCCTCGGACGGTATCCTGAATTTTATGCCGCCGTAGCGCACTAGCACAGACGCCGTGACTGCGCCGTTCACCGCATCAAGATACACTTCAAACCGCGGCTCTTCATCCACGACCAGCTCCTCAACTCCCGACAGAACTACCCCGTGTCTGCCGCGCATCACTGGGAGCACACGTGCCGCGAAAAGCATTGCATTGTCGCCTCTGAATGTGATCTGCGTCCTGCCCTCCTCCGAAAGCGCGCGGTAGACCGGCATATAAAAGCCGCGCCACGCCTCCGAAGTCCTGTATATCGTGTCATTATGCAGAAACCATTCGCCTCCCGGCGTTACGGCAAAGCCGCGCTCCGAAACGGACATGACGATCTCGCGTCCGTATGCTTCAATATCTATCAGTATGTCGGGATCGTCTCTTATCACCCTAACTCCGTTTACGGCGATCCCGTCGTAAACCAGTCTGAAATCAAGCCCTTCAAGCAGCGGCATTATCCGAAGCGCCGCTGCGGCTCCGAATCCCGTCCTCTGCGAGGCCTTTACATATATCGGCTGTTCCGCCGCCCGTGTTTCATATACCTCAGCCAGAGCCGCTATGACCTTATCCTCACGCTCCGGGAACTCCATATATCTGCGGTTATAGACATGACTGCGATCCAGCTTGAAATCACTGTATTTCAGATAACTGTCAAGAAAATTCTCCAGCCCGCTCACTTCTCCGCCGTGGTCGGGAAGACTGACGGACATGGCAAATGTCCCCCCGCCGTTCAAGGCAGGTCTTATATACAGTGTGAACGCCGCCCTTATGGTCTCAGGTTCCGGCACTGCTCCGAATTCAGCGCAAAGCGCCGCCGCCACCTTGTCATTTTCGTCGGTATAGCTGCCGCCGTTTTGGAGCTCGACCTGTCTCTGCTTAAGCGCCGCCGCTATATGCTTGCAGGCCGTCTGCATAGTCTCATAATACGGACAAGTGCAAAATACCTCTCCTATCCCCCCGTTATCAAACGTAACGCGGACGTTATACAGTTCGTCGCCGTCAACTACAGCCGTGATCTCGTTTTCAGAGCGTCTGCGCATATGCACGCGGCCCTCGCGGAAATATTCCATACCGCGCTTGTATATCATAGAAGAGCATATTTTTCTTATCATCGCATCCGATATATTCATTTCCGCATCCACCTCGTTTCTCCCTGCACATAAGCGGCTGCCGCGGCACGAGCCTGTCTCCGGGCGCAGCGCAGCCGCTTATGCTCCGCCGGATATTTTCATGGTGAGCATGAGCGCCCTGACCCAAGTGCCTGACAATACAGCTTTTCATCCTATCGAATTCTGTATTTTACTATCCTTTAATTATACCACTGTATAGCAGCAATTACAATATTTATTTTTAAATTTGTTATGAACTTTTAATGAATTGGTGAAAAGCTATATAAATACCATGCAATATGTGCTGAAATAAAAAAACATGCAAAAAGAACGGCCGCTCTGCGGCCGTTCCCAAAATCTCATTACATTATCAAAGCTATCAGTTGAGTATAGCAAGCTCTGTATCCTTATCGAAGAAGTGAGCCTTGTTCATATCGAAGCCAACCTTGATCGTGTCGTTGATCTTAGCGTTTGAACGCTGGTTAACTCTTGCTGTGAACTGGATACCGTTGATGAGCAGGTAGAGATAAGTCTCCGCACCCATCATTTCCGTTACCTCTACGAACGCGCTGCAGACAGCGTCGGGATATGCGGCAAGGAACGCAGCCTCGTCATGTATCTCTTCCGGTCTGATACCCATTACGACTTCTTTGCCGATATAGTTCTGAATACCTGTATTGTTAGCCTTGCCCTCGGGGATCTTTACCGAATCGTTGCCGAACTCTGCATAGAGGTCAGCGCCCTTCTTAACGAGCTTAACATTTATAAAGTTCATCTGCGGCGAACCGATGAAGCCTGCAACGAACTGGTTGCACGGTGAGTTATAAAGATTTGACGGTGAATCTATCTGCTGAACGATACCGTCCTTCATAACAACGATCCTTGTACCCATCGTCATAGCCTCTGTCTGGTCGTGTGTTACGTAAATGAACGTTGTCTGGAGCTTGTTATGGAGCTTCTTTATCTCAGTTCTCATGGCAACACGAAGCTTAGCGTCAAGGTTTGAAAGAGGTTCGTCCATAAGGAATACCTTAGGCGAACGCACGATAGCACGACCCATCGCAACACGCTGTCTCTGACCGCCCGACAAAGCCTTCGGCTTTCTGTCAAGAAGGTGCTCGATATCAAGTATCTTTGCAGCCTCCGTAACTCTCTTCTTGATCTCATCTTTAGGTGTTTTACGAAGCTTAAGACCAAATGCCATATTTTCAAAAACCGTCATATGCGGATAGAGCGCGTAGTTCTGGAAAACCATCGCTATATCTCTGTCCTTCGGAGCAACATCATTCATAAGTTTTCCGCCTATGTAAAGCTCACCCTCAGAGATCTCTTCAAGACCTGCGATCATACGAAGAGTCGTTGACTTACCACAACCTGACGGTCCGACCAATATGATGAACTCCTTGTCAGCGATATCCATTGTGAAATCGCTTACCGCTGTTACATTGCCTGCGTACCTCTTATAAATATGCTTTAACTGTAAATCTGCCATATTGCCTTACCTCTCTTATTATTTCTTAAAAAAATATATTTGTTTAAGACTGCGGCGTCCGCGTGACCACTGAACCGCCGGACACGCCGCTCTCTAAACTTATATATATCATAACATATTTTAAAAAAAAATGTTAGTCTTATAATGAACAAAATTAATATTCATTCTTTGTGTAAACTCCACAACATAGAATTTTATGTACAATTTTTGTGCGAATTGTCCATGTAACATTTAGCCATAAACCACCCGTTCAGCCTTTAAATATTCTGTTGAAATTGCACTTTCTCAGAAAATATGCATAAAACAGCGTGAAACAGACTGTATCGGTGAATTTTTATTCCCTTCGCATATCCGCCGTTTTGCCTGCGCCGTTCACTATGATTATGCCGGCGCATACAAGGATCAGCGATACCATATATCGTATACTAAAAATATTTTCATGCATGAACACCGCCGACAGGACGGTTCCGGAAACGGGTATGATGAAATTGAATACGCTTATCCTTCCTACCTCACAGCGCCTTAGAAGCATTGTCCACAGCGTGAACGCAGCGGCTGACAGGAACGCGAGATAGAAAAGTATCGCCGCGCCGGAGGCTGTCACCGTTTTCAGGACGCCGCCGCCCGCCGCTCCAGCTGCCGTAAGCACTGCTCCGCCTATTAAGAGGTTATAGCCAGTTACGGTCATAGCGTCCGTTTCCGACACAGCCCGCTTTGAAAGCATGGAACCGGCAACAAAGCAAGCCGCGGCTATCAGTATAAAGCCCTCGCCCTCAAACGACACTCCCCCGGCGCCGTCCGCGACAAGGACCGTTACAACGCCCGCAAAGCCTATGACGGCTCCCGAAATCTTTTTCATATCCAGCCGTTCGCCGCATATGAAATGCCCGGCTATGAGCGCCATAAACGTGGTTGACGAATTTACGATCGATCCGTTGGAGCCGGTCGTATTCGAGAGACCTATATAGAAAAATACGTATTGCAATGCCGTATAGACAAGACCTATAAGCGCTATCCGGCGTATATTGCCCTTATTCAAACGCGGTATGCGCCTGTTAAAGACGGCGCCTGCGGCAAGCACCATAACGCCTGCGAGCACAAACCTCAGTCCCGCAAAAAACAGCTTCTGCGGCACGCTCCCGGTTATATCAAACTGCTCGTATCCCAGCTTTATAGCGGGATATGCGCTTCCCCAAAGCAGATTGCAGAGGACTGCCGCCGAGACCGCGCCCCACCTTGTATCTATAATATTCTTCATAGAAAGCCTTATTCCATGAACAGATATGCATATTTATAACCGAGATCGACTATCCGGTTATACTCGCCGTCAGTGAGCTGCTCATGCATATAAGCCTTGAGATCCTCCTTGTCGGACGCGTTGGCTATGAGCGTGTCAACATCAAGCTTGCCCATTATCGACACGAATGCGGAAAACTCCTCTGACGTCATATTCTCGCGCAGCGTGTTATACGCTTCGTCTATCGTATCGACCGTGCCGTCGTCGTCTTCTCCGGCGGGCTCCGGAGTTGCGTTGGCCTCCTCGATAACGCGCTCGGCCTCTACGACGTCCTCAGCCTTTATCCTGTCGGAGGTCCTTTCGCTGCTGTAGCTCGTTTTCGACTTTCCGCCGCCGCCTTCGTTAGTCTGGATTATCTCAACTCCCACTCTGTTTGACGCATACCTCGTTGTCACGGAGCTGTCGGCGATCTCCTCGTCATCGGCGCTTTCGCCCGCGCTTTCGAGTATCTCACGCGCAGCCTCCTCGTTGTTATTCATTCGCTTTCTGTATGCGCGTATAAAGTTGCTGTATGTATCGTCCTCTATAACGCCGTCCTCGTGCAGGCGCTCCGCCTGATCGTAAAGCTCTTCGAGCACATCTTCATCCTTCAGATAGCTGCTCACCTTTTCCACTGCCGGAGCAAGATATTTGGGAACTATATAATATCTGTAAAAAAACGTGCCTCCCGCAGCAAGCGCGGCAGCAGCGAGAACAGATACGATAACAACTATATGCCACCTTTTCATTTGCTGATCACATATCCTTTCAAAAAATATACTAAATGTATTATAGCATACCGGTACGCAAAAATCAAGTAATAGCGTATAATTTCATAAAAATATAAGAGCGGTGCGGCGCCGTGCGCCGCATCGCTCAAATACATATTTTTATACTTTCAGCATTATTATTCTTCCTCGGGCGCCGGAGACTCCGATGCATCCGGCTCAGGACTTGCGGAAGGCTCCTCGCTCGAATCCGGCTCGGGGCTTTCGGAAGGTGCCTCGCTCGAATCCGGCTCGGGGCTCTCCGAAGGCTCCTCGCTCTGCTCCGGAGCGGGGCTTGCCGACGGGACGTCAGTCTCATCGAAGAATATCGATTCCTCCTCGCCTGCGTCCGTCACCTGTGAAAGAGCAGTCTCAAGAGCCGCCCAGTCACGCGGTTCTCTGATCTCTGTCCAGTTCTCGTAGTGACCTATAGCCTCGCGTGTGTAATAGTGCGAGTTCGTAGCCTCCTGAACAGCCGCATAATACCACTTGTCGGGCGTGTTGTCCGGCCATGTTACCATATCGCTGAGACTGCCTACTCCGTCATTGTCAACGAGCCTGTACAAAACTCTGTTGATGAGCGTCATAGCCTCGGCGCGGGTTATATTCTGATCGGGTCTGAACGTACCGTTCTCATAGCCTGTGATCCAGCCTATTGACGCGGCTTCGTTTATCGACTCCGCAGCCCAGTGACCGCTTATATCGCTGAACATATCCTCGCCTGTGTAGTCCCTTGAGCTGAATCTTGCAGCTATAGCCGCAAACTCCGCTCTCGTTATAGGAGCGTTCGGTCTGAAATCGCCTGTATCGTAACCGTTTACTATACCGGCCTCGGAAGCCGTGGAGATAGCATTGTTGAACCAATCGTCCGCGGAAACATCCGAATAGCTGTTGGTCTTTGACCAGAACTGCGCTCTTGACTCGTCTGTGAGCATTCTGAAGAATATGGTCGCTACCTCGGCTCTGGTGATATTATTCTCAGGTCTTACCTCGCTCGGTCCGTTCTCAACGTCATAGCCTATGATATATGCATAGTGATCCTCATAGTTGAGCTGAGCGCCGCTGCTCGGTCCGTCTGTTACAACGGGAGCCGGAGTGTGCGAAGCTGACGGAGCCTGCGTCTCTCCCGGAGCTGACGTAGCTCCCGGGGTTGCCGTAGCGTCCGGATCGGGCGTTGCCGATGCTGACGGAGCCTGCGTACGCGTCGGGCCGGTACCGCCGCCGCCACCGCCGCCGCCTGACGGAGGCTCGCCCGGAAGCGACTGGGTAGCCAGTCTTACATACTCTGTATCCTCCGCCGGCTCAACGCCTTCGAAGCTTGTGTAGTCATCATCGTTTCCGAACATAACGACAAAATCATCGTCAAGCGCGGTTGCCGCAGTCTTTACGGAGATCGTAACGCTGCCGCTGAATTCGCCGTTTATCTCATATGTTCCGGTCGTGCTCAAAACGCTGTCCTCAACGCAGAATATAAGACTGTAGTCCTCCGCTGTCTGCTCGGCCGCCGCTTCATCCGCTGCCGCCGCGAGGTCATCGTTAAGACTCTTGAAATATTTATTGAATTCATCATTCTTTCCGTCGCTGACCTTCATCTTTAACGTGTATGTGACCATACCGTCCGCCTCGGTATACGACGGCGCTGTATCCTGCTCAAAGAAATCCGTTACACTGTAGCCCTTTGCATTATCCGGCCATGAGAACTTATTCTCATTGAGCAGCGCGTCGTTCTCTATCTCATCCGGGACTGTGATAACAATTGTGAAAGTCCCGTCAAGAGTCGTGCTGTTCATGATGACAGTTTCCATCGCGTCTTCATCAAGCTGGGTATTCTCTGTTCCGAACTCCTTAGCCTTGTCTATGTACGCCTTCCACTGCTTTGCAACATTCGACATGTCAAGCAGCGCTCTTGCATCAAACGTCATTGCGGGCGTTTCGCTTGTATAAGTCTGGCTGAGCGGCGATAACGTTGTGGTATGGCTGCTGTAGCTGCTGTCCTCAGCGGAAGCGAGCTTGCTCTGCATATCGAGCTCTACCGTTACCTTATCCTTATGAGGTATGCCAAACAGACCCTGATCATCCGTCGCGTAATGACCTTCGCCTTCATAATAAGAATATGTAGGCGATGATGCAGATACAACTGTGGCAAAGGATGACATTGCAACTGCCGCTGCGGTCGCAAAATAAATAACCTTTTTCATATCATCTACTCCTTTTATTATTTGAGTTCCCCCTTTGACTAAGGAAATGCAGGCCTTGTTCCATAAGCCTGTACCTTATTTCCATTCAGGGAATGCTGAAAAGTATAGCTGTTTATATTATATACCAACAGCCTTGAGTTGTCAAGCAAAATACAAAAATATCTTAGAAATACTTCCAAAAAAACTCTCTTCCGACAATTTCTGCGGCGCTTTTACCTTGTGAAAATACCCTTCTTTTTGAATACTTTTATATCCCTGTACGAAAGCTCCCCGCCCGAAAGGATAGTTCCGGCATTATTCATCAGGTATTCCCAGCACTCCGTACCGTAACGCTTTTTGATATACTTTTCCGCGCGGTCCATATCCGGTTTTCTCGTATCGAGATTATGCATATCCGTGCCTATAATATGTATGAGCCCTCTCAGGAACATCCCGTCTATCTCTTTTTTGAGCGCGGCGATGCCAAAACTCGAAGCATTTATCTGTATCAGCACGTCCAGGTCACACAGCGCGTTTACCAGCTCCGCGCTCTGACCGAGATTTCTTTCCATATGCGCTATGATCGGCTTTATGCCCGATATGCTCAGCTTATATACAACGTCTATGACGGTGTCGTTCCATTTTGACGACGGCATTTCCAGGAGCATGTATTTAGTCCCCTCTATGCAAAGCTCCTTTATAAGACTGAGCGACGTCAGATCGCACGTAAGGTGCACCTCGCTGCCGAGACGTATCTCGGGCAGAACTGTACCGGAAGCCGCCGCTTCTGTTTTCAGCCTCTCAAAAGCCGCGGAACGCATATCCAGAAACTCCTCTATGTCCCCGTCCGAATACGGATAACAGTGAGAGGTCGAAACAATACGATCAACACCCATGCCCGCGCTCTTGTCTATCATAGCAAGCGCCGTTTTTGTATCTCTTGCCCCGTCGTCAAAGGCGGGCAGTATATGTGAATGAAAATCTGCTGTCATAGATCCCTCCGTTTTCGATCTGTTGTATATTACCTATTGTTTATTGCTTCAGCCGGGCATAAACAGCTCCGTCTGATATTTATCCCTTCCGACTCGGTCACGGTCTCCGGGATATCCTTCTTCTGTCCTTTATCTCAGCCGCCAGCATGTGAAATATCACATATGCCGCGCTTCCCGTTACAGCGCCGCACATATCAAGGCACACATCCGATACGAGCGGGCCACGTCCGGCAACAAATCCCTGGTGGAGCTCGTCGCCCGCAGCGTATACAGACGCCGCCGCAACGGCGGCAAGCCATGCGTTATGCAGCTTATAGCCGCTCTTTTTTACCATCATAGCCGAGGAAACGCAGCCCAGCGCGCAGTACAGCGTGAAATGCGCTGCTTTCCTGACATAATGGTTCAGCTCTGCAGCTGTTACCGCCGTGTCTCCTCCGGCGAACACATGGTTGTAAATTTGCGCCAGCCATCCCGCCGCCGCCTGCGAAAGCTCATCCGAGCTCTCACGCGTCTGGGATGAAAATGCAAAAATAACAAACATGACAATCGCTGTTGCGGCTATCCATCGGTCAAATCCGTAATTTATCCTCCGTTTAAGCTTTACCGCCGCCAAGAGGCACGCCGAGCCGAAGGCTGCGCCGCATGTATCTATGAATACGTCAAGCAGGCGGCATGTTCTGCCGTCGGAAAAAAGCTGGTGTATCTCATCGCTGACGGCATAGAGCATACAAAACCCGACGGTAATGAGCCATGCGCGCATCCCCCTTGCCGAAGTGTTCGCTATCACGGCGGTCACCGCGCATACGCCAAGCGCCGCATAGATAGAAAAATGCGCCGTTTTGCGTACAAATACATGTATTGCTTCAACAGCCGCGTCCTCTCTTCCGCCGTCCATATGCAGAAGCCTCACAGCAAAGCGGATGATCTCACCGGTAAAGCTCCTTGATACATCCGACGACTGTTCGCCCGTCTGAGACGAAAAAAAGAAAATCAGAGCCATCACAACGAGTGTTGATAAACATGATATGACTTTGATCTTCTTCATAGCTTCATCCTCTTCGAAAACGCGGATACTGCGGGAGCCGCGTCTGTATGCAAATACAGCGCAGACTCCCCCGTATCATGGATCTTACCGCGTTTTCCCTATTAGTCCAATTCAAAATAATAAGAATTCTCTCCCTCAGGCTCAGGCTGCACAGCAGGCTCCTGCGTCCTCGGCGGCTGCGTCGGCTGCGGCACGGGCGTAGGCGCCGGAGTAGGTCTCGGCGTGGGTCTCGGAGTCGGCGTGGGAGTGGGCCTCGGAGTAGGCGTAGGTCTCGGAGTCGGCGCGGGCGTTGGGGTCGGCGATGGAGTCGGCGTTGGGGTCGGCTCCGGCGTCGGCGTAGGTTCGCCCAGCTGCTGCATGAGGATATCTATATTCTCCTCCGTTATATCGCTGTCCTGCTCAAGAAGCTTCCTTGCAAGCCTGATATTGGCGTCTCTTATAGGTATCGCATAATCCTCGGGCACGCCGCCGTACACCTCATTCAGCGCCTTTATAAGCTCGTTGTTCTCCGATATATACATGTTCAGGCTCTCGCTCTGACGCGCGTTGTATTCTATCCTCTCAAGCGCCGCATTTATGAACTCCTCCTTGTTTTCATCCATAAATCTGAACGCCAGCACATTGTTTTTCTCGTGAAATGTCTTTAATATCCGGCAAAGCGCGTCCGTTTCATCATTGGAATTGAGATACGCCTCATAATAATCATAAAAATTTACTGCGTCGTAGTTGACGCGCTTTATGTATGCGGATATATTGTCACAGTCCTCAACATTTTTTACCATGCTGAAAACATTGTCCTGGAGCTTTGTGGCTATATCCAGCTGCAGCTCCTTTCTCCGCTGGTTACAGTAATATGCAACTCTGTCCTCTTTTACTTCATCCTTGTATTTTTCCGCATAATCGGAGGTATCGGTAAGCTCATACGCCTCTATATACAGCTCGCATGCCGCTATCTGCTGTTCATATATGTCGTCATCGACCTCGCCGAGCCGCCTTGCAGAGACCGTTCCCGGCTCCGGAAGCTCGATATCAAGCGTTATCCCGGCAAGCTCATCCTTGAGCTCCGAATTTGTACCGCAGCCGCAAAGGACAAAAGCGGCCGCCGCACATACAAGATATAATTTCAAGCGTCTCAAGGTTATACCTCACCTCCGGGAGTTACGGAGCCCTCCGCAGCGCCGGCGCCGGCGGCATTCTGCCCGGCCTTTTCGGTATCCCTGCTCTTTCCGAGTCTGCCGAAGAACCCTTTTTTCTTCTGCTTGCTCCCATCAGTGTCATAGCCATAGCCGTAACCGTACTTGTAGCCGTATCTGTAGCCGTACTTATACCTATAGCCGTATTTATATCTGTAGCTCCTGCTGTAAGCGCTTCTGTAAGGTCCGTAGCCCATTCCGGCAACATCAACGTCGTTTACGAAAAAGCCCAGCACCTTCGCCTTAGCCATTTTAAGAAGCTTGAGCGCCTGTTCTATACTCTCATGGTTCGTATAGCCCTCGCGTACTACGAGCATTACGCCCGAAACGCACCGCGAAAGCGCCACCGCATCGGTGACCACCGTTATAGGCGGTGTGTCGATCAGTATATAGTCGTATACCGCTCCAAGCTCGTCAAGAAGCTCCTTCATCGCATCCGACGACAGAAGCTCCGCAGGAT
This sequence comes from uncultured Clostridia bacterium, assembly GCA_944393255.1. Taxonomy (GTDB): domain Bacteria; phylum Bacillota; class Clostridia; order UBA1381; family UBA1381; genus Ornithomonoglobus. The sequence continues at coordinate 39,383 of CALXZP010000040.1, read as the reverse complement.
TGGGCGGTATCGAACCGGACGTGAGACAGTCCAGCCCGGGTCTCAGATTGTGGTATACGACGTCCTCGAAATCCTTCTGCTTTGAAAGCACGGTCGTAAGACCGTCCGTCTTTACAACCCCGAGATACTGATGTATCCTCGGCTTTCTGAGGTCGCAGTCTATAAGCAGCACCTTTGAACCGGTCTGCGCAAAGGTGATGGCAAGATTAAGCGTGGTAGTCGTCTTGCCCTCTCCGGCATTCGCGCTCGTTATACAGAGCTTTTTGCATTTTCCCGACGCATCTGCTCCCGTAAGCGAAAACATGAGATTTGTCCTTGCCGTTCTGTACGCCTCCTGCACCACAAATGGCGTCTTTCTGTTAAGTATAGCCTCCTGGCTCTTTTTTAAACGCTGCTGTCTCTCATTATTTTTATCGGGTCTCTTTGTGAAAAGCCCGCCGTTGTTCTTTTGTTCAGCCATTATAACCTCCAAATTGCCTTCCGTTCAAATGATATTACCCCCTGCCGCCGCGCGCGGCGTTTTATATCTGCAAGTTCGGTATCTCGCCGAGGATCGGAAGTCCGTACTTGTTCACAAGCTCATCCTTGCTCTTTACGCGCGTGTCGAACATATTCACAAGGAAGATGATGACCATAGCTATTGCCGCGCCGGCAACGAAGCCTATGACCGCGTTTCTTGCGGTGTGGAGCGATTCGGATTTATCCGCCTCCTCCGGATACTCGATAAGCTTCGTGCTTCCGCCTCCGAACACTCTCGCGATCTCGTTCGGCGCGTTATTCACTATACTTGAGCATACGAGATACGCGACATGCGCGTCCTCGTCCGTTACCGATATGTTTATGATGTTCGTGTCGGTTATCGCCTCAAGCGTTATCATATCGGTTATATCCGAAACCGTATAGCGGTTATCGAGGTCGTCGCTCACAGTGTCAAGGAACGTCTTGCTCTGCAGCACCTCTATATATGTCGGCAGAAGGTTGACCGCGCCGGTTATGGCGTTGGTATTAACGTCCGTTGAGGTCTGCTGCGCCTCGGTATTTATATACAGTCTTGACGTTGACTTGTATTCCGGGATCGACGTCAGCTTAAAGTATGTATATGTCGCTCCGCCTACCAGGACTGCGAGCATAACTATGAACCACCAGAACGTAAGCATCATATTTATGATGTCTATAACGCTTATTTCCGTTTCCGCACTCTGTTTGGTCTCTGTTTCAATATTTCTCTCTTGTGTATCCAAGCACCTGCACCCTTTCTTCAATTCCGAATATGCCGTCCGTTTGACAATAGCTTTCAGCCGGCATTTGCTTGTAATTATATCACACTTGTATTGATTTGTCAACATAACGAGGCTGTCAATTTGTACGAAAAACGATAAAATAAAAACGTCTTTTGCAGCAGTACCGCGCCGGATACGGAGCGGCCGCCGTAACGCCGCATTTATGCCAAAAAAAAGAGACGCCGCCGAGCCGTATCATAAAACGGCCCGCGGACGTCCCGAACGCTGTATTTAGGATTTAAAGTCAGCTCGCAAACGAAAGCGAGACAAGACTGTTTTTAACTCCCTTGAAGTATGAAACGCTCGCAGATGAAGCGTTGAGATATACGAACGGAGTGTTCACGCGTACATCGTAGTAATTGCCCTCGATGGATACGTACGATTCATCCGGCTGATACACCTTTTCGCCGTTTGAATCCGTGCTCTCGACCGGGGTCTTGTCAACACCGCCGAGGACGAGCGTTACGCCGTTTACCGTAGAATTTGTCACCTTGCATCCGCTCTCGTCTACGCCGTATGTGATTATGAGATTATGCGAGCTCTGCAGCCCGTCTATCGTAACTCCGCCGCAGCGTACCATGGTAAGCCCGTCGGGCAGACCCGTATATGTGCCCGGCTCATTTATATACGTTGTTACTATGCTGTCCATAAGAAGCGCAAACTCACCCCTCGTTATATAGTCAGCCGGCTTGAGAAGCCCGTCTATGCCGTTCCAGCCGCCGTTTCCGACAACATATTTCGCACCGTCGCGCGCCCACGAGGCTATCGAGCCGCTGTCGGAGAATTTATCGAGAACGGACTCCTCGCAGTCGCCGAGCATGAGCGTCTCGCCCGATGAATATTTAAGCTCATACGGCTCGAAGCCGAACACTCTTGCGATAACTATGTATGTCTCCTGGAAAGTTATATTGTTTTCCGGATTGAAATTATTGTTTGTATCGCCCTGGAACGCTCCCATCTCAACCGCTTTGGAAACAGCGTCGCTGTACCATGCGTCCGCCGCAACATCGCCGAACGTCTGATCGGAATTTTCCTGAGCGCTGAACGCTCTCGTGATGATAGTAGCCATCTGCGCCCTCGTTATATTATCGTTGGGACGTATCTCCGTATCGGTAACGCCCTGGATAAGCCCCGCGTCTACCGCGTTCTGCATTGCTTCTCCCATCGCTCCGCCGGGCATGTCCGTAAAATCGGCAAGCGCCGTAGCCCCCATGCACATAGCCGACGCCATAGCCGCGCACACTATCGTCTTTAAAGCTCTTTTCATTTATCTTCTTCCTTTCTCCCGCGCCGGTCACGCTTTGCGGCGCAGATAAAATATTTCATGCGATATATACATTATACAATATTTTTCTGCAATTGTCCATATTTTTTTTAATAAAATTTTCAAAGAGCTTGAAATCCACACAAAAATTGTGTATAATATATACAGACAGCGGTCAATGCGCCGTTTCAGCCGCTGAGATCAGCTGTATTTACCACGAAAAAGGAGAACTATCGTATGAAATATAATATTGCCGGCGTAATAGTCGATATGGAGCCGCGGTTTCCGCGACTGAGGCAGCAGAGCCGGGATTACATATATACAGGCGGCGCCGACGCCGACGTGACTATACGTCTTGACGAAAAGTTTTTCAGAGACAGGCTCGCCGAGAATCCGCACCTTGATTACGAGATGATCGAATATATATATATGGGCTCGGAATTTTATAACGCGCTTATACATTTTAACGGGATGCTGCTCCATTCCTCCTGCGTAGTCTATAACGGCGAAGCGTATCTTTTTTCCGCGCCGTGCGGAACGGGAAAATCCACTCATACGCAGATATGGCTGAAGAGGTTCAAGGATGCGTACATCCTTAACGATGACAAGCCCGCGATACGCATTACCGAAAACGGGATATACGCGTTCGGCACACCGTTCTCGGGAAAGACCAATCTCAACGTGAACGCCGGAGTTCCGATCAAGGGCATATGCGTTCTCGAGCGCGGCAGCGTCAATCAAATCGAGCCTATCGCGGCGGATGACGCGCTTTTCAATATACTGAACCAGACGGTGCGCCCGGCTTCCGAGGAAGTCATGGACAAGCTCCTCGCAACCCTCGATTCCGTTCTGCGCGGCGTTGCGGTCTACAGGCTGCGCTGCAATATGGAGCTTGACGCGGCGGAAACGGCATATACCGGTATGAACAGCTCCGCCCGGGTATGACCGCCGGACAACAGGATAAAGTATACAATTTATGAAAGGAAAATAGATATATGAAAACGAAACAGGGATTTATGCTAAGAAGCGTTGCGGGCCGCCATGTTGTTGTGGCAGTGGGCAAAGCGTCGCTCGATTTTAACGGACTGATAACTCTGAACGACACAGGAGCGTTCCTATGGGAAAAGCTTTCAAAGGGCTGCACCTATGACGAGCTCTTGTCAGCGATGCTTGAGACCTATGAGGTTGACGAAGCAACGGCGCGCGAAGGGATCGATTCGTTCCTTGAAACGGCGCGGGGCGCCGATCTGATAGAGGAATGATCCATGAATATCATAGTAAACGTATCTAAGAACTGGGCTATCGGAAAGAACGGCGGGCTTCTTTTTCACATCTCAAACGATATGAAGTTTTTCAAGGAGAAAACCACCGGGAATATTGTGGTTATGGGAAGGAAAACTCTTGATTCCCTGCCCGGCGGGCGCGCCCTGCCGAACCGCAGAAATATAGTCCTTACCCAAAACGCCGCGTTTTCACGCGAAAACGTTACGGTGTGCCGTTCCGTTGACATGCTCAAAGAGCTGCTTGAGGACTGCCGCGGAGAGGATGTATACATAATAGGCGGAGAATCTGTCTACAGGGAAATGCTGCCTCTTTGCAGCGCCGCATACGTCACAAGGGTGGACAGGGATATCCCGGACGCCGACGCTTTCATGGTAGATCTTGACGAGCACCCGGACTGGGAGCTCAGCTCAGAGTCGGAGACCTTTTCCGATAAAGGGCTTGATTACAGATTTACCGTATACAGGAAGATAAAATGATAAGTGCTCTATGCCACAAACGGCTTAACTTCTTTACTTTTTCGCTTTATGCGGTCTGTGCATTTTGCTGCAGCCCCGGGGTTTTAATGCCGAGCATTTAGGATGAACAGCCGGAACGCATAAATGCGTTCCCTACAGGGAAATCTGCCATAAATTTATCCGCAGCACATATAGGGAAAGGGCTGCTGTACATGAACGATGATGAACCGTTCATGTACAGCAGCCCCTTGTTTTTCAGCCTGCATTCTCCGCTCCGAACGAGGTCACCGTTATGCTGATCTCGTCTCCCGAGCGGTCGGCGGTTATATTGCTGTTTTCTGTTATTTTTCCTGTAAGGGCAAGCTTTGCAAGCTTATCCTCTATGAGCGTCTGTATCGCACGCTTGAGCGGACGCGCGCCGTACTGCGCATCGTAGCCGGTCTCAAGTATCAGATCCTTCGCCCCGTCCGTTATCGTCATGCGCGCCTTCTTCTCGGCAAGCTTTTCTGTTATATCCCTCAGCATGAGGTCTATTATCTGTCTCAGCTCGTCCTTTGAAAGAGGCTTGAACGTTACTATGTCATCTATCCTGTTAAGGAACTCGGGTCTGAAAAACTCCTTAAGGCTCTTTTCAACATTGTCCTTTAATGTGAGCTCTTCATTTCTCGCGAAGCCGGACATGTTTGCTCTGAACTCGGAACCCGCGTTCGTGGTCATTACGATTATCGTATTCTCAAAATTCACGACCTTGCCGTGGCTGTCGGAAATACGTCCGTCGTCAAGTATCTGTAAAAACACATTGAAAACGTCCGGGTGCGCCTTTTCTATCTCATCGAGCAGAATGACGGAATACGGCTTTCTTCTCACCTTTTCGGTGAGCTGTCCCGCATCGTCATAGCCGACGTAGCCCGGGGGCGAGCCTATGAGCTTTGAAACGGCATGCTTTTCCATATATTCCGACATGTCTATTCTTATGAGCGCTTCCTCGTTATTGAACATCACCTCGGCAAGCGTCTTTACAAGCTCCGTCTTTCCAACTCCTGTAGGCCCTGCAAATATAAATGACACAGGCCGCTTTTTCGTGGTTATATCCGCCCTGCCGCGGCGTATGGCGCGCGATACAGCGTTCACGGCCTCGTCCTGCCCTATAACGCGGCGGTGTATGCGCTCCTCAAGATCCAGCAGCTTTTCGGATTCGTCCTCGGTGAGACGGTGCACGGGTATCTTTGTCCATCCCTCTATGACCGCGGCGATATCGTCAAAGGTGATCTCAAGATCCTTAGACGCCGCCTCATACTCTGCCTTTTTCTGCTCTAGGCGCAGCTCCTCGGAACGCAGCTCAGCAAGCTTCTCGTAGTCCACGTTCTCGTCAGCCTTTTCGTTCAGCTCGTTTATCTGCTCCTCCAGAACAGCAAGCCTTTCGTTTGTGCTGACCAGCTCATAGAGCGCCTTGTTCCTGAGGTTTACTCTCGAACCGGCTTCATCTATCACATCTATGGCCTTGTCCGGCAGAAACCTGTCGGTTATATACCGCTCCGACATCCTGACCGCCTGCTCGACTATTTCCGGACTTATCTTTACCGAATGGAAGTTCTCATAATAGTCCTTTATCCCGTTAAGTATCTCTATGCTTTCCTCTATCGACGGCTCGTCCACAAGCACCGGCTGGAAACGCCGCTCAAGCGCGGTGTCCTTTTCGATATGCTTTCGGTACTCCGAAAGAGTTGTCGCGCCGATTATCTGTATCTCGCCGCGTGCAAGCGCGGGCTTTAAAATATTGGCCGCGCTCATCGCGCCTTCGGCGTCGCCCGCAGCGACTATATTATGGATCTCGTCTATGACCAAAACGACGTTTTTGCGTTCCTCCGCTTCGCTCAGGAGCGATTTGAGCCTTGCTTCAAACTGTCCTCTGAACTGAGTCCCGGCAACGATCGCGGCAAAGTCGATCAGGTAAAGTCTCACATCAAAAAGCTTCGGCGGGACTTTTTTCTCAAATATACGCATAGCCAGCCCCTCAGCCACGGCAGTTTTGCCGACGCCGGGCTCGCCTAAAAGTATAGGATTGTTCTTAGTCCTTCTGTTAAGTATCTGTATAACGCGCTCTATCTCCGCGTCTCTGCTCACTACCCTATCTACCTCTCCGAGCGCCGCCCGCGCGGTAAGGTCTGTTCCGTACGTATCCAGCAGACTTTTCTTTCCTTTTTTCATACCTCTCTTCTCGTTTTTCTTATCCGATCTCCTGCTCTTTTCGTCCGCCTCCGCCGAGCCTCCGCCCGTTCCGAACATGTTCCGGAGCATATCCGAGATAGGCGCGGTCATAGCGCCGCCCTCTATATCCTCGGAGCCGCCGCTTTCAATGAAGCTCTTCTCCGCCTCGCGCAGCCCGTCTATACCCCCCATGCTTTCCATGAACTCATTCATCTGCTCATTTATATTCTCTATATCTTCATCGCCGATCCCGAACTTATCAAGCATCTGTTCAACAGGAGCCAGTCCCAGCTCCTTCGCACACGAAAGACAGTATCCCTCCATTGAGGTCTTGCTGCCCTCCATTTTTGTAACGAACAAAACTGCGGGTCTTACACCGCATTTTGAACAAATCTCCATTAAAAATTTACCTCCGTAAAATGCTTTTACCGTCTGTTAATAACCTGTTATCGCTTTATTATAGCATATTTTTTCTTGTTTTAAAAGAGGTTTTACAAAAATTCATAGGAATTTAACAAATATTCTCGCATAGGAGGCACGGGATAAAGCTGCGCTGCGCATATTTCACCGCCGGCTGTGAGCAGATATCTGCAACTGTCCGCATCATAGCTTTTAAGCATTGTGTATCATAAAATATAAGCATTTTACATTTAGGCTCTTTTGGATTATAATATTATCAGGGAAAGACCGCCGCGGAGCGGGCATACGAAATATAAAGCAAATAACAAAGAGCAAAATATATTCCGGCTCTGTACAAACGCAAAGGAGACCGTATCACCAAAACCTTATTTAAATCACAGCTGTATCGGCTGATCTGTAAAAACACTTGGGAGGAATGCTGCAATGAAAATAGTTGTACTTAAAGGAAGCCCGCATAAAAACGGGTCATCAAATATGCTGGCAGGCGAATTTATAAAGGGAGCGAAAGACGCCGGGCACCATATAACGGAGCTTGATATAGCTCATATGGACATAAAGCCGTGCATTGGCTGCGAATATTGCGGCATGGACGGCGACTGTGCCTTAAACGACGATATGCCGAAGGTGCGCGGCGCTCTGCTCAGCGCAGACATGGCCGTTTTTGTAACGCCGGTATACTATTTTGGAATGTCGGCGCAGCTCAAAGCGGTGATAGACCGTTTTTACAGCTATACCATAAAGCTGTCCGCAAAGCATTTAAAAACCGTACTTATTTCCGCGGCATGGAATTCGGATGATCAGACAATGGACTATCTTGAATATCATTACAAGGGCATATGCGATTATATGCACTTTGAAAACTGCGGTATCATATCCGGGACCGGCTGCGGCACTCCGGCTATGACCTCGGGCACAATGCATATGAAAGAAGCGTATAAGCTCGGCAGATCGGTCTGACAGACCGCAGACAGTCCGGCGCATGCGCAGTCGCGTCTCAAACAGCGCCCCACTACCGGTGCGCTGTTTTTTTCGCGAATAAAAAACACGCTGCCAAAGCCGTATCACATAGACCGCACAGTATTGAGAACAGCAGTCACAATGTACAATCAGGCCCGAAAAATTTAGCTAATAAGCTAATGGACAAAATGGTATTTTTATGATATGATCAATATATATAATACGGGCGGGCAGCGAAACCATTCTTTAGCTTCCGCCTGAATTTCATATAAAGGAGAGGTGTCTACATGAAGCTCATAAAAACCATGTCCGCATTTTTTGCGGCTGCAATGATGTCCGCTTTCATAGTCCCCGGCAATAACGCCGCTTTTGCGGACGACGGCATTACCGTAACGGTAAACGGAAACCGGCTCGCATTCGACCAGCCGCCGGTGATCAAGGACGGGCGTACTTTAGTACCGCTGCGCGCGATATTTGAAGCTCTGGGCGCGGAGGTGCTCTGGCTCGGCGATGAACAGGCTGTCGCCGCGCAATGCGGAGACACGACCATAGTGATGGTCGTAGGTCAAAACCAATTTATCAAGGAAGCCGACGGCGACGGCGGAGTCGTATACGATCTGGACGTGCCGCCGGAGATCATAAACGGCAGGACTCTCGTACCGGCAAGAGCCGTTGCGGAAGCACTCGACTGCAGCGTGGACTGGGACGGCGGCACGCAGACCGTAACTATATCCTCCGAGAAATGGATAGACGGCTCAAACGCCCCCACAAACGCATATATACATAACGGCGTTGTCTATTATTCATTTATATACCAGCCGTATATCTACACCTATGACGGCTCATCCACAAAAACCTACGCTGCGGGAGGCTCGCCGCTGGGGATAGTGGTAAACGGAAATAAGATCTATTATATCAACAAGGACAACCAGACTGTATGCGCGGTAAATATATCGGACGGTAAAAGAGAAACGGTATTTGCCCGTTTGAGCGAGATTCGCGATTTCTCTGTCTGCGGAGACAAAATGGTTGTCATGGGCTTTGACGGAGACACCCAGCACGCTTACAGAGTGGATCTGACATCGGGCAGCGCGGAAATGATCTATACCCGTCCAAACAGAGATGGTCTTTTTGTAGAAAAGGAAAGCAATTTCGCGCTCTGGAAGCAAAACCTTTTTGTTGTAGAAAGCTTTTCGCCTGTGCTGGAGGGAGAATCCAGCTGCAAACTGCTGATGATCGATACCGAGACCGGCACATCTGAAGAAGTCTGCAATATCAAAGGCACAGCAACGCAGATCGGCTTTAAAGACGTCAGCTACACCCACAGATATAACGGCGCAGCAGCGAAGTTTGATAACGATAACGCATATTTCGAAATTCAGTTTTCACGCAATGAAGATTCAAGCGTCCGGAACAACATAGAAAATTTCAGTGAATATCTGAAAATCGATCTTCAAAACGGAGCTATGACAGAAAGCTCAGAAACGGAGTATGAAGGCGCTGCAGACCTTGCGTCCAATATAACGGGCGAATGGACATACGGCAGCGACAAGTCCAGGGTGTACCGAACGAACAGGAGCACCGGCATTACCGAAACGCTTCTCTCAGGTGACGATCTTTACTATATCACAAATGATAACAGCTGGACAGTCGTTTTGAAAGCTGAAACGACCGGCGGAACGCCGACCTCGACCAAGGGCTACAAATCGGCGGAAATACTCGTTATGGACGCAGACGGAAATAATTTAAAGACCATCAATTCCTACAACGGCTCCTCTCAAACGTCTTCACCCACAGGTGAGATCAGCACGGAGGATCTCGCGCCTGAGACCTGCGCAGTCTGCGGCGGCAGCGGAACAGTCACATGCAGCTACTGCCGCGGTACGGGCCGCGGGCAGACGATATCCATACTCGGAATGCCTACGGAGCAAGGCTGTACATACTGCGGCAGCAGCGGCAGACGGCTTTGCGCCGGCTGCGGAGGTTCGGGACAAAAATAACGGGTCCTTCGGATATCGATAACACAGCAAAGTAAAATCAGCGCACAGATTTTTGTGCGGCAGAAGCAAAAGAGTTCGGCATAGACTCATCCTATGCCGAACTCTTTTGCATATTCAACTGTCCCCGAAACGTCCTGAGCGTCTTTTGCCGCTTCAACAGATACACTGTCTCACATACCGAACAGTGAGAACAATAGCTTAAGCCCTCCCGCGATCAGCATGACTATCACCGGATCAAGCTTTACCGCCCGAAGCAGTACAACACATACGGCAAAGATCATCACGAGCGGAATATCTGTCCCGGAAAGCGTTACAGCCGCGCCGCCCCAGAAAGCCGTTATCAGTATCGACACTCCGGCGGACGCTATCATCGAAACGACCGCAGGTCTGAGAGTATCCAGGATACCCTGAAACATGTCCATGCTCCTGTACTTAAGATAAAGCTTTGCTATCAGAGTAACTATAACGCACGACGGAAGCACGCAGCCCGCTGTCGCAGCCGCAGCCCCGGCAAGCCCTGCTGTCTTTATCCCCACGAACGTGGCTGAATTAACAGCAATAGGCCCGGGAGTCATCTGCGATATTGTGATCAGATCCGTAAATTCGCTCATACTGAGCCAGCCGTGCGCCGTAACTATCTGATCCTGTATCAGCGGCATTGCGGCGTAGCCGCCTCCGAAGCTGAACATCCCTATTTTCAGAAAGCTGTAAAACAGCTGAAGATATATCATTCCGCACCCCGCCTTTTATTTGCAAGCGCACGCGCTATACCGATCAGAACGCATACTACGATAATATATATGACATTAACTCCGAAAATGCATGAAGCCGCAAACGCGCATATCATTATCGTCACCGGAACCGTTCTCTTTTCCTTCACCACTCCGGCCGCCATATCGTACACCACTGACGCTATGACCGCGCCCACACCCGCCTGCATCCCTTCAAGCACTTCGCTGACTATGCGGTTTGTCCTGAAAATGCCGTAAAAGACGGATATGAGAGATATTATAACGAACGGAGGTATCACAGTCGCCGTCACCGCCGTTACCGCCCCGGCGATGCCTGCAAGCTTATACCCTATAACTATCGCCCCGTTCACGGCAATAGCCCCGGGCGCCGACTGGGCTATCGCGGCAAGATCGAGCATTTCGTCCTTTTCTATCCAGTGATACTCATCCACAAACTTCTTTTTCATCAGCGTTACTATAACATAACCGCCGCCGAACGTAAATGCGCTCAGATACAGTGTGGAAATAAATATCCTGAATAAAAGCTCTTTTTTCTTCAACCTTTGATCCCTGCCTTTGAAATGTCATATAACAGCAAAAAAACAGTTCCCGGCAGCATGACTGCGCTCTTTGCAGTCAAGGCGGAGCGCTGCTCCGATTTAAAGATCGTTCCGGGAACATTCTTTTTATAAAATTTCAGCGCGCAGCCATCGCCGCGCCTATTATACCGGCGTCGTTGTGGAGCTTTGCCGTGACTATCTTCGTTTTGTCCATATATTTATTGAACCTGTTTTTGTTTATATATTCCATTACAGGGTTGAGCAGATACTCTCCCTCACGGCTTATCCCGCCTCCTACCGATATTATCTCCGGCTGGAATATATTTTCGAGGCTTACTATGCCGTCAGCCACATACTCGGCATAGCGCTCTACCACCTCCGCCGCGGCTCTGTCGCCCGCTCTCGCACATTCAAAGGCTGTCCTTCCCGACACTTTGCCTCTTTCTGCGGCGTCGGCGTTCATGCTGCTCTCGGGATGAGCCTCCATTGCCTCCTTTGTCTGACGTATAAGCGCCGTAACGGACGCATACGCCTCCCAGCAGCCTTTCTTTCCGCAATTGCACTGCTCGCCTCCGTAAACGAGCGTCATATGCCCGGCCTCGGAAGCCGCGCCGTTAAAGCCGCGGAACAGCTTTCCGCCGAGGACTATGCCGCAGCCCACGCCCGTTCCGAGCGTTACGAGCATAAAGCTGTCCGCTCCCTCTCCTGCCGCAACATATTCGCCGAGGGCGGCACAGTTGGCGTCGTTTTCAACATATACCGGGATATCGAGAGTTTTCCTGAATTCTCCGGCAAGATCAAAATCATCCATCTTTATATTTGTGAGATGAACGACCTTTCCGGTCGCGTAGTCAACCATTCCCGGGCAGCCTACTCCCACCCCTTTGATATCCTCAGGCTTTGCGCCGTATTCCGCTATGAGCCTGCCGGAAAGCTCCGCCATATCCCTGACTATTTCCTCCGCACAGCGCTCTCTGAGCGTCGGCACGGAGTTTTTCACAAGAAGCTCGCCCGCGTCCGATACAAGACCGGCGGCAATATTGGTCCCTCCGAGATCTATACCTATATACATTCTTTTTCCTCCTTAGCATTTTTTAAAACGATGCAGTAATTGCAGAACACCGCCGCATTCCGCGATCGTCCGATATATTAATGCATATTTATAATATCACAAGAAAGTTAAAAATGCAATACCCAATAAAGGCTGTTTCAAGGTTGTAAACTTTCCCGCCGCAGCTGCATATAATAGAATAAACTTTCAATCAGGCAGCGAAAGGATGTGATCTGTAACTATGAATATAAATGATATATTGGGAAGCTTCAGCGAGAACCAGCTCAAGCAGATAAACAGCTTTTTAAATTCGGCGCAGGGTAAAAAGCTCGGCGACAGCCTTAAAAACACGGATAAAGAAAAGCTGCTCTCAGAGCTTTCAAAGCTTGACGCAGACAAGGTCAAAAATCAGCTCGGCGGTATTTCGGCCTCAGAGCTCCTTAAACGACTTGGCAGATAGATCCGGGAGATGATGGCATATGGCAGATATGATGGAAACGCTTAAGGAGATCCTCGGCGACAATGCCGACGAAAAAATAAATACCGTTCTCGGGATGCTCGGCGGCGATAATAAGGCGGACAGCAGTCCCGCATCCGGAATAGACACGAAAGGTGCGGAAAACGCAATATCCGCGCTTCTCGGCACCGGACGGCCGCAGGACTCCGGCGGCATTACTCCGGAGCTTTTCTCGCAGGCACAGGGTCTCATGAAACAGCTTTCCACTCTCGGAGGCGACGACAGGTCGCGGCTGCTGATGTCGCTCAAGCCGTTTATGCGCGAGAGCAGACGGCAGTCCATAGACAGCGCAGTCAAGCTTCTGCGCCTCGCCCAGCTATCACATATGTTCAAAGGGGTGCTTTAAATGTATCAGTCGTACAGCTACAGCAATATGCCGAAGCCGATAAACACCTTTAAGCCACAATCCGGCTCCGGGCCGCAGCAGCAAAGCCGTCCCCCGTCACGGCAGTATCCGCCGCAGCAGCAAAAGCAGCCGCAATGCCGTCAGCATGAGCAGCCGCCGCAGCGCGGACACGGAAAAGCTCATGAGCTGCCTTCCGTGCGCAATGACCGGCTGCCGTTTCTCGGCAGACTGCAAAGCGACGATATCATACTGCTCGTGATAATAGCAATACTGCTTATGGACGACTGCGACGACATGCTCCTGCTGCTCGCCCTGGCTTATATATTCTTCTCGGATCATTTCGAGAACGGCGGACATGAGCACGGCTCACACAAATAATTACAGCTGTATTACAGGGATATATATTATTTTACAAAACTAACATTTCATTTACTTTATGATGATTTTGTTGATTTATGCGGGATATTGCTGTATAATGTAAGCAACAAGGTAAAGTCCTTCGGGATAAAAGGGTTTAAAAAAAGCGTTCGTTATGGGTTATCGAACGCTTTTTTTGTGTCTTTTTAAGATCGTACGGCGCCGCCGCAAAAACAGCAGACCTATGGTAAAGGGCGTTATGCAAACTCCGGAAATTCCCGCTCTATAACCGACGCCGCATCATCGGCGGCCGTTTTCGGATCCAGCATTATTATGCGCCCGTCGCGCCGGAACCACGTGAGCTGCCGCTTCGCATACCGCCGTGAGCCGCGTTTTACGTTTTCCACAGCCTCCTCAAACGAGCATTTGCCGTCGAGATACTCGAAAAACTCCTTGTATCCGATGCCTTGCATCGAGTTCATATCAGCTGTACAGCCCATGTCCCGAAGCCGCCGTATCTCATCTGTCAGCCCCTGTCCGAGCATTATATCCACACGCTTGTCTATACGTTCATAAAGAGTCCGGCGGTCATAGTCTATACAGAACATGACAGGTCTGTAACGGCTCTCCTTCCGTTTTGTCTGCTCCTGATGCTCCGAGATGGGAACTCCGGTCAGACGGTAGAACTCTATCGCGCGTATAACGCGGCGGCGGTTGTTCGGATGGAGCCTTTTTGCACTGACCGGATCAAATCCGGCAAGTATCTCAATGAGGCGTTCGTTTCCCTCGCGCTCCGCCAAGGCGTTCAGCTCGTCTCTCAGCCCGATGTCCGTTTCCGTCTCGCCGAATGTGATATCGTCAACAACGCTGTTTATATACAGACCCGTTCCGCCGCACATGACAGGCAGCCGTCCGCGGCTGTATATATCCTTTATCACCGCATGCGCCAGCTCCGCATACTGCGCTACCGAAAAAATTTCGTCCGGCTCGGCAAAATCTATCAGATGATGGACGCATTGGGCGCGCTCCTCCGCTGTAGGCTTGGCGGTGCCTATATCCATATATTTATATATCTGCATACTGTCCGCCGATACGATCTCGCCGCCGAACCTTTTTGCGATCTCTATAGACAGCGCCGTTTTCCCCGACGCGGTAGGCCCCGCAACGACCGCCAGCGGTATTTTTTTGTCCATGCACATATCTTTATCAAACTATCCTCTTGAATTCTTTTTCTATCTCTTTTTTGCTCATCGATATAACTATCGGTCTGCCGTGAGGACACGTATTGATATTCTCCAGGGCGAATACCCGCCCTGCAAGATCCTGCATTTCTATCATGTCCATCCTCATATTGGCCTTGACTGACGCCTTGCATGCGATAGTATATATCAAGCGCTGCTTCTCTTCCGAGATAAGCTCCAGCTTCATGTCCGCCGCCTGAGTTACCAGCTCGGTAAAAAGCGGCTCGATCTCGCTCCAGCTCACCTCGCCCGGCGCGCTGCGTATTATCACAGTATTTTCGCCGTACGGCTCGGCGTCAAAGCCAAGCCTGTAGAACAGCTCCGAATTATCGGAGAAAGCGGCGTATTCCTCCCCGGTGAGGCGTATCGTCACGGGCTCTATGAGCATCTGCGAATTTATACCGCTTTCCTCAAGCTCCCGTTTCAGGCGCTCATAGTTCAGACGCTCATGCGCGGCATGCTGATCGATCATAAGCAGCCGGTCATCCTTTTCCGCAAGTATATACGTGCCGAACAGCTGCCCTATGACAGTATATCCGCCGCTGAACAGGTTATCGGGTACAGCTTCGCGCTCCTTCACGGAACCTCCCGGATCGTTCACCTTCATACTCTTATTTTTCCCGCGCTTAGACCTCTCAAGCGCATAGTCGAGCATCGCGAATGCGTCCTGCTCCATATCCTGAGGGCGTTCGCCGCTTCCGTCTATCGGTGCGCTCACGACCTCCGATATGCCCTCGGGTGCGTCGAAATCAGCTCCAACGCCGTTTTCCATAAGCTCAAGCAGCTTTTGGCGGCGCGTCTCCTCCGGTTTTTCCTCACGTCTTTCCGCTTCCGTTTTCTTGTTTTCGGTACCGCAGGGCGCACCATTCCTCAGCTCCGGGCTCCCGTCTCCGCCAATAGCCGGAACACGCTCTCCCTCAGCCCTTACGGCTCTGCGCCCGCCGGAATATGTTTCCGGAGCAAAGCTGCGCGGCGTTTCTCTGTGCTCCGTCCTGAACTTAAAGCTTTCCCGCGGCTTCTCCGTTCTGCCGAGCACGCCCTTATACAGCTCCTCAAGCGTTTTCTGCTCTCCCCGCAGCGGCGTTTCCTCCGGCGGCTTTTGCTCCGCAGCGCCGCGTCCGCGCTCTATCTCCGGCACATTCGGGAGAGCGTACAGCGTTTGCTTCACCGCATTGTATACCGCCCTGTAAATGCCGCTCTCATCCGAAAACTTACATTCAAGCTTCGTTGGGTGCACGTTTATATCGACCGCCGAAGCGTCCAGCTCAATATTCAGTATCGCGGTCGGGAATTTTGAGATCATTATCTGGTTTTTATACGCTTCCTCAAGCGCACGTATAAGTATAGGGCTTTTTATATACCTCTTATTTACGAAAAACGATTCATAATTCCTGTTCGCCCTCGTGAGCGTGCCCTTTCCGACCGCGCCCCGTACGCGTACGCCGTCAAACTCATGATCGACCTCCAGCATATTCCGCGCATAATCCTTGCCGTAAACGGCATATACAGCATTTATAAGCTTATTGTCGCCCGAAGAAAATATCACTTCCTTGCCGTCCCGGATGAGCTTGAACGATATTTCCGGATGAGCAAAAACAAACCTTGCCATCATATCGGAAATATATCCCGCCTCCGTGGAGGGCTTTTTCAAAAATTTCAGTCTTGCCGGAGTGTTGTAAAACAGATCGGTCACCTCTATAACGGTGCCGTCCGGCGCTCCGGCATACTCTGACGAGAGTATGTCTCCGCCCTCGCATTCAACGCATATCCCGTCGCCGTCCTCACGGCGCTTTGTATAAAGCCGCACCTTTGAGACCGCGCCTATGCTTGAGAGCGCCTCGCCCCTGAAACCGAGCGTATATATAGCCTCAAGATCTCTGCCTGTCGATATCTTGCTCGTTGCATGACGGAGAAAGCATATGGACGCGTCCTCCGCACTCATACCGGAACCGTTATCGCTCACGCGTATATACTCTATCCCTCCGCCGCGTATCTCCGCCGTGATAACGGACGCTCCGGCGTCTATACTGTTTTCCACAAGCTCCTTTACGATGCTGAGCGGTCTTTCGACCACCTCTCCTGCCGCGATCTTATTTGATACCTCTGTATCAAGCACATGAATGACTCCCATCCGTTCACCTCCGATCCGTTGCTTCTGTTCTGACTTCGTTTTCTGCAAACATTTGTTTCACAATCAATTTTCCGGGTTCAAGTACAAATTGACCCTTTCTATATTTTTCTTCTGCAATATTCACAGCTTCTTATCCATATTTTTCGGTATTAAAACAGCATCACGCATATTTGCTCAATCATATATTTCCCGTCTATGTCCTATATTCAACACTAAGATCGTTATAGTATTATCGTTTATCTCTGCAAGCAAACGATAATCGCCTATTCGGTATCTCCACCCGCCGCTCCTGTTTGCCGTAAGTCCTTTACCATGCGATCGCGGGTCTTCACAATCAACTAAGTTTTTTTCGATCCAGCTCAATATCAGCTTTCGTGTGTATGGATCGAGCTTGCGCAGGCTTTTTATAGCTTTTTCCGTATAGCGAACACTGTATTTCATTCTGCAAGCATCCTCATAACTTCCCCATGAGAATAACTGACAGGATCTTTCCTGTATTCAGCCAAAGCTTCCTCATATGCCTTTAAATCATATTCATCTTCAATGCGTTCCATTACGGTTTGACGAATAAGGTCGGACACGGACATTCTATTGAGCTCTGCATATTTTTTTATAAGCATTGTATCTTCATCTGATAATCTTAAAGAAATAGTCATATCAACATCCCCTTTCGTGCTACATTGTATTACATTTCTTCTGTTTTGTCAATATCATTTGCAAAAATTTATGATTTTATTTTTGATAGAACATATGATTTGAACGAACCGCCAATCTTTTTGCAGGATGTGTTGTTTCGGGCGGTCTACAGCTCTTTGGCCTGCAGCGACAGCTTGTACAGCTTATTCATCGCGTCTATCGCGGTGAGGGTCGTCACATCCATATTTTTAAGCTCCTCGATTATCTGCCGTCCCGCCATATCCTCCATGCCGAGCTGCGGGTCGGCCTGCTCAGGCTGCTTCGGCCTTTTGTACAGCTTGTCCGTATCGCCCTCAAGTATCCTTTTAAGGATAGCCTTTGCCCGCTTTATTACCTCCTGCGGCACTCCCGCAAGAGCCGCAACCTCGATACCGTAGCTCTCGTCCGCTCCGCCGCGTACTATGCGCCGCAAAAACGTTATCTCGTCTCCGCGCTTATTCACGGCTATGCGGTAATTCTTTACGCCGCTGAGCTTATCCTCAAGCTCGGTAAGCTCGTGATAATGCGTAGCGAACATGGTTTTGGCGCCTATCCTGCGCTTTGAATGTATGTATTCCGCTACCGCCCATGCTATGGCCAGCCCGTCGAAGGTGCTCGTTCCGCGCCCGATCTCATCTAAGATTATGAGCGAATTTTTCGTTGCATTGTCAAGTATATTGCTCACCTCGGTCATTTCGAGCATGAACGTGCTCTGACCCGATGCGATATCGTCGCTTGCGCCCACCCTTGTGAATATCCTGTCTACCGCGCCTATATGCGCCGACGACGCCGGGACAAAGCTGCCCAGCTGCGCCATAAGCGTTATGACGGCGGTCTGGCGCATATATGTCGATTTGCCGGCCATATTCGGGCCTGTTATTATCAGCATCCTGTCATCATCGCAGTTCAGATAGCTGTCGTTCGGCACAAAGATGATGTCGCGCGAAAGCCTTTCCACCACGGGGTGCCGTCCGTCCTTTATATCTATAACTCCGCCCGCGTCTACCTCCGGCATGACGTACTTGTTTTTATAAGCCGTTTCCGCGAACGAGCATAAAACGTCGGTCACCGCGATGATATCGGCTACATGCTTGAGCCGGTCAAGCTCCTTTGAAAGCTCTGCGCAAAGCTCGTTATAAAGCTTTATCTCAAGCGCAACAAGCCTTTCGGACGCGCCGAGTATCGTGCTTTCCACTTCCTTCAGCGCGGGCGTTATGTACCTCTCCACATTGGTAAGCGTCTGTTTCCTTATGTAATCATCAGGCACCTTGTCGCGGTAAGAATTGGTCACCTCTATATAGTAACCGAACACCTTGTTATAACCCGTACGCAGCTTCGGTATCCCGGTGCGTTCCCGCTCCTCCGCTTCGATCTGCGCCAGCCACTGAGCGCCGTTTTCCTTTGCGTCGCGGAGCCTGTCCGCTTCGCTGTTATAGCCGCGGCGTATCATCCCGCCGTCCCGTACTATAGCCGTGGCGCGCTCCTCGTCTATCGCGCTGTCGATAAGCCCGCGTACGTCCTCGAGCAGGTCAAAGCCCTTCATCATACCCGTAAATATCGGCGAGCGGTATCCGGAAAGCCGCAGCTCCAGCTCCGGCAGCTGCATCAGCGTCTGCTTCAGCGAGACAAGATCCTTAGGCGTGACCGTCATCACCGAGATACGGCTTATTATACGCGATATATCATACGTTCTCGAAAGCACCTCGCTCAGGTCGTCCCGGCCCATAGCGTCGTCGGTCAGCTCTTTTACAGACATCAGCCGCTTATTTATATCTATCGGGTTCAGCAGCGGCTTTTCCATCCACTGCCTCAGCTTACGCCTGCCCATAGACGTTTTCGTCCTGTCCAGCACCCAGAACAGCGATCCGCGCTTTGCCTTATCGCGCATCGTCTCCGTCAGCTCAAGATTTCTTCTTGTGGCATAGTCAAGCTCCATATATTCGTTTATCGAATACACTGAGAGCTTATTTATATATTTTACGCTGTCCTTCTGAGCATACCGTATATACCCCACAGCGCCTCCCACGGCCGCAGTCACTTCTCTCTTTCCCGAAAGACCCAGCTCGGCTGCGCTTTTTCCGAACTGCTCTTCCACCAGCGCCTCAGTACCGCTGCCAAAAAGCTCTCCCCTGCGCTCGCATCTCACTCCGAAGCTCTCTTCAAGCTGCTTTGCGAGCGGCACGGAAAATTCCTCGTTTATAAGTATCTCCTTGGGACCGTAGCTCGCAAGCTCGTCTATTATCTGCTTATCCTCTGTAAGCTCCGCCGCGTACATCTCGCCGGTAGACACATCCGACGCCGCCAGACCCGTTATGTCACCCGATGAATACAGGACTACGAGATAGCTGTTTACTCCCTCGTCAAGTATCGCCTCGTCTACCGCCGTGCCCGGGGTTATGACGCGTATGACCTTGCGGTCCACCATGCCCTTCGCCTGCTTCGGATCCTCGACCTGCTCGCATATCGCCACCTTATGCCCGTTGGATATGAGCCGTGATATATATACGTCGGCGCTGTGGAACGGCACTCCGCACATCGGAGCCCGCTCCTCCATACCGCAGTCGCGTCCGGTCAGGGTCAGCTCGAGCTCGCGCGAGACAAGTATCGCATCGTCAAAAAACATCTCATAAAAATCACCCAGACGATAAAAGACGATACAGTCGGGATATTCTTTTTTTGTTTTGAGATAATGCTCCATCATAGGCGATAATTTTCCTGCCATCAGCTCTGTTCTCTCCTTCTGATACTTAAAATAGGCGATCGCCGGACGCATGTCCGACGGTCTTTTTCATGTCTCCTCTGTCAGCCGCAGCCGCCGCAGCTTCCGCAGTCGTGCGTACAGCCGCCGGTCGAACCGGTTATATAGAAGTTTATTATCGTATTGACCTGATTTACCATCGAATCAAACTTTGCCTTTGCGTCCGCATACTCCTTTATGAGCGGCGCTTTTTCGCAAAGCTCGTCGAACGCCTTATTGTTTTTTTCTACGGCCTCTTCCCTTGAAAGCTTGCCGTTCTGCATATCCCTCGCCAGGTTTATCCTGTTGAGATTGAACTGCTTCATGGCCTCCTGCGACTGCTCGTCCTGCTGCTGCGCAGCCTCCGCCGCCTTATACGCCTTCATTTCCTCAGAGTCCCTTATCATCTCTCCGAGCTCTCTTGTTTTTTCAAATATAGTCATGATATCCTCCTGTTTTTACGTTCTCCCGATATTATCTGTCCGTCAATTCGCCCTCTAAGCTCCACTGCCTTGCTCCCGTTATCCTCACATTGACATACTGTCCCCTGAGCAGCCCCGGAGCCCTGAAATTCACTATCTTTCCGCTGTCCGTCCGTCCGGTCATCATGCTCTTATCCGTGCGGCTGTCCCCGTCAACGAGCACCTCCTCGACACGTCCGACATATTCGAGGTTCTTTTCCTTGCAGATACCGTTCTGAAGCTCCAGAAGCTCGTTGAAATTCCTGTGTATCTCCTCCTCGGAAAGAACGGGCTCAAGCTTTGCCGCCGGGGTACCCTCGCGCCGCGAATATATGAACGAAAAAATACTGTCAAACCGCACATACCTGAGCACATCGAGCGTTTCGCGGAAATCCTCGTTCGTTTCCGTAGGAAAACCGACTATAACGTCGGTCGTGAGCGCAATACCGGGGATCTCGCGTTTCACCTTATCGATGATCTCAAGATACCTTTTCTTGTCATAATGACGGTTCATCTCCCTGAGCACTCTGTCCGAGCCGGCCTGGAACGGCAGATGCAGCTGCCTGCATACTTTATCGCAGCCGCGTATCGTATATATCAGCTTATCGCTGAGATCCTTGGGATGAGACGTCATGAACCGTATCCTCTTTACCCCGTCTATATCGTTTACCATTCTGAGCAGGTCGGCAAAGTCTATATCGGTATCCAGATCCTTACCGTATGAATTAACATTCTGACCGAGCAGCGATATTTCCGTTGTGCCGCCTGCAACGAGAGAATTTATCTCCGCAATTATATCCTCCGGCCGGCGGCTGCGTTCTCTGCCTCGCACGTAAGGAACTATACAATAGGTACAGAAATTGTTGCAGCCGTACATGACTGATACCCACGCCTTTTCCGTCTTATCGCGCAGAATGGGTATCTCCTCGGCTATAGTTCCGTCGCTGTCGGCGATATCCACGACCACGCCCTTTTCAGTCATAGTCCTGTACAGCAGCTCCGGCATACGCCACAGAGCGTGAGTTCCGAATATCAGATCCACATGACTGTGGACTCGTTTTATTTTCTCGCAGATATGCTCCTGCTGGACCATACACCCGCAGACCGCGACCATCATTTCCGGCCGAGTCTCCTTCATATGCTTTAATATACCGAGACGACCGAACACCTTCTGCTCCGCATTTTCTCTCACAGCGCAGGTATTGTATATCACAAGATCCGCCTCCTCCGCGTTCTCCGTAAATCCGAAGCCCGCCTCGCTCAGCATGCCGCGTATCCTCTCGGTGTCGTTAACGTTCTGCTGACATCCGTAGGTTTCCGTATGGGCAAGTCTCGTCCTCCCGTTTTTCACGGCAAAGTTCGCGTTATCTTCCCTTATCCTTGCAAGATATCCCGCAGACTCCGCCCACTGTTCTTCCGTTATATTGGTAGCCGCCATATATCCGCCAATAACTCCCTTCAGCCTTTTTTACAGATGAATATAAGGCGCAAGCCGCGCTCCCGCCCCGTATTATGTCATCTTTTATCAGAATTCGTAATCCACTACCCGTCTTTCCTTTACGTAAGGACGCACATAGTTTGCGCCGACCGCCTTATGCTCGGGATGATCCTGATATATCTCCAGATCCTCGCGCGTCCTAAACGTGCTGACAAGAGCGACGTCCGATGCGGAGTCTGTCTCGTTAAAATTGACGCCTACCTCTATGTCCGCTATTTCTTCTATGCTTCCCTTAAGCGCTTCAAGATGCTCTTTTATAGCCGCCGCGCGCTCCGCAGTGTTTTCACCGTCGGCTATCCTCCAGATAACGATATGCTTTATCATAAATAAAAATAATTCCTTTCCGTTGTCGTTTTCCGCTGCCGCACGGGCAGCGCGTTTTCGGTAAAGCCGCAAAACGGCTCCTGATTATTATATCACTAATCAAAAAAATTTTCAATCTTTTTTGTTATTTTAATTGTTTTTATTTGCATTTAGTGTTATAATAATGCTATACGCATTATACTTATGCCATAATAAACACATTAAAAGAAAGCAAACAGCAGCTGCTGACGAGGAGATGTGATATGAAAGTTTCTAAAGCATTAAAATATATGGCTTTCACGGGCGGGATACTCTGCGCCGTGAAAGGTCTTGACGACCGTCTCGAGACTACGCACTACATTATAGAGTCGCCGAAAATACCCAAGGAATTCGACGGTTTCAGGATCGTTCAGGTATCGGATTTCCATGCCTCGAGCGTTCCCGGACTTGTTGAGGAGGTTCGCAACGAGGATCCGGACATAATCGTTTCGACAGGCGACCTCGTCCATGACCGCGGCTCCTACGAGCCGGGGATAAGACTGATAAACAGGCTGATGGCTATAGCCCCCGTCTATACCGTTACGGGCAACCACGACCTCCGCCGCGCCGACTACAAAAAATTTCAGCGCGAGCTTGACGACTCCGGCGCCGTTACGCTCCATGATGAGACCATCCTCCTCACGCACGGCGGCGCGGAAATAGCGCTCAGCGGGATAGAGGATCCTTTCTCGGAGGACGGAAAAAAGGTTGAGCAGACGGTCCGCGCTTCGCTCGGAAAGCTCTGCGATTTCGACGGCTACCACATCGTACTGTTCCACAGGGCCAATCATATGGATCTTCTCAAAAACTGCGGCTTCGATCTCGTACTCTCGGGGCATATGCACGGCGGTCAGATCCGTCTGCCGAACGGACGCGGGGTCTGCTCGCCGAAGTCCAGCTGGGGCAGCGGCGCGCCGATGCTTTTCCCGAAATATTTCGCGGGACACTACAAGCACCGCGGCACGGATATGATCGTAAACAGAGGCATAGGAAACCCGATGATAGTACCGCGCATCTTCAACCGTCCCGAGCTTACGGTCGTGATACTGCAAAGGACCGATACGCCCGAAAGCGGCGGCGCAGACCGCCGGAAAAACCGCGGAGCGGCCGCATACGACGAGGCTGCGGAGGCATGAAGGAATACGAGCTTTTTGAGCCCGTCCGCGCTATGTTTGAAAAGGCGGGCTATAAGGTCAACGCGGAAGTGAAGGACTGCGACATAACGGCGGTCAGGGACGGAGAACTGATAATCATAGAGCTGAAACGTTCTCTTTCGGTCGCCCTTCTGTCGCAGGCGCTGAAAAGGCAGAAAACAGGAGCAGACGTGTATATAGCCGTTCCAAAGCCGAAAAAATACTCTCCGAGATCCTTCCGTGACACTCTCTATGTTATAAAGAAGCTGGAGCTCGGTCTTATATTTGTAAATCTCCTCGGCGAGCACTCCTACGCCGAGACCGTGCTCGAACCGCAGGACTTCACCCCCGTCCGCAAAAACTGCAAAAAGCGGCGCGAGATCATCCGCGAGATAGACGGCCGCCGCGCCGCCGACTCAAACGTCGGCGGAGTTACGGGCCGCAGGATAGCCACGGCTTTTACCGAAAAATGCGTCCATCTGGCATGTCTGCTTATAAAACACGGCCCGATGTCTCCGAAGGAGCTGCGCGCGCTCGGCGCGGATGAAAACTGCGCGGGCATCCTCTACCGCAACAGCTACGGCTGGTTCGACCGGATAGGCGGCGGTGTCTACGCCGTCAATGAAAAAGGCAGAGCCGGGATAAACGACTATCCGGAGCTTTATGAATATTATTCATCGTGTTCTTGTCATATTTGACTACATTAAAAGGTCTTTCAGTTCTTCATTACAACAAAATAACGATTTTATGACATATTTGTTGCAAAATTTATGCGTTTATGATATAATTTTATTGCTATTCAGCAAAAATCGGGATCGGCATAAAACGGATATTTTTGTATAAAAAATCTGTTTACGGCGGATCTCAAACAAAAAAAGCATGGAGGTAATACTATGTCAAAATTTATTGCATTGCTGTGCGCTGCAACAGTTGCGGTAAGTGCGTCGGCTGTTTTCGCTGCCGATTCGGACGATACCGATACTAAAGCGTCAGCCACAGCTACGGCAACAGCTTCGGCTTCCGCTTCGGCTACGGCTACGGCAGAAGCTGATGAAGACGCTGAGGCTACGGCTTCCGCTTCGGCTACAGCGACCGCTGCGGCTACGGCAACGGCAGAAGCTACAGAAGCTCCGTCTTTCACCGATGTTGACGAGGACGCTTACTACGCTGAATCAGTTGCATTCTGCGCAGAAAGAGGCCTTTTCAACGGAACCTCGGAGACTGAATTTTCACCTGAGCTTACCATGACAAGAGCTATGTTTGCTACAGTATTCGCAAGGCTTGAAAAAGCTGATCTTTCAGGCGACTACACCCTTACGTTCAAGGATGTAACAGACGAATTCTACGCTCCGTACATAGCATGGGCAACAGAGCAGGGCATCATGGAAGGCTACAGCGCTGAGGAATTCGGTCCCAACGACGCTATAACAAGAGAACAGGCTGCAAAGATGATCTACGCTTACATGTCAAATGTTGCGGATGAAGAGCTTGTATCCGACGAAGCTGCCGACTATACAGACGTTGCTTCGGTAAGCGATTGGGCCGCAGAGGCTATCGCGTACAACATGGCTGCGGGATATCTTCTTGCAGATGAGGACGGAAACATCAATCCTCAGGACGAGCTTACAAGAGCGGACGCTTGCTACGCAGTAGCGACAGCAGTTAAGGCTCTTGAGGCGGCGGAGGCTACAGCTGCACCGACTGCTTCGGCAACTCCGGATGCTTCGGCTGCTCCGGACGCTTCGGCTTCACCGAAGGCTTCGGCAACTCCCGACGCTTCGGCTTCACCGAAGGCTTCGGCAACTCCGGACGCTTCGGCTTCACCGGAAGCTTCGGCAACTCCGGACGCTTCGGCTTCACCGAAGGCTTCGGCTTCGCCTGCTGCAACAGCTACAGCTACAGCTGAGGCTGAATGATCTCGGACATTTGATTACAGCTTTTTGTTAAAATTTTGATTTTTTTCATATATTAGCGGACAATAAAAAAAGCGGTACCCATAAGCGATACTGCTTTTTTATTGTCTTAATCTCCGAAATATACTGTTCTGAGCTTTTTCAGGACTCTCTTTTCAAACCTTGATACCTGCATTTGGCTCATACCCATTTTCTCTCCGATAGTTTTCTGATTAAGCTCATCATAGTATCTGAGCCGGACAAATCTGCGTTCCTCCGGATCGAGCTGACTGTTGCAATAATCTATGAAATCACTGTTCTCTATGACCAGAAAGCTTGCATCCTCCGTTCCGAGAGTGTCAACAAGCGCAATAGTATCCTCCTCGCCTATTATCTCGCTCTCGATAGACTTCACAAACGCCGCGTCGCCCGTTTTGTACGCCTCCTTGACAGTGTTCTCACTCACGCCGAGGATGCGCGCCATTTCCTCTACAGTAGACGCTTCTCCCTGCCGCTTTATCCTCTCAGCCTTGCGGAATATCTCATAGAGACGGTTCGGCACACGGATAAAAAAGCCTTTATCGCGGAAATACCGTCTTATCTCCCCGATGATAGTCGGCGTGGCAAAAGTCGCAAACTTCACTCCCTTATCCGGATCGAAACGATCCGCCGCATATATAAGACCGAGACACGCGATCTGATATATATCGTCATAATCTATACCGTTATTATATGTACGGTTGTTCTTTGTAAACTTTTTTGCTATTATTTCGGCTATATAGACGTACTTTTCGATTATTTCTCCGCGTATGTCAGTATCTCCGCTTCTTTTATATTCCGCAAACAGCTCATATTCGTCAGTTTGTTTCAGCGCTGTATTCAATATATCGCATCTCCCGTCATTTGTTTAATCCGCCGCAAGTGCGCGCGCAGCTTCTATCGCGCTTCTCTGCGACGCCGCGTTATAATCCTCCTCGCTGTAATTGAGGCGCACGGCCGCATAAAGCTCCTCCGAATCTATACCGAGCGAATCGAGGATGGCGCTTCCAGACAGGCTCACGGCGCTTGGTACCTCCGCCGATGAATTTACAACCGCTCTGTCCCCTGCATCCGGGAGCCAGTCCCGCACATCAGCATAAACCGAGTCCGAGCTCTCGCGCGGTATCAGATCCTCCGCTTCGGTCTTATCGTATATGAACAGATATGCATAATCATTTGAAAGCTCCATATCGTGCTTGACCTGCAAAGCGTAATCCATTTCTTCCGAACCGGCCGCATTTGAAATATTTATCTGCTGTATCATAACGTTGACCTCGCCGTTGCCGTCCGCGTCGTCCGTATACTTTTCAAGCTCAAGCTCAAGAGCTTCCTCAGTTTCCGGATCCATATACGACTGCGCGCAGTAGGTCACCGCAAGATCGTACTTTTCACGGTGTGCGCACTGCACCGCCGTTCCGGCAACCGCTATCACCGCGGCTGATATCCCTATCGTATGCCATTTATAATACATCCAGAAATAACTCCACCAGTCCTTTGTAAACTTAGGCGGTATTTCTCCGTATTTTTCGGACATATATCATTTCTCCTTTTCAAAAGCAAACTGCGAGCCGATGCGGGACAGCCGTCCGCGTCGGATATCAATGAAATTTTATCACACTTGCGGCAATATGTCAAGCAGGCATAAATATCCGCTCCCGCCATGCTCCGCATGAGCCCCGCCGTTCACCGATATATTTTATTATACCACGCCCGCAGCGGATATTCAAGCGGTTTTTGATCTCAGCCGCAAAATTTTACATATTATTCATCAAAAGACGCCGCAGACCGCGCAATGCGTCTTTTAATGCGATATGTCATATCCTTATTACCCTTATGTCCTTCCCCATCGCTTTGGCGTGCTCGATAGTGTGTTTTGTGCCCTTTGAGCTTCCGTCCCAGATTATCAGCACGCTGTCCGCCATTTCCAGCATCTCATCGTTTCTTTTCAGCGGCGCGGCTTTTTTATACATCCCGTACCTCGGCCTCAGTACCGTTTTTGATATCCTGTGCCTGTCCGCATATTCCTCGGCTATTGAATCTATCCCGTCCGCGCCGCCGCTGATGATATGGTCGGTACCGTCGGGTATATACGGTCCAAGATCAAATTCCTTGATACTCCTTGAGCCTGCTATCAAAAGCTTCATAAAATATCACACCCTTTTTGTTGAATATTTGACGCCATATGACATCTTTTAGCATTATATCATATATTGACCCTTAAGTCAACGTATAGTTGACTTAAATCTATGAAATGTATACTCGATTTGGGATATAATATTAGCGTAATATTATAAGAGGCGGTCTTAAGATGAGTATTTATGATTTCGGAGCTATTTTAAAGCATCTCCGCACAAGCAACGGTCTGACACAAAAAGAGCTCGGGCGCCGTATGGGCGTATCGAAAGCAGTGATCAGCAAATATGAGACCGGTATCAGCTATCCGTCATATGAGACGCTGATATTCATGGCCAAAGATTTCGGAGTGACTACCGATTATCTTCTCGGCGTCGAAAACGGAAAAACAGTAGACGTGTCCGCTCTGACAGACTCGCAGGCCGACACGGTACGCAAGCTGATAGCTGAATTCAATAAAGCTAATGCGGCGAACAAAGCCGGCCCGGATCCGGACGGCGCATAAAAACAGCGTATATCATTTAACGGTATAACAAAAGAAACGGCTCGATCCCGGTCTGCGGGACTGAGCCGTTTCTTTGTTTTTTGTCTTTATATCCTTACGCCGTAAGAACACGATCAATCATTGAATTCCTTATTCCATGAATAGAACTTTCTGATGTCCGCTCCTACCTTTTCAAGCTGGTGCTCCGCCTTGAGATTGCGTGTAGCGGTGAAGTGAGCTCTTCCGTTCTTGTTCTCTGCGATCCACTTCGATGCAAACGTACCGTCCTGGATCTCCTCAAGAACCTTCTTCATCTCCTTCTTTGTATCATCCGTTACCAGACGCTTTCCGGTCTCATAATCACCGAATTCAGCCGTATCGGATATCGAATATCTCATTCTTGAGAAGCCGCCCTGATAGATGAGGTCTACGATGAGCTTCATCTCGTGGATACACTCGAAATACGCGTTTCTCGGATCGTATCCCGCCTCTACAAGGGTCTCAAAGCCCGCCTGCATAAGAGCCGTTACGCCGCCGCAGAGAACTGCCTGCTCTCCGAACAGGTCTGTTTCCGTTTCGCACTGGAATGTGGTCTCAAGTATAGCCGCTCTTGCGCCGCCAATACCTGCGCCGTAAGCAAGCGCCATATCAAGCGCTCTGCCCGAAGCGTCCTGCTCCACCGCTACCAGACACGGAACTCCCTTGCCTTCAACGAACTCCGACCTTACAGTGTGACCCGGTCCCTTCGGAGCTATCATCGTAACGTCTACGCCCTTCGGCGGTATGATCTGCTTGAAGTGGATGTTAAAGCCGTGAGCGAACATTATCATGTTGCCCTCTTCAAGACCCGGCTCGATCTCATTCTTATATATATCAGCCTGCTTTTCGTCCGGGGTGAGTATCATAATGATGTCTGCCTGCTTTGCAGCCTCCGCCGTTGTAAATACGGGGATACCGTACTCCTCCGCCATCTTTCTTCTCGGTGAACCCTCGCGCAGACCTACTATAACGTCAACGCCGCTGTCCTTAAGGTTCATAGCGTGAGCGTGACCCTGTGAACCAAATCCGATGATAGCTACCTTTTTTCCGTTGAGCATCTGCATATTGCAGTCGCTTTCATAGAAAACTCTCGCCTCATGATCCAATGATTTTGCCATTTTGTATTACCTCTTTCCTTTAATACATGTACGGCCGGGCTTTTTCAAGTCCCGGTCAATATATAAACACCCGGCAGATATACTTGCCCCGGTATTTTTACATTAATTATTTATCGAGCTTGAGCGTGTTTGCGCCGCGCTCCATAGCCGTCATACCGGTCCGCGCTATCTCCTCTATACCGTAGCACTCGACCATTTTGATAAACGCCTCTATCTTGTTGTCCGAGCCGGTTATCTCGGCTGTTATCGTAGACGCCGAAATATCTATGATATTGGCTCTGAACACGTTCGCTACCTCGATTATCTCGCCTCTGTTCTTCGTGTTCGTTTTTATCTTTACGAGAACGAGACCGCGCTTTACCATCTCCGATTCCTTCAGGGTCTTTATCTTTATGACCTCAAGTATCTTTGAAAGCTGTTTCGATACCTGCTCGACCATATAAACATCGCCCTTCACCTCTATGGTGATACGTGAGATATGCTCATCGACCGTAGGCCCTACAGAAAGCGAATGGATGTTGAAGCCGCGCCTTGTAAACAGACCGACTACTCTTGAAAGCACTCCGGCATTATTGTCCACAAGCACCGATAATGTGTACTTTTCCATACTCATTCGCCCTCCCCTGCGGTGATCTTGTTTTCATTGAGCGCATCGCCCGTAGGCTCGCAGGGATCGACGTCTATAATGAGCATATAGCTCTCCCTGTCCGCCATCATGGCGTCGATCGCTCCTGCGACCTGTGAATTCTCGTTTATCTCCGCGCTCTTTATGCCGTAAGCCTCCGCGATCTTCCGGAAATCCGGGTCTGTTCCAAGCTCGACCATCTGATAATTGGCGTTGTAGAACAGATACTGGTGCTCATGCACCATTCCGAGACGGTTATTACGGAACAATACCATTTTTACCGGTATATCGTACTGCTTCATCGTACCCAGCTCCGGCATATCCATCTGGAAGCTTCCGTCGCCCATTACCGCGATAACGGGAAGCTCGCTCTGCGCCCTGCTCGCGCCTATTGCCGCCGGCAGACCGTAGCCCATGGTGCCGAAGCCTCCGGAGGTAAGGAAATGCCTCGGATCCTTCACCGCAAAATGGTTTGCGCACCATATCTGGTTCTGACCGACCTCAGTCGTGAGATACACATTTGAGCCCGTCTTTGCCGAAAGCTGTTCAAGGAAGTACTTCGGATCTACATAGCCTCTGTCCTCGTCGGGCCGCCTGTATTCAAGCATGCTCCTGACCTCGTTGACCTCGTCTATCCACGCCTCCGGAGCCCGGTAATCCTCAAGCATAGGCATGAGCTGCTCTATAACGTCCTTTATATCGCCTACCACCGGTATTGACGGCAGCATGTTTTTGCCTATCTCGGCAGGGTCTATATCTATATGGATAAGCTTGTTCGCTTTTTCCATTCCCTTTGCGTTCGCAACGCTCCTGTCGCCGAGCCTTGAGCCCATGGCTATTACAAGATCGGAACGGTTGAGGATTATATTCGCCCGTTTTGTTCCGTGTGAACCTATCATGCCGTAATAACGGCTGTCGTCGGACGGGATAACGCCTATTCCCATCATGGTGGAAACGACCGGGATCCTTGTCCTGCTCGTGAACTCGTTAAATTCCTTTACCGCATCGGAGCTGGTCACGCCGCCTCCGGCAAGCAAAACCGGCTTCCGCGCTTTTCTGAGCGCTTCCGCTACCTTTTTGATCTGGGACTCGTTCGCCCTGCCGGGCAGCTTGTAGCCGCGCAGCCGGATGCTGTCGTCCTTTTCCGCAGCCTCGTCCTCTGTTTTTAAAACGTCTACCGGGAAATCTATCAATACCGGCCCGGGACGGCCCGTTGTGGCTATATGAAACGCTTCATTCACTATTCTCGGTATGTCCGCGCAGTCCTTTACAAGATAGCTGTGCTTCGTGAACGGCAGCGTGGAACCGATTATATCCACCTCCTGGAACGCATCCTTGCCTATCAGCGGAACAGCGACCTGTCCCGTGAGCGCGACCATGGGGATAGAATCCATATACGCCGTTGCAAGCCCGGTTATGAGATTTGTAGCGCCCGGCCCCGACGTTGCAAGACATACTCCGGCGCATTTTTTTACGCGGGCATAGCCCGAAGCCATATGCGCAGCGCCCTGCTCGTTCCTAGACAGAACGTAGTTTATCGTTGATGAACATGAAATGCTTTCAATAATAGGAGCGTTCGCGGCGCCCGGGTAGCCGAATATTACCTCTACCCCGTTATCCTCAAGCGCCTTTATCGCCAAATCTGCACCTGTCATCAGGTTTTTCCTCCTTTTTTCATTTTTTTGACCGGCCGGCGGGATCCCGCGCAGCGCGGCCGCTTTTTACAGTTTCTCATTCTGCTGCAAAAGCTGTATTGTGCAGCGTATTATTTAAGCAGAAATTGCAAAACTCTTTTGGAGGATCACAATACTCTGTCGTATATCTATTTTCATACTATTTTATTTTATCAGTTTCATGCCGAATTGTCAACGGGTTTTATAATAATTGTTCGGTTTTTATACCTCAGCATGTCAAATCTTTTTTCTTTTTGTTCGATTTTTGTTTCCGCCGCTCTCCGCTGTTTCGTTCAGTGCACTGCGGCCGCCGGATAACGTCCCGTCTCTCCCGGGAAGCATACGCCGTTTTCCTCCGCCTGCTCTATGAGCTGCTGTATCTTGGCAAGCCCCGGTATGACCCTGCCGGTCTCTCCGTTTTCCACCACCAGCGCCGGCGCCTGCATTATACCGTATTCCCTGGCAAGCTCCGGCTCTTCCTCGGCCGCTACTGCCCTGTACGGTATGCCGGCCTCGTCGAGCATACGCTTTGCCGCCCTGCATTTGGGACATACGGCGGTCGTGAACAGGAGTATGCTGTCGCAGCCGGTCAGCTGCGGCTGTCCGGCTTCCGGCTCCGAATACATCACAGCCTTCGTTTCCGAGTCGCTGTACGTTACCTCTCCGCCCATACGGTAGGTCTTTCTCTGTCTGAACTCCTGCGCCTTTCCGTCATTCCAGTTCTTAACAGGACGGTAATAGCCCGTTATGCGGCTGTACACCTCCGTACTGCCGCCGCATACGGGACAGGTATACTGTTCGCCGCTGAGATAGCCGTGATCGCGGCATACGGAATATGTCGGCGAAAGGGTGTAATACGGAAGCTCATAGTTTTCGGCGATCTTCCTGACAAGCTTTGCGGCGGACTGCCAGTCCGACAGCCTCTCGCCCAAAAACGCATGGAACACCGTTCCGGAGGTATAGAGCGTCTGCAGTCCGTCCTGAACGTCGAGAGCCGAGAAAATATCATCCGTATAGCCCACCGGCAGATGCGAGCTGTTTGTATAATAAGGAGTTCCGCCGTCCTCAGCCGCCGTTATTATATCCGGATACTGCTCCACGTCATGCTTCGCAAGACGGTATGCGGTGGATTCCGCGGGCGTTGCCTCAAGATTGTAGAGATCGCCGTATTCCTCCTGATAATCCGAAAGGCGGCTGCGCATATGCATAAGCACCTCGCGCGAGAACCTCTGCGTCTTTTCTCCGGTCATATCCTCTCTTATCCAGCGCGCGTTCAGCCCCGCCTCGTTCATCCCGACAAGACCTATGGTCGAGAAATGGTTGTCAAAAGCGCCGAGATACCGCTTGGTATACGGATAAAGCCCCTCGTCGAGCAGCTTTGTTATCACAGTTCTCTTCACCTTCAGCGAACGCGCGGCTATATCCATAAGCCTGTCCAGCCTGCGGTAAAAATCCGCCTCGTCCTTGGCAAGATAAGCGATCCTGGGCATATTTATCGTCACTACGCCGACAGAGCCCGTGCTCTCGCCGCTTCCGAAGAAACCGCCGGTCTTCTTCCTCAGCTCCCTGAGGTCAAGACGCAGACGGCAGCACATGCTGCGCACATCGCTCGGCTGCATGTCGCTGTTTATATAATTTGAAAAATACGGCGTGCCGTATTTTGCCGTCATCTCAAACAGCAGCTTGTTGTTCTCAGACTCCGACCAGTCGAAATCCTTGGTTATGGAATACGTGGGTATTGGGTACTGGAACCCGCGCCCGTTCGCATCGCCCTCTATCATGATCTCGATAAACGCCTTGTTTATCATATCCATCTCTTGTTTGCAGTCCTTATACTTGAACGGCTGCTCCTTTCCGCCCACTATAGCGTTCAGCTCCGCAAGGTCGTCCGGTACGGTCCAGTCGAGAGTTATGTTTGAAAACGGAGCCTGAGTTCCCCAGCGCGACGGCGTGTTAACGCCGTATACAAACGATTCCACGCATTTCTTGACCTGCTCATAGGTGAGACCGTCGGTCTTTACGAACGGCGCAAGATACGTGTCGAACGACGAGAACGCCTGCGCGCCCGCCCACTCGTTCTGCATTATGCCGAGGAAATTTACCATCTGGTTGCAGAGTGTGCTCAGATGCTTTGCCGGAGCCGAGGTTATCTTGCCGGGGATACCGCCCAGCCCCTCCTCTATGAGCTGCTTGAGCGACCAGCCCGCGCAGTAGCCTGTTAGCATCGAAAGGTCGTGTATGTGTATATCCGCGTTCCTGTGCGCGTTTGATATCTCGTCGTCATATATCTCCGAAAGCCAGTAGTTCGCGGTTATCGCGCCGGAATTTGAAAGTATAAGTCCTCCGACCGAATATGTCACCGTTGAATTTTCCTTAACGCGCCAATCGTTCACGCGCAGATAATTATCCACGACCTTTTTATAGTCGAGCATGGTATGCTCAACGCTGCGCAGCTTCTCCCTCTGGCGGCGGTAGAGTATATACGCCTTTGCAACATCGGCATATCCGGCCTTTATAAGCACCGCTTCAACGCTGTCCTGTATATCCTCGACCGATATGAGCCCGTCCTTTATCTTCGGCTCAAAATCCGCCGTTACCTTGAGCGCAAGAAAATCTATGACCGACGCGTTATACTGCTTTTCCCTGGAGTCGAACGCCTTTCTTATAGCGTCCGATATCTTTGCGAGACTGAACTCGGCAGTTTTTCCGTCCCTCTTAGTGACCTGATACATAATATACACCCTTTCAAAAAAATAATAAATACAAGCGTCCGCAAATACGCGTTTCGCAGTTATTCCGCAAATAAATAAGCAGCTGTAAAAACATGCTGCGGTCAGCCAAGAATATTTCCCATGCTTTCCGGGAAATGCCTATCCGCTGCGCTGCGGATCGGATATTCGTTCCTGTTTTGCCTATGCTACTCATTATAGCACAATATATGCAGTTTGTCAACAGGTCAAAACACAACATATGGGCATAAAAATAGGATACCGCTTCCGCAATATCCTATCCTTAGCAGTATCTCCGAGTTCTTCCGGGGTCAGGAGCGCACGTCCGTATTCGGGCAGTATTTTTTTGCCGCTTCCGCCATGGCGCGCATCTCGCTCTCCGAAAAGCTGCTGAGCCCCTCAGGCGCCGTCACCTGCGCCGACGCTTTATACGTCTGTAAATAATACGGTATATCAGTGCTGAGATACTCCGCTATAGCTGTGATATCGTCCGCCGTATGGATGCCCTTTACCACTGTTGTACGAAACTCAGCCTTCACGCCGGAGCTTTTCAGCAGCGCGGCGCTTTCAGCTATCACCGAAGGCGGAACGGCGACCCCCGCCGCGGCATGATACCGCTCCGGAACATGCTTTACGTCCATGGCGATATAGTCGGCAAGACCTTTTTCTGTCACCTCTCCCAGACGCTTCGGAAACATCCCGTTCGTGTCGAGCTTTATTTTATAGCCCAGTCCGCGTATACGTTCCATAAATTCCGCTGCGTCCTTCTGCATCAGAGGCTCGCCGCCCGTCAGCACAACGCCGTCAAGCACGCCGCGCCTTTTTTTCAGATACTCCGTTATCTCCTTCTCCTCAGTCCCCGCCGCGTCCGGGCTTATCAGCCCGGAATTATGGCAGTACGGGCAGCGCAGACTGCATCCGGCGGCAAATATTATGCACGCCACCTCGCCGGGATAATCAAGCAGCGTCAGCTTCTGAAATCCGCCTATCTTCATTGTTCCCTCCGTTAGTCCTCCTCATGCCCGGGACCGTAAAAATGCATGTGCAGCCCCACCGGCACCAATATTATGCAGCAAAGCCATATCGAATATCCGCCGTAAACGCCTCTCTCGCTTAGCAGCCGTATGATAAGCGAGCTTACCGCCGCTCCCGCAACAAAGAATATTATATTCGCAAGATACAGTATGCCGCGGCTCATGAGCGCGTTTTTCTCCTCGCGCCTGCTGCGCGCCGCCGCTATCGCGAACTGCCTGAGATTATTCGTGCAGAAAACAGTGGACATGGTCACACCGCGGCAGGTCTTGAAGGTGTTATACTGCATAGCGCACAGAAACGACACCAAAACGGTAGTAAAGCCGTGCGGAACGCTTTCCGGCAAAAAGCCGACCGCCGCAAATACCGTGAACTGTATTATTATAAACAGAGTGTACCAGCTTATTCTGCCGGTGAACCTCTTTGGCATCTGTACGGTCAGAAGTATGCCGAGAACGTATGCGCACATTGGGATGATATAGTAAAGCGCCCTTGCCGGCTCCTTATAATAGGCAAAATGTATCGCCATGAGCGCAAAGTTGCCGGTCTGGGCATTTGCAAATATATTCCCCTTTAAAAGATATGTATAGGCCTCAAGAAAACCGCCGATGAACGCCAGCGCCATACATATCCTGAACTGCTCATGAGCGGGATAGCGCTTTCTCTGCGCGCGGGAATACGCCTTTTTCATAAATCGCAGCTGTTCAGCCATGGTCAGGATCTCCTTTTTTTGCTCAAAATACGGTCTCAGTTATGAAAAAAACGAAGCCGCTCCTCTGAAACAGTGAACGGCTCCGCAGAATTATTGACCGGTTATTTTATCAGCTCGTCGGCAAGCGCCGCAAGCTTTTCCTCATCCGCCGCCTTCATTGCCGAGCGTATGGTTACTGTATTTTCACATATATCTATATTTTTCATTTCCCCGAGCATCCCCTTCATGGTTTTTGCCGCAGTCGGCCCCCATGAACCGTTCTCGATAAGCGCGGCCTTTCTGTTCTTCCAGCCCTTGCTCTTGAGGTGGCTCAAAAGGTCGTGCATGGGCGCGAACACCCCCGCGTCGTATGAAGCCGCCGCGAACACTATCCTGCTGTATCTGAAAGCGTCCGAAACGCACTGCGATATATCCGTACGCGCGGCGTCGGAGACCTTTACGTTTGCTGCTCCCTTTTCCCTCAGTATTTCCGCGAACCGCTCCGCAGCCTTTGCCGTGTTTCCGTGTATGGACGCATATGCTATAAATACCCCGTCCGTTTCCGGCTTATAGCTTGACCACGTATCGTAAAGTCCGAGATAATGCCCGAGATCTTCATTCAATACAGGCCCGTGGAGCGGGCATATGGCGCTGACCTCCGCACCGGCAAGCTTTTTGAGCACTGCCTGTACCTGAACGCCATATTTTCCCACTATGTTGAAATAGTACCTTCTCGCCTCGTCCTCCCACGGCTCGTCAGAAGCGATAGTTCCGAACTTGCCGAAGCCGTCGGCCGCAAACAGTATCTTTTCGGACGTCTCATAGCTCATCATGACCTCGGGCCAGTGCACCATGGGCGCGAAAACGAATTTGAGCGTATGCGAGCCAAGCTCAAGCGTATCCCCGTCCTTGACGGTCACCTTTCTTCCCTCGATATCTATATCAAAGAACTGGTCTATCATCATAAACGTCTTAACGTTTCCCACTATCTGCATCGACGGATATTTTTCCGCCAGCCTTGCTATATTTGCGGCGTGATCCGGCTCCATATGTGACACGACGAGATAATGCGGCGCGCTGCCTCCGAGCGCCGCCTCGAGGTTTGCCATCCATTCATCGCCCTTTCTCTTATCGGCAGTGTCCATAACGGTTATCTTTTCATCCATTATCAAATACGAATTATAGGATACGCCGTTCGGAACTCTGTACTGGCTTTCAAAGAGATCTATATCGGGATCGTCAACGCCGATATACTTTATACTGTCTGTAACAAATGTGTTGTTCATAGCTGCTCGTCCTTTCATGCCTTTTATATTATTCATATATATACGCGGCGCCGATATACGCCGCCGGGATATTCTCAAACATATTATATCACTTCATGAGTGCGCCGTCAAGCAAAACACGGCGCAAACCTCACCAAATATGTATAAATTACTTACAGAAAAATCAGATATTTTTTCAAACAGCTCCGCAAAACGGCTCCGTGCGGCATCCCGTGACCCGGCGGCAAAACAAAAAAACAAAGGATCCGGCAAATGCGCCTGCTGCGCAGTTTGCCGGATCCCCTGCCCCGCTTTGCGGTAAACGTGGAAATTGAGATCATACGGGAGGCTTGGCAAACGCCTCCCGTATGCTTTAAATTTATCTCCCATACATGATCGGTTATACTGTATATACCATACTCATATACAAATATACGGAAAGAAGCCGCTGTCTTGCTTACTTTTCCGGCTCAGTATCCATTATATCACGCAAGGTGTTTTTATTGACGTCCGCATAAATGATGTAGCCGTCATATTTGATATAAGCGTTGTTATATCCGATCAGGCTGTTTTCCTGCTCCTGCGAGCCCTCAACGCACTGGTGTATATCGAGCGCGTTGCTTGCGAGCAGTGCGAACTCGGCACGGCTTATGGGATCGTCCGCCCCGTGCTGTTCCGATCCGTCCGTAAACCCGAACACTCTTGCGGTAAACAAATATCCGCCGGGATACCCGCCGTTTTTCTCCGCTATGCCGTTATAGCCCAAAAGGGCCGTTACAGCCCTGACAGCTTCGGCGTATGTCGCATAGCTGTCGGGAGAAAACACATCGTTTTCTATATTAGGGATAGTTACGGCAGTTGTACCGAGATATTCGTCGCTGTACGGCGTGTTGACAAATGTGGAAAACGCGCCGCAGTATGCCGCTTTGCTTATATACGCGTAAGCCCAATGCCCCGGCGGCACGTCTTTAAACAGCTGAGGATATGCCGAACTGTCAAAAAATTCATACGGAGTCAGACGAGCTGTCATCACCGCCAATTCGGCCTTTGTAATATTGTTATCGGGCTTAAAGGTTCCGTCGGCATAGCCGGTAACAACACCCAGTTCGCTCATTTCAGATACAGCGGCGGAATATTTACCGTCCACGGCAACATCCGGAAAGGACGACGCCTGTGCGGCGGAAAAAGATATATTGAGCAATGTAAAACTCAAAGCAATTATCGCTGTTAGCTTATTTTTCACTCGCATAGTCTAACCTCCGTTTTCTCATTTTTACTGATGAATACTTATATTGCCGCTGCTCCAGTTACCGTTGCCGATAATGGCAAAACGGAATGTATGTGTATTTGTCAATCCTCTGACCGTATAAGAAATATCATATGT
Organism: uncultured Clostridia bacterium; assembly: GCA_944393255.1. Taxonomy (GTDB): domain Bacteria; phylum Bacillota; class Clostridia; order UBA1381; family UBA1381; genus Ornithomonoglobus. The sequence continues at coordinate 631 of CALXZP010000040.1, read as the reverse complement.
GCCGCTTCCCAAGCTATCATATAAGAAAGATCCTACATACCCGTTATTGCCGCCTTGTTCAATAGTATAATCGTTTACGGCGATACAAGGCGTTGATATCGTATAGTTTAAGCCGTATAAGATAGAGTCAACGCCTATACGCCCGCTTGTAGGTGAAAACACATACTCAGGCTCATAAAACGAATTTCCATTTACTGCAACAGTGTAATTTCCTCTGCTCCAACTCCATGTGGGTATTGATGCACGCAGTTTGCTCTTCTGCTCAGAAAGCGCCGCTGCTTTCTCATCATAAAACATCGGGATTATACGTTCATTGCCGTTTTCATCAACAGCGACTACCTGAACGTCAGGATCTACCGTCTTTGCTTCATGGTCAGCTGCGGCAAAAGCAGTTATGCTCATAGCTGATACGGCTGTCATTGCCGCCAAGCTCATCGCCAATAGTCTCTTTAATTTTTTCATATAAAATCTTCCTTTCTTTTATCACAATACCGATTAAAGCCATTTTTTAATAAAACTTATACACAGCACTTGACAAATCCAAAGGATCGGTATATACTTATGTATAAGAGAGGTACTTTATATGTTTTTAATCTGCACTTGCCAGCAAAGATCAAAACTACTAAGTATC
>CALXZP010000039.1 GCA_944393255.1 uncultured Clostridia bacterium | reverse complement strand
TATTATACGCCGTTATTGGAATATCATCAACATATGTTACTATATCCGTTGAATATATATTTCCGACCACGTCCCCAACATTTATATATGACGCTTTGCCGTCAATAACATATGGATCTGATTCACTGCCGCTTCCGGATCTTATTACCATAGTATTCTCGTTTAAATAAAATGCCGGACGTATACCGTTATTGATGTGGCTAATAGCAATGCTTGTACCAAATCTATTAGTAAAAACACTATCCCCGTAATACATATCCCCCGTAGGTCCTACTATCCTCATACGTCCGTATGGTGTACGAAGAAGATAATCGTCATACAAGTATAGGTAATCTGGTTCCGTATAGTTTTCTGCAACAATATCGGTTACATCAGCAATATAATAATCAACTCCCAGAATATCATCTTTTTGTTCTAGATCCCAAAGCTGAAATACGTCAAGCAAAAATATTTTATCTCTGACATATTCAAAGCATATATCCTTATATGTTCCGAAAAACGGTCCGCTTTCCTTCCATTCTTCCCATGCTTCAGCTGTTCCTCCGTCGGCAATTTCTTCATCAAGCGGATCCAAAAGATTTCTTTGGCACACTTCCTTTATAGCATTACGCTCCCCAACAGTAAAATTCCCATCGGCTAAAAAACCTTTTTCATCTGCATAAGCATTTTCTTTACCATTATCAGAACGAAATGCATCTTCTGAAGGAGGATTTCCGCATAACCATTCAACCTCTCCGGCGGCAGCCTCAGAATTGAGCCAGCTTCGGATATTGCTGTCTCCCCAATAGTTACTGCCATGATCATATCTTCCATAACTGCGAATTCGATCATGAGAACCCCCATGGTTTCCGGGTACGTCAAAAACCTTAAAACAAAGGATCTTATCACTCATCATAAGCATTCCGTTACCATCAATATCAATGCACCTCCACAAAATCGGCTCATCATAATACCTGCCTAACGTAATATAATCACCGATACTGAGCGGAAGCTCAGTATCGGCTGCATAGCTTCGGTAAACAGGAAACGATAATGAGATCATACATAGTATTGAAAACAATAACTTCTTATTCATAACAATTCCTCCCATATTCATTTTAATTCCCGAAGCTCCGCTTTTTGCAAGCAATGCGGGGTGTTGTTCCGATTTAAAGGTCTTTTTGTGTTTTTTTTCCTATTAAATTTAAATAATACTATTTACCATAGTCTCCTCTTGCAAAGCATCGGCCTTTATTTCTTATATTATACTACTATCAAATGAAAATAGCAATATGTGATCAAAAAAAGATCCCCGTGCCGATGCAATACACCGGGACACGGGGATCAATATTTCAGCTTATATATTCTCGTTGAGGATCTCTTCTCCGTTTATTGTTATGTTGATATCCTTGTACATGCTCATGCCGGTACCGGCCGGGATGAGTTTACCGATAATAACATTTTCCTTAAGACCCATAAGCGGATCGACCTTGCCCTTGATAGCGGCGTCCGTAAGCACCTTTGTGGTCTCCTGGAACGACGCTGCGGACAGGAACGACTCCGTTGCAAGCGAAGCCTTTGTTATACCGAGAAGCACCGGTGAAGCGGAAGCCTCTCTGCCGTCTTTCTCCTTCACTATCTCGTTCGCTTCCTCAAACTCAAGATTATCAGTAAGCGAGCCGATAAGAAGATCTGTATCTCCGGCGTCCTCGATCCTTACTTTCCTCAGCATCTGTCTTGTTATGACCTCAACGTGCTTATCGTTGATGTCAACGCCCTGCATACGGTAAGTTCTCTGAACCTCTCGGGTTATATACATCTGAACGGCATCCGGACCGTTTATGCGGAGTATATCGTTCGGGTTTACGGAACCGGCTGTTATCTCGCCGCCCTTTTCTATATGATCGCCGTCGTGCACCTTGATCGATGCGCCGTACGGTATAGCATAGGTTTTTGATTCGCCGAGATCGTTGTTCGTGATAACAACTTCTCTCTTCTGCTTTGAGTCGTTGACCCTTACAGTACCTTCTATTTCCGAAATGATAGCCACACCCTTAGGACGTCTTGCCTCAAAAAGCTCCTCGACACGCGGGAGACCCTGCGTTATATCGCTGCCCGAAGCAACACCGCCGGCATGGAACGTTCTCATCGTGAGCTGCGTACCCGGCTCGCCTATCGACTGCGCCGCTATGATACCTACAGCCTCGCCGATATTTACAAGCGTTCCTGTAGCCAAATTCTTTCCGTAGCACTTAGCGCATACGCCTATCTTTGATTTACATGTCAGTACCGAACGTATCTTCACCTTGCCTATACCGGATTTCACTATCTTTTCGGCCTGGCGCGGAGTGATAAGCTCTCCGCCTGCCGCGATAACCTTTCCGGTCTCGGGATCCACTACATCCTCCCACGCAGTACGGCCTTCGATACGGTCGTAAAGCGGCTCGATTACCTCATTGCCGTCCTTGATATCCTCTACCTCGGCATATTTATTTGTACCGCAGTCTATCTCACGAACTATAACGTCCTGAGCAACGTCTACCAGGCGCCTTGTCAGATAACCGGAGTCGGCAGTTCTCAGCGACGTATCGGTAAGACCCTTACGTGCGCCGTGCGACGATACGAAATACTCAAGTACGTTAAGACCCTCACGGAAATTCGCCCTGATCGGGATCTCAACGGTACGTCCCTGCGTATCGGCCATAAGACCTCGCATAGCTGCAAGCTGACGGATCTGGTTTGTCGAACCACGCGCTCCCGAATCCGCCATCATGTATATCGGATTGAACTCGCCCAAATGCGCAAGCATCGCGTCCGTTACCTGCGACGACGCTTCCGCCCAGATCTTTATGACCTGCTGATACCGCTCTTCATTCGTCAATTCACCGAAACGGTAACGCGCCGTGATCCCCTCTACCTTCTTTTCCGCATCTGCCAGTATCGCCGGCTTTTCGGACGGAACATTGATATCCGATACCGAAACGGTCAGCGCGCCGATGGTGGAATATTTATATCCGGTAGCCTTTATCTTGTCCAGCATGATCGCCGTAACAGATGTTCCGTGCATATCGATGCATTTAGCTATTATGTCTCCGAGCTGTCCCTTCTTGACGATGAAGTCCACCTCGAAATCAAATGCCTTTTCCGGATCGGTCCTGTCTACAAAGCCGAGATCCTGCGGGATATTATCATTGAATATGATCCTTCCGGCAGTCGTTTCAATAAGTCTTGTTGCTTCAGTGCCCTCAAATTCCTTTGTTACCTCTACCTGTATCCTCTCGTGCAGAGTGATCGCGTGAGTTGTATATGCCAGCAGCGCCTCTTCTGACGAAAGGAATTTCTTTTTCGTAACAGTTTTTGACTTTCGCAGGAAGCTGTCTATCGAAACGGTAACATTCTTTCCTCCGGCTGCAACCGTTATCGGATTGACATTCGGGATCTTCGTCTCATTAAGCCGTACCTTTTCAAGCGTCAGCACATATTCATATGCTTCCTTCCATGAACCGAAGCTCTGTATCGGCGCCGATTCGTCGCATACCTCGGGCGTTTCATCCGAGTCTGCAAGAAGCTGCTCGAATGCTGCCTGCTTATTTTCGTCTCCGCAGATTATATCATATATCTTCTTATAATCCTCCCGTACTATCGTTAGATAATACGAGCCGAGTATCATGTCCTGTGTAGGAACTGTTACGGGGTGACCGTCCTGGGGCTTCAGCAGATTGTTTGCCGAAAGCATAAGGAAACGCGCCTCCGCCTGCGCCTCCGGTGAAAGAGGAACGTGTATAGCCATCTGGTCGCCGTCAAAGTCCGCATTATACGCTGTACATACGAGCGGATGCAGCTTCAGCGCACGTCCTTCCACAAGACGCGGCTCGAATGCCTGTATACCGAGACGGTGAAGAGTAGGCGCTCTGTTGAGAAGCACCGGATGCTCCTTTATTACCTCCTCAAGGACATCCCATACCTCGGGACGCGTGCGCTCTACCATGCGCTTAGCGCTCTTTATGTTATGCGCTATGCCCCTTGAAACAAGCTCCTTCATTACAAACGGCTTGAACAGCTCTATCGCCATCTCCTTCGGCAGACCGCACTGGTATATCTTCATTTCCGGTCCGACAACGATTACCGAACGACCTGAATAATCGACACGCTTACCGAGCAGGTTCTGTCTGAAACGTCCCTGCTTACCCTTGAGCATATCGGAAAGCGACTTGAGCGCTCTGTTTCCGGGGCCTGTTACTGTTCTGCCGCGGCGTCCGTTATTTATGAGCGCGTCCACAGCCTCCTGCAGCATGCGCTTTTCGTTTCTTATAATAATATCCGGCGCGCCGAGCTCAAGAAGCCTCTTAAGACGGTTGTTTCTGTTTATCACGCGCCTGTAAAGATCGTTCAAGTCGCTTGTTGCAAAGCGTCCGCCGTCAAGCTGTACCATCGGGCGAAGCTCCGGCGGGATAACGGGAACTACCGTAAGTATCATCCATTCCGGACGGTTTCCCGAAAGTCTGAACGCCTCGACTATCTCAAGACGCTTTATTATACGCGCCTTCTTCTGACCCTGAGCCTCCTCAAGATCAGACTTGAGTTCATCCGCAAGCTCTTCAAGATCAATTCCCTCAAGAAGCGTTTTTACCGACTCTGCGCCCATACCTGCGCTGAACGCTTCCTTTCCGTACTTTTCAAGATACTCGTTGTATTCCCTGTCGGAAAGTATCTGACCTACGGATATATCGTTATTTACCAGGTCTTCGTTTACATACGTAACTATATACGAAGCAAAGTACAGTACCTTTTCAAGCTGCCTCGGAGACAGGTCGAGCATGAGACCTATCGAAGAAGGCACACCCTTGAAATACCATATATGCGACACCGGAGTAGCAAGATCGATATGACCCATTCTTTCGCGGCGAACCTTGGACTTGGTAACCTCAACTCCGCAGCGTTCGCATATTTTGCCCTTAAATCTTATCTTTTTATATTTACCGCAGTGACATTCCCAGTCCTTTGTAGGACCGAAGATCCTTTCGCAGAACAATCCGTCCTTTTCGGGCTTAAGCGTACGGTAGTTTATTGTTTCCGGCTTTGTCACCTCGCCGTGCGACCATTTCAATATGGTTTCCGGCGATGCGAGGCCTATTTTTATCGCTTCAAAGCTGTTAAATTCTAACATTCAAAACCTCCATAGCAAATCACCGACAGGCGCCTTTGCAGACGCTCCGTCTGAAACTGTCAAAACACATTAAAAATCACTGTCGTCGAAATCCAACATGGGAGCTTCGTCGTCAAGATCAAGGATAGGCTCCGGATCTTCATCGTCTTCCTCAATGAGCATGTTCGCCTCGCTGAGATCGCTTTCGTCAAGCGTATCCGGAATGCCGTCGCCTTCCTCCATTGTTTCAACTATCTCCTCGCTTACCGTATCCGCGTCATCATCGTCAAATGTAGCGTCAAGATCTATCTCATCCATGTTATGGTTGAGTATCCTTATATCGAGCGCAAGCGACTGAAGCTCCTTGACCAGTACCTTAAACGATTCGGGTACGCCCGACTTAGGTATATTCTCACCCTTGACTATGGCCTCGTAAGTCTTAACACGTCCTACGATATCGTCCGACTTGACAGTCAGTATTTCCTGGAGCGTATAAGCCGCACCGTAAGCCTCGAGCGCCCATACCTCCATCTCGCCGAATCTCTGTCCGCCGAACTGCGCCTTACCGCCGAGCGGCTGCTGAGTTACGAGAGAATACGGTCCTGTCGAACGCGCATGGATCTTATCGTCTACCAGATGGTGCAGCTTAAGATAATACATTATGCCCACCGTTACCGGATTATCGAATTTCTCTCCGGTGCGTCCGTCATATACGACAGATTTATATGTTTCGTTAAGCCCTGCTTCTTTGAACGCCTCTTTTAGGTCGGCGTCCTGTGCGCCGTCGAATACCGGCGTTGCTATCTTTATAAACTTACCCGGTCTTGCAGCGTCCTTTGCAGTCAATACCGCTTCTCGGAAGGTGTCGCTCGATATCTTTTCAAGCTCCTCCCTTGTCTTGAGGCTCAGGTTTCTGTATGCATAACCAAGGTGCATCTCAAGCACCTGTCCTATATTCATTCGTGAAGGCACGCCCAGAGGATTAAGAACTATCTGCAGCGGTGTTCCGTCCTCAAGGAACGGCATATCCTCCTGCGGCAGCACTCTTGAAACGACACCCTTGTTTCCGTGACGTCCCGCCATCTTGTCGCCGACGCTTATCTTACGCTTCTGCGCGATATAGCATACTACCGAATGATTTACACCGGGTGACATCTCATCCTGATTTTCACGCGAGAACTTCTTTACATCAACGATTATACCGGATTCACCGTGCGGTACGCGAAGCGAAGTGTCCCTGACCTCACGCGCCTTTTCGCCGAAGATCGCGCGGAGCAGGCGTTCCTCTGCCGTGAGCTCCGTTTCGCCCTTTGGCGTTACCTTGCCCACAAGTATGTCGCCCGCGTGTACCTCTGCGCCTATTCTTATTATACCGTTTTCATCAAGATCCTTTAAAGCATCCTCCGAAACGTTAGGTATATCTCTTGTTATCTCCTCTGCGCCGAGCTTTGTATCTCTTGCTTCACACTCATATTCCTCAAGATGGATCGAAGTGAATACATCGTTCTTAACAAGCTCCTCGCTTATAAGAACAGCGTCCTCGTAGTTATAACCTTCCCATGTCATAAATCCGATGAGTATATTCTTGCCGAGAGCAAGTTCGCCGTTGTCCATAGCCGGACCGTCTACTATAATATCGCCGCGCGATACTCTTTCGCCCTCTTTTACTATCGGGCGCTGATTGATACATGTGCTCTGGTTTGAACGTGCAAACTTGATGAGCTTATGCTCGTGTCTCTTTCCGCTGTCGCCCTTTATGACAACTCTGTCCGCGTCTACCTTTTCGACCACGCCGTCCTCTTTTGCAAGAACTGCCGAACCGGAATCCTTAGCCGCCTTATATTCTATACCGGTGCCGACTATCGGTGAATCTGTAGTCAGGAGCGGCACCGCCTGACACTGCATGTTTGAACCCATGAGCGCGCGGTTAGCATCGTCGTTCTCAAGGAACGGGATACATGCCGTTACGACCGATACGAGCTGACGGGGCGATACGTCCATATAATCTATCCTTGAAGGCTCTGCTTCGAGTATATCCTCACGGTGACGCGCCGATACCCTCTTTGAAAGGAAACGGCCTTCCGCATCCAGCGGCTCGTTCGCCTGTGCGATTATAAAGCCGTCCTCTACGTCTGCGGTCATATACTCTATCGTATCGGTTACTCTTCCGTCAACTACCTTCCTGTAAGGAGCCTCTACAAATCCGTACTCATTTACTCTCGCAAATGTTGCAAGAGAGGTTATAAGACCGATATTGGGACCTTCAGGAGTTTCTATCGGGCACATCCTTCCGTAGTGCGAATAGTGGATATCGCGCACCTCAAAGCCCGCTCTCTCTCTGGACAGACCGCCGGGTCCGAGCGCCGAGATCCTTCTCTTATGGCGCAGCTCCGCAAGCGGGTTGGGCTGATCCATGAACTGCGAAAGCTGCGATGATCCGAAAAATTCGTTTATCGTAGCTATTATAGGTCTTATATTTATAAGCGATGAAGGCGTTATTATCTCCAGCTCCTGCGTTGACATCCTTTCTCTTACCGTTCTTTCCATTCTTGAAAGACCTATTCTGAACTGGTTCTGCAAAAGCTCTCCCACACATCTTAAACGGCGGTTTCCGAGATGGTCTATATCATCGCAGCTGCCCGTTCCCTTAGTCAGGTTCAGGCAATAGTTCACCGATGCAAATATGTCGTCTATAGTGATATGCTTCGGGCTAAGCTCGGCAAATCTATACTCGATCTGCCGTCTTGCGTCCTCGTCGTCCTCAGCATTTTCAAGAATGTCCATGAGCACGCTTCTTCTTACCTTGTCGCCGTGTATATCAAGATCGTCAACCTCAAAATCAACGTACTCCTTCAGATATACCATATCGTTGGAGAATACCTTCACAAGCTGGCCTTCGATCTCAAGCATAACACTGTTGACGCCTGCGCGGTCTATCCTTTCAGCCGTCTCGGCCGATACAGTTTCTCCGGCCTCGGCTATTATCTCGCCCGTTCGAGGATCCGCTACATCCTCGGCAAGCTTGCGTCCTCTGATCCTCGCCTTTATCTCCAGCTTCTTATTATACTTGTATCTTCCTACGCGCGCAAGATCGTAGCGCTTCGGATCGAACAGCATATTAGTTATGAGGGATTCCGCATTTTCCACGTTGAGCGGCTCGCCCGGGCGAAGCTTCTTGTATATTTCAAGCAGCGCCTCGTCTCTCGACGTTGACGGATCCTTTTCAAGCGTTGAGGTGATCTTTGTATCGTCTCCGAACATTTCGATGATCTCGCCGTTCGATTCGAGTCCCATCGCTCTTAAAAGAACGGTTACCGGAAGCTTTCTTGTTCTGTCTATACGAACTGAGAAAACGTCGTTTGAATCGGTCTCGTATTCAAGCCACGCTCCGCGGTAGGGGATGACGGTCGCCTTATAAAGCGGTTTACCGTTTTTATCGCGCTCGAACTCATAATATATTCCCGGCGAACGGACCAGCTGGCTTACGATCACCCTCTCGGCTCCGTTTATGATAAAGGTTCCCTGCTCCGTCATGAGCGGAAAATCGCCCATAAATATCTCCTGTTCCTTTATCTCTCCGGTCTCGTTATTGATAAGCCTTACGCTCACCTTGAGAGGCGCGGCATACTTGACGTCGCGCTCCTTACATTCCTCAACGGAATATTTGGGATTATAATCGATATGATAATCGTAAAACTCAAGAGAAAGCTTTTCGGCATGATCCTTGATAGGGGAGATATCACTGAAAACCTCTTTCAGCCCTTCCTCAAGAAACCATCTGTACGAATCCTTCTGGATCTCAATGAGATTTGGCATGTCCAAAGCCTCTTTGATTTTCGCATAGCTGAGTCGTATGTTTTTTCCGGCCTTCTGTGCGTGTAACATTTAGAAAATCACCTCATCAATTTGTACTCTGTAAATAAACGCCCTCCGCAAAAACCGCATTTTTATGCGGTTTTTCACAGATTGCCAACGATTTCAAACCGTTTTAGGGCAAACTTCTGATTTTATAATTTTAACACAAATAGCTCCGTTTGTCAATATGTAATCGGAAAATTTTTCTGGATTTTTGCAAGCCGGTCTGCAAAGCAAATGCAGCGGCAAAGTTTAAGCCCCTGTCTGTCACGAAAAACACGATGCGGCTTATATGATCCGTCTTTGTCCGTATAGCATACAGCACCGCGGAAACGCTGACCGAACAGCCCCGCTCCGGTCTCTATATTCCTTCCGATCAGCATTTCCACAGGCTGTTCATTTGTTTTCTTTTATTATTTTCATTACCGCATCGGTCATCCTCTTCATATCCCGTCTTGTATTAAAATAACCGAACGATACTCTTACCGAGCCTCCGATCGCCGAGCCCAGCGCTTTGTGAGCAAGCGGCGCACAGTGATACCCGGCGCGTACGGCAAACCCATCGCCGATCAGTTCCGCAGTTTCGGAGCTTTCAAGTCCGTTTATGTTGAACGCCGTTATGCCGCTGTCGCCGCGGCCGTATACGGTCACTCCTCCCATATCCATCAGGTTCAGTCTGAACTCGTCTGCCAATTCCTTTTCATGCGCGCCGATGTTTTCCGCGCCTTCCTTCAGGACAAAACGCATACCCTCGCGAAGTCCGGCTATCGCCGGGATATTCATAGTCCCGCAGTGGAATTTATCCGGCATGGATTCGGGCTGCCGCATGGAATCCGATTCGCTGCCCGTGCCGCCTGTAATGACCGCCTCTACCTTTTCCGGTTCCTTTATATACAGTATACCCGTTCCCATCGGCCCCATAAGACCTTTATGCCCTGCGCACGCCATCATATCGGCGCCTAAGCGGTTCACGTTTATATCCCTATTGCCGGCGCTCTGCGAGCAGTCGAGCAGAAACATCGCGCCGCCCGCATGAGCCGCCTTTGATATTTCCTTTGCAGGCTGTACGGTACCGCATACATTAGACACATGAGTGCACGCAACAAGCGCAGTTTTATCAGTCATCCTTCTTCGCACCGACGCCGGGCTCACATAACCAATACTGTCCGCTCCGGCTATTGAGTATATGCCGTGCTTTACGGCAGGGCGCAGCACACTGTTGTGATCCATAGCGGTGACCAGCATATGATCTCCGGTCTTAAGCGCCCCTAATATAGCCGTATTGAGAGCATACGTTGCGTTTTGAGTAAATACTATACTGCTCTCGTCATCTATCCCAAAAAGCTCCGCCGCCGCTTCCTGTGCCTCGATAATAACGCGCACCGCACCGAGACTCAGCACTCCGTTCCCGCGCCCCGCATTGCCTCCGCCCAGCAACGCGGTCTTTAACATTGCCCTGTATACCGCCGCCGGTTTTCTTCTTGTCGTAGCTGCATTATCAAGATATATCATGATATTCACGCTTCCCTTCGGACATATTTTCCGAATAAAATTTTCTTGCCGGTACTTTATATTTAAGGATCAGTTCCCTTGCGCTCTTTATATGCTGTTCCGGGAACCGCACCGAATATGAACATCCTCCCTTATTTACAGCCGCGGGAGTGTGCACCACCTCTGCCGGCTGCCCCGTGTTCTGCTCCAAAATGCGCGATAGCCGCGATGCGGTAGTTATCGAACCTACAGTTATCAGCATTGTTTTCCCCCCTCTCGCTATACTGCGGACAGCTCTTGACCCGTATAGATATTTCTATATATTTTTTCTCTGAAATATATTATGCCGTATCGGCCGCCCCGGTGAACGCTGCGGCACGAAAAAAACCGTGCATCCTTTTTTCGGATACACGGTCTTTCTTGCGCCTAAGAGGTCTTTGCCCCCGGTCACACAAATACCTTATTCATATCAATCGTCAAACGGGAAAACATTGCTCAAAAAGTCCTTCGCTCTGACTTTGGCCTTGTTTATACCGTTCTTTTTGGGAGTATCGGACTCACGGCGTTCGTTCATACGCGCAGGGCGCTGTCTTGTTGATGAACGGGCGTCTTCATAGTCATCATATTCATCATCATAATCATAGTCACGCTCCTGCTCCTCATCGTCAAATTCTATACCCGATGAACGGCGCGTGGGACGGTATGACGTGCGTCTTTCCGCTGCCGGGCGGTACTCTTCCTCCTCATCCTCAGCGTCATAATCGTCTTCACGAACGGCGGACGTTCTTGCCGTTCTTGAGCTCGTCCTCTGCTCATCCCATCTACGGAATATCTCGCGTTCCTCTTCGTTTATCTCTACCCTGCTCTGCCTGTCGGGCATACCGAGACCCTCGTCGGAACGAGCATAGTTTTCATTCTGATTCATTACTTCAATAGCCGGCTCCGATATATCCTTGAGCGTCGATCCGAATTTTTCTTCTATATCCTTGCGCAGTGCGCGTATCTCCGCGGAGCTCTGCGTGCTTCTTCTCGCAAGCCTGTAGAACCTGTTGCCCACCCAGCAGCTTATTATAAAGTTTACGATCACAGACAATAAGAACCACAAAAATCCTCCCAGTCTTGTCTGATACCTTTTTTCACCCGCGCTTGCCGCAGAAGTATTCTGCGTAACACTGCCGGTATTGCTTACTATGGTATTCACTGTTGCTTCCGGGGCTGCGGTCTCAGCCTCTCCGGACGAAGTGTTTACCGTATCCGTCGCCGTTGTTGCACCGCTGCCGTCGGGCTGGGGACGGGCCGTTTCGGATGCCGACACCGATATCACTCCGATCATTAACGCCATTGCCGCCGCGCATAACGCAGCTGTTATTCTTTTCATTGACTCTTTCATCTTTTTGTATTTCCTTTCCTTATTTTCATTGATCAGGCTTCGTTCTGAAAGGCGGCGCGCAGCGCACCCTTGACCGGCAGTCTGCTGAGCTTCATCTTATTTGATGAATATATCCTTATATATGCAAGCATTTTCTTATCATCGCGCCTGCAATGCTTAAAACCGATGATAAACCAGTTCCAGAAGCTTGGCGGCATGGTTTCGGTATTTATCATTACCTCATGATAATGTCCCTGCGATTCCACTATCTCCAGCGCAAGCTTGGGTATCATATAATTATAGCACTGAGGCTCTTTTTTTCTCAGCTCAATAAGAAGCTTTCTTATCTTTTCCGCCCTGTGCTGTGCTTCTCGCTGATTTCCGTACGCGCCCTGCCACTGGTAAACCTCATATAAGAGTCTTGATATCAAAAGAGGCGATCTGTTATCCTCAATATCAGCCATAATGTCGCGTTTTATCACTTCATATGAATTTCTCTGGTACGGCTCGTATCCCACTTTTGTGAGCAGCCGTCTTATTTTAGCCGAATCCGCCTCGACCTCTGCCGGCATTTTCTTTCTGTGAGCTATGGTTATACCGTACTTCTCCCAATCCACATTATCGTGCTCGGTTATATACTTCACACAGCCCATGGACAGCTGTCTGTCCTCCGTGGACGCTTCTATATATGCTATCATCTCGTACAGCTCAGACTCCGACCATCCATCCGGCAGCGAGAACGTATTTGCTCCGTAGCCGGTGACCAGCATTGGCACCGCCAGCTCCAAAAGCACCGATATATACTTGCGCTTACCGCCCATCATAGAGTACCAGCTCTCAAATTCACTGCCGTGCTTTATGTGAACGAGGAAATTCATAACTATCTGTCTGTTTTTATCACCCATCGAGTCAATACTTTTACTGATGGTATCCATATATCCGGGGAGGTCGCTGATTATCGTACGTATCTGCGCTCCCGACGGATCCGAGGCTTTGATAATAGAGTCAATATCATAGCTTTCTCCGGCGCAGAGTTTGTTTATACAGTCGGTAACGTATATCTCTGTCAGCCGCGCCGCCTCGTCCGGGAACATGTCGATATTATCATACATGACTTTGGTTATCTCAAACTTTACATCCGCCATAGCCTCGTCATCTATATCGGCAAACAGCTCCTTTGCCCGCGCCGCGAACGCTTCAGCCCCGGCAGAGCGCTTGAACTTCAGCAGCTTTCCGCCCATTCCAGTGAAGGTGACGTTTTGGGTGAGGGAGAACCAGTCAAGATACGCCGATACAGAGCCGAGCTTGTATTTATCATATTGCTCCCTTATCTCCTCAACGCTCATATTGAACAGATTAGAGACTGCGACCGCCGAGAAATCTATGCTGTTAAGATCGATATATATGCAGTTTTCTCTGCTTTCTATCGCATTCCTTGTTATATTATTCTTGCCGTAAACAGTTCCGTGGAATACTATCCTGTCCTGCTTGTCCGACGGAAGGTATACATTATATGTCGATATACCCGTATTGCGCGAGATATCCCGCGGCAGCAGCCATTTCAGCGCGACAAGATACCGTTCCGTCAGATACTCGTCATCCGTGCTTATGCATATATTCTTCAAATTCTCCGATGTGAGCATTGTTACCGCATGATTTATGAGGTATGTAAGCTCCTTCTTATGCATATTTATAAACGTTATTATCTCCTGTTCAAGCCCCTCCGGCCTTATGGGATCCTCAAGCACGGGCATATACCGTATCAGCTCCGCATCCTGCTCCTCCTTTGTAAGGTACGTTCTGAACAGCTCCGAACCGAAAAACTGCTCCGGAAAGAAGTCATCGCCGTACTCGTCAAACACGAGAGCATGCGCAAAGAAATTTCCTTCCTCGCCGTTTATGTCATAGCCCGAATACACCGACTGGATCGCCGCAAACCTGCCGTCGGCAAGCCTGAGCGTTCTGAATGTCTTCGGGAACATGGACGGTATCGTCGGGTCTCCAAGCTCCTTTGAATATTCCGTGTTATCGTTCTTTGGCAGCCTGTAGCTTGAAAACCGCATAAGCTCGGATATATTCTCACGCGTCAGTCCCTGCGAACATGAATATACCCGCTGTCCCGGCTGGCTGGAAAGCCCCAGCTCGGGATCGGACAAGCTGTGCCGCACCGAAGTGTATATCATTTGGTATACCTTCATCTTCCCCATTCCTTTCCTTTTATTTCAGGGAAGCTTACGCTGTCCCCTCATTATCCTTTTACCTGTTTATTCACCGGATCGTCAGTCCAGTTCCTTTATACCTGTATACAATTCATAATATCTGCCGCGCTGCGATAACAGCTCCTCATGAGTTCCTCTCTCTATTATCTCGCCGTTCTCAAGCACCATGATGGCATCGGCGTTACGTATGGTCGAGAGACGGTGTGCAATTACAAATGTGGTCCTGTTTTTCATGAGCGCGTCCATACCGCGGTTTATGTGCTGCTCTGTTCTCGTATCTACCGAGGACGTCGCCTCATCGAGTATTAGTATCGGCGCTCTTGAAAGCGCCGCTCTCGCTATATTGAGAAGCTGGCGCTGACCCTGCGACAGGTTTGAGCCGTCGCCGGTGAGCATCGTATCATAGCCGTCCGGCATGTTCTTTATGAACATATGGGCGCTTGATGTGACAGCGGCATTTTTTACTTCCTCGTCTGTCGCGTCCAGCCGTCCGTACCGTATATTCTCCATAACCGTACCCGTGAACAAATGTGTGTCCTGGAGCACCATCGCTATATTCTCGCGGAGGCTTTCACGGTCGATATCCCGCAGGTCTGTACCGTCTATGGTTATCTCGCCGCTGTCTATATCATAAAAACGCGTCAAAAGATTTGTTATAGTTGTTTTTCCCGCTCCGGTCGAACCTACGAGCGCTATCTTCTGTCCGGGATGCGCGTACATCGAAATATTCTTCAATATAACTTTATCCGGTTCATATCCAAAGGTCACATTTTTAAGCACCACGTCACCTTTAACATTTTCGAGCCTGACCCTTGACGTGTCGTCCGCCGTCTCGGGCTTTTCGTCCATGACCTTGAATACGCGCTCGGCTCCCGCAAGCGACGACATAATAACGTTCACCTGATTGGCTATCTCGTTTATCGGTCTTGCAAACTGCTTCGAATAGTTTACAAACACGGTCAGCCCGCCTATATCCAGCGCGGCAAAGCTGAAGCTGTCCGCGCCTATCTTCCCGAGCCTTGTGAAAAATGCGAGAACAGAACCCACGAACGCAGTTACAGTATAGTTTACCTGCGACATTGCGTTCATACACGGTCCCATTATCCCGCCGAGGAAATTTGCCATGCTTTGAACGCTGCGCAGCTGTGTGTTCAGCCCGCTGAATTCACCCTTGACCTTTTCCTCATGGTTGAATACCTTCACGACTTTCTGTCCAGTTATTATCTCCTCTATATAGCCGTTGACGGCGCCCAGCGTTTCCTGCTGCTTTGAAAAATATTTTCTCGTCCGCGACGCTATCGTGCCGCCCACCTTTGCTATGACCGGAGTCAGAAGCAAGGTTATTACCGCAAGCGGGATATTTGTTATAAACATCAGTACAAGCGAGCCTGTAAGAGTGAGCAGACCGGAAAACATCTGCAAAAGCGTCGAGTCGAACATCTGTCCTATGTTATCTATATCATTTGTAAACCGGCTCATTATATCACCGGCGCTGTTCGTGTCAAAATAGCGCACGCTCAGCCGCTGAAGCTTCATGAACAGATCGTCTCTTATACGCCTGAGCGTATTCTGGGATACCTTTATCATAGTTCTTGACTGTATAAAGGTCGCCGTAACGCCCACAAGATATATCAGCGCCATTACCGCAAGTCCCAGAAACAGTTCTCTTACTCTTTCTTCCGCGCTGACGCCCGCTTCGCCGAGACCGTTTATTATCGGTCTCAGCATATACGTTCCGGCAAGATTAGTGCCCGCGCTTATAAGAACGCAGCCTATCGCCAGAAATACCTTGCCCTTATCTTCGCCGATATAAGCCAGAAGTCTTTTGACAGAATTTTTTATATCCTTTGGCTTGACCTTTTCCGCATACCTTTTGTTTCGGTCGCCTCGGCCCATGCCGGGAGGTCCCATAGGAGGCATTTAAGACACCTCCTTTTCTTTATCTGCCTGAGAATAATATATCTCACGATATTCCCCGCACGACCGCATAAGCTCGTCATGCGTACCCTCTCCCGCGAGCTTTCCGTCGCTGAGTACAAGTATCTTATCCGCATCTATAACGGAGCTTATCCTCTGAGCGATTATTATCTTCGTCGAATTTTTCAGCTCAGCCCTGAAGCTTTCCCTGATCCTCGCCTCGGTAGCGGTATCGACCGCGCTCGTGGAATCGTCGAGGATAAGTATCTTCGGCTTTTTCAAAAGCGCCCGCGCTATACACAGCCTCTGCTTCTGGCCGCCCGATACGTTAACTCCGCCCTGACCGAGC
Organism: uncultured Clostridia bacterium; assembly: GCA_944393255.1. Classification (GTDB taxonomy): domain Bacteria; phylum Bacillota; class Clostridia; order UBA1381; family UBA1381; genus Ornithomonoglobus. The sequence continues at coordinate 6,957 of CALXZP010000039.1, read as the reverse complement.
TCCATATCGTAGCCGTCCGTAAAGGAGGTCACGAAGTCGTCCGCCTGGGCGGCACGCGCCGCTGCGCGTATCTCGTCCATACCGGCATTTTCGTTTCCCCATCTGAGATTTTCCTCTATACTTCCGGAAAACAATACGTTCTTCTGCAATACCATGCCCACTCCGTCGCGGAGATGCATGAGGCTGTAATCCTTTACGTTCACGCCGTCAACCAGCACCTCGCCGGATACGGCGTCATACAGTCTCGGAATAAGCTGCACCAAAGAGCTTTTTCCCGAGCCCGTGACCCCGACTATCCCGACTACGCTGCCCGGCTCTGCTGTAAACGATATATTGTCAAGAACGTTGTCCTCGCGGTTTGCATAGTATTTGAACGATACGTTCTTAAACTCGACTCTGCCTTCGGTAACGAGCTTATCTCTGTTCTTCGCATCGTTATCGTTAAGATCGGCTTCGGTATTGAGGACTTCCATTATCCTGCCAAAGGACGCCGCAGCCCGCGAGGAGTTTATGAGCATCATCGAAACCATCATGAGCGAGCCGAGAATCTGCGTTATATACTGGATCAATACGCTCAGCGAGCCAACGCCCATACCGCCTATTATCACGGTATTTCCGCCGCGCCAAAGCGTTACGAGAGTTGCAATATTCATGGCAATGGTCATGACCGGTATAGTACAGACGACTATCTTCATCGCGTCATAGGTCGAATCGCGAAGCTCGGAGCTCGCTTTGTTAAACCTTTTTATCTCCAGCTTATCTCTCACAAACGATTTTATCACACGTACATTTGTTATATTCTCCTGTGTGCGTGAATTGAGCATATCCAGCTTGCTCTGCATTGCTGTAAATCTCGGCATAGCCGTACGCAGCAGCAGAAAAATGGCAATGCCCAGAAGCGGGATCATTACAAGCAGCACCGCTGCAAGCCTGGCATTTATCGTGCAGGCCATAATGACACCGCCTATAAGCACTCCCGGCGCGCGCACCGCCGATATGAGCAGCATACGCGTTGTGTTCATCATCTGGGTTATGTCGTTCGTCATCCTCGTTATGAGCGAACCTGTTGAAAATTTATCTATATCTTTAAATGAGAAGGTCTGGATATGGTCAAAGACGGCCTTTCTCAGATCGCTGCTCGAATTAACGGCAGCCTTGATAGAAAAATAGTGTCCTCCGATACCTCCCACTATCATCATTAATATAAACCCGAGCATCATAAGAGCATGAGCGGTTATGTATGGTATACCCATACCGGCCGCACCGTCGGTCCCTATGCCCCTATCGACCATTTCTCCCAGCATCTTTGGAAGAAACATTTCTCCGGCCGCTTCGGTAAGCATCAAAATAGGGCCGAGAATAAAGTACAGCGTGTACGGTTTCATAAACCGTATATATTGTTTCACCCGATCATATCCTTTCCTTGATATACGCCTCTGAACCTCTGTTTATTTCTAAAGGCGGGGGCGCTCAGGAACGCTCCCGCCGGGTCTGCTCCTGCGGTCTTTTTCAGTCTTTTTTCTTCTTCAGCGCGGCCTCTATGAACGCAGCGAATATCGGATGAGCGTTATTAGGACGCGATTTGAATTCCGGATGGAACTGAACGCCTATATAAAAACGGTGCGAAGGGATCTCGACCATTTCAACAAGCTTCTCGTTTGGCGACATACCGCTTATCGCAAGCCCCGCCCCGGTAAGCTCCTTACGGTAGAAATTATTATACTCGTAACGGTGGCGGTGACGCTCATATATAAGCGAATCGCCGTATATGCTTTCAGCCAGCGACCCTTCCGCCACCTTGCACGGATACAGACCGAGCCGCATAGTTCCGCCGAGATTTTCAACATCCTTCTGCTCGGGCATAAGGTCTATCACCGGATGCGTCGTTTCGGGATCAAGCTCGCTCGAATTTGCGTCGGCATAGCCGAGGATATTTCTCGCATATTCTATTACCGCTATCTGCATTCCGAGACATATCCCAAAATACGGGATATCATTCTCGCGCGCGTATTTCGCAGCAAGCACCTTTCCCTCGATACCCCTGTCGCCGAAGCCGCCGGGAACCAGTATGCCGTCGCTTCCGCCGAGCAGCTCGTCCGCCGTGGCCTCCGTCAGCTCCTCGGAGTTTACCCAGTTTATATTTACATTCGCATGATTGCATATGCCGCCGTGCTTTAAAGCCTCGACTATAGAAATGTATGCGTCATGCAGCGAAACATACTTTCCCACGAGCGATATCCTGACTTCGTCCTTATCGCCGCGAAGCAGATCCTTTGCGACGTCCACCATCCTGCTCCACTGCTCAAGATCCGGCTTTCTGTTCTCAAGACCGAGCTTTCTGCAAACCACATTCGCAAGCCCTTCTTTTTCAAGAACGAGCGGGACCTCGTAAAGGGTCTCAAGATCTATGTTTTCTACAACACTGTCCTGCGAAACATTGCAGAACAGCGCGATCTTCTCCTTTGTTCCCGGCTCAAGCGGTTTTTCCGTCCTGAGCACTATAACGTCCGGCTGGATACCAAGACTGAGCAGCTCCTTGACGCTGTGCTGAGTCGGCTTTGTTTTCTGTTCTCCGGAGCTGCTGAGGAACGGAACGAGCGTGAGATGTATGTATATACAGTTCTCCTTGCCCACCTCGTTTGCCACCTGGCGTATCGCCTCAAGGAACGGCGTGGACTCTATGTCGCCTACCGTGCCGCCTATCTCCGTTATAACAACATCCGTAGACTGATGTTTAGCTACTCTGTACACCCTGTCCTTTATCTCATTGGTTATATGCGGTATTACCTGAACAGTCTTGCCCTCGTAATCGCCGCGGCGCTCCTTATTGAGTACCGACCAATATATCCTGCCTGTCGTCACATTTGAATTGATGCTTAGATTTTCATCTATAAATCTTTCATAGTGCCCGAGATCCAGGTCGGTCTCCGCGCCGTCATCCGTTACGAACACCTCTCCGTGCTGGTACGGGCTGAGCGTTCCGGGATCTACGTTTATGTAAGGATCAAACTTCTGCATCGTTACTTTATAGCCTCTCGCCTTGAGCAGTCTTCCGAGCGACGCGGCCGTTATTCCCTTGCCAAGACCGGATACAACTCCGCCGGTCACAAAAATGTACTTTGTTGCCATTCTTTTTTCTCCTTAAAAACCTTTCTGAGCAGCTTGGCTCGTTATTGCTTTCTGTACTTTTCTACGAAACGCGCTATCCTTTTCAGCGCCTCTTCTATTTTTTCTATCGAGTATGCGTATGAACATCTTATATAGCCCTCGCCGCATCCGCCGAATGCTGTTCCCGGAACGACGGCCACCTTCTCCTCCTGCAGCAGCCGGCTGCAAAATTCATCGCTCGTCATTCCAACAGAGCTTATACACGGAAATACGTAAAATGCTCCGTACGGCTCAAAACACGAAAGTCCCATCTCCCTGAAGCCGTCAACTATGACCCTTCTGCGGTAATTATACTCGCGGCGCATGTCCTCAACGTCATCGCCGCAGCTTCTGAGCGCCTCTATCGCGGCGTACTGGCTCGTCGTCGGCGACGACATTATACCGTACTGATGTATCTTCGTCATAAGACCTATGATCCGCTCCGGCCCCAGCGCGTAGCCGAGACGCCAGCCCGTCATAGCATAGGTCTTTGAAAACCCGTTCACTACCACCGTTCTTTCAAACATCCCGTCTATTGCCGAAAACGGCGTATGCGGCTCGCCGCTGTAGCGAAGCTCGCCGTATATCTCGTCGGAAAGAACAAGTATATCCGTTTCCCGTATGACCTCCGCGATGGCTTCAAGGTCGGCTCTTGACATGACCGCCCCGGTAGGATTGTTCGGATACGGCAGTATCAGCAGCTTGGTCCTTGCCGTTATCTTCTCCCTCAGCTGTTCCGGCATGAGCCGGAAATCATTTTCCTCTTTCGTTTCTATCGTGACCGGTATCCCGCCGGCCATTTCAGTCAAAGGCCTATAGCATACGAAGCTCGGTTCGGGGATGAGCACCTCGTCGCCGGGACATACAACGCTTCGTATCATCGCATCTATTGCCTCCGATCCGCCTACGGACACCAGTATCTGTCCCGACGGATCATATTCTATACTGTATTTTCGTTTGTTATATGCCGAGATCTCCTCTCTCAGCTCTAAAAGTCCGCTGTTTGCGGTATAGTAAGTCCTGCCGCTTTCGAGGCTGTATATCCCCGCCTCACGTATCGCCCACGGCGTTACAAAATCGGGCTCGCCGACGCCGAGCGATATCGCGTCCTCCATAGTGCTCGCAGCGTCAAAAAACTTTCTGATGCCCGAGGGCGGAAGGGCGCTCACGACAGGATTTACTAACTTTTCGTAATTCATAATGTTATCACCTGTCTTGTATCTTTTTCGTTATCATCGAATATTATGCCCTCAGACTTGTATTTTTTCAATACAAAATGAGTAGCCGTTGAAATTATCGAATCCATCGTGGCAAGCTTTCCCGCAACGAACAGCGCCACGTCCTTCATGCTCTTGCCCTCGATCATGACCGAAAGATCGTACGCTCCGGACATGAGATAGAGAGCCTTGACCTGCGGATATTTATATATACGCTCCGCGATCCTGTCGAAGCCCTCGCCGCGCTGCGGCGTAACGCGCAGATCTATAAGCGCCGTAACGACCTCGCGGTCGGTCTTGTCCCAGTTCACTATGGTCTTATAACCGGTTATTATATTGTCTCTTTCAAGCTTTTCAAGCTCCGAGGATATCTCCTCCTCCGGTCTGCCGAGCATTCTCGCTATTTTGGCGGCGCTTACCGCTCCCTGCTCCTTATCCAGGATCCGTAAGATATCGTCCATTCCCGTACCTCCGACAACGTTAAAAGCCAACACTTTGAAAAAAAATCAGAAATATATCATTCTATCTTAATATTATACAGTAAATCAACGAAAATTTCTATAGTTTTTTCAAAAAAAATTGTACAAAAATAAAAGAATTTTTTTAAAGTATATATACTGCATAAGTAAGCCCCGTCTCCGGGACATATTCAAAGCAAAAAGAAGCGCAGACAAGCTTATTTTCCAAACGCATAATTGACAAAGCCGGTATAATGCGCTAAAATATAATTATAGTTTATAAGCTCCGCTAAAAAAATCTGATACAGAAAAGCCGATCGGCAGGCGAGTATAATGAAAAAATAATAGGCATTATAGTTAGATCGCTATAATCATTATGTTGAGCCTGCTCTCCTCCACGTGCTTTGTAGTGTGTCTGTTGTATCACAAGTACATTTCATCACAAAACAAAAGGCTGCGCCAGCATATTTTTCATCAGCTTTTTGTGCCTTGCAGCGCAGCGGAAAGGAATGGTCAAAATTATGAAAAATAGTATTATATCAGGGATAACGTTTATAATGTGTGTTCTTATTTCGACACCGACATTTGCCGAAACATATACATCATTAAACGGAGCGATCAACGGGATATGGATGCAGCAATATACAGACATAAGCTCTAATGTATCTAATTTAATAGAATTGAATATGCAAAATTATGCCCAGAGAGTAATGAATGATGAGGGATTAAAACATAAATATGGAATAGATTTTGAAAAAGAAGCACAAATGGAAATTGATCATTATCAAATGGTTAATACACCTGATATTGAATCAGGCTACAAATTTTTTCATCTCAATATTCCTAAATATGCAGTTCAGTATGCAGAAGCTGGGGACATAAATTATTTATTAGGTGAATATTGGCTTGTGCCTAAAAAAGCATATAGAGAAAATCAGGATGTAAGTTGGAATTTATTTGACAAGAACGCTGAAACGTTTGCCAATAATGAATTGATAGAGTTAATGGTAACAAATAAGCCGGTAATACCTTTTGATATGATAGACTATGTAAAAGATACTAACAAGATAGAAGCATTATTAGAGGAAGCCGGAGCACAGGATTTTATTGATTTTAAAGTTATTGATGTAAATTCAATTCACACTGTTCTTTATTTTAAATATGCAAAAGGAGAGTATGGGATACTGATACGTGATGCAGACAATAATACAAACAAGCCGGAACTGGAGCATTTGAAAGTATATGATTTTAGCTATATTCTCGAAAAAATAGGAGAAACACAGTCTATGGGAATCGGCGGAAGAACTGTATCGACAAAAGAACTTTTGTATAAGAAAAATGTTTATCAAGAAGAAGCAGAAAGCTTACAGCAACAAGGTCTCCTTCAGGGCAATGAAAACGGGCTTGATCTTTTAAAGCCGTTGACACGAGCGGAAGCGGTAACACTTTTGATACGCGCTATGGGGTTGGAAGATCAAACTTCAAATTATACGGTGAGCCAGTTTGCTGATATTGCATCTGACAATTGGGCGTCTCCGTATGCAGCTTTAGCAAAAGAGGAAGGTATAACAAACGGAATAAGTGATACTGAGTTCGCACCGGACGATCCGGTGACAGCAGATCAGTTTGCTACATTTACATTGCGTGCAGCAGGAGAAAGTAATTTTGATTATACACAAGGTATACAAATACTAATTGATCGAGGCATTATAACGGAAAAAGAATCAGAAACTATGGATCTTTTCACACGCGGTGACATGGCAAAAATTATTTATGAGGCAAGAGAAAACGGACTTTTGTAAGAGGTATTGATAGTGTATAATCAAATGAAACAACTAAAAATATGTAGTAAAATTTAATAATATAAAAAAACTAAAGAAGTTTTACTTTCTTTGTTAAATATTATATTTTAATCGGGTAATGGCATACAGTATGTGATATGTTGCGATGTGGGTTCGAATGGACAAGGCATTACTGAAAAGCCTATACTGCTGGAAGCAAACACTATCACAAATATTGAAATTGAATATATGTTGATCTATGATGTTGCAGGAACAGTTAACTTCTTATCCATAGAATAGAATCGTCATTAATTATGCGGAGGAGATTGTGATGAAAAAAGCGATTACATTTAT
>CALXZP010000038.1 GCA_944393255.1 uncultured Clostridia bacterium | reverse complement strand
TACGGTCCGGTAGTTCAGTTGGTTAGAACGCTAGCCTGTCACGCTAGAGGTCGTGAGTTCGAGCCTCATCCGGATCGCCAAATGCTTCTGTAGCTCAGTCGGTAGAGCAAGGGACTGAAAATCCCTGTGTCGGCGGTTCGATTCCACCCGGAAGCACCATATGCGGGAGTGGCTCAGTGGTAGAGCGTCACCTTGCCAAGGTGAACGTCGCGAGTTCGAATCTCGTCTTCCGCTCCATTAACAAAAGACGCGTTGAGCGTCTTTTGTTTTCAAACGGCGTCATAGCCAAGAGGTAAGGCAGAGGTCTGCAAAACCTTTATTCCCCGGTTCAAATCCGGGTGACGCCTCCAATAAAAGTGCTGCGGCTTAAGCAAGTTAGGTCGTGGCATTTTTTTTACCCGGTACAGCGTGATACAGATAAATAGGTGAATATATGAAACACATAAAAAGACTGTTTATATTTTTGGCGCTTGCCGCTGCAGCGGCGGTGGTCATAAACGCAAACACAAGATTTTTTAAAGATATAGACAAGAATATCCCCTTTATAGGCGAGAACTATCCATATCTCGCAGAGCAGATATCGGAGCTGTCAGACAGAGTAAACGAGGCCGTTTCTCATATCCCGTCGCCCTCCGAGATGATATCAAGGATACGCGGCGTGGAGCTGCCGATAGACCCCGAGGACACAGCGTCGAATATCTACTATTCAAGCGATACCATGCTCACTTTCTACAGCGGCGAGAACGTTTCCGTCGATATAACCGAAAACGGCGAGCTGGACGTTTACGGGATCGCAGACCCCGGCTCCGCAAAGTATCTTGTATACCGCTTTCTCGACGAAAACGGAGAGGTGCTGGATCAGTACGTTGATCCGGCGGATGACGCAGGAAAATTTCGCAGGATAATGCGCATCCCGGATGATACGCATCAGTTTGCCGTATTCACAGGCCCGGAACGCTACGGTGAATTTTCCAGCATGGTATACGACTACATCTACTTGGAGCGGACGGCGGACGGTCTTTGGCAGGTCGCAGTCTCACCTGTATATGAACACAATACGGCGGAATACGAAAAGCTTAAATCTATCAGCACAGCCCTCCGCAGCACATATTCGGTGTGCTCCGGCGAGGCTTCCGTAGCCGAGCTTTCACGTTCGATCACACAGGGCGTTTCGTCGGAGTACGACAAAGCGCTTGCCATCCACGACTGGGTATGCGAAAATATTTTTTATGACAGCGACAGCATAAACGGCTCCACAAATACCGCGCCTTACGTTGCTTCGGACGTTATAGAAACAAAGCGCGCAGTATGTCTTGGCTACGCAAACCTCTACGCCGCGCTCTGCCGCGCCGCGGATATCCCCTGCAACGTCGTCACAGGATACGCCCTGGGCGTTTCGGGCAGCAGCTCAAGCTCATGGGACTCGTCAAATATCGGCAGCACCGAGGCGAACCATGCATGGAACGAGGTGTATATCGACAGCCGCTGGATCATAGTAGACACGACCTGGGATTCACGCAGCTCGATAAAAAACGGAGAAGCGCTGCGGGAAGGAAGCGTTTCACATCTGTATTTTGACGCCAATCTGCGTTTCTTCTCCGCTAATCATAAGATACTCGAATATGTAAAATGAGCTGTGCAGCAAGGAAGGCACGCCGCGAAAAATGCGGCCGGGGTCTTCTTTTTTTCTTTGTTTCCGGCTATATTTTTTATCCGAATTATATTGACAAGCCGCATCATCTTTATTATAATGATAATATAGAACAAATGAAGCGGTTCAGCCGCTCACCGGATATAAAGGAAAGCCGCCGACCATATGCTGCCGGCCGCATCCCAGGAGGTTACATATGCTTAAAATAAAACAGCTCATATCCGCCGCCCTTGCGGCCGTATGCATTTTCACCGCACTGCCGTCGCTCGCCGAAGACGTTCAGCCTTCGCCGCAGTACTCCGTCTCGGAGGCGCCCGAGCAAAGCAGCTCGCCGAGACAGGTACGGCTCGTTACCGAGCTTACGGGCACAGGCAGTCCGGAGCTGCAAAGCGATCCGGCGGACAGGATGGAGCTTATCAGATATTTCCGTGAGGAGACAGAAAACTTCACCAATAAAATAGACGTTTCCTCATACGATATAAGGCTGGCTGATCTCGGAACAGACGTTCAGGCAATACAGGCACAGGCGCAGGCGATATATGAACTGCTCGCTTACTGCTCGCCGCGCTCATACTATCTGCTGGCAGACAACGGCACATACCTGTATTTCAATTCCGGTTATGAGGAGCGCGAGGACGGCGTTTATCTCACATGGATAAAGCCTTATTACTTCATAGGCTCCTATGACTCCTCGTGGAACTTTGACCAAAGCAGCATAACCGAACAGCTGCGCAGCGAAATAGCACAAAGGCAGGAAACGCTCGACAACGAGGTCAAATATGTCTGGTTTTTTCTCAACGACGGCATGACCGATACCGAAAAGCTCGTTGCTATACAATACGCGCTCAATCTCCGCTACACATACTCGTACGAAGACTTTCAGAAGCCGCTTGCCGAGCGCAGGAACAACACCGCCTTGCAGCTCGTTGAAAACAAAAAAGGAATGTGCTTAGCGTTCGCTACGCTTTTCAATTACATCGCCATGGAGAACGGCATAACCGAAACCGGTTTTGTATCGAGCAAGGACGCTTACGGAAACGATTATCACACCTGGAATATAGTAAAAGCCTCAACTCCGTATACCGACAGCGTTCCGCATTGGTATCATATCGACGTTACCTGGGACAATACCATAAACGATGGCTACGGCTGCACGAGCATGGCGTATTTCTTCTTAAGCACCGAAAAGACCAACGAATCGCACAATCTCTATGACGAAGACGGCGTTCAGATCGTTTTTTCACCGAGCGAAGAGGAGATAATGAAATATACTGGAGAGCCTACCGGCACCGCCTTTGACGATGCTCTCTGGCACGATTCCGCCACCGTACTCGTGCCTTATGCCGAAAAATGGTACTTCATACTGCACCAGTCCGGAAAAGACAATCCTTCCGTGCTTATGCGGTTCGATCCTTATGCAAATGAAGAAGACTCATACATCATGAGGTATGATCCCGCCGCCGATGACGACGGATTATACACGGAGCTTTTCAGGTTCAGTGAAGAGTGGCAAAACGGAGATAACGTACTTGACCATTCATATACGGGACTTGGTATCGTAAACGGCATACTGTATTTTAACAGCCCGAAAAAGATACATTCATACAATATACTGACGGGAGAGATAGGCACGGAGATAACGCTGCCTCTGGCTGACGGATACTCTGTATTCTCAAGCTTTATATACGGAAACACACTGTACTACGGGATCAGTCCCGATGACAACCCCACAAACCAGGAAGTCCAGTTCGGCGGTACGCATAAATTGGCCGACGTTGCCGTTTCGGACGCCAAGATATATAACAATAATCTCGTTTTAAAAATATCCACCTACTCGGCTTCACCGGATCCCAAAAATATTTGGCTTACGGTAAAGGACGGCGACAAATATATAGTCGAACGCAGGACGGTGGACAGCCACAGCGACCATCAAAGCAGCTGGTTCACCATCCCGCTGCAAAACAGCTCCGTGGATGACCCGCCGGTAATATACGTATGGGACGATAATATGAGGCCGTATATATCCTCTTTCTGTATCGACAGAACAATATATAAATATTCAAGCGGCGGAGCCGTACCGGTAACGGAACACGATCCGCTTTGACCGCAAAAGGACTGAGCCGCCGGCTCAGTCCTTTTGATATGACCACGTCTTTCATTATCCCTCTATATATCTCAAAACATCCTCAGCCGTATCGGCTATCATCCCGGCGCCATAACCCTCAAGCTCCGCCCTGGAACGAAAGCCCCAGCTCACGCTTATGCAGTCCATCCCGGCATTGGCAGCCGTTTCGAGATCAACGTCCGTGTCTCCCACATAAACGCACTCGCCGGCCTTTGAGCCAAGCTCGTCCAGCGCCTTATACACCATATCCGGCGCCGGCTTATTTGGGGTATCCTCGCTGTCGCCTACAGCTGCCTGCACGGTATCGGCAAAAAACTCATCCCTGAGCGCCTTTACCGCAAAATCTATCTTGTTTGAAACTATCGCCGTCTTTATACCGAGCCGCTTAAGCTCCCTGAGCATCTCATCTATGCCGTCATACGGGCCGGTCATATTTCTGCAGTTTTCGGCATAGTGCGCCGTGAAATAATTATACGCCGCTGTATAATCCTTATCACTCGTACCCTCCGGTACGCTGCGCCTTATGAGCACACGCACGCCGTTCCCGACAAACCTGCGTACCTCCTCAAGCGTGCGCTTCGGGAAGCCCGCCCTTTCCATCGCATAATTGACGCTTGCCGCAAGATCGTCAAGCGTGTTCAGCAGTGTTCCGTCAAGATCAAAAATAACCGTTGTATATCTCATCATCGTATCCCTTTCCTGTATTTCGCGCCCTGGCACGTTCTGCGGAGCTCCAGCTCCTTATCTATAGAATTAAGGACTTCAAACTTTTTAAGACTCCAAAGCGGCCCTATGAGGCTGTCGCGCCCGCCGTCGCCGGTAAGCCTCTGTATGACCGTTTCCGGAGGCAGCAGCTCAAGCTGGCTTACTATGATATCGACATACTCGTCCTTATCGAGCAGACGCAGCCCGCCTTTTCTCAGCTCCGCCTCCATTGCCGTTCCGCGCAGTACATGCAGCAGGTGCAGCTTCACGCAGTGCGGCTCAAGCTCTCCCACCGTTTTTGCGGAGTACAGCATCATTTCCTTATCCTCGCCCGGCAGACCGTTTATAAGATGCACGCATACGTTTATCCCGCGCTCCTTCAGCGCATTGTAGCCTTCAAGAAACTCGGCGTACGTATGGCAGCGGTTTATCCTCTCGCCCGTTTTATCAAATACCGACTGAAGCCCAAGCTCCACTATCAGATATGTCCTTTCATTAAGCTCGGAAAGATACTCAAGCACATCCGCGCCCAAACAATCGGCGCGGGTGGCTATGCTTATGCCTACAACGCCCGGCTGCATGAGCACCCGTTCAAACCTGGCGCGCAGCACCTCCGCCGGAGCATAAGTATTTGTATGCGCCTGAAAATACGGCATATACTTGCCGGAGCTCCATTTACGGTGCATACGTTCCTTTATCTCCTCAAACTGGCGTATGACCGAATCCTCCGGATCACCCGCAAAATCACCGCTGCCCGCAGACGAACAGTAAGTGCATCCTCCCCTGCCCTTCGTTCCGTCTATATTCGGACAGGTAAACCCGGCATTGAGCGCGATCTTCATGACCTTGCAGCCAAACTTGCGCCTTAAATGGCAGTTCCATGTATTATACCTTTTATTATCGTCGGAATATAAAAAAATACCGTCCAATTACAAGTATGTCCCCTTTCCGCACATTTCAAATACCGCATAAAGAAAAGAGCTCCGCTCAGCCGAACGGAGCTGCGGCCTCAGACTGTTCCGTGAAGCCCGCATCCAAAAAACATCCCGCACACAGATACGAAGCCGCGGAGCAGCCGGAAGCCTGAAAACTCTCAGATGTTTTTTATGTATGTTTTTACAAACTCCTCAAGCAGTTCATCGCGCTCAAGCTTGACTATAAGCCCGCGCGCACCGTTATAGCTGGTTATGTATGTCGGATCGTCCGAAAGGATATAGCCCACTATCTGGCTGATGGGGTCATAGCCCTTAAGCTTGAGAGCCTCATACACCTGGGACACGATCTCTTTTACCTCTTTTGACTTGTCAAATTCGAGATTGATCTTCATTGTTTCGTTAAATTCCATACTAACCCCTCCTCTATACTATGATATTACAAATCCTAAAAAATTTCAAGTCTTTTTAGAAATTTTTCGCTTTTTTTAATATATATTTTAATATTTTAATACTTTTTAAACCGTTTTAAGCAAAAAGCCCGTCCGTGCTGTCTATAGGACCTGCCGCTATCACGCTCAGCGTTTTTTCGTTCAGCACTCTTTCTATTATGCGCATAACGTCGTCCCTGTCCACCGACATAACATATTTGATGACCTCAGCCTGCGTCCTGAGCGGTCTGCCCAGCAGCGCCGTTCTTCCTATCGTCTGCATACGCGCTCCGACGTTTTCATTGGCGAGCAGGTAGTTCCCGCGAAGCTGGATCTTTGCACGGGCTATCTCGTCCTCAGTAAGCCCTTCGCTCTTCACTCTCTTTATCTCCGCAGATATAAGCTCCGCTACCCTGGGAGTGTTTTCCGGAGATGCCGCGGCGGATATGTCAAACGTGCCGGTGCCGATATAAGCGCTGTGTCCCGCGCCTATCGAATATGTAAGTCCGTATTTTTCGCGTATGTTCTGAAACAGCCGCGACGACATCCCGCTCCCGAACACATTGTTGAAAACCAGCAGAGCGTAAACGGAGTCGTCAAAAACATCTATGCCCTCAAATCCGGCAATGAGCTGTACCTGCTCGAAATCACGTTTGCACACCGCGTTCGCCGCTTTATAGCCGGCTTCCGCCGCCTCCGGAACACCGCTTCCTATACCGCGATGTCCGAAATATTCATCGAGCTTGTCAAAAAAATCGTCGCCGAAATTTCCGGCAGCGGCAAGGACGATGCTCCCGCTCGTATAATGCTCTTTCATATAACTGCGCATAGAATCGGGAGTTACGGCAGCAAGCGCCTCCGGCGTGCCCAGGATCGTCCTGCCCATTGCGGTATCCTTCCATACAGTTTCCGCGAACAGGTCGTACACTACGTCCTCCGGACTGTCCTCATACATAGCTATTTCTTCAAGCACCACCCTGCGCTCCAGATCCATATTCTCCTTTGAAAGCTCCGGGCAGAACACCATATCCGAGAGTATATCCATAGCGGTCTCTGTCTGGTCGTTAAGCGTTTTTGCATAAAAGCATGTATATTCACGCGTTGTAAAGGCGTTGAGCTGACCGCCCACCGAGTCCATCTCAAGAGCTATCTGCTCCGCTGTCCGCTTTTCCGTTCCCTTAAACAGCATATGCTCAATAAAATGAGATATTCCGCTTTCCTCCTCTTTTTCAAAACGGGAGCCGTTTGCCACCCATACCCCGAGCGACACGGACTGCACGTACGGAACATGCTCCGCAGCTACCTTTATTCCGTTAGATAAAACCTTCTGTATATACATCTTTCGATCCTTCTGTTTGAATAGTTTAACGGGCGTCCGCCGCCAAAGGCAAGCGCCCCAACCTGATTATAGTATACCACATATTTCGCTGTGTTGCAACCTTTTTCAATATTTTTCGGCAATATTGTACGTAAAACGGTACGATAATTCAGTATACTACCACTCTACCATAACCCAAACGATTTTTCAAGCTGTAAAATCCGCCTTACGCGGGATTTTACGGGAATAAAAAAGGAGTCCGCCCGAACGCGCATACCCATAATGTAATAATATATTTTTTATGACATAGTACCTTGACACACATAGTAATTTGAGTTATAATAGATGTGGAGGTGAAGCAGATGACGGAGCAGAATATCAACAGCGACCTGATTCGCGGCCATATTGACGCCATTATTCTTAAAATACTGGAAGCTGGCGACAATTATGGCTACGAGATCATGAAAGCTGTATCTGTAAACAGCAACAACGAATACGAGCTAAAAGAGCCGTCATTATATACAAGCCTAAAGCGTCTTGAAAAACAAGGCTGCATCGTGAGTTATTGGGGCGATCAATCGCAGGGGGGGCGGCGAAAATACTATCATATCACAGACAGCGGTGCCGCCGCTTATGAAAAAGCCCTTGCAGAATGGTTACACGCTCAAAGGATAATTACAATGTTACTTCAAGGAGGCAGAAACGAATGATTGAGATAAAAGAATATGTTGACGGATTATTTCGTCACCAGCGCTTAACGCCGGAAGTAAAAGACTTAAAGGAAGAAATATTGAGCAATATGCTTGCCAAACGGGACGATTTGATCGCACAGGGGCTTGACGCGGACAGCGCAACGGAAAAAGCAAAGGAAAGTTTGCCTGCGATCGATTATCTGATAGACGGAAATCAATTGACCGATATCGGAAAGTATCATATGGAGTGCGCACAAACCCTGCTTCTCAACAGTATTCTGTTTTGGATATTTTCGATGCCGCTCCTTTTTACCGGGTATGCACTATTTAGCTACATGGCATTAGCGCTTGTTGCCCTTTCCGGCTGTACCTGCCTTTGGAGAAAAAACAGAAACACAGGCGGCTTTGTTTTTCTCTCCGTTACAGCCGGCAAACGGCGCAAAAAAATTGCATGGCTTGTTTGGACGCTCTTTTTCCTTGTTGCTGCCGGAACAATGGCGGCGCTGACATTCGGAAGTGATATTTGGTTCGGCAGACCGTTAACTATCAGCGGCCCGTATCAACTGGCGAATATTGCTGTACGGTTCTATTTGCCGCTGCTCACAATTATTATCCCGATCACGTTCAGTAACTTTTCAAAAATTTTGCAAAAATGCGGAAAGGAGCAGGAAAATGAATAAAAAGAGCAAAGTCATCATCGGCCTTTTGGCAATCGCTGTTGTGCTGTTTTGTGCAATTCAATTTTGGATCATCCCAGCCAACCGGGCAAAGGAAACCGAATACGCCCGCAGCCGGACTGACGCATTAACACATGACATTTCTGTAATTGAGACTTACAGAACACCTTATATCGGAAATGCGTCTAACACCGGCGGTTTGTTTGAGGTTTTGCCGCTGAATCATATTTCAAAAAAGTTTGAAATCAATTCTGACAACTGTACCTTAACTGTTAACTATCTTGATACCGTTTGGAATATCGGGGAAGAAAAGGTGCAGCGCGATTTGGTTTATAACTCTGTTGCGGCTATGGCGGCGATCGATAACCTGACGGGGATCACCTATAACTTTTCCGGCAATAGCTATTCTTTCACCAGAAAGCAGATCGAAAATGTCTTTGGCACTCCGTTGTCAAATCTGCTGAAACAGGAAAATTGGAGCGAGGAAGTACAGAACAAATTAAAAGATATGGATTTTGTCGGACAATTTTTCAAATAGGCAATCAAAGCAGTGAGAATGGATATACTGTTCTGTTTGCGGAAATAAAACAAGATTGAGACAGAAAAACAGAGAGCCGACCGCTTTTGAAAGTGATGAACTCTCTGTTTTCGTTTGCGATCCTGTTTGTCAGCCGTTAAGTTAGTTTGTTTTCAAAACTTCCTTATCGGCATTCATCTAAGGCCGATCCTTTTCTGCCGCCGTATCAGTTTTTCAGGCTGTTTATCGGCGCCGGTATCCTTCCGCCGCGCTCGATGAACTTTTCGCTCGAATATCCGCTTACGCTCATGACCGGGCCGGTCCCCAGCAGTCCGCCGAATTCCACCACGTCGCCTTCCTTCGTCCCCGGAGCCGGGATCACTCTTACAGCCGTTGTTTTCGTGTTTATCATGCCGATGGCCGCTTCATCCGCTATGATAGCCGATATGGTGGACGCCGGCGTCGCTCCCGGAACCACTATCATGTCAAGACCTACGGAGCATACGCACGTCATAGCCTCCAGCTTTTCCAGAGAGAGTGCGCCGCACTCCGCGGCCGCTATCATGCCCGCGTCCTCGCTGACCGGTATAAACGCACCCGAAAGCCCGCCGACATAGCCGGAAGCCATAACTCCGCCTTTCTTTACAGCGTCGTTGAGCAGCGCCAAAGCGGCGGTCGTACCGTGCGTTCCGCATTTCTCAAGCCCCATCTCCTCAAGTATATATGCAACGCTGTCGCCTACTGCCGGAGTGGGCGCAAGCGACAGATCGACTATGCCGAACGGCACCCCGAGACGCTTTGAAGCCTCCTGCGCCACAAGCTGTCCCATCCTTGTTATCTTGAACGCCGTTTTCTTTATGGTCTCGGCAACAACGCCGAAATCCTCTCCGGCAGTCTTTTCGAGAGCGCATTTGACAACGCCCGGACCCGACACGCCTACGTTTATAACGCATTCTCCCTCGCCCTCGCCGAGGAACGCTCCCGCCATGAACGGGTTATCCTCTACGGCATTGCAGAACACAACAAGCTTTGCACAGGCAAAGCCCTGCGTATCGGCGGTAAGCTCCGCCGCCTTCTTTACTATCCCGCCCATCTGTCTGACCGCGTCCATATTTATACCGGCTCTCGTCGAGCCTACGTTAACGCTTGAGCATACGATATCCGTTGAGGCAAGCGCCTCCGGTATCGATTCTATAAGCACGCGCTCGCCGTTTGTATAACCCTTATGCACGAGCGCGGAATATCCGCCTATGAAATCCACTCCGACCGCTTTTGCCGCACGGTCAAGCGTTTTTGCAAGCTTTATACACTTTTCCTTCGTCGGCTCCTCAAGCGCGTCCGCCAATGCCGATATCGGCGTTACCGATATGCGCTTGTTTATTATCGGGATACCGAACTGTTTTTCTATATCCTCGCCCGTTTTTACAAGATCCTTTGCATACGACGTTATTTTATCATATACCTTCCCGCAAACGGTATCTATATCCGGCCCGGCGCAGGATCTCAGGGATATCCCCATCGTTATGGTCCTTATATCAAGGTTTTCCTTATCTATCATATTGATAGTTTCAATTATTTCAAAAGGATTTATCATAGCTGCCTCCGGTAATCATATTCTGTGCATTGACGAAAAGATCTCCTCGCGCTGAACGTGGATATTCAGCCCCATTTCCTTTTCTATCGCTCCGAGCTTTTCCGTGAGCCCCTGCACCGTTATATCCGCACTGTCAAATTCGACCATCATTATCATCGTGAACATATCGCCCATTATTGTCTGGGATATGTCTATGATATTCACGCCGCTTTCAAACAGTGCGCCGCTCACTCTTGCGATTATCCCTTTTCTGTCCTGTCCAACAACCGTTACTATCGCTTTCATTTAAATAAAATCTCCTTCCGCCTGATATCAGTTAAGCCCAAATTTCCCGGTAAAACCTACTGCGCGTTTCCGCGCTGCCTTAGCGCCTCGTACATGAGCACGCCTGCTGCAACAGACGCGTTCAGCGAATTTATCTCTCCCATCATCGGGATAGAAGCGATAAAATCGCACTTCTCCCGCACCAGTCTGCTGACGCCGCTGCCCTCGCTGCCTATAACGAGCCCCACCGCGCCTTTCAGGTCTATATCGTACATAGGCTGTCCGTCCATATCCGCCGCAGTTATCCAAAGTCCCGCCTCTTTAAGCTCGTCTATAGTATTCGCGAGGTTGGTCACCTTAGCGACCGGCGTGTATTCCGCCGCTCCGGCGGAGGTTTTCATCACCACCGAATTCACTCCCGCACTCTGCCGCTTCGGGATCACCACCCCGTCCGCACCGACGCAGTTTGCGGTACGCAGGATAGCGCCGAGATTATGCGGATCGGTTATCTTGTCGCATATAACCACAAACGGCGGATGCCCCGCCTCCTCCGCTCTTTTAAGTATATCCTTCACCGAAACGTATCCGTATGCGCTGACAAACGCCGCTATCCCCTGATGGTTCTGTCCGTCCGTCAGCTTGTCGAGCTTAGCGGCCGCAGCCTGCTGAACGATTATCCCCCTGCTTTTTGCCTTATCTATTATCGGTATAAGCGAGCCCGAATAAGGCCCGTTTTTTACGATTATTTTTTCTATCTCATGTCCCGAACGGAGCGCCTCCATAACGGGGCCTCTGCCGAAAATAATATCCTCCGTACCGATAGTGACCAGATCCCTTCAATATTAATATCCTGATACAAAAACGTGTATCCGCACAAACATTAACAGGGCGGAAAAGATCCCGCCCTTGGCTTCATTTAGATCGGAGCAACACTTCGCTTTGCTTGCAAGGAGCAGAGCTTGCGAACGATTGCAGCCTGCAAAGGGAGCGTTAGCTCCTTAGCATTTCAGAGGGATAGCATAACTCCCGCTGAAATGCTGCATGACGCCCGCCGCCTACGGAGGAGGGCGCCATCTTTGCATAGATTACTTCGATAAGAACTTATCGTGTATAGCGTTTACCGCCGTTTCCGCATCCTTCTGCGCAACGAGCACAGATATCTTTATCTCGGATGTGGCGATCATCTTTATATTGATGTGAGCGTCATAGAGAGCCTCGAACATCTTAGCCGCAACGCCTGAATTGTTGACCATTCCGGCGCCGACTATCGATACCTTTGAAACGTCCTTTGACGACTTTATCTCACGCGCCTTTATGAAATCATTGTTTTCCTCAAGCAGCTTGAGCGCCGGTTCAAGATCCGCCTCCGTTACGGTAAAGCTTATATCCTTTGTTTTGCCGTCGCCTATGGACTGGATGATAAGGTCAACGCTTATGCCTGCCTTAGCTATCATCTCGAACACCTGGAACGCCTTGCCGGGAGCGTCCTCAACACCGCAGAGCGCTATCCTTGCGCAGTCGTTATCTCTTGTTACACCTCTTACGAGCATTTTTTCCACTGTAGAAACCTCCTTAACATACGTTCCCTCATTATTGTTCAAGCTTGAGCGGACCGATAATCTAACATTGTATTTCTTTGCCATTTCAACACTTCTGTTGTGAAGCACGTTGGCGCCGAGCGACGCCAGCTCGAGCATTTCATCATATGAGATGTCATTGAGCTTATACGCCTTGCTGCATATCCTCGGATCGGTAGTATAAACGCCGTCTACGTCTGTGTATATTTCACAGAGATCCGCATGCAGAGCCGCCGCGAGCGCAACCGCCGACGTATCCGAACCGCCTCTTCCGAGCGTTGTTATATCGTCGTATTTGTTTATTCCCTGAAAGCCCGCAACGATAACTATCCTTCTTCTGTCAAGCTCCATCCTTATGCGCTCTGTATCTATAGTCTTTATGCGCGCGCTTCCGTAGTTGGAATTTGTCTGCATACCTGCCTGCCAGCCCGTGAGCGAGATCACCGGATATCCCAGCTTCTCGATCGCCATAGCAAGCAGCGCGATAGATATCTGCTCACCCGTCGCAAGCAGCATATCCATCTCGCGCTTTGACGCGCGCGGATTTATCTCCTTAGCCTTTTCTATCAAATCATCGGTAGTGTCGCCCTGCGCCGAAACGGCAACGACAACGTTGTTGCCGGCCTGATATGTTTCGGTTATGCGTCTTGCGACATTCATGACTCTTTCAGCGTCCTTTACCGACGTACCGCCGTACTTCTGAACTATAAGTCCCATCTTATATCTGTTCCTTTCTGTTGAAATATACTTAATGCCCGCTTTATCAAATCTCTGACAATACCGAGCCTACATTGTCGCACTCAAGTATCATACACCGCCACTTGTGCGAGTTCTCGGAGAAAAAGCTCTCCATACCTCTTCTGAACCGGTCTCCCCTTCCGCTCAGGACCGAAACTATAGTAGGGCCTGAACCGCTCAGGTACGTAGCCTTTGAACCGAGACGGTAGGTCTCCTCAAATATCCCGTCAAACCCTTCTATATAGCTTCTGCGGTAGGGCTGGTGAAGCTTGTCTTCAACGCCGTATCTCAGCAGCTCCCAGTCGCCCGTCACAAGCGCGGCCTGAAACAGGGACGCGCGCGAAATATTGAATGCAGCGTCGCGCAGGCTCACCGTTTCCGGAAGCGCGCCGCGCGATTTTTTTGTAGCTACAAAAAAGTCCGGTATCATAACGGCAAACCTTAAACCGCTCCTGAGCTTCATGCTCTTGACAAATATTTTTCCGTTCTCCGACGCGCTCACGCAAAAGCCGCCGTAAAGAGCCGGAGCGACGTTATCCGGATGTCCCTCCATGGCTGCGGCAAGCTCCAGTATCTCCGGATAGCTGAGCTTTCTTCCGCTTATGGCGTTTGCCGCAAGCATGCCGCCTATAATGCACGCGCTTGACGAACCCAGTCCGCGCGTCATGGGTACTGCGCTGTCCTGCTTTATCCTAAGCCCGCGCTGCTTATACCCTGCTTCGCCGAACACGGCGTCCATAGCCCTGTATACAAGATTAGACCTGTCGCTTTGGACATTGCCGCTGTTGTTTACGGTAATTATCTCAAGCCCGCTTTCAGTCTCCTCGATCTCCAGCCTTGAATAAAGGTTGAACGCTATGCCGAGAGTATCGAAGCCTGCGCCCATATTCGCGCTTGTTGCGGGAACTCTTACTCTTATCATTTATGCAAAGACCCTTATCGAAGATATCATATCCTTCAGACCGGCCGACTTCTCCGCCGCCTCCGAAGCGGTAAGCTCCTCCGTTATGAACGCCGTCTCGCCGTCTGCAAGGCTTTTGAGTATCTCCGCGCCGCCGAATGTATTCTTAACCGCTTCGGCAGTGTCCTTCGTTCTCATAAAGTATCTGAACTTCTTATCGTCCGCATCCGCGCATACAGCTTCGCCGGTCTTTTCCCAGCCGATGAGCGCACGACGGTCCTTATGGATGACCGAATCTATCATATCGGCTACCACTGCCGAGGCAGTAGGCAGCTTTCCCGCGCCCGCGCCGTAGAACATAACGTCGCCGACCGCGTCGCCTTTTACAAGTATTCCGTTGTATACGTCGTCTATATCCGAAAGCAGACAGTCTTTCCCGATCATCATCGGCGCCACATGAGCGTATATCCTGCCGTTCTCAAGCCGCTCCGCATAGCCTATCAGCTTTATCACCGCGCCCGCCGCCGCCGCATAACGTACGTCCTCAAGGGTGATATCCACTATCCCCTCGGTGCTTATACCGCTGTAATCGACCTCCCTGCCCCATGCAAGAGACGAGAGTATAGCGATCTTCCTGCAAGCATCGTGTCCCTCTATATCAGCCGCGGGATTGCGCTCGGCATATCCGTTTGCCTGGGCATCCTTGAGCGCAGTATCAAACGACTTGTCGTTCGTTATCATCTGGTACAGGATATAATTTGTCGTACCGTTCAGTATCCCCGCTATCCTTATTATGTTATTCGCCGCAAGACACCGGTTGAGCGGTCTTATTATCGGGATGCCTCCGCCCACGCTCGCTTCGAACATATAGTTTACGTTGTTTTCCTCCGCAAGCTTCAGAAGCTCCGAGCCGTAGGTCGCCACAAGCTCTTTGTTTGAAGTCACGACGCTCTTTCCGGCGGATAAAAGCTCCTTTGTAAATTCATATGCCGGATGAAGTCCGCCCATGACCTCCGCTACAACGCTTACCTCGCTGTCGTTTATAATATCCTTAACGTCCTTTGTAAACAAATGCTTTTCGGGATGGTCATCAAAATCACGAATATCCAGGATATACTTCAGCTCAATTTTTTCGCCGGCCGCCGCCTCAAGCCTTGCCGCGTTCATTTTCATTATGTCATAAACGCCGCTCCCGACAGTACCGTAACCCATTATTGCAGCCTTTGCCATCAATTCTCCTCCATTCCACAATAAAAGCGCTATCATGCCCGGAAACCGCGTCCGCACCCGCAAAGCAATGTTTCCCAAAAGCCCGGAAGGCGCTTAAATACTATTACTCAACTTAAAATTATACCATATCAAAGAACTCGTGTCAATCGAATTTTTTAACTAAAGATATTGACCTGCACTTGTTTTTTTGTCTATTCCAACCAAACACACGCCTCGGAGAGAGCGTTATTTTATAGACATTACGCCGTTCCTCCGAAAAAAGTCAAGACGGCGCGTCATACGCCGCGCCGTCTTGAGTTTATCCCGTCACTACTCTGTGATATATCTTCTTTCCCTTTTTTATCACCAATCCGTCATCGGTGATCATATCTTCCGTGACCGTTCCGTTCACATCCGTATATTTAACGTCGTTTATGGAAAGTCCGTTCTGCTGGACTATCCTTCTCGCTTCGCCCTTCGATTTCACAAGCCCGGTCTTGACAAGCATATCAAGAACGCCCATCCCGACCGCGTCAGGGATAACGGTAGTCGGCATGTCCTCGGAAACTCCGCCGCCCCCGAATACGGCCTCTGCGGTAGCCTTTGCCTTTTCCGCCTCGGCTTCGCCGTGAACGAGCTTTGTGACCTCGTATGCAAGGATGCGCTTTGCCTTATTCAGCTCCGCGCCCTCCCACTTTTCCATTTCCCTTATCTCGTCCATAGGTATGAATGTGAGCAGCTTCAGGCATTTTATAACGTCCGCGTCCTGAACGTTTACCCAGTACTGATAGAAATCGTACGGCGTGGTCTTTTCCGGATCCAGCCATACCGCTCCGGACTGCGTTTTGCCCATCTTCTTTCCCTCGCTGTTGGTAAGCAGCGTGAACGTCATGCCGTATACCTGCTTGCCGTCCTTCTTTCTGCACAGCTCCAGACCGCCCAAAATGTTGCTCCACTGGTCGTCGCCGCCCAGCTCGAGCTTACAGCCGTATTCGCGGCTGAGCATAAGAAAATCATAGGACTGCATGAGCATATAATTGAATTCAAGGAACGAAAGCCCCTTTTCGAGCCTCTGCTTGAAGCACTCTGCGGTAAGCATCTTATTTACCGAGAAACACGCGCCTATATCGCGAAGAAACTCTATATAATTGAGCTTCAGAAGCCAGTCGGCATTATTCACCATCAGCGCCTTGCCGCCGGAAAAATCAACCACCTTTGAGAGCTGCTCCTTAAAGCACTCGCAGTTATGGTTTATGACCTCCTCGGTCATCATCTGCCGCATATCGGTCCTGCCGGACGGATCGCCCACGTGTCCCGTTCCGCCGCCGACAAGCGCTATCGGGCGGTGTCCGTGCAGCTGCATGTGCCGCATAACGACCATCTGCAGGAAATGACCTACGTGCAGCGAATCGGCAGTGGGGTCAAAGCCTATATAAAAGGTCACCTTCTCCTTTCCCAGCAGCTCGCGTATTTCCTCCTCATGCGTGCACTGGGCTATAAGCCCGCGCTCCTTTAGCACGTCAAACACATTTTCAGACATCGATCTCCTCCTCTTTTTACTGCCGCCCTAAATAACGGCGGCTGTTTTTTATCTTAAATGTTCTATTCTGTACCTATTTTATCATTATTTCCCGAATATGTCAACACCGCTTCAATAAACACGCGTTTATTTTCCCGAAGCGAGGCTTTCTTCTATCATATCCGCAAAATATCTGTGAACGGACGTATCGCCGTTCAGCTCTGGATGAAAAGCCGTAACAAGCTGGTTTCCCTGCCTTGCCGCGACGATATGCCCGCCTGTCACCGCCAGCGCCTCCGCGTCGCCGTAAACCTCCTCTATATACGGAGCGCGTATGAACGTCATAGGTATTTTTCCGATACCCTTAAACTCATCCTCGGTATAAAAGCTCCCGAGCTGCCGTCCGTACGCATTTCGTCTTACGGTCATATCCATCGTCCCGAAATATACGCTGCTGTCGTTGGACAGCTTTTTTGCAAGCAGTATCAGACCGGCGCAGGTGCCCATCACGGGCATGCCTCCCTCTATACGCGCCTTGAGCGGCTCATACAGCTCCAGCTGCCGCAGCAGCTTGCCCATGACCG
This sequence comes from uncultured Clostridia bacterium, assembly GCA_944393255.1. Lineage (GTDB taxonomy): Bacteria > Bacillota > Clostridia > UBA1381 > UBA1381 > Ornithomonoglobus. Next base: position 48,280 of record CALXZP010000038.1, on the reverse strand, counting down.
TACTCTCTCCGCCCGGTATGATGAGAGCGTCCGGGCCGCGCTCGATATCCCTTTTCTGACGTATCTCAAACGACTGTATCCCGAGCTTTTCAAGCATTTGCCTGTGCTCGATAAACGCGCCCTGCAAAGCAAGTATGCCTATATTCATTACTTACCACGCTCCGCCATGAGCAGCTCTATCTCGTCCTCGTTTATGCCTACCATCGCTTCGCCCAGATCCTCCGAAAGCTCCGCAAGCATCTTGTCGTCCTGATAGTTCGTTACCGCCTTTACTATAGCGGCCGCGCGTTTTGCCGGTTCGCCCGACTTGAATATACCCGAGCCCACGAAAACGCCTTCGGCGCCCAGATGCATCATGAGCGCGGCGTCTGCGGGAGTTGCTACGCCGCCCGCCGCAAAATTCACGACCGGAAGCTTTCCGTTCTCATGAACGTACATAACAAGCTCAAAGGGCACTCGAAGCTCCTTGGCTGCGTCGAAAAGCTCATCACTGCTCATGCTTACGAGCCTTCTTATCTCCGCCTGCATCATGCGCATATGTCTGACAGCCTGCACTACGTCTCCGGTGCCCGGCTCGCCCTTCGTTCTTATCATCGAAGCGCCCTCGTTTATTCTCCGCAGCGCTTCGCCCAGATCCTTTGCTCCGCACACAAACGGAACGTCAAATTTCGTTTTGTCTATATGATACTTATCGTCCGCCGGCGAAAGCACCTCGCTCTCGTCTATATAATCTATCTCGATCGCCTGCAATATCCTCGCCTCGGCAAAATGTCCGATACGGCATTTCGCCATGACCGGTATTGAGACCGCCTCCTGTATACCCTTTATCATCTTCGGATCGCTCATTCTTGAAACGCCGCCCGCCGCTCTTATGTCGGCCGGTATACGCTCAAGCGCCATTACCGCGCACGCACCCGCCTCTTCGGCAATACGCGCCTGCTCGGGCGTAGTAACGTCCATGATAACTCCGCCCTTGAGCATCTGAGCAAGGTTTCTGTTCAGTTCGCTCCTTCGATCGTTCATTTATAATCCCTTCCTTTCCGCACCGGACGCCGCGCGCCGGCACAGTATCTTGTCTTTTCTGCGCCCGCCGTATCCGGCTTGGCGCTTTGCCCTGTATGTTTCACTATATTATCCGAAACACCATTGGCAGCGGCCGGAAAACACATTTTCTCCGTACCGCGCTAACCTATTTTATCACAAAATCTTATTGATTTCAACCTGTTTATGCGGATTTTATCAAATTCGGATCATATTTCATAGACGCTGCTGCAAATATGCGGCTGCAAAACCGGCTTTTTGCAAAAAAACACGGAGGAACGTTTCGTTCAGCCTGCAAAAAAACGTCCCTCCGTGCTTTCAATATTAACTTTGATAAGACCTCTGCGGCACTTCCGGCGCCGGGCCTGCGGCCCGATGGGAACTATAATGGGGTTTTATCAACCTGATAGCAATATGGATCTTATTGAGCGATCTCAAAATATATTTTTGATCTGCTATACTGAAAGGAGAAATACTTTACGCCTTTCATACCGCGTTACTGACAAAATAAGATGACCGGAAACGCCTGTATATGACCGGCTTCTCCGTATGTATGCGAGTATCTCTTATTTTTGTAGCTCTTACATAACTTATATTAGCATATACTAACCCATTTGTCAAGAGTTTTTTCAAAAAAATTTTTCCGGCAGTGTTTTTGTTTAAGAATACAATGTTTTTCAGACGCGATATTGACAAATGTACATCGGTATAGTAAACTAAATATATATTATGCATGGCTGCCGCATGTTTTTCGGCAGTCTCATGCCAAAGGGAACTATACGGTTTTATGAAAGGGTCTGAAGGTCATAACAATGAATTTAAAGGAACTTGGGATCGGCAGCACAGGGATCATCGTTTCGGTAGGCGGCGAAGGTGCGCTGAGACAGCACTTTCTGGATATGGGACTGATACCCGGCGCGGAAGTAACGCCTGTAAAATTCGCGCCCATGGGCGATCCGCTCGAACTGAAACTGCACGGCTACGAGCTGACGCTGCGTATTGCCGACGCAGAAAAAATAGAAGTGAAAGAGGCGGAGACCTCCGGCGCTCCCGCAGTTACGGCAGTGCGCAGAACGAGACGCATCCCGCACCCGGGTCTCGGCGAGGGCGGAAAATATCATGTCAAAGCCGATGAAGACCCGCTGCCGGACAGCGTTAAGCTGACGTTCGCGCTGGCGGGGAACCAGAACTGCGGAAAAACTACGCTTTTCAACAGGATAACCGGAGCGTCTCAGCATGTGGGAAATTTCCCCGGGGTAACGGTAGACCGCAAGGACGGTATAATAAGAGGCGATTCGAACACGCTCATAACCGATCTGCCCGGCATTTATTCCATGTCGCCCTACAGCAGCGAGGAGCTTGTGACGCGCGCGTTCATACTGAACGAGAAGCCGAAATGTATAATAAATATCGTTGACGCTTCAAACATAGAGCGGAATTTGTATCTAACCATGCAGCTCATGGAGCTTAACATACCCATGGTCGTAGCGCTCAACATGATGGACGAGGTGCGAGAAAACGGCGGTTCTATACGCATAAACGAGATGGAGCAGCTGCTCGGCGTTCCAGTCGTGCCTATTTCCGCGGCAAAAAACGAGGGCATAGACGAGCTTCTGAGCCACGCCCTGCATATCGCAAAATATCAGGAACGTCCCGGCAGAGTGGATTTCTGCAGCGACGACGGAGACGGCAGCGCGGTGCACCGCTGTATCCACGGCATAATGCACCTTATTGAAGACCATGCCGAAAAAGCGGGCATCCCCGTGCGGTTTGCCGCATCAAAGCTTGCCGAGGGAGACGGCATGATACTCGAAAGCCTCGGTCTGCAGCAGAACGAAAAGGAAATGCTCGAACACATAATATCGCAGATGGAAGCGGAGCGCGGACTTGACAGAGCCGCGGCGATCGCGGATATGCGGTTCAGATTTATACATAAGATATGCGCGGAGACCGTTGTCAAGCCGCGCGAGAGCCGCGAGCATGCGCGCAGCAGAAGGATAGACAAAATACTTACCGGCAAATATACAGCGCTTCCGGCTTTTGTGATCATAATGGCGCTGGTATTCTGGCTCACATTCAGCGTGATAGGGTCGGGGCTTGCGTATCTGCTCGAGCTCGGCATCACCGCGCTCACCGAGCTTACGGACGCGGCGCTGTCGGCGGCGGGTGTGAGCAGCGCGCTGCATTCGCTCGTGATAGACGGTATATTTACAGGCGTAGGCAGCGTTCTGAGCTTTCTGCCTATAATCGTAACGCTGTTCTTTTTCCTGTCGCTCCTTGAGGACAGCGGCTACATGGCAAGAGTAGCGTTCGTTATGGATAAGCTGCTGCGCAAGATAGGGCTTTCCGGCAGGAGCATCGTACCCATGCTCATTGGATTTGGATGCACGGTACCCGGGGTAATGGCGAGCCGGACGCTCTCTTCCGAGCGAGACAGGTACATGACCGTCCTGCTCACTCCGTTTATGAGCTGTTCCGCAAAGCTGCCCATATATGCGTTCTTTACAGCCGCATTTTTCCCCAAATACGGAGCCGCCGTTATGATAGGTCTTTACTTCTTCGGAATACTGATGGGTATACTCACCGCGCTGCTGCTCAAGGGCAGCCTGTTCCGCGGCGAGCCGGTGCCGTTCGTTATGGAGCTGCCGAACTACCGTATGCCGGGGCTGAAAAACGTTATGCAGCTTCTGTGGGAAAAAGCAAAGGACTTTTTGCAGAGAGCCTTTACGGTCATCTTTATCGCAACGATAATCATTTGGTTCCTGCAGACCTTCGATTTCGGGCTGAATATGGTGGAAAATTCGCACGACAGCATACTCGCATCCATAGCCGGGCTTATAGCTCCATTGTTCAGACCGCTCGGCTTCGGCGACTGGCGCATTTCCACCGCTCTTATCAGCGGATTTATGGCTAAGGAGAGCGTTGTTTCGACCATATCCGTGCTTATCCCCTCCGGGTCGGCGATAACGGATATACTTACGCCGCTCAGCGCGCTGTCTCTGCTCGTTTTCTGTCTGCTCTATACCCCGTGCGTTGCAGCCGTAGCCTCTATCAGGCGCGAGCTCGGCACCAAATGGATGGCGGGCGTGATACTGTTCCAATGCGTTCTTGCATGGGCGGCGGCATTCGCCGTTCACGCCGCAGGCAGCCTTATCCTGTGACCTCCGATGATACCTTTTCAGCCGGATACAAACAAAAAAAGACGATAAACGGCGGCATGATACCGCTTCGGTGTCATGCCGCCGTCTTGTCTCCGTTTTTTTACCGTGCTGTACGGCTTTGACGCACAGCGACCGCCTTTTATTTTTTCTTTCTTGAGGCTTCCTTTGCTCTGAGGTCGGTCTTGAGTATCCTCTTTCTCATTCTCAGATGCTGCGGAGTCACCTCGAGAAGCTCATCGTCCGCAAGAAAGTCAAGGCACTGCTCAAGGCTCATCTCCTTGGGCGGAACGAGCTTCAGCGCTTCATCCGAGCCGGACGCCCTCGTGTTCGTTGCATGCTTTTTCTTGCATACGTTTACCGTTATATCTTCTCCGCGTGAGTTTTCCCCGACTATCATGCCTTCGTATACCTTAACGCCCGGACCGACAAACAGAGTGCCTCTGTCCTGCGCATTGTAAAGTCCGTAGGTGATGGTCTCGCCGTCCTCCCACGCAACTATAGCGCCTCTGTTTCTCGATACAAAATCGCCCTTGTACGGCTCGTAGTCCTCAAGTATGCTGTTTACTATAGCCGTTCCCTTCGTGGCGGTCAGTATCTCGCTCCTGAAGCCTATAAGCCCTCTTGACGGTATAAGAAATTCAAGCCGCACATAATTCTGGGCCGTGGGCGTCATGTTCGTCATTCCGCCCATCCTGTTTATTACCTGATCCATCACCGCGCCCGTATATTCCTCGGGTATATCGACCGTGAGCCGCTCTACAGGCTCGCACTTGACTCCGTCTATTTCCTTATAGATGACCACCGGGTTCGACACCTGGAACTCGTATCCCTCGCGGCGCATATTTTCGATAAGTACGGAAAGATGCAGCTCGCCGCGGCCCGACACCGTAAACGCTTCCGTCGTGTCCGTATCGTCAACGCGCAGGCTGACATTGGAATCCAGCTCACGATAAAGCCTGTCGCGCAGATGGCGCGACGTCACAAATTTCCCGTCCTGACCGGCAAACGGGCTGTCGTTGACACTGAACGTCATCGAAAGCACGGGGTCGTCTATCTTTACAAACGGCAGCGGTTCGGGAGACGCGCTGTCGCACACGGTCTCGCCTATATTGATATCCGCTATACCGGAGATAGCCACAACGTCGCCTGCGCCGACCTCGTCGGCGGGAGCTTTAACAAGACCCTCGAAGGTATAGAGCTTGGTAGCCTTTGCATGACCGGTCTTTCCGTCGGCACGGCATATTGCAAGCGGCATCCCTGTCTTTACCGTTCCGCGCTGGATCTTGCCCACCGCTATCCTGCCGGTATAATCGTCATAGTCTATATTTGAAACGAGCATTTGGAACGGAGCTTCCTCCTCGCAGTCGGGGCATGGTATTTCCCTGACTATAAGCTCAAACAGCTCTCTGAGGTCGTTTGCCGGACATTCCGGACTGTATTCCGCAGCTGCCCAGCCGTCGCGCCCCGATGCAAATATCACAGGCGTGTCAAGCTGCTCCTCGCTCGCGCCGAGATCGATAAAGAGCTCCAGCACCTCGTCCACCACCTCATAGGGGCGCGCATTCGGTCTGTCCGCCTTATTTACCACTATTATGGGACGCAGGTCGAGAGCAAGCGCCTTTGAAAGCACAAAGCGGGTCTGAGGCATACATCCCTCAAACGCGTCTACGAGCAGCAGTACTCCGTCCACCATCTCAAGACCGCGCTCGACCTCGCCTCCGAAATCCGCGTGTCCCGGAGTGTCTATTATGTTTATCTTAACGCCGTTATAGTAAAGCGACGTGTTCTTTGCCAGTATCGTTATACCGCGCTCGCGCTCCAGGTCGTTGGAGTCCATAACGCGCTCGTCCACGACCTCATTTTCTCTGAATGTCCCGCTCTGTGCCAGCATAGCGTCCACGAGAGTCGTCTTTCCGTGGTCTACATGCGCAATAATAGCGATATTTCTTATGTTTTCTCTCTTTATCATCATTCTGTCCTTTCGATCTTTCGCATATTCCGGAATATTTAAATCTGAGCAACGCTCCGATTTGCCTGCAAAGAGCGGAGCCTGCAAACGATTATGATCTGCGGCGGGAGCATTAGCTCCTCATCGTTTCAGCGGGGAGTTATGATATCCCGCTGAAATGATGAATGACACCCGCCGCCTGTAGAGACGGGTGTCATCCTTGCATAGATTATATACCTAAATCGTTTTTTTGAAAAGTATTTATGAAAAAAAACAGAGATTTTCACAAAATGCCTTTATTTTTTTAACGGTGTATTGTAAATACTGCGGCGAAATTTTTGACAAATAAAAAGGGAACGGTCTCCCGTTCCGCTTTATCACGCTTTACCGGCTATACGCTCTATAAGCTCGCTGTGCACCCTGCCGTTTGATGCGGCTATATCCGAGGGCTCGGTATAGCTCGGCTCGGCGCCGCTGATATCCGTGACGCAGCCGCCCGCCTCGCGCAGTATCGCGATCCCCGCCGCGTAGTCCCAGGGCTTTAGCCTGCGCTCAAAATAAGCGTCTATTCGCCCGCAGGCCGTATAGCAAAGATCCATGGCCGCGCTGCCGCAGCGGCGTATATCCTCCGCGCATATGAACAGCCGCTTTATGACCTCAAAATTTTCGTCCGCAAGCTCCTTATAGTACGGCGATGTGCCTACGCTAACGAGCGACTGTGCAAGCGTTTCCGCACCGGATACGCGTATAGGCTTTCCGTTCAGGAACGCGCCGCCTCCTCTTTCCGCCGAGAACAGCTCGTCCGAAAACGGGTTATATACCACCCCCGCGACAGGCACGCCGTTCTCCGCAAGCCCCAGCGATACGGCGCTCATCCTGTAATCGTGTATAAGATTGGTCGTTCCGTCGATAGGGTCAAGTATCCACACCCTGCCGCTCATATCGACGCCCGAATTATCCATTTCCTCGCTCATAAACTGTATATCCGGATACATTTCTCTGAGCCTCGGTCTGAGAAATTCCTGAACGCCGTAATCCACCTTTGTTACAAAATCCGCCGTGCCCTTTATCTCTATATCGTGGGCTGAGCCGCTGTCAAGCGCTATCTTCCTCGTTTCTTTAACAAGCTCTATAAGTTTTTTCATTGTCATTCATCCCCTGCCGTTTTTGCCGCAGATCATTCCGGGTATACGAATTTATACGTTTCGCGCATATCGTAATAACCCATCAGATCCTTTTTCACCGCGCCGTCAACCGTGAATTTGACGAACCGTATCCCTTTTATGCCCGTGACCGTATCCACGATCTGGTATAAAAGGAGCTTTTCAATATCCCTGCTGTACGGCAGAGTTTCCGCGATCCCGGAGCTGAGATCCACATATGCCGTACCGCTGTCCACCCGTATCGAAATACAATCCTTGTCCTTCGGGATAAGTCTCCGTATCTTATCATTATCATCCCTGCCCTCTATGAGCTCCCCGACCGCCGCCTCAGCCATATGCTGGGGATCCGCGTCGATTATCTCGCAGGTATACGGCAGCAGCCTGTTTATTTCCGCATCTACAAAATAGATGGTTGCTTCCGTTTTTTTTACCTCGTCCGAGCGCGCGCACGCTATCGCAAAGCATACGATACCTGTGATAATGATAAATAAGAACACAGCGCGTTTCACATGTCTCCTCCATATACCGTATCCGGCCGCGAAGCGCCGCTCCGCGTTCGGATGTTCTTCGGGCGCAGTGCGCCCTATTATATGTATATGAGGCTTGTACGCAAAAAATTACTGCTGTTTTTCCTGTTCCATCGCGGCTCTCACAGCCTTCGCCAGCTGGTCGGGACACGAGGTGCCCTTTCCGCCGCAGTTTATACCCTCGAGCCTTTTCACCACATCCTCGGCCCTCATCCCTTCGCAGAGCGCGCCCACGCCCTGCGTATTTCCGCTGCATCCGCGCGTGAACTCCACATTGTTTATTATGCCGTTGTCAAGATCAAACTCGATCCTCACCGAGCAGACGCCCTTCGGCGTAAATGCATATCTCATGTTCATTTCTCCTTTGTATTATCCCTTCCGCCGCCTCCGTCTCCGGCACAGCTATATTATACAACGAACCGCGCCTTTTTGCAATAACAAAACTACATAAAATACATTAAAAACTACATAGTTTTTGATAAAAAAGCATAACACCCCTTGACTAACTGAGGAAATAATTATATAATATATATACAAATTAAATCTTTAGGAGGATTTTATCATGAAACTATTCATAGATACCGCTAACGTTGACGAGATCAGAAAAGCCAACGATATGGGGATCATCTGCGGCGTTACCACAAATCCGTCGCTCATCGCCAGGGAAGGCAGAGTTTTTGAGGACGTAGTAAAGGAAATAACCGAGATCGTTGACGGCCCGATAAGCGCCGAGGTCACGGCAATGGACGCTCCGACCATGGTTGAGCAGGCTATCCCGCTTTCAAAGATCCATCCGAATATCGTTATCAAGATCCCGATGTGTGCGGAAGGTCTTAAGGCATGCAAGAAGCTTACCGAAATGGGCATCAAGACAAACGTTACCCTCATCTTCTCATCGGCTCAGGCTCTACTCGCGGCACGCGCAGGCGCTACATATGTAAGCCCGTTCCTCGGCAGACTTGACGACATCGGCATGAACGGCATGAATTTGATCGAAGAGATCGTTACCATCTTTGATACTCACGGTATCGATACAGAAATAATCGCAGCGTCAACAAGACATCCGATCCATGTTATCGACGCGGCTATGGCAGGCTCGCATATAGCCACTGTTCCGTTCAAAGTCCTCATGCAGATGCTCAATCACCCGCTCACCGATTCGGGTATAGAGAGATTTTTGAAGGATTGGGAAACAGTTCCGAAAAACTGATCGTTCAGATCACTGACTATATCTTAAAAGGCACACGGAAACGGCTCTGTTTCCGTATGCCTTTTATTCTAACATAAATATAATGCATACAGCATTGCTTCACTCAGTTTCAATAAACACACCCCGAGGCAAAGCCGCAATGAGGCTTTGCTTCTGCTGTTGTATTTATTCTAACAGAAAAGAGGTTTTTACTATATGAAAAAAAGATTTCTTACAGCTGCAATCACCTCATTCATGCTGTTGTCCTGCTGCATAAGTATATCCCCTGTCAAAGCTGCGGGTCCGGAGGGCAGCGGAACAGAGCGTGATCCTTTTCTTATCACAGACGAAAGCCAGCTGCGCATGGTGAGCGCCGCTTCGGACGCATATTGGCGGCTTGAAAACGATGTCACGCTTACTCAGAAATGGACTCCGATAGATACCTTCAGCGGCACGCTTGACGGCAACGGCTACAAGATCAGCGGTATCTCAATAACTAACAGTGAAAATTATTGGCCTAACGAAACCGCCTTTATTATTGAAAACAGCGGAACGATAAAAAATCTGCACGTAGATGGCACTGTAAACTATAATTCATGCCACCCCGGCGGCGCAATATTTGTTTGGAAGAACAGCGGAACAATAGAAGAATGCTCCGTTCAGGGAGTTATGAACCTCACTTTAAAGAACACCCACACCCAGAACTCTTCAGAGGCAGCCGCTTTCGTTACGTTCAATCAGGAAAATGGGCTCATTAAAAACTGCTATGCGCGAGTAAAGATGAGTTTCACCGTAAGCGGAGGAAACAAATCATATCTTGGCAGCACATCCGGATTTGTAAATACAAACAGCGGCAGTATAGAAAACTGTTATGCAGCGTCGTATGCTGTCGCATCGACTATTTCATTCCGAGGATTCAGAGCAAGCTCCGGGACTTATACCAGCTGCTATTACGATAACGATCTGACAGGGATAACCCAGGAAAGCGCCGCTTATAACGTAAATCCTATTGCAACTGATGCGATGAAATGGAGCGTGAGCTATTCCGGCTGGGACTTTGACAGCATATGGGCGATCAATAACAGCATCAACGACGGTTATCCGTATCTGCAAAACGAAAAATCGATCACTATAAGCGTTACAGGGCTGTCGCTCAACAAAACGGAGGCTTCTGTTTCTGAGGATGGGCAGCTGACTCTAACTCCGGTGTTCACCCCTGCAAATGCTTCCAATAAAAATGTCAGCTGGTCAACATCTAACAGATATGTTGCAACTGTTGACAATGGGGTAGTCACAGGAGTTTCAGCCGGCACCGCGGTTATTACTGCAGTATCCGAGGACGGCAAATTTGAAGCGAGCTGCACAGTTACAGTAACCGAACCGGTACCGCTTGATTATACCGTGAATTACGTGACCGCCAATATCCCATCAAACGGTAAATTCCGCGCGGAAGTAAATATAACAAAAAACACAGACACATCAGATGGTGTTATTATTATCGCCCTTTACGACAGCGCAGGCTCGCTTTCCGATTACATCTTTATTGACGGAGATTTTGATACCGGAAAAAACTATACGCTCGGCGGCACACTTACCGCATCGCCCGGCGCCGCACTCAAAGCTTTCGTATGGGACAGCTTTGAGTCCATGAAACCTATAAGCAACACTGCTTCAACTGATTAAGCTTTCATCTTATTTGTCTTAAAAATAAAAAAGGCGGCAAAACACTTGCAAAACGGCAAAAAATATAGTATAATTATATGGCAACGCCTTAAAGGATGAATGGCAGGTGGTGTTTTTGAAGGGCGCGATCTTTGATATAGACGGAACTATACTGGACTCCATGTCCGTATGGTACGGCATCACGGATGAATATTTCCGCGAGCATGGCGTGACACTTTCAAAGGACGCCGCCGCAAGGATAGAAAAAATGACGCTTGAGGAAAGTATTCCTTATATACAAAGCAAATACTTGCCGCAGCTCGGAGCCGGACAGATCCTTGAGGATCTCCAAAGGAAGCTCTCCTTTGCATATGAACGCACCATTCCCGCTAAGGAGGGAGTGTGCGAATACATACTGAAGCTCTGCGGCTGCGGAGTTAAAATAGCCGCCGCGACCTCAGGCTTCAGCGGACTTTGCCGCGCGGCTCTGCGGCGTATCGGAATAGAACAATGTTTCAGCGCCTACGCGTTTTCTTCAGAGGTCGGATGCAGCAAATCCCGCCCGGACATATATCTGCTCGCCGCCGAAAGGCTGGGGCTGGAGCCGCGGGACTGCTGTGTATACGAGGATCTCATAACAGGCGTTATGAGCGCACATTCGGCGGGCTTTACCGTTATCGCGGTGGCGGACCGCTCGAACGCGCACGATAAGGATAGGCTCATACGGCACTCGGATCATTATATTACGGGGTGGAACGAGCTGCTGAGCAACATATAAATAACAGGCGCGGCTGATGCAAGGCAGCCGCGCCTGTTATCTTTTATTCAGTCATATAATCGTTTATCCCTTCCGCTATCGCAAGCCCTATCCTTTCGTATTCCTCGTCTATGATACGGCGGTCGGCGGAATCAAAAAATCCTATTTCCATATACCCGGCAGGGACCGGACTTTTATGAAACAGTATCATGTAGCCCTGTCCGCCTATCCTGCCTCCCGAATATTCCGAAAGAGACGTCTCGGCAGTGATACGGCGGTTTATGCTCTCTCCGAGCAGATCGCAGTCCTCTTGATAAGAGCTGTTTATCCACTTTTGAGTATAATTGCCCCCGGCTCCGATATACGCCGAGCCCCTTCCTCCGCCGGCGTTGGAATGTATGCATACATAACACGCCGCGTCCGGCTCAGCTGTAAGGTCATTGCCGGGATAGCAGTACGACACCCGCGCCTTGAACGACGGATTTTCATCGTTCGCAGTCCGCGTCAGCCGTACGCTGTAGCCCATGTTTTCAAGCTGCGCCTTAGCCGCAAGCGCGTTTCGCAGATTTATTTCCGGCTCCGTATCACGGTCTCCGTTCCCGATAGGATACCAGCATTGTCCCTCGTTCCGGCAGCCGCCGCAGTCCTCCGATGCGCTGCCCTCTTTCCAGTGCCGCCATTCACCCCAGCCTCCGCTGCCGCAGTCATAACCGGCGCTGCGCTTTTCCTCGTCGCTCATGCTCCAAGAACTCTTTCCGTGCCCCGGGTCGAGTACCACCGTTATTTTTGAGCCGAGATCTTCCTCGAGCGGAGCGTACTCCGCTGCAGGCAGCCCGTCGATAAACACCGATGCGCGGTTTTCTTCGGCTGAATATTCTACCGTCCCGACCGCCTCCAGACTGCGGAGCTTTATCATCATCTGTCCGTCTATAGAATAGGCCTCTACAGGCTCGCCGTTCAGATATACGGAAATATCCGTATACACGATATCATGCGCCCGTTTGCCTGCAAGATATACGCTTCGCTTTATACCGTCATCGCGCTGTATATCCGCAGCCGAATCATCCCGGGATATATACAGAGCCTTATCCTCCGGCGACCAATCGACCGTGAACCCGTATCCCCTGAGATCCTCCGCGCAAATGAGCTGCCTCCCGTCAGAATGGTAAGCGCGGATAGGATAATTGTTTATATATGTATCTATCCCTGAATAATATACTATACCTGTCCTGTCTCCTATCTCCATAGCACATACCTGTGCCGGTATCATGCATACCGCCGCTGCCGCAAGCGCCGATCTTATACCCTTCATAAACTCCTCCGATCTATCCGCAGAGCATGTTCTCCGCTATTTATAATAAAATAATAAAAAAATATTGACAAAACAGAATAAATAATGTATAATATACCTGTTGTAAATAATGCCGATGTGGCGGAACTGGCAGACGCCCGGGACTTAAAATCCCGTGGGAAGAGATTCCCGTACCGGTTCGATCCCGGTCATCGGCACCAGTCCCCGGAATGTGTTTCCGGGGCTTTTTTATTGCAGCTTCGCTTCAAGTCCGGCAAGATATTCCTTATATTCCTCACTGCTTCGCAGCGCCGTATCGAGGGCTTCGTCCGAAACAGCGGCTTCAAGCGCCGCCGTCCGGGCTTCGGCGTCAGCAGAGCTTCCGTTGACCTTATCGCGGAAGCCGCGCAGCATTCCGCATATCCCGTCATAGCTCAAAAGCCCGCGAGTAAGCTTTGCGCTGAGCTTCGGATAGCCGGTGCTTACAAAAGCCGTTATATTTTCCCCGGCAGCCACAGCCGGAAGAACGATGTCCTTTCCCCCGACAAGCACGCCGTGAGACTTAGCGTCCGTACAGACTCGCCTGTCCGTTTCCGCATCGCCGGTAAGAGCGAACACAAGGAAAGCGCCTTCCGTATCGCCCGTTCTGTACCTCCGCCGTATGAGCTCGGCTTCATACCCGTGCAGCTCCTCCGAAATGTTTTCCGCTACGATGCGCAGCCTTGCCCCCGCGCCAGACAGCGCACGGGCCTTTACCGCCGCGCCCCTGCCCCCGCCGACAATAACGCAGAGCCTGCCGGTCAGATCGAGTATAGCAGGACACCCGTTTTTCTCCATAAGCCATACCTCCCTAAGACACGCAGAAGCGCCTTTATCCGCGCTTCATTTGTATGCGCTCTTAATATTAATTATATCACCAAAGCATACCGATGACAAGATACACAATATACAATATATACAATTCATATTTGTGTGCTATGCCAATTCTTATATGTCTGCCGCGCTTTCTATTGTGTTTTTCCAAAAAGTATGATAAAATTAAATCAACATCCTGTATTCTATCATAATAAAGGGGGATCCGGAAATGATGTTTATAATTTGGGTATTACTTTTCGCGGCTGCCGCAGCGGCTGCCGTATGCCTTGCGCCTGTACATATCATCTTAAGGTTCAAACGCGTACCAATCATTCTGACGGGCTTTACCGCCGCCGTGCTGTTTTTTATGCTGCTCATCCCGCATATAACGCATAATGAATTTCTTCTGTTTTATCTTGACCGCGGCAGGGTCATCCTGATATGCTGCATTTCCGCAGCTGTATGTCTTACGGCGGCAGCGGCAATACGTTTTCGAAGCGGACGAAACAAAGCGGCAATACTTGCGGCTTCCGTGCCGGTCTCACTATGCCTGACGCTTATCTCAGTCTTTTCCTTTCTGTTTTTGGACGGATCGGTCATATATTCGCGCTGCTGCTCTCCCGACGGCAGATACTGCGTTATCGTCCGTGACGAAAGCTTTCTTACGACCGATACTGCCGTTCTTTACGAGCGGAGAAACCCTCTGTTTGTAAGGAAAATAGGCGCTCTCGGGCGTCCGTTCGGCACATATTCCGTCAAATGGGATGAAAACAGACTTGAATGCTCCTATACGGACGAAGGAGGATATACCGAAAAATACACGTTCGAGCTGCAATACAGCGAGGGAAAGGATACACACCGCTCTTTCGGCAACGGGCGCTTCCAGATCGCAGGAGACTGCGGCAAAATGATACTGGGCAACTGCAAATACCGCGAGGCTGTTATACCGGAGCTTACAAGCTTCACCGAACAGAACGGCAAAGTATATCTGACCGGCGTCAGCGGTGAAAGCAGGGTGTTTTGTGTGCTGTATACTACCGATAATTTTCTATTATACTTTGCCGACAGCGTAAGCGGGCCGCCGCTCCCGGTACTGTGCGGCGGTTCGATGACGCAGAACAGAGAATGGCGCGTGCTTGATTCATATGAAGAATTCAGTCAGGAGGACAGGGATATATTCGAAAGCATCCTTTGAGACCCTATAATAAATACAAGCATTTGACCGCTGCCGGCTCAAGCGTCCGCCCGAGTCTTATCAAACACTTGCTTTTATACGCCGGTTATGATAGAATATATTCTGATATCAATTAGCTTAGGAGCTGTATTATAATGACAGATAAGAATTTAAAGACAATAGCGGCTATGAGCGGCGGAGTGGACAGCTCCGTGGCCGCATATCTTTTGCAGCAGCAGGGACATTCGGTCACAGGCGTAACGCTGCGCCTGATAAACAGCAGCGGCGCGCCGGAAGCCGCCTGCGGAGCTGCGGCAGAGGCAAGAGACGCAAAGGCCGTGTGCGAACGCCTCGGCATAGAGCACTTCACAATAGATTTTACAGACGCGTTCAGCAGAAACGTTATCGACCGTTTCTGCGGCGATTACCTTAACGGTCTCACGCCCAACCCCTGTGTTGAATGCAATAAATATATAAAATTCGAGAAAATGCTTGAATGCGTAAGCAGCATGAACTGCGGCGCATTTGCCACCGGACACTATGCACGGATAGAAAAAACAGGCTCGGGACGATACCTTTTAAAAAAGGCGGCGGATCTTTCAAAGGATCAGAGCTATTTTCTCTATTCTCTTTCCCAGGAACAGCTCTCAAAGGTACTGTTCCCGCTCGGCGCGCTTACAAAAGCGGAAGTACGGGCAACAGCGGAAGCGTGCGGGCTTATAAACGCGCGCAAAAAGGACAGCCAGGACATATGCTTTATCCCGAACGGTGATCATGCCGGATTTATCAGACAGTATAAAAAGCTTGCTCCCGATCCCGGCAATTTCATTGATAAGGACGGAAACGTATTGGGCAGTCATGAGGGAGCGTATATGTTTACCGTTGGTCAGAGGAAAGGACTGGGCATTGCCCTGGGCAGACCCGCTTACGTGCTTTCTGTCGATACCGCCGCAAACACGGTAACTCTCGGTGAAAATGAAGATCTTTTCAAACGCAGGCTCGAGGCTGACGAGATCAACCTCATCGCCGCCGATAGGATAGACGCGCCTGTCAGGGTCTCCGCAAAAATACGGTACAGCCATAAGACCGCGTCCGCAACAGCCGTACAGACCGATGACGACAAGCTCGTCGTCGAATTTGACGAGCCTCAGCGCGCGGTAACACCCGGTCAGAGCGTTGTACTCTACGACGGCGATACCGTTATAGGCGGAGGCAAGGTGACGCGCACTCTTGATCCGTAAAACCGGTGCGCTCATACAGGCTGCGCTGTCCGTACGTCATAATATACAATTGTAAAAACGATTTTCTGTTATAATGCCTATTGATTTGTATATGATTTTATAATATAATCTTTTTAACATATATTTCTGACAGCCCGCTGTAAAAATCATGCCGGGCGATATCTTCACAGTTAAAGGGAGGTAATTATGAATACAAAACTATACATGACAGCGTCGCTTGCACTTTCCGCACTTTTTCTGGCGGGATGCACAGAGCAATACCGGACGCAGAATACGGAGCAGCCGCCGGCTGACACGCCGGAAAGCTCTTCAGAAATGATCTCCTTGATAGACGAATACAGCGGGCTTGACTGGAACGACAGCCTTGAGGACGTCTGCGCCGCGCTTGACGGACAATATGAATATGAGATCGTCAATGACAGTTCAGACGGTAAGGATATGAGCACGTTAAGCATCACAAGCAGCAAAGAATATCATGGGATGAGCGTACAAAAGCTCCTGCGCTTTGAGCAATTGAACGCAGAGACCGGCGAAGCCGTGCTTACCTCAATAAGCTATGCCTTTGACGACTATGACGGCATCTATTCCTATCTCACGGCCGAGCTCGGAGAACCCGATAATAACGGTACATGGTACGGACCGAAGCTCAGTGAGATCTACACCGATGATGAGATCACAGCGGCATATAACAGCAGAGAAAGGATAGGACTTGAACAGGAGCTCAGCCGCGAAGCATATGCGGAGCGCTGCGCCGAAACTCTCACTCTGAAAAACATAAACGGACAGGGGTATCTGACCGACGACGGCAGCTATACGGCGCTGTTCAGCTCTCTGTCTGAGAACGAGTAAAAAAACTGTTGACATATTAATTGAACAAGTATATAATATAAAAAGCTGAACATTGAAAATCAAGTACGAAAAGGTGCCTGTAGGGCGGATATCGTCCGGTACAGGATAATAGGGAAAAGGGTCAAAATCCCTTGCGGTCACGCCACTGTGTTGGTGAGGCAAGCTTATGTTTAACGTCACTGGGAAACCGGGAAGACAAGCTGCGCCGATGAACCTCAGCCAGGAGACCTGCCTTTACGTAAGCTGATGCACAGGTTACGAACGATGACCGGCGCATTTTAAGTCTCAAAATCTCATTTTTTGAGGCTTGTTTTGCTATGCCGGTTTGGACGTTTCCGAACACGGTATTTTTTTTACGGAGAAACATGAAGCATAATCACAACATATATTCAATAGACAGTATAGCATATAATTCAAAATTAAACAGCTGGAACCCGGAGTTTAAAATAATATTTTCCCTGCTCTCGCTTTTCGCCTGCGTATTATCAGCGGATATATTCGTACCGGTCTTTGTGATCATCTCTATGGCAGCGATCAGCATAATACTGGGCAAAACGGATCAACGCAGCTATTTTAAGCTTATGACTGTTCCCCTGGCCTTTATCATTTGCGGCGCTATCGCGACAGCGGTTGACATTTCCGCCGAACCGACGGGGGATTACATACTTGATCTGAATGCTTTCTTCATTCATACAACGAACGGAGCTGTATTCAAAGCAGTACAAACCGCGCTTAAAGCGCTCGGAGCTGTGAGCGCGCTTTATATGCTCACTCTTTCCACGCCCGTGCATGAAATAACATCGGCAATGCGGCGGATACATATCCCGAAGCTCATTATCGAGCTGATGGAGCTGATATACAGATTTATATTTATTCTTGCACAGGTGTATCACACGCTTAATACCTCCGCCGGCTCGCGGCTGGGCTATAACGGACTGAAAACGTCATTTCGTACGTTCGGTACCATAGCGGCCAACCTGTTCATAATTTCCTTAAAAAAAGCGGGAATGTACTATGACGCGCTTGAATCGCGCTGCTATACCGGCGAGCTTCTGTTTTTAAGAGAGAAAAAGCCTCTGCGGAGCAGACATGTCGCTTTTGCTGTTATATACTTCATATCCGTGATCACGATAATGTATTTACAGGCGGTAAATTAAAATGAAACATACAGATACGAATATAATATTGAGCGTGAAAAATTTGAGCTACAGCTACAGCGAAGACAGGCAGGCTCTAAAAAATATCAGTCTTGATATACGCCGCGGCGAGCGTATCGCCGTGGTCGGCTCCAACGGCGCCGGGAAATCAACTTTTTTTCTGAATTTAAACGGGGTCTTGACGCCGGAGCACGGTGAGATCGTTTTTGAGGGCAATGCGATAACCAAAAAAAATCTTCTTGAGCTGAGAAAAAATGTAGGCATAGTCTTTCAGGATCCTGACAGTCAGATCATCGCTTCCACCGTTATGGCTGAAATATCCTTCGGTCCGATGAATATGAGGCTGCCGCATGATGAAGTGATATCGAGAACACTGAAAGCAATGGAATATATGAACATCACCCATCTCAGCTCCCGACCGCCCCATTATCTGAGCGGAGGGGAAAAGAAATGCGTCAGCATTGCAGATATAATCGCCATGACCCCGCAGGTATTCATATTTGACGAGCCGACCGTCGGACTGGATCCGGTAAACGCGTGTATGCTCGAGGACGTTCTTGACAGGCTTTACAATGAAGGCAAGACCATACTGCTTTCCACGCATGACGTTGACCTTGCATACAGATGGGCAGACAGAACGGTAGTTTTTAACGAGGGAGAGGTGATCGCCGACGATACGCCTGAAAATGTATTCGCAGATGATAACGTTTTGAAAAAGGCGAGACTTTGCCGTCCAAGCGTATACGAAATATACGGTGCGCTCCGCGAAAAGGGGATTATTCGGTCAAAAAAATGTCCGAGATCCGTCGGCGAATTAAAAAAGCTTATCGACGCGATATGAACAGACATATGAAACAACAGGATTTCCGCTTCCGTTTTACAAAACGGCTTCCGAACAATATATGTGCCAATAATTGCAAAGTGCCGATGCGTTTTGCAGTTATCAAAAAAAATACAAGGAGGAGTATTAATGACTCACAAACAAAAAACAACAGTATTACTGAGCATTGTATTCACAGTAATAATGGGATTTTCCCTTAATACAGGTGCAATGCATATCATGGAGGGCTACCTTCCGGCAGGATACTGCATAGGCTGGGGAGTTTTATGTCTGCCCTTCCTTGCAGCAGGTTTTTTCTCCATCAAAAAAACCATATCCCAAAACAGAAGAACGCTGACCATTCTGTCTATGGCGGGCGCTTTCGTTTTTGTTCTTTCATCATTGAAGATCCCTTCGGTCACAGGAAGCTGCTCGCATATGACGGGTACAGGCCTCGGAGCTATCCTGTTCGGTCCGTGCGCTACGAGCATTCTCGGTATCATAGTATTGATATTTCAGGCGATCCTTTTGGCGCACGGCGGTCTCACAACGCTTGGAGCAAACACGTTCTCTATGGCGATAGCCGGGCCGCTCGTATCCTACGGACTGTATAAGCTTTTGCCAAAATTGAAGGTGAACAGGCTTGTAAGCGTTTTTATTGCAGCTTTTATAGGCGATCTTTTTACATATTGCGTTACAAGCGTACAGCTTGCTATGGCATATCCCTCGGAAACAGGCGGGTATATAGCGTCCGTCCTGAAATTCCTCGGTGTGTTTGCGCCTACGCAGCTTCCGCTCGCAGTTCTTGAAGGGATACTTACAGTATTGATCATAATGGCTCTTGAGAACTATGCAAAACGCGAGATCGCCGTTTTAGGATATTTTAGGGAGGCAAAATAAATGAAGAAAAAGACAATAACAGCAATAGTTCTCATTATCCTTGCGGTGCTGATAGCTCTCGTACCGCTGTTTACTCAAAAGGGCTCGGAGTTCGGCGGATCGGACGATGCCGGAAGCGAGATGATCTCCGAGATAACCGGAACGGAAAGCGAGCCTTGGTTCGATCCCGTATTTGAAACGGCTATCGGCGGCGAGCTGCCCGGTGAGATCGAAAGCCTGTTCTTCTGTGTTCAGACAGGTATAGGCGTCGGCATAATAGCTTTTTTCATGGGAAGATTTGTAGAGCGCAAAAAGCATGAGGACAAGGCCTGAGCACTTATAGTTTTTATTCCTGCTCAAGCCGGCGGATGTATGATACCGGACTGGCGCGGCAAATAAATACGGCGGCGGATAAGCTTTCAAAGCGCTTCATCCGCCGCCGTGTTTTCAGTTCTTTTGAGCCATATTGAGCATTAGCCCATATATTTTTTCAAGCGCGTCCGTCTTTGCGATCTTCCTCAGATTTGCCTCCATACCGGCAAGCCTTTCGGGATCATTGAGCATAGCTGCAAGCTTCTCATACAGCAGCTCCGGCGTCAGCTCCGCCTCGGTTATCACCTCAGCCGCGCCGCATTTTTCAAATTCACGCGCGTTCTGCTCCTGATGGTTGCGCACTACATTCGGCGACGGGATGAGTATCGACGGCTTTGCAAGCGCCGCTATCTCCGACACGGTTATTGCGCCCGATCTTGAGATCACCACGTCGGCAGCCGCCATTACATCCGCCATGTTATTTATATAAGGCATTATTTTTATATTCTTGTCAGCGGACGTTATGCCCTTCTCAGCAGCTGCGGCCGTCACCTTCTCAAAATTACGCTCTCCCGTACCGAACACGATATGAATATCGCCGTTCCCGCGGAATTTGGGGAGCATATCTATAACGGTCTCATTTATCCTGTCAGCGCCGAGACTTCCTCCGAATATAAGCACCATCTTCCCCTTTATTCCCAGCTTTTTACGTGCTGCGGATCTATCTGCGTTAAGGATCTCTGTTCTGATAGGATTTCCTGTAACTACGCACTTTTTCTTATCCTTAAGAAACTGCTCCGTTTCGTCGAAGCTGACCGCAACATGATCTACATATTTTTCGGAACCCTTTACGGTAAGTCCCGGATAAACGTTCTGTTCATGTATGAGCGCGCTCACGCCCTCCTTATGAGCTGCCATCGCCACAGGGCCGCTCACATATCCGCCCGTGCAGACTATACAATCCGGCTTGAATTCACGTATTATTTCACGGCAGCGTTTTCTTGCCTCGGCAAGCTTTTTTATCACCCTGACATTGCGGAGCAGATGTTTTCTGTCAAAGCCTTCTATATCGATATATTCTATCCTGTATCCGGCGTTAGGCACGAGCTTCTTTTCAAGCCCTTTCCTTGTACCTATAAAAAGCGCCTCAAAGCCTTCGTCCTTCAACGCAGCGTGATCGGCTATCGATATAGCCGGATTTATATGCCCGCCTGTTCCGCCTCCTGCAAATATAACTCTCACGTCAAGCACCTCATTTCTTTATAGTCTTTCTCGATACATTCAGAAGTATCCCCATTTCCAGCAGCAGCGTAAGTATAGCCGTTCCGCCGTAGCTGAAAAACGGGAGCGATATACCGGTATTAGGGATTATGGACACCGCAACGCCCATATTCAAAAAGGTCTGTATACCCAGCTGAGACGCTATGCCTATACAGGTCAGCGTTGACCATACGTCCGGAGCGTTTACAGCTATCCTTATAGCGCGCAGGAACAGCGCCGCAAAAAGCAGTATTATTACAGCTGCTCCGAAAAAGCCGAGCTCCTCGCATATGACCGCGAAAATGAAATCGTTATATGCCTCGGGCAGATTTGAATATTTCTGAACGCTCTGACCGAGACCCAGTCCGAACAGCCGTCCGGAGCCTATCGCATATATACTCTGTGATATCTGGTACCCTGTTCCCTGAGCATCGGCAAACGGATCGAGCAGCGAGGTTATACGTGCCATTCGGGTCTGGTCGAACTGCAGGTATATGAACATCAGCACCGCGATCGATATAACGCCTACAATGATAGGCTTTATAGGCGTGCCGCCCGCTATCATAACGCAGCAGGCTATCCCGACTATAACGATCGTACCGCTCAGATGAGTTTCAAGCATAAGCAGCAGCGCAACTATACCTATTATACCGAGGCAGAACAGGTTGCTGCGGAGCGTTTTCAGGTCTATGACCTTCATTTTTACAAGGTATGCTATATACATAGCTATTACCGGCTTCATAAGCTCAGACGGCTGAAGCTGGATAAACGGGATATTCAGCCAGCGCCGTGCGCCGTTGAATTCCGCGCCTATTCCCGGTATCAGCACAAGCACCAGCAGGATAACGCATATGATGAACGCCTTCGGTATCCAGTGGAGCAGTCTGTCAAGATTTATTCCCGATATGATGAGCATGCCGGCAAAGCCAACGATTATAAATATGAGCTGCCTTTTGAAAAAGTAATAGGAGTCGTCATACAAGCGGCTTCCCGTCGGAGCGGACGCCGAAAGCATGACTATCAGCCCCACGGCAACTATGAGTATGATAAGAAAGAGCATGGTATAGTCCAGCTCTCCCTCCTTTATTATCCTCTTCTTAACAGCGCTTACGATACCGCCTCCGGCGCTCTGCCCCTCACCGCTGCGCTCATTCCTGCGCTGAGCGCGTTTATCTCTCAGTCTTTCCCTTTCCTCCCTGCGCCGCTCCGCCTCGGCCGCGGCACGGGTATTCCGCTTTGCCGCTCCGCTCCGAGCAGCTCCGGCTGATATGGGCGTGTTTTCCCTGCGCTCTGCCGCACTGCGGTTTCCGGCGCTGCGGCGGATACGCGCAGCGGAACCGTTCCGCCCGGCGGCAGCTGTCCGCCGTGCGCCGCCGCTGCCGCCGTTATTAACAGCGCTCACGCGCCGCGCGCCGCCGCTGTTTGCTTTTCGTGCCATAAAATACTCCCTTCATTCATGAAAACTGCGGACAAATGCAGATCATGTCCGACCGTCCGTTTTATGCAAAATATGATATTACACAAAGGCACAGGGTCACAAGCGTAAATACCGCTACGATCTTCGTTTCCTTCCATTTCATCATCTCGAAATGGTGATGTATCGGGGTCATTTTGAATATCCTTCTGCCCTCGCCGTATTTTTTCTTTGTATATTTGAAGTAGGTCGTCTGCAGTATGACCGAAAGCGTTTCCGCAAAATATACGAAACCGACAAGGATCAGATATATATGCATATTTAGATCCGCCGCCATAAGCGATACGGCGCCGCCGAGGAAAAGCGAGCCCGTATCTCCCATAAAGACCTTTGCCGGATACTTATTGAATATCAAAAACGCCAGAAGCCCTCCGACAAGCGCCATCGCGTATACGCTTACGCCCGTTTCGGCAGGTTCAAATCTGAAAAACGAATATACGGCAAAGAACAGACCGACCACGACCGTAACGCTTGAGGCAAGCCCGTCAAGACCGTCGGTCAGATTTACCGCGTTCACAGTTCCCACTACTACAAACATCACAAACGGGATATACAGCCATATCGGTATAGTCACCGTATATTTAACGAACGGTATTACTATATCCGTTTCAAGCAGTCCCATAAAATACATAACGACTGTATATACCGCAGCAAAAAGCAGCTGGAGTACAAATTTCTGTATTGCCGTCAGACCGAGATTTCTTTTTTTCACGACCTTTATGTAATCGTCAACAAATCCGATCGCCCCAAAGCCGAGAGACACCAAAAACAGCACTGCCGCTTTCATGAGCGTTGGCGTAAGCGAACCCGTTACCGCCGAGACCGCCGTTACCGCAGCCACTGCCGCACCGGCTCCTGCGATGAACATTATACCGCCCATAGTGGGAGTACCGGATTTCTTCTGATGCCATGCCGGGCCCTCCTCGCGTATCTCCTGACCGTATTTCAGTCTGTGCAGCCATTTTATAAACGCAGGCCCCAGCACCGCCGTTACCGCAAACGCCAGCGCCAGCGCCAGCAGCGTTGCTTTTACGAACTCAACTATACTCTCCATTTTTCTTCCCCTCTCATATTTCCTTTATCGCGTCGGTTATCTTTCCGAACTCCATACCGTGCGACGCCTTCACGAGGACGCTGTCACCGGACTTTATAAGCTTTTTTATCCCTGCCGCAGCGTCCTCGGAGCTTTCAAAAGAAACAACGTTCTCCATTCCGCAGTCTCTTGCTCCCGCAGCGATCATTTTAG
Source organism: uncultured Clostridia bacterium (assembly GCA_944393255.1). GTDB lineage: Bacteria > Bacillota > Clostridia > UBA1381 > UBA1381 > Ornithomonoglobus. The sequence goes on along the minus strand of CALXZP010000038.1, from coordinate 24,274 downwards.
CATTCTCACCGGCAGTGATGAGCATATCCACGCCAAGCTCCGCAGCGTAAACGCCCATATCGTAGTGCGCCTTTTCCGCAAAGCCGCCCATCTCGAGCACATCGCCAAGCACGGCAACTCTCCTTGGCTTCACTGACAGCTTCTGCACGCTGAGCGCCGCCCGCACCGAATCCGGTGATGAATTATAGCAGTCGTTTATTATCTCTATGCCGTTATGGTCAATGATCTCAAGTCTTGACGACGTGTAAACGCAGGATCCAAGCCCCCGCGCTATCTCTTCGTCCTCCAGACCGAAATGCAGTCCCGCACATACCGCCGCAAGCGCGTTATATACGTTATGAACTCCCGGCTGCAAAACCTTTGCCCTGAAGCTGCGTCCCCCGCCCACTGCGGTGAATTCGATGCCGCCGAGACCGTTGTTCACTATATCCTCGGCATACACGTCGTTACTCTTGTCCATACCAAATTTAACGACCCTGTATGTATCGGAGGATACTTTTTTCAGAAATTCGTCGTCGCCGTTTACAAACAGCGTGTTTTTATCGGTAAATCCGCTTGCTATCTCCATCTTCGCTTTGAAGATTCCCTCTCTCGAGCCGAGATTTTCTATATGCGACATACCTATATTCGTTATTACCGCCGCGTCCGGCTCTGCGACAGACGCGAGGTATCCTATCTCTCCGAAATGGTTCATACCCATTTCTATCACCGCCATTTCATGCTCCTTTTCCAGACCGAAAAGAGTGAGCGGAACGCCTATGTCGTTATTGAAGTTATTCGGCGTTTTCAATGTATTATAGCGCTGTGCGAGCACCGAATATATGAGATCCTTCGTTGTCGTCTTTCCGACGCTTCCGGTAACTGCAACGGACGGCACATGGTATTTCCGTTTATAATATCCCGCTATAGCTCCGAGAGCTTTTTTCGTGTCTCTGACGCGTATTACCGTCTTTCCATCCGGTATATCCGATATATCCTTATGAGTCAGCGCCGCGTCCGCGCCGTTTTCAAACGCCGAGCTTATGAAATCGTGACCGTCAAACCTTTCTCCCTCAAGCGGCACAAACAGCGTTCCCGCCGCCGCCTTTCTTGAATCTGTAGTTATGCCCGTGAACTCAAGCCCGTCTGCACCGCCCGGGCCTGCGGCTGTTTCGCCGTTAACAGCCCGCAGTATATCCTCTATAGTAAGCACCTGCATTTTTCTGCTCCTTCTGTCATTTATTATGCGCCGTACCGCAAACAAGGGGAGCCGCAGCAAAACGCATAATTATACAAACAACACGTGCATAAATATTTCTTTTGCCGCAGCGCCCCTTATGAAGAGATCAGCATCCCTTTTCCTTAAGATGACGGTACACTTCTATTCTTTCATCAAAATCGTGCTTTTCCCTGCCTATTATCTGATAAGTCTCCTGTCCCTTGCCGGCGAGGATTATAACATCGCCCGCCTCTGCGCAGTCGAGCGCATAGCCTATCGCCTCGCGCCTGTCGGTTATGACGGTATACTTGCCGCCGGTTTTCTTCATGCCGTTCTCGATCTCGCGCACTATCTTTTCAGGATCCTCCGTCCTCGGATTATCCGAGGTTATTATACTGTAATCCGAAAGCCGCCCGGCTATCTCGCCCATGACAGGCCGCTTAGCGCTGTCGCGGTCGCCGCCGCAGCCAAACAGGGTTATTGTTCTGCCCTCGGCAAAGCCCTTCACACATTTGATTATATTCTCAAGTCCGTCCGGAGTATGCGCATAGTCGATTATTACCGTATAATCCGTATCCGTCGGAACGACCTCGACACGTCCCACGACACCGGCCGCCTTTGCCAGCCCGTCTATGACCGTGTTTATATCTATACCAAGCTGCAAAGCAGCGCCGGCCGCACAGACTGCGTTGTATACGCTGAATCTGCCCGGTATCTGTATATTTGCCGCATACCGTTCGCCGCGGTATACCATATCAAAGCTTGAACCGCGCGAGGTCACCTTTACATTCTCCGCACGAAGCTCGCAGCCGCCGCCAAGACCGACTGTCAGAATATCGCAGCCGCTGTTATCACATATGCGTCTGCCGTATTCATCATCATAATTTACAACGCCTTTTTTTGAGATATCAAAAAGCTTTGCCTTCGCCTCAAAATAATTCTCCATAGTCTCATGGAAATCAAGGTGATCCTGTGTAAGATTTGTAAACACTCCTACGTCAAATTCACAGCCGTACACCCTGTCCAGAGCAAGAGCATGGCTCGAGACCTCCATAACTACGTACTCGGCGCTGTTGTAGACCATTTCAGTAAACAGCTGCTGCAGCTCAAGCGCATTGGGAGTCGTCGGCGTCGTACTCTTGGTAAGAAGTATCTTGTCTCCGATTATGTTCTGGTTTGTTCCTATTATACCCACGCGCTTTCCCGCGCTCTCAAGTATGCTCTTTATAAGATACGTAGCGGTAGTTTTTCCGTTTGTACCCGTTATACCCACAAGTGAAAGCTTTTTTGACGGATAGCCGTAAAAAGCGCACGCCAGCTCCGCAATAGTCCTGCGCGGGCTTTTCGTGTATATGACCGGTACGGAAACGTCTATCTTATCCTCCGCCACTATAACGGCCGCTCCGTTTTTTTCGGCGGACTTTGCATAAATATGTCCGTCCGTCTCATAGCCCTTTATACATACAAAAACATTACCGGCGCTTACCTTCCTTGAATCGTACGCTATCCCGGTTATCTCAATATCCGAATTACCGGCGTCCCACAATTGTCCGAACAATTCGCTTGCCAGCATATAAACACCCCCTGTATTCTTCTTTGCTCCGAGCATCCGTATTAATCTATAGTCTGCTGTCTGAATTCCACTCCTACGACCGTGCCCGGCGGTACTTCCGTTCCCGCCTCTATGGTCTGCGCAACGCCATACGCATTGTACGCCTCGCTGTGTCCCGCGCCGCTGACCTCAAAATTCAGTCCGCGCGCGTTCAGTATATCCTTTGCATCAGATACCGAAGTGCCTTCAAGGTTTGGAACTGTCACTGTGTCCTCGTCCTCGCTGCGCTCCTCGGTATACAGGATCACCACGGAATCCTCCGCCATCATCTCATCCGCTCTCGGCAGCTGATCGACGACCGTATCCCCTTCGCCTCTTATCATATAGTCAAGATTATTGCTGAGAACCGATTCTCTTGCGGCGCTCCTTGTCATACCCCTGAAATTAGGCACTGCAACATAATTATCCGGCGTTTCTTCTCCGGTGTACTGCTTGCTTACGCCGAGATATTCAAGCGATTCCGCAAGGATATCTCCGCAAACCGGCGCCGCTATAGTGCCGCCGTATTTGTTGTCCACCTGCGGCTCATCAAACATCACAAGGCAGATTATCTCCGGATCGTTAGCCGGAGCAAAGCCGATAAACGAAGCGATACGCTTGTTGCTGCCTCGCGGATATTTTTCACTCGTACCCGTCTTTCCGCCTATCCTGTAGCCCTTTACGTAGGCGTTCTTTCCCGTAGCGTTCGGATCGGCAACGACCTGTTCCAGTATCGTTCTCATCCTCTCCGACGTGTCTTCGGAGATAACTCTGTTCACCGTCTCCGGCTCGTAGCCCTTTACAACGCCGTTTTTATCCGTTATCTCGCTGACTATGAGCGGCTTCATCCGCTCGCCGCCGTTCACTACGGCGGAAACAGCCGTTATAAGCTGTATAGGAGTTATCTGGAAGCCCTGACCGAAAGATGAAACGGCAAGATCCACCTCATTCATCGTATCATAGTAAAGACTTGTCGATTCTCCGCCAAGCTCCACCCCTGTCTTTTCGGTAAGTCCGAACGCACTGAAATACTCCATGAAAGTGGTGGCGCCCATAGCAAGACCTATTTCCATAAATACAGGGTTGCACGAGTTCTTAACGCCCTCAAAAAACGTCTGCGCACCGTGTCCGCTGGTATTGGAGCATTCTATTTTTCTGTCCGCAACATTTTTAAAGCCCGGGCAGAAGAAATTCGATTCCTCATTTACAACATTCTCTTCCAGAGCCATTGCCGCGGTGAGTATCTTAAACGTGGAACCCGGCTCGTATGTATCGGATACAGCCTTGTCTCGCCACATCTTTGAACGCGCCTGAGAAACGTATTCATCCGATAAATTATCGGGATCCTCCGTCGGGCGCGGAGTCGGCGTAGTTTCCGGATCCCCGTCGTCCTCCTCCTCGTATTCCGGTTCAAATTCTACCGCGTATTCGAGGAACTGCGTGAGGTCGTACGGATTATTGCAGTCAAAATCCGGCTTGGTAGCTATAGCGAGTATCTCTCCGGTCTTCGGATTCATCACGATACCCGACGCGCCCTCCTTCAGCTCGTTCTTCTGAACTGCTTCCTCAAGATACTTTTCCAGTATGTGCTGGATCGTCTCATCTATCGTAAGCGTTATATCGCATCCGCTTTGCGCAGCCGTCAGGTATTCCTCCTGCTGCTCCTCCAGCGTCGTGCCGCCCGCATTTCTGTTCTGGATCACCATACCGTTCACACCGGTGAGATAATCATTGAACCTCAGCTCTATGCCCTGAAGTCCGTTATTGTCATACCCCGTGAAACCCAGCACATGCGATGCGACATTATACGGATAATACCGCTTTGAGTCATTTTCAAAATATATTCCCGAAAGCTTATCCTTCAGTTCTCTTTTCTCCTTGTTCGCCGTTTTGGCTGATTCCGAGGTCTCATCCTCATAATCGGGATTTATGATATCGTCTATAGCGTTGCTCTCCTCAGCGGAAAGCCGCCTTTTTATTATCCTGTACTGCGAATCCTCGGTCAGATATGTCCTGAGCGTACTCTCGCTCATGCCCAGGATCGGCGACAGCACATTTATACAGGTGTTCAGGTCGCCGTTTTTGCTTATGTCCTGCGGATTGCATACAAGCGTCTTGACCGAAGCCGATTCCGCCAGCACCTTTCCGTTCCTGTCAAATATCTTGCCTCTGTTCGCCTGCTCCACCGTCCCGGAGGTCTGGATCTGCTTGGCAGTTTCCGAAAGCTCCGCTCCCTTTATTATCTGCCACCATGCCATCCTGACTATAACTGCACCGAATCCGGCAAGAATACATATTATTATGATAAGTGTTCTTTTTTTTATGCTGTTCAATGACGGCAATGCCATTTTGTGATCATTCCTTTATTCTATATAAGCCGTTTTGCGATTTTTGCGCTTATTTTAGTTATATGCTGAAAAAGTCTATAATATTACCGATCGCCGAACTGAAAAATCCAGCTATCCTGTTTCCGAGCCCTTCCACTTCGCCTGCTGTCTTTTCGGTTACATCATCCTGTTTAACGTCAACATACACTATCTGGTGGGCCTCCGGTCTTTGCATACCAAGTCTTGTCGTTGCCTCCTGCTCGATCTTTGAAAGATCCACGCTTTGCTCAAGCTCAAACGATTTCTGCGAGGTCACCGATTCTTCAAACGCATATTCCGAACGCTTTGCCTCAAGCGCCGACTGAGTTTCGTTCACATTAACAAACTGCGCTATCATAAATATAGCCGAAGCGGCAAGCACCAATACCGATATCACCTTGCCCGGATAGCTTATCTCACTTTTCTTTTTTCTGCTCTTTGCTCTGTTTTTCTCCACCGTATTTCTCTGCTGACGCGGCTTTTCTTCTTCTCTGTAATCATACTTATATGCCAAATTACCGTATGTCACTTTACTCTCCTCATTCCCGATATAAAACTACAATTTTACAGCCGTTCTCAATTTGGCGCTCTTTGAACGTGAGTTCTCACTCAGCTCCTTCTCCGAAGGCAGCACCGGCTTCCTGCCGAGCAGTCGTATTTTTGGCTTGCCCCCGCACACGCATACGGGAAATTCCTTAGGGCATGTACACCCTCTTGCAAGCTCAGCGAACGTCTGCTTTACTATCCTGTCCTCAAGCGAATGAAATGTTATAATGCTCAGCACACCGCCCGGTACAAGCGCTTCGACGAAATCGCGCACCGCATTTTCAAGTATCCTCAGTTCGCCGTTCACTTCTATACGAACAGCCTGAAATATCCGTTTGGCAGGATGTCCGCCCTCGGCTCTCGCCTTCGCGGGTATCGCCGCCTTTATTATCTCTACAAGCTCTCCGGTCGTTTCGACCGGCTTTATCCTTCGTTTCTCTGCAATAAAATGCGCTATGCGCTTTGACCATTTCTCCTCGCCGTATTCATAAAAGATCCCGGTCAGCTCCTCTTCCGAATATTCATTGACGACCTCAAACGCGCTCAGCCGCTGACTGCGGTCCATGCGCATATCCAGCGGCGCATCATGCATATACGAAAATCCGCGTCCGGCGGTATCGAGCTGATAAGAGCTCACTCCGAGATCGAGCACAGCTCCGTCTATGCCGCTTATGCCCAGCTCTTTCAATATATCCTTTATCTCGCTGAAATTACGGTTTACGCTTATAAATCTGTCTCCGAATTCCTTTAATCTCCCGCACGCAGCCGCTACAGCGTCCTTATCACGGTCTATCCCGATAAGCTTTCCCGCGCCGCGGCTCAGTATTTCATACGAATGTCCGCCGCCGCCCAAAGTGCCGTCCACATAAACGCCGCCGGGTCTGACGCGGAGCGCGTCAACGCTCTCCTTTAAGAGCACCGAATAATGATCAAATCCCATTGCCGCACCCCGTCATATATTCAAATTGTACTTTAAAATACCGTCCATCATGATGCTTTCCGAAAGCTTGCTCTGGTATTCGTTCCACGCCGCGGCGTCCCATATCTCAAGACGGGTGTTTGCGCCTACGAGCACGACTTCCTTTGAAAGACCTGCGTAATCTATAAGTCTTTTCGCGATCGGTATCCTTCCCTGCTTATCCACCGTAACGGCAGTAGCTTTGCCGAAAAACAGCCGCACAAACGCCGCCGCATTATAATCGGTAGCGGTCGGGAGCTGGTTTACCTTTTCAGCCACCTTACACCATTCTTCCTCTGTATAAAGATGAAGACACTTCTCTGACGTAGACTGTGTGATATATACAGTATTATTAACGCTTTCGCGCAGCTTCGACGGAAGGATTATTCTCCCGCGCTCATCGAGCTGACGCTCGTATTCATCTACAAACGTTACCATATACATCACCGCCTTCCGTTAAACCTCTTAATAATGAAATAATATTCCTTACAGAAAAAATCGGACTGCATCGGAACAATGTGAAAATACTCTCCCACATACCGGCTCTCACGCCTTTTTGCTCCCATTCACTCCAATTCACTCCCTATATGTACTATTGTACACCAAAAACGATAAAAACGCAAGCCCTTTTTTTATTTTTAGGACTTTTATTTCATTATATAAAGATTTTGTGAACACTCTTGTAAAATCAATTAAAATAGGTTATAATTAATTAAGTGTCCATAATAACGGCAAGCACACATATTTTGTTAACAAAGAACGAATTTGACACTATATGTTGTGTATGTAACAATTATATCACAAATATTACGTTTTGTATATAGTTTTTTCGAAAAAATATTGCAGGACGATTACAAAATTATCATTTGTGTTACATAAGTTTTGGAGGATTTGTACATATGGCAAAAACAACAAAAAATTCATCTGCAAATGAGGAAAATATAGCCGCAGCGCTCTCTGCCGAACTCGGTATACACCGATGGCAGGCCGAAAATACGATATCTCTTATCGACGGCGGCAACACTATCCCGTTCATAGCCCGATACAGAAAGGAGATGACCGGCGCTCTTGATGATACTCAGCTGCGCGAATTTGACACACGGCTGAAATATCTGAGGGCCCTGGACGAAAAGCGCTCGGAGATAATGAGGCTTATAGACGAGCAGGGAGCTCTGACCGAGGATATAAAGGCAGCGATACTTGCCGCCTCCGCGCTCGCAGAGCTCGAAGACGTTTACCGTCCTTTCCGTCCGAAGCGCAGGACACGCGCCTCAGCAGCGCGGGAAAAGGGGCTTGCTCCGCTTGCGGAAATGCTTTTATCTCAGAACGGATCGCTATACACCGATGACGGCGTCGCCGCAGAGGCCAAAAAGTACATATCCGAGGAAAAAGAGGTATATGATGTGAACGATGCACTGAGCGGCGCAATGGACATCATCGCAGAGGAAATAAGCGACAGCGCCGATTACCGCCGGGAGCTCCGGCGCATCACCGCCGAAAGCGGCAGCATCACGGTCAGGAGCACGACCGGCGAGGACAGTGTATACAGTATGTACTATGATTTTTCAGAGGCGCTTTCCAATATCCCTCCGCACAGGATCCTCGCGATAAACCGCGGCGAAAAGGAAGGATATCTGTCCGTAAAGCTCAGCGCCGATGACGAAAGAGCGATACGGCGTCTTATACGCCTGACGACGCCCAAACGCGAAACCGCCGCTGCAAAATACATAAAGTCAGCCGCCGAAGACGCATACAAAAGACTCATCGCACCGTCGCTCGCATCAGAGCTGCGCGCTGCGGCAGCGGAGGCGGCGGAGGAAAGCTCGATAAAGATATTCAGCAAAAACCTCAAAAGCCTGCTCATGCAGCCGCCGATAAAAGGACGTACGGTCATGGGCTTCGATCCCGGATACAGGACCGGCTGCAAAGCCGCCGTGGTTGACGAGACCGGCAAGGTTCTGGAAACAGGGGTGGTATACTGTACCCTCCCAAAGCACGACAAGGAAAAGGCGCAAAAGCAGCTTACGGCAATGATAGGACGAAACGGCGTTGAGATCATATCGATAGGCAACGGAACGGCGTCAAAAGAATCGGAGATCTTCATCTCTGAGCTCATAAAAACGCTCGACAGGCCCGTATATTACGTTATGACGAACGAAGCCGGGGCAAGTGTTTACAGCGCGTCCAAGCTCGCCGCCGAAGAATTTCCGGAATATGACGCAGCGCTGCGCAGCGCGGTCTCCATCGCGCGCAGGCTGCAGGATCCGCTGGCGGAGCTGGTGAAAATAGACCCGCAGTCTGTGGGCGTCGGACAGTACCAGCACGATATGAATAAAAAGAAGCTCGGTGAAGCTCTCGGCAATGTTGTGGAGGACTGCGTAAACAGCGTAGGCGTGGATCTTAATACCGCCTCCGCGTCACTGCTGTCATACATCGCCGGTATCAATAAGACCGTGGCAAAGAACATAGAGATATACAGAAACGAAAACGGCGGCTTCAAAACGCGCCGTGAGCTTTTAAAGGTCCCGAAGCTCGGCGCCAAAGCATTTGAACAATGCGCAGGCTTTCTTCGTATCCCGGGCGGCGCCGAGTACCTCGACAGCACCTCCGTACATCCGGAAAGCTATACGGCGGCAAAACGTCTCTTATCGGAGCTCGGCTACACCGGAGACGATGTTATATCCGGCAGCATATCCGATATAAAGGAGCGCGCGGAGAAATACGGGCATGAAAAGCTCTGCGGGCTTCTCGGGATCGGCAGGCTGACGCTTGCCGATATAACGGACAGTATGCTCAAACCCGGCAGAGACCCGCGTGACGAGCTTCCCAAGCCCGCGCTTCGTTCCGACATACTCTCGATCGACGATCTGAGACCGGATATGGTCCTCGACGGAGTGGTACGCAATGTGATAGATTTCGGCGCATTCGTGGATATAGGCGTCCACCAGGACGGGCTTGTCCATATATCACAGATATGCAGCAAATTCATAAAGCATCCTACAGACGTTCTTTCAGTAGGCGACAACGTCAAGGTACGCATACTGGATATAGACGTTAAAAAGAAAAGGATATCTCTCTCTATGCGCGGCATATAAACATAATTAAGACAAACGCAGCCTGAACGCTGCTCAATTTCCTAAAAATAATATCAAGGAGTATTGGTCATGACAAACAATATATCATTCCCCCGGCTCGGCATAAGCTTTGATATAGACCCGGCAGCCGTGAGGATAGGTTCAAAAAATATCTATTGGTACGCACTTATAATCCTCACCGGGTTTTTGCTCGGTCTGCTTCTTGCCTCGTCAAGGAGCGAGAAAAGCGGTATAAGAAAGGATAACATATGGGATATCGCGCTCATCGGCATAATTGCCGGCATAATCGGAGCAAGAATATACTATGTGCTGTTCGCGCTTGATGAGTTCAAGGACGATTTTCTCGATGTGTTCAAAATATGGGAAGGCGGACTTGCGATATACGGCGGTATAATCGGCTCATTCATATCCACATGCATATACTGCCGTGTAAAAAAAATCAATCTTCCGTGCACTCTTGACGTATGCTGTGCCGGCCTTCTGCTCGGGCAGGCGATAGGACGCTGGGGCAATTTCGTCAACTGTGAGGTTTACGGAGGCGTGACAGACTCCGTGTTAGGCATGAGCATAAACGGCGCGGCTCCCGTACAGCCTCTGTTTCTTTATGAATCTCTATGGAACTTCGCGGGGGTTATACTTATCCTGCTGCTTAGCGGCAGAAAAAAGAAAAACGGTCAGGTTTTCCTGTTCTATCTCTTCTGGTACTCCTGCGGCAGGCTCGTACTTGAAGGGATGAGGGATACCGCATACATCCTCTACCTGATCCCGGGCGTACTCGGCGTCTCCCAATTTGCAGCCGCTCTGTTTATCCTGCTTTCCATAGCCGGATATGTATATGTTTCGAGATCGAAAAAAAGCTGCTTTGTTCCGCTTCCGCCGATAACGGACAGCAAAAAACCGACCGAGAACAAACGCTCCGGTCAATAAAACAAAAATATATCAGATCGAAAAAAAATACAGGCCGATGAGACCGGGAATTCATTCCCGCTTCATCAGCCTGTTTTTTATCACTGGATCACATTGCCGCTTTCTACAGCATCCGCCGGGATCAGAGCTTCAAGAGCTACCGCAGCGGCAGTTCCGAGGTTGGTAAGCAGCGCCTTTTGTCCCTCATCGCTGCCCGAACCGGCGCTTATGGTTATATGGCAGCCTCTGTCGTATATGTGTATATACGGATAAGCCACATAGCAGTCTGCGCCAATGCCCTCGATCTTTTCATTGTCGCTTCTGAGTATCCTGGTGTTTTCATACTCATTCCATATTTCCGTTGTGGAAAGCGTGTCAGAAAACTGCTCGATCGACACCGTTACACCGTCGGCCGCACCGACCGGATCCGTCTCATACACTGCGGTAAGCTTATTGCCCTCGCTCACTATGCCCGTGTCTGAAAGGCTGAGCGTATTGCCGGCCGCTGCCGACGCCGTCTCCGCCGAAATAAGCATGTCCGGGCTCACGCGCGGTATCTCCTGCACCGCTGTGTTCCGGTCGTCTCCGCCGCCGCAGCCGGCAAGTCCGGCAATCATGGCCGCGCAGGCAACAGCAGTAATTATTTTCTTCATATACTCCTCCATCTCCTCCGGTCAGACGCGCTGCGACAGCCGGATCAGTTCTTCATTGCAGCCGCTTCCTTCGCCTTTTCAGCGATATTTTCAGCCGTCAGACCGTATTCTTCAAAAAGCTCGTTCGGTTTTCCCGATTTTCCGTAGCGGTCTGTGCCGATGATCTTTACCGGGCACGGCGCATTCGCACATACCACCTCGGTCACCGCACTGCCGAGACCGCCCATGATATAATGCTCTTCAGCCGTTACTATAGCGCCGGTCTCCTTTGCAGCCTTTGTGATGATATCCTCGTCAATAGGCTTGATAGTATGTATGTTTATTACCCGCGCGTCTATGCCGTCTGCCTTAAGCATGTCCGCAGCCTTGAGCGCCTCCTGGACCATAAGACCTGTAGCTATGATAGTAACGTCCTTGCCGTCCTTGAGCTGAACGCCCTTGCCGAGCTCAAACTTATAATCCTCACCGTTTACGTCCTCTACCGCCAGTCTGCCGAAACGCATATATACCGGACCGTCATGGTCTATCGCTGCCTTCACGGCAAGCTGCGCCTCTATATCGTCAGCCGGATTTATAACGACCATACCCGGGATCGTACGCATGAGCGCGATGTCTTCAAGGCACTGATGCGAAGCTCCGTCCTCGCCTACCGAGATACCCGCATGCGTAGCGCCTATCTTAACGTTGAGCTTTGTATAGCCGATCGAATTCCTTACCTGCTCGAATGCACGGCCTGCCGCAAACATCGCAAATGTCGATGCAAACGCAGTCTTGCCGCTCGCCGCCAGTCCTGCGGCAACGCACATCATGTCAGCTTCCGCAATACCGCAGTTTATAAAGCGCTCCGGATATGTCTTTTTGAATGTATCGGTCTTTGTGGACTTTGAAAGATCCGCGTCAAGAACGACGATGTTTTCATTATCTCCGTATTTGACGAGCGCCTCACCGTATGATACTCTTGTAGCCTTCTTTGCCATTATAACATCGCCTCCAATTCTGCAATTTTAGCGTCAAGCTCAGCTATAGCCTGATCGTACTGCTCCTTATTGGGAGCCGTCCCGTGCCATGCCGCCTGGTTTTCCATAAACGAAACATTCTTGCCCTTTACCGATTTCATTATGACCGCCGTCGGCTTGCCCTTGCACTGCTTAGCAGCCTCAACAGCGTCATACAGCGCATTGAAATCATGCGCGTCCGCATGGATAACGTTCCAGCCGAACGCCTCAAACTTAGCGTCTATGGGATTGGGGTTCATAACGTCCGCAATGTTGCCGTCTATCTGGAGACCGTTGTTATCAACGAATATGGTAAAGTTGTCCAGTTTGTAATGCGGAGCAAACATCGCCTGCTCCCAAACCTGACCTTCCTCAAGCTCTCCGTCGCCGAGGATAGAATAGACTCTGTAATCCTTATTGTCCAGCTTCGCCGCAAGCGCCATACCGCCCGCAACGCACACGCCCTGTCCCAGAGAGCCTGTGGACATATCAACGCCGGGAACCTTGTTCATATCAGGATGTCCCTGCAGATAGCTGTCTACATGTCTGAAACCAGCAACGTCCTCGACCGGGAAAAATCCGCGCTCCGCCAGCGTACCGTACAGCGCCGGAGCCGTGTGACCCTTAGACAAAACAAACCTGTCTCTGTTTTCGTTCTTCGGATCCTTAGGATCGACGTTCATTACCTCAAAATAAAGAAGCGTTAAAACGTCCGCTATCGACAGCGAGCCTCCGGGATGACCCGACTGCGCATTGAATACCGCTGTAAGTGCATTCTTCCGCACTCTGTTTGCGATAATGGCTAATTCTGTAGCTCTTTTTGCATCCATTATTCTTAATTCCTCCTGTAATGATTTTTGACGGGCGGTATCCGGGGCAAGCCTTCATCCGCCTGTTATTTATATAAATTCGGATCGCCGCAACCGATGACCCTAATCTATACGTTTTTATGTCCGGTCTCCGCCGGCGTTTTTACCGAGTCGTACGCAAGCTCCATGACCTCCTTGAGCCGCTGCTCGCGGCCTCCCGTGAAAAGCCATCCCAGCAAGGCCTCAAAGCCTGTCGCACGGCGGTATTCTCCGACGTCGGCATTCTTCGGCACAGTGTATGATTTCGTATTTCTGCCCCGCTTATAGGCCGCCAGCTCCGCCTCGGAAAGATAGCTCTCTATAGCTTTCACCGCCTCGGACTGACCGTGCGCGCTGACAAATTTGATCGCTTCCACATGCATTTGATGCGCCGACCTGCTCGGGTATTCCTCCATTATCCGCGAACGAACGTACACGTCGTACAGCGAATCACCGATATACGCCAGCACAAGCGCATTGTATTCGTTCGGCTGCCTTGTAAACTTCATCACTTCGCAAAGCTCCACTTTACGCCGTCCGGAGTATCCTTAAGCACTATGTTCATTTCTTTCAGCTTGTCGCGGATAGCGTCGGCCTCCGCCCAGTTCTTCGCTTTTCTGGCCTCTCCGCGTTTTCTGATAAGCTCCTCTATCTCCGCGTCAAGATCCTTCGCGGTCTCTTTGCCGAACAGCCCGAGAACTCCGCCAAGCTCCCGTATAAGTCCGAGCGCCAGCTCTATCGCCTCTTTTCCGGATCCGCTCGTGATCTCGGTATTGGCGGTATACACGATATCGAATATCGCAGCGATCGCGTCGGCCGTGTTAAGGTCGTCGTCCATGGCTGCAATGAACCGGTCTCTGAGCTCGTTTAACCTTGTCTTAAGCTCTTCGTCACATGCCTTATCTTCCGCACTGCCGCGCAGGAATTCAAGGTTTTCTATGCATGTATACACCCTTTCGACTGCCGATCTTGCCTGTTCCATAAGCGTATCGGAAAAGTTGATGGGGTTTCTGTAATGTGCGGAAAGCATGAAAAACCGTATGACTTCTCCGTCGTATTTTTCAAGTATATCACGTACTGTAAAGAAATTACCGAGAGATTTGCTCATCTTGCGGTTATCGACGTTGATGTAGCCGTTATGCATCCAGTATCTCGAAAACTCTCTGCAGTTCGCGCATTCGCTCTGCGCTATCTCATTCTCATGATGCGGGAAAACGAGATCCTGTCCGCCCGAGTGGAGATCAATAGTCTCGCCGAGATACTTGTTCGCCATAGCGCTGCACTCTATATGCCAGCCCGGTCTGCCTTCGCCCCACGGGCTCTCCCAATAAGGCTCGCCTTCCTTCTTTGCCTTCCACAGCGCAAAATCCATCGGATCTTTTTTGTGCTCGTTAACATCTATCCTTGCTCCGGCCTCAAGCTCATCGAGCGGCTGCTTCGACAGCTTGCCGTAATCCTTGAACTTCTTCGTTGAAAAGTATACGTTCCCTTCCATGGCATACGCGTATCCGTTGTCAACAAGCTTTTTTATTATATCTATTATCGCATCGATGTTCTCGGTAGCCTTAGGATGAACGGTCGCCGGACGTATGCCTATGGCCTTTGCATCCTTGAAATATTCATCGATAAAACGCTCACCGAGCTCCTTTACCGTTATTCCGTCCTCGTTTGCACGTTTTATCATCTTGTCGTCTATATCGGTGAAATTCTGAACAAATGTAACGCCGTAGCCGAGATACTCGAGGTATCTCCTCATAGTATCAAATATTATAAACGGTCTCGCGTTGCCTATATGAAAATAATTGTATACAGTAGGCCCGCACGAATACATTTTAACATTATTTTTATCAAGAGGGATAAATTCCTCTTTCTTTCTTGTCATCGTATTATATATCTTCATATTATATATCAATAGCTCCTTCCGCTTACGCCGTACCGCGCTTAAGCGCCGGTCTCTGCTTCGTTATCATCACTCATTCCCATGTCCCCGGCGCAGAGCTTCAAGCTCGGCGCTCAGCTCGTCGATACGCAGATTAAGCGCGTTTATCTGCTGCGCTACCGGATCCGGTATCTTTATCTGGTCAAGGTCGTATACCCGTTCGCCTCCCATGCTTACTATCCTTGCCGGAACGCCTACCGCCGTTGAATCGGACGGTACTTCAGAGAGCACCACCGCTCCCGCGGCGATCTTCGAGTTGCTGCCTACGGTGAACGGACCGAGCACCTTAGCCCCCGAGCCTATCATAACGTTATCTCCTATGGTAGGATGCCTCTTTCCGCATTCCTTTCCGGTACCTCCGAGAGTGACGCCCTGGTAGATGGTACAGTTATCGCCGATCTCCGCAGTCTCGCCTATCACGACCCCCATGCCATGGTCAATAAACAATCCCTTTCCTATTTTCGCCGCCGGATGTATCTCAACACCGGTCATAAACCGGGAAAACTGAGAAATGAGTCTCGCACAGAATTTTCTGTTATGTCTGTAAAACCAGTGCGCTATCCTGTGCCACATGACCGCATGAACTCCGGAATACAGAAAAAACACTTCCAGACCGCTGCGCGCCGCAGGATCCCGCTCCATTACCGATCTTATATCCTCACGGAATGTTTTAAACAAATGATCAAACCTTTCTGCATGACCGCAGCGGCGGTCACCCCATATCATAAATATATGCCGCAGCACAAACGGAACTGTGCCGCTGATATAATTTAATTATACCATTAACTGAGTAAAAAAACAACTGTTTATTTTAAATAATCTATATAATAAATTGATAAAATTTATCTGCATGACATATTCGGGCATGTTTTTGCACGAAATTCAACTTCCCTCTTGAAAAACACGTTAGTTTGTGCTAAAATATATTTAAATAATTAATCAGTGTTTCACAGGCTAACCGAGACCTGTACATACACGGGAGGAGGCTTTTTATGAAGCTGCTTGAATCAGGTGAAATGTATCTTGAAACGATACTCATATTAAAAAATAAGTACGGCTATGTACGTTCTATAGATATAGCTCATGAAATGAACTTTTCAAAACCAAGCGTATCAAGAGCCGTGTCGCTCCTTAAAGCAGACGGATATATCGAAAACGATCCGCACGGGATGATACTGCTGACCGAAAAGGGACAGCAGATAGCCGAAAAGATATATGACCGGCACAAAACTCTTACAAAATATCTCATCCTGCTCGGCGTGAGCGAAGAAACTGCGCAGCAGGACGCCTGCCGCATCGAACATGTTATAAGCGAGGAAAGCTTTGAAAAGATCAAATCACTGATACCCGATACATTAAAAGACTGACACGCCGCGGGACTGCGCAAATATGCCTGCAGTCCCTTTTTTGATCTCCCGTCCGGCTCAGGATATTATGTTCAGGGATCGCATATCCCGCACGGGGAATAGCCCTGAGCAATCAAAGCGGCTCTGCTTCCGCTGTATTCCTGCCTGTTCTTATCGCTCATATTTGATATCCCGGGACAATCCGGGTAATGAAATTTCTTTGATCTCGTGTTAAGCACGTATACCGCTTCGATCACGGTATCCGTGTTTACGTCCGTCACTGCCTCGCTGCTGCCGTCAATATAATTGATCGCAACCCCCGGCTGAACGTTATAGCAGTAAACATTAAAGCACAGTCCTTCGCCTCCGTCCTCCGCTGACAAGGCCTCCATCAGCACTCCGCGGGCAACAAGCTCGCTTCCGCGAAAGTCCGGCGTTACCCGATACATAACATGTCCTCCCGTTTCCTCTATATATTCCGCCGTCATATTTTCGAAAGGAAGCATCCCTTCCACGTTCATATACCGTGTTCCCGTTATCAGATTTCTTTCATTGGCATTTTCAGCCGATAGCTGGTAGCCTATCAGATGACATCTATTGTACAGATACTTTCCGTCCACAAAATCATATTTGGCAGTGACCCACCCCGAAGGCTTGATCATTCCTATCTCTCCCCGTTTCTCCGACGGCATCGTATCGGAAGAAAGACTTGCAAAGGCTGTGCCGCAGCGGCCCAAGCTGTCAAGCTCGCTATAGCTTTCAAATGATATCTGCGTTATCTCATCACTGTTAAAATACGGTATATTATCATTCATCACCGTATATGCGCTGCCGCTGTATTCGGGAACGAGCTCCGGTATGAATTGACCGGTATTCTCTTCGGAAACGATAAAAACAGTCCTTGCCGAGCTGTTCCAGTTGACTTCACAGCCGAAAGCCTCCGACAAAGCCCGTACAGGAACGAGCGTCCGTCCGTCTATGATCACCGCCGGTGAATCCAGAGCTATCGCCCCGCCGTTTCTGTACATTACAGGATCGCCGGCGCTTATGCTTATATTTATGCCGCCGAACGCGCTTACGGCCGTATGCGTATCCTCATCCCATGACACTTCGGCTCCCAGCGCCTCGAATATCCTGCGCATGGGTACCATAGTTCTGTCATTTATTATGACCGGCTCAACGTCAAACTCTACTCTCGCACCGTCCACAAATACCGCTATATCCTCTGCGGCCGAGACCGGTGCAGCCGCAGCTGCGGCAAGCACCAAAGCAAGCGCCAATTTTCTTTTTATCATACCATGTTCACCCCCGCTTTTATGACAAAACGCGCGGTAAAATACCGCGCGTTTGTTGATGGCCATTTATAAGTACGATCACGGCTGCTTTCCGATATAAGCAAGAATGCCGCCGTCAACATAAAGAACATGTCCGTTAACTGCGTTTGAAGCATCCGATGCAAGGAATACTGCCGGGCCTGTAAGCTCTTCAGCCTGCAGCCATCTGCCAGCCGGAGTTCTTCCGCATATGAACTGGTCAAACGGATGTCTTGAACCGTCAGCCTGCTTTTCGCGGAGCGGAGCAGTCTGCGGAGTAGCGATATATCCGGGTCCGATACCGTTGCACTGGATATTATAAGCGCCGTACTCCGAGCAGATATTTCTCGTGAGCATTTTAAGACCGCCCTTAGCTGCGGCATAAGCCGAAACGGTTTCACGGCCAAGCTCTGACATCATCGAACAGATGTTTATGATCTTACCATGACCCTTCTTGATCATTGACGGAATAACAGCCTTTGATACGATAAACGGAGCGTTAAGGTCTACGTCAATGACCTGACGGAACTGCTCGGCTGTCATTTCGCACATAGGAATTCTTCTGATAATGCCCGCGTTATTAACAAGGATATCTATAACGCCTACATTCTCCTCTATATCCTTTACCATGTCCTGAACAGCCTGTTCATTTGTAACGTCGCAAACATAGCCCTTTGCATCTATGCCGTCAGCCTTGTATGAAGCAACACCCTTGTCAACAAGCTCCTGATTAATGTCGTTGAACACGATCTTTGCTCCGCACTTAGCATATGCAGACGCGATTGCGTAGCCGATCCCGTATGACGCGCCTGTTACGAGCGCTATCTTACCTTCAAGGCTGAAATTCAAAAAATCACTCATTGGATTCTCCTCCTTAAAAATGTGTATATTTTAATATAAAATATTAACTTAAGCAAGCGGCTCCGGCCGATAAATAAGATGCGAATAATTACCCTCTACATCTCTGTACCAATATGTCTTTATCCCCGCAGCATTCTCCGATACGTCCTGGATCTCTTCAACTCTGTCATCCGCCTTAAGCTTTGCAACTATCTCATCAAAAGCCTTGGGACTTACCGAGAATGCGAGATGTCTTATTCCGGCAGTTTTCTGTGTGTCCGCCGGTTTATCCTCGGCAGCCTTAACAAATTCGATCATGCTTCCGTCAGGGAACTGCACAAAATATGTACCCTTTCCGTTATCATACACGACTCTGCCGCCGTACATGTCCATATACCAATCCTTAAGCGCCGCCGTATCGTACGAGCTGATCGCTATATGTTCTATTCCGCTTACAGCCATATTCTCTCCTCCTTTTGTTAAATAACATGCATATAAAGCCGCTGATTTTTGTTTCCTCTCCTGTCTTTCCTTGTATTTATTTATAACATAAGTGCAATGCGTATAGCATTGCTTCACTCCGTTACAATAAATACATGCCGAAGAAACAGCAGCAACGCTGCTTTTCTTCATTAACTGTATTTATTATAACATTAGTGCAATGTGTTTAGCATTGCTTCACTCCGTTACAATAAACACATCCCGAGGCAAAGCCGAAAAACGGCTTTGCTTCTGCTACTGTGTTTATTATAACATAAACAAGCAAAGAATTCAAGCAGTCTTTAGTAAATTTATAAAAATCTGAAACACATATGAGAAAACATAGGTAATTAGAATAAAAAAATACCTAAGGTATCCGAGATAAAATAAATCGGATATCTTAGGCAGTGTATAGTTGCGTTTGCACTACAAGATTGATACAATTAACCGTTTTGTTGTACCTCTAGCCTATAGCTTATACTTTTAACCGATTACTCATACAATTAACCGATAATTTGTTTTTCGGTTTATTCCTTACTCTCCATATTTTTTAGCTCTTCCTTGATTATATCAAGGCTTATTGATTTTTCCTTTTCGGTACAAAATCCGCTAATGACTTTTTGCATAGTATCCGCGCTCCAAAATATTTTTAACTTTTTCTTTGTTCGAGTTATGGCTGTATAAAAAATACCATGAGATATTTTTTCAGAATTATTATTTGGAATTACAATCTTTATCGAATTATATTCTAAACCTTGCGCCTTATGGATTGATACAGCATATGCTAATTGAAAAGGTACAATAGATCTCATCCTTGATTCTTCATATTCTCTTTCTATTTTGCTATCATCCTTTGCGTATATAGTAAATTGAATACGTGTTAATTTATCAGTATTCGAAATCCATTCCACTTCTGAATTACGAAAGTCGACTGCCGTTAAAACTGTCGATATATCAATTGTGAAGGTAATATTTGTTTCCTCTTCTTGTATATCTATAATCGTGCCTTTTAAATTATTATATAGCATCGGGAATCTTTTATTCTCATTAAATAAAATCGGATCCCCTACTTTATATTTCCAATCATACCATTCAAATGTTTCACTGGATGGATTTGCATTTTGGAAATAATTATTAATGCTATTTAATCCGAATTTCCCATCATAATTTAAGCACAAAACAACCTCGTCTTCATCATCTCTTTCAAGTATTTTTCCACTAATATTTTCTGAAAAAGGGCCATCTATAGCTAATCTTTCTGTAATAATAGGGCGCAAAAATCTTACCTCATCCCAAAGATTCTTAATTTTTTCGTCTTCTGTTCTCCACACACTATCAAGCTCAACTACTGATTTTGTAGGCAGAATCTCTTTTGCATAAAAAAACCAATTCCCAAAGTCTATTGATTCTATCTGATATATATCACCAGCACATATCAAAAGTGATTCCCCGCTAAGATTTTTCAATAAAAGAAGCATCGTTCTATTGTCAATTGTACTGCACTCATCTACAAAAATCACATCATAATTATTTGACACTCTTGACTTTATAAATTTATCAACGCTCATAAACTCACTATCAGAGCCAGGTGCTTCTATTCTTCTTTTCAAATTTTCTAAAGCCGTATGTGTTTTAGCTAAAAATAATTTCCTTCTGCCATTCATTAAGTCTGAGATATTATTCATCAAAGTAGTTTTTCCTGTGCCTGCAGCTCCATAAATCATCATAATTTTAGAATTAACAAAAATGTTTTTTAATACCATTATCTTTGTTTCATCAATCAAAATTGTGTTAAGCTTTTCAACAAATATTTTATTCAGCTGTTCTTGACCAGCGTTCCCCTCTCTAGAAAATTTTGCAAGTTCTCGCAAAATGGAGAGTGTGTTTTCCACATATTCGTCTAAATATACAAAGCCATCCTTCTCAATTAATTGACGTCCTTGTTGTCTATCCCATGGAGTTAATTTATCATTATAGGCTGCCACTGTTTGTTCATCTTCAAGATACTCTATATCGTTCTTTAGTTGATACAATTCACCAGTAGCATTAATTAAATACTTCATTCTAACATATGGTAAATATCTACCTATATTGCTGCCTCCTATTGCCCTCAACACATCTGTAGAAATAGTCTTCCCATTTGTTTTTCTATTTGGAAGATTATATAGTATAGGATTTTTTTCAAATGCGTAACACTTTTTTGACAAATATGCATCATCAATATTTAAAGCATCTGCATTATTATATGGTATCAAATCTTCTATCAAATCTTCTTGTAATTTAATCAATGCATATCGAATCGTACGCCCTCCAAAAATAGTGTATTTTTTACCAAATTTATCATGTAATGCTATAAGAACATCTCCAAAATAACGCGTATTTACATTTTTGTAAATATAATCTAAATATTTATTAAATCTTTCCTCGCTTAAGTCAATAAAATCAAGTATATTCATACCAGTTGTTGTTAAAAAATTCATTAAATCATGATACTCATTATAATTAGATGATAGCTTTATATTAAACATTAAGATTTTTGATATTTTGTTCAACGCAGCTGGCTCTATTGACACTTTCCAATCTGTAATAACTCTAATTTCCGTTGGTTTATCCCATAAGTCGATTTTAGCTTTTGCGCTTCCCACTTTTATAGAATAATCTGAAGACATATCAAGTTTAGTGTATACGGTCAATCTATTGTATTTTGTGGCATACTTATCCGCCAACTGCAAAGTAACTTCAAAGTATCTTTGCTTCCCAACATAAAATGCAGTTTTCTTTTGAATGTAATATCTGTTTGGGCGTATTGTATTAGATGTATTGGCAACAGTCTCAATCGCCACAGCCAAAAGTTGATTATATTCTCTATCTTCTTCATTATTCTCCAAGGGAAAATCTTCTAAATTTTCCAGTACTTTTAAATGAAATTTATTATCTAAGTATTCTCTTATTCTCCATAAAAAATTATAATATTTCAACATCAACCTTTCATATTGTCCATCTTCTGGCACTTTCAAACCTATATATCGCAACCCCTGCAAAAAAACAGACAAAAATTTTGTATCTATATTCAGCACAGCTAGTTCCCACGCAATGCGAAGATTCATTAAACTATAATATTGTAATCCATTTGCTAATAATGTAGCCTTACATAAATCCTCTAATTCGGTTAAAATTTTACGAGAAATTTTATCTCTTTTATAGCTAAAGTCGATTCCTGTTTTAATTATTTCTGATATATTCTCACAGCGTGTATTTATTATTTTAACAACATCCTCTTTTGTGTACTCATTCGACTCAAGTTGTTTTACATATGAGTGAGTAGCAGAGATATATTCAAGTTTTTTTACAAATTCATCTTCTGATTCATTTGTATTTTCAATTTCATCATCACAAGTGAAATCAATAGTCTTAGAACCCTTGTCAAAATCAATAGAAGCAATAAAATTAGACGACATATACTTCCAAAAAATCCTCTCTTGATTTCTCATGCCTGGGTTTAGTACAACAAACAAGATTCCTGGATCTAACGTAATTTCACTTGCTATATATGCCGGAAATGCAAGATTTTGTAAGTAATATTTGACAACTCCATCTTTCGTAATATTGGCTGTTTTTGTTCCTTTTATTTGAACAATAAAATTTTGTTTAGGTTGTCTCGCCATTTCTGGCTTTGGTACTATTTCAAATGAACCATCTGTATTAGGCCATTTATCTTCGCTTGAGAAATTGCTATATATTTTTCCAGATTTAAAAAAGGCTTTAAGCGCATTAACAGCATTGTTATCATCATTAGAACGCTCTGTATGTGTTTTTACATGTCGCTGCATCTGTTCTTTTGTTATCTTAGACATTTTATCACCCATTTCTAAATGTTTAATTGGACTAATAAATTCATGACTTTTTAATTATTATATCATTATTTATCATAAAAATCAATTGACATAAGTCAAAAAACATGTATATACTTTTAGGCAATAGTATTAATTCGAGATTGATACTATTAAACAATAATTTTTCAAGGAGGCTTCATTATGAACACAAACCTCACACAAGAGGAAAAACAAATGTTAATCAATCGCTATTTATCAGGCGAATCAGTCAACACTATAACCGATGATGTCAGTATAGCTCGCAGTACGTTTTACTCATGGGTTAAAACGTACAAGGACAATCTCAATAAACCCATCGCAATAAATGTACGTGAATTTAATGGACTCAAAAGGAAAGTTGGACGCTTAAACCGTATTATTACCATATTACAAACCGCAGATTGTACAGCAACTTCACCACTGCAAGACAGACTACATGAAATTGAAAAACTATCCTCCGAATACAATGTCAACACATTATGTGAATCTCTAAAAGTCGCTAAAGGCACATACTATAATCATATCTTCCGCAACAAACGAGACAAATCCCAGTTCAGATTTAACAAAGAACGCCCGCATGCAACATTAAAGTACAAGACACCAGACAAATACGAGGCTGAATTTTGTCTTAAACACTATAATTACTCACACAATAAATATAGACACACACGGTTCGCGACGAACGAATAAAATCAGTATTTTTTTCATTTTGGCAATTTTTATCCAATTTTGCAAGAATATAAAAAAGCACCTTAAAGGCGCATAAAATCTGATAATAAAAAGTGCACTACCTATTTGTCCAATCCATAATGGTTCGGATTCATAGTAGTGCACAGTTGGTGGGCCATCAGGGACTCGAACCCCAGACCGTCCGGTTATGAGCCGGATGCTCTAACCAACTGAGCTAATGGCCCGTATATGGTGACTCCAGCGGGAATCGAACCCGCGATACCGCCGTGAAAGGGCGGTGTCTTAACCGCTTGACCATGGAGCCAATCTCTTTTGTTCAGGCTTCATGCCCTAACTCCCCCTGTTGGACTCGAACCAACGACACTGCGGTTAACAGCCGCATGCTCTACCGACTGAGCTAAGGAGGATCATGAAGGTTGTACCTTCAAAACTGCACACATGCTGACATTTTATGATGAATCTTTTGACCATGCGTTGTAGATAAGCGGTGCTGCGTCAGCGGTCATCTCATGACTCGCTCCGCTCGTCATTCGATGCCTTTTGCTTCGTGTCACCTGCGTTTATTACAGGCTCTACGAAAGCGGTCACCTCGCGACTTCGTCGCTCAGTGCCTTTTGCTTCGCAAATGTCCGTTCCAG
>CALXZP010000037.1 GCA_944393255.1 uncultured Clostridia bacterium | reverse complement strand
TCACTATCGTTTTCTGTTGCGTGGATAACTGCTTTTCTCTTTTATTTTTGATAAAATTTTTATTTTGAGTTTTCTACCTTTTGTACAATGCCTATTTTACGCCATTTTTGATACCTGAACTGTAACTTGTTTTTACTGAATATTTTCTGAAATTCCGCTGATTAACAATGTGTTCATAAACTATACATCAAATCAATACATATTTTTTAGGGAAAGCTATTGACAAACGGAAAAAAAGGAGTATAATAATAAATGAAAGGTCAAAGAAAGTCAAAGTCAAGAAGGTGGTCAAAGTGGGCATAACGGATAAGATAGAGGCGTTCATACTGGAGCTTATGAAGCAGGACGCCGGAGATTGGCTGACGATACAGAGGAACGAGCTGGCTGATATATTCGGCTGCGTGCCGTCGCAGATAAATTACGTTATATCGACGCGGTTCAGCCCCGAACGCGGCTATGTTGTAGAGTCGCGGCGCGGCGGCGGCGGCTGCGTCAGAATAAAGCATATACCGTCTGCCGGGGGCGGGGAAGACCTGAGTACGGACGAGGCGCTTGTTGAAATAGCAAAGCTGCTTTCGGCAGGGTATACGGACCGCACCGGGGCGGAGCTGATGAAGGCGGCGGTATCGGATCCGGCGCTCGCAGCAGTTCCCGGTGCCGGGAGGCTAAGAGCCAGTATACTGAAAAATATGAAGGAGGCGTCTGTGAAATGCAGGCGAAGTATGATATGACATGTGTAAAGATGAGGAGGAGAGTAAAATGATGGATCTGTTTTCGGAATTGTTCAATATGTTTGACGATCTCGACATGTTCGGATCGCCGATGGTACAGAATACCGCGCAGAAGGGCGGAAGCGTGTGTCCGGTCTGCGGACACAGCTGGGGTGACTTCACCGCAACGGGGAGGTTCGGCTGCGGCGAATGCTACAAAACCTTTTCCGCCGGAGCGTCGCAGGCTCTCAGGCAGATACATTCAAGCTCGGAGCATGTAGGAAAGGTGCCGTCGAAGTCGAGCGCGGAGATAAAGCAGAAGCGCCGTCTGGACGATCTGAAGCGCCGTCTCAAGGAAGCGGTGGCGAAGGAGGACTATGAAACGGCGGCCAAGCTGCATTCGGAAATAAAATCCATAGAGGGTAACGGAGGTGGGTCAAAATGATCTGGTATAACGATCTTAACGACGGTATCATAATCTCGACGAGGATCAGGCTGGCGAGGAACATAGATAAAACGCCGTTCCCGGCGGCTTTGGGCGGCAGTGCTGCGGCCGAGGTAACAAAAAAGCTCCATGCGTCGATATTTGAAAGCAATTCGACGCTTTCAAAGGACTTCGAGCTCTACGACCTTGATAAGCTCAGCAGGACGGAAAAGATATCTATGCTTGAAGAGCACCTCATAAGCCCGCAGATGGTTGACGGCAAGGGACATTCGGTGCTTGTAAACAAAAACAAAACCATGAGCATAATGTTCATGGAGGAGGATCATATAAGACTTCAGGTAATAATGGGCGGCTGCTGTCTCGACGAGGCCTACGATCTTGCGGATAAGGTTGACGATGTTATAGAGGAGTCTATCACGTATGCGTTCGACGAGCAGTTCGGATATCTCACAGCGTGCCCGACGAACGCCGGAACGGGTCTGCGCGCTTCGGTCATGATGCATCTTCCCGCGCTCACGATGACGGGGAATATCGCAAGAGTAACGCAGTCGGTGGCAAGCGTCGGCATTGCCGTGCGCGGTCTGTACGGCGAGGGCAGCGAGGCGGACGGATGCCTGTACCAGATATCGAACCAGGTAACGATGGGTCTTACCGAAAAGGAGATAATAGAAAAAGTCAGGTCGGCGGTTGATAAGCTGTCCGGGCTGGAAAAGCAGGCGCGGGAGGCGCTTGAAAAGAGCCGCAGGCTGGAGCTTGAGGATAAGGTCTGCCGCTCCTACGGTATTTTGAAATATGCGAGGAGCATAACGTCTGCGGAGGCAAAAACATTGCTTTCGGATGTAATGCTCGGCCAGAATATGGGGATAATCAAATGTGACGGGAGCATGACGCCCATAGAGCTTATGGTAAAAACGGCTCCGTCGGTAATAGCCGGAGGAAAAGAGCTCGCCCCCGGCGAGCGCGACAAGGCGCGCGCTGAGCTTATAAGAGCGAATATATAGAGCCTGAGGGACGCGTTCCCGAGGCATGAGAGGATCAGCAGCAGTTTATTTAAAGATGGGAGAGTGAATATTATGTTGTTTTCAAACTTTACGGAAAGAGCAAGGATCGCTATAAGCGAGGCGCACGATACGGCGTGCGCGCTGGGACACAGGTATATAGGCAGCGAACACCTTGTGGCGGGGCTTATAAAGGAAGGCTCGGGCGTAGCCGCAAAGGTGCTGGAGAATGCGGGTATCAGCGAGGATAAGGTCATAGACAAGATCACGGAGCTGACCGGCTCGAACGAGCCGTTCAGCACTGAGACGGAGCTGCCGCTCACGCCGAGAACGAAGCGCATCCTGCAGCTTGCCGCAATGGAGGCAAGACAGATGGGTCACAACTATATAGGTACAGAGCATATTCTGGTGGCGGTAATGCGCGACAGCGACAGCGTTGGCGTAAGAGTGCTCGTATCGCTCGGGCTTAATCTGCAGCGAGTGTACGACGATATAATGGAGTCGCTCAACAGCGGAGCGGCTGAGCCTGCGGCTGCGGGCGAATACAGACCGTCCAAGAAGGGCGGAAAATCATCGACTCCAACGCTTGACGAATACGGCAGGGATCTTACGGAGCTTGCGCGTGAAAGCAAGTTCGATCCTGTAATAGGCAGGTCGAAGGAGATAGAGCGTGTAACGCAGATACTTTCGAGACGCACAAAGAACAACCCGTGTCTTATCGGAGAGCCGGGCGTGGGCAAGACGGCGGTTGTGGAAGGTCTTGCGGAAAAGATAGCGGCGGGCGACGTACCCGAGCAGCTAAAAGCGAAAAGGCTTGTTTCGATAGACCTTTCGGCTATGGTAGCGGGCGCAAAGTACAGGGGCGAGTTTGAGGAACGCCTTAAGAAGGTTATAGACGAGGTAACGCATTCAAGCGACGTTATCCTGTTCGTGGACGAATTCCATACCATAGTGGGCGCGGGCAGCGCTGAGGGTTCGCTTGACGCCTCGAATATCCTCAAGCCGTTTCTGGCAAGAGGCGAGCTTCAGCTCATAGGCGCGACAACACTCAAGGAATACAAGAAATATATCGAAAAGGACGCGGCTCTTGAAAGACGGTTCCAGCCGGTAACGGTGGGCGAGCCGACTGTTGACGAGACGGTGGAGATCCTTGAAGGGATACGCGATAAATACGAGGCTCACCACGGGGTAACGATAACGGATGAGGCGCTCAAGGCGGCGGCGGCCATGTCGGCAAGGTATATAACCGACCGGTTCCTGCCGGATAAGGCGATAGACCTTATAGACGAAGCGTCCGCCAAAAAGCAGCTCAAATCCAAGACCGCGCCTCCGGATGTTAAGGAGAAGGAAAAGGAGCTTGAAAAGCTCGCGAGCGAGCGCGAGGAAGCCGTAAATGCGCAGGAGTACGAAAAGGCTGCGCAGATAAGGGATAAGGAAAAGAGCGTTCAGGAGGAAATGGATAAGCTTAAGAAGGACTGGAAGGGCAGCGGCACTTCGTCCGAGCTTGTGGTGACAGAGGACGATATCGCCGAGATACTTTCGGACTGGACCAATATCCCGGCCTCAAAGCTCAGGCAGGAGGAGATGGAAAAGCTGCGCCATCTGGAAGAAACGCTCCATGCGCGCGTTATAGGTCAGAACGAGGCCGTCTCGGCGGTGTCGCGGGCTATCAAGAGAGGACGCGCGGGACTTAAGGATCCGAAACGTCCGACAGGCTCGTTCCTGTTTCTCGGCCCTACCGGCGTAGGCAAAACGGAGCTTTCAAAGGCGCTTGCGGAAGCGATGTTCGGTTCGGAAAATTCGCTTATAAGAGTCGATATGTCGGAATATATGGAAAAGCATGCGGTGTCGAAATTTATCGGCTCGCCTCCGGGATACGTAGGCTTTGAGGAGGGCGGACAGCTCACCGAAAAGATAAGAAAGCATCCGTATTCGGTTATACTTTTCGACGAGATCGAAAAAGCCCATCCCGACGTATTCAATATCATGCTCCAGATACTTGACGACGGCATCCTGACCGACGCTCAGGGCAGGACGGTGGATTTTAAGAATACCGTCATAATCATGACGTCCAATCTCGGCGCGAGCGATATACTCGGCAGCGGAGCTTCAAAGCTGGGCTTCGGAAACGGCGGAGACAGCGGAAAGAGCGAGAAGGAGGGCATAAAGGAGAAGGTCATGGCGGAGGTGAGGAGGGCGTTCAAGCCGGAATTCCTCAACCGTATAGACGAGATAATCGTATTCGACCGTCTTGAAAAGGATGAGATAAAGCAGATAGCGGGACTTATGCTCGCTTCGCTTAAAAAGCGCTTGGCGGATGAGGATATAGAGGTGTCTTTCACTGATGCGGCAGTCGAACGCATATCGGACGAGGGCTTTGATAAGGTCTACGGCGCGAGACCGCTCCGCCGCGCTATCCAGAGCAAGATAGAGGATATGCTGTCCGAGAAGATAATCGACGGAGAGATCGTGTCCGGCGACAAGGTAAGCGTCGATTTCAAGGATGATGCGTTCTGCACGTCGAAGGTGTGATGTGACAGTACAAAATATACAAAAATAAGCCTCGGTTCGGGGCTTATTTTTGTCTGAAAAAATATTGCACTCCTGTTGAAATAAGCGTAAAATATATAGTAAGTATTGCGGAGCGCATACCTTGCCGCCGCATATCGGATCATCAACACAGGAGGAGTATTATGCTTGAAAACATCTTTGACCTTGCCGATCTCAGCAGCTACGGCTACAGATATCTTCTGGATCTGGCGCTGATACTTGTGAGCACAAAGCTGCTTGGACTTTTGACGCGGAGGGTCCAGCTTCCGCAGGTGGTGGGCGCGCTTCTGGCGGGACTCATACTCGGCCCGGCGTTTCTCGGGATAATACACGAGACGGATTTTATAACAAGCCTTGCGGAGGCGGGAGTGATAGTGCTCATGTTTACCGCAGGTATGGAAACTGACGTTAAGGAGCTTAAAAGAACGGGGCTGAAATCGTTTATAATAGCGCTGTTCGGCGTGCTGCTGCCGATAGCCGGAGGATGGTTCATAGCAGATATGTTCCATCCCGGCGCGGATATGCAGACGCGGCTCCAGAATATATTCATAGGCGTTATCCTCACCGCCACATCCGTTTCCATAACGGTTGAGACGTTAAAGGAACTCGGAAAACTTTCAACGCATTCCGGAAACGCCATCCTCGGCGCCGCGCTCATAGACGACGTGCTCGGCATCATAGCGCTTACGATAATAACGAGCTTTGCCGACGCTTCGGTATCGATAGGCGGAGTTATCGTAAAGGTGCTTGCGTTCTTCGCATTCTGCGCAGCTGCGGCGGTCGCTGTGATAAAGATAGGAGTGCCGTGGATAAACAAGTATAAGAAGGATCTGCGCAGGTTCAACATACTCGCGTTCGCTTTCTGTCTGCTCATGGCGTTCTGCGCCGAGTACTTTTTCGGAGTATCGGACATAACGGGAGCGTTCGTTGCGGGACTTATACTTTCAGGAACAAAAAAGACTACATATATGCTGAACCGTTTCGATACCCTTTCGTATCTGCTTCTCTCACCCGTGTTTTTTGCAAGCGTGGGTCTTAAGGTGGAGATAGCCGGCATGAGCGGATCGATAATCCTGTTCTCTGTTCTGCTGCTTCTGATCGCGGTGCTGACAAAGATAGTCGGCTGCGGACTGGGCGCAAAAATGTGCGGCTACACCAATTTGCAGTCGGTAAAGATAGGCGTGGGAATGATATCGCGCGGCGAGGTGGCGCTCATAGTTGCCACAAAAGGAGCGGCGGTAGGGCTTATGGTCCAGGAGTTTTTCGCGCCGATAATCATAGTGGTAGTCGTGACGACGATAATAACGCCCATAATGCTTAAGGGCATATACAGGTGGCAGGACAGGAACGCCCCGTCCATCGGCGCCATAGACGATTCGCGCCACGTATCGCCGCTGCTCGAAAAACACGCCGAGAAGCACATAATGGAGCATCTTACGCAGGCTGCGGTAAAGGGTGAAAAGCGCGGCAAAAGGATGCATAAATAAATGCACATGGTATGAAAAAACGGCGGATATCCGCCGTTTTTGTGTATACTGTACCAGGGCGCAGCGCCGTACCAATGGGTTATTGTGAAGATTTTTCATAAAAAGGTATTGACATCGGAGCGCGGGCGTGATATAATATTGTGCGGAAAACAAGAAGAAGCATTCGCTCTCACCGTACGGTAACTGCGCTTTACGGTAAATATATCTGCTGTGCCGCAGCTGCGGCCGGGGATCTTTTTTGAGCGGATGGTTTCATCCGTTTTTTTGATTTTATTTTCTCGATGTTAAAAAGGAGGGGTTTACCATTAGTAAGAATGAACATCAGATCAACGAACAAATTCGTGACAATGAGCTTCGTATAATATCTGCGGATGGGGAACAGCTCGGCGTTATGGACGCAAGAGCGGCTCAGAGGCTTGCAAATGAAAAGGGTATGGATCTGGTAAAGATCGCGCCCAACGCAAAGCCGCCCGTGTGCAAGATAATGGATTACGGCAAGTATAAGTTTGAGCTTGCCAAGCGCGAAAAGGAGAACAGAAAGAACCAGAAGGTTGTAAACATCAAGGAGGTTCAGCTTTCACCGTCCATTGATACGAACGACTTCAACACAAAGGCAAAGCAGGCAGTGAAGTTTTTGAAGTCGGGCGACAAGGTTCGCGTAAAGGTTCGTTTCAGAGGCCGTGAGCTGAGTCATTCGGAAATTGGTAAGGCCTTGCTTGAGCGTTTTGCCGAAACGGTAAAAGAGTTCGGAACGGTTGAAAAAGCGGCTAAGCTTGAGGGCAGGAACATGATAATGTTCATATCCCCGTCAGCACAGTAATATTGAAAAGGAGTGTAAGACTATGCCTAAAACAAAGATAAAGACACATAGAGGTGCAGCGAAGAGATTTAACCTCACAAAAAACGGTAAGGTTAAGAAGAACAGAGCTTTCAGAAGACATATTCTGAATAAGAAATCAACTAAGAGAAAGAGACATCTTAGAAAGCAGGCTTACTGCTCAAAGGCAAATGCAGCAGTGATCAAAAAGCTTATTCCTTACAAATAATTCGGAAAGAGAGGTTATTATAAATGGCAAGAGTAACAGGCGGTATCGCTACAAAGAAGCATCATAAGAAGATATTAAAGCAGGCAAAGGGTTATTACGGCGCACTGAGCAAGCAGTATCGTTCGGCTAATCAGGCGGTAATGCGCGCAATGGCCAATGCATACGTAGGCAGAAAGCATAAGAAGAGAGATTTCAGAAGACTCTGGATAACAAGAATCAGCGCTGCTGCAAAGATGAACGGCATGAACTATTCAACATTCATGAACGGTCTCAAGAAGGCGGGCATAGATATGAACAGAAAAATGCTTTCGGAGATCGCTATCGCGGATCCGGCTGCATTCACAAAACTCGTTGAGGCTGCAAAGGCTGCAAGAGCGTAAAAGATACACACGGCTGTCCGAAAGGGCAGCTGTTTTTTTCTGTTTGAATGAGCGGCGGCGCTGAAGGATTCCGTCTGTCATGTTAACGGTTTTGAAAATTTGTCCTATTTCCACGGCATTAATGAAAAATTTCCTTCAACCTGCTCTCTATCACGCCGATTGTGAATTCTGCCCAACTGTAGCAAGACAGATAATCGCCGTGATACTGATTGACGGCAGTAATATCACCCTGCATAAAGCGGTAGTAATCACAATCGAAATTTTCCGGGTTCACAGACAGGCTGTTTCTGGATTTTTGCAAAATATTCTCAACACCGGCTTGTTTCAAGGTTCGTTTCAGTTCAACAATGATCGTCTGGAGATAACTGTTTTGTGTCCGGTCATAGGGCGCATCCTCCCAAAGGATCGCGCAGGCTTCTTTTGACGTTACACTGCATCCCTTTCTGTCAACCAGGTACGCCAAAAGTTCTTTCGATTTTGCCCGCTTAAATAAAAGCAGTTTTCCATCGACAAAGACGTCAAAACCGCCGAAGGTTTTAATGACACACTTCTTTTTGTTTCTGCTGCCGTATAAAAATGTCAGTTCTTTTTCTAATTGTTCCTCATCAACGGGTTTGAGTAAGTAACCGGTGGCATGAATTGCAAAAGCGTCCACGGCATATTTTTCATAACTGGTTACAAAAACAATATGCAGCTCCGGCTGCAGTTCTTTGAGCTGCTTTGCTAAAAGAATGCCGTTCGTATATCCCAATTCTATATCTAAAAAAGCAGTGTCAAAGGCTTCTGTTTCAGCCGCTGCAAGCGCCTGTTTAGCTGATGTAAACCCGCGGATCTCGCAGGCCGGACGGATGCGCTTTAATGCACGCTCCAAATCTGTTAAAACAAGAGCTTCATCATCCACAGCTAAAAATCTCATGTTATCCCTCCTTCGGTATAAACATCGTAACCGTTGTTCCGATTTGCGGTCTGCTCTGTATTTCTAATGTCCCGCCGCATACAGCCTTCAGCCTGTTTTTCACATTGCTGATCCCCAGGTGAATGCGATCGGATGATTCCGTATTTTCCGTATTAAATCCTACTCCGTCGTCTGTTACTTTGATCATAAAAGCATATTCTGTTTCGCGGGAGCTTATTGTGATTGTTCCGCCGTTTTCTTTTTTCATGATCCCATGCCGTACAGCGTTTTCTGCGATCGGCTGCAAGGTGAGTGATGGAATAGAAAAATGAACGGCGTCGATCTCATATATCACATTGAGTTTATCTCCGAACCTCTGTTTTTCCAAATACAGATAGCTGCGCGTATGCTCCAGTTCCTGCTCGAACAGAATGGGCGCTCTGTTGGTCAGTGACTCCATATTACTCCGCAGGAATTTGGAAAAAGCGCCGATGGCTTCGCCGGCTCTTTCAGGTTCCGTATCACAAAGACTGCGTATTCCGGTCAGAACATTATATAAAAAATGCGGCTGGATTTGACTGAGCATAATATCGATGTGCAGATCCGCCAATTCCTTTTCCTGCCGTTTCATAGTGATCTCATGTTCAAATTGAATATTGACAAGAATAAACAGCAAAGCCAGAGACACACTGATATTTACTACGGCAACACCCCGCAGGAACATTTGCACGGCTCCGCTTCCCAGGGGTACGAAAATATACAGCAGAAAAAAGCCGACTTCACGGGGACTTAGCTTTTTTCTGTATATTACGATCAAAACCGTAAAAAGGATATAGCAAAACAGCGGTATAAGCTGTGAAATGATAAACAGGTTTCCGCGCTGGTAACCGGTGTCTGCCACATAAAAAACAGAGCCTGTAAATGGGCTTATTATGGAGAATATAATTTGTATGCAGCATAAAACGGAAACAAAACCCATACACAGCCGTTTGGAGCGTTTGTTAAGTTTTAAGTATTCGCTGATATAACGTGCAAAAAAATATAATACAAACGCAGAGGCAACGTAAAAGAGCGACGAAAAAACGATAAGCGTTGTTTTGGCATAAAGATCGGACGTATCACGAATCAGCCAGTCAGCCAAGTCGCCTGTTATCATAAAAATGTTGGAGGTTGCCACTCCTAAAAAATATCGGTTTGACTTTTGCTTGTATCGCCGGTTGCTGAGGGTATAAGCAACCGGTATCAGGGACAGTATGATACTGAGTATATCCAGCGCAATGTTTGCGGTTATCATTTCATTCATTGTATTCTGCTTTCCTTTTCCGTGTTTCTAAAATGCAATGCGTATAGCATTGCTGCACACCGTTGCAATAAACACATGCCGAGGCAAAGCCGAAGAAGCGGCTTTGCTGCTTTTGTAGTGTTTATTATAACATAAATGCAATGCGTATAGCATTGCTACACACCGTTACAATAAACACATGCCGAGGCAAAGCCGAAAAAACGGCTTTGCTACCTCTGTAGTGTTTATTATAACATAAAGACAGCAGCATTGCAATAAGTCAAAAATTTTTTAAAATTTTTTAAAACAGCAGGATTTGTTGTGCTTTTGTTGTTATAGGTATGTTATCGTAAATATTGGGTGATAGTACTGCTTGTTTTGATCATTGATCAAGATAAAAAATATTTTGAAAAAGCAAAAGCAGTCTTGGAAAAGTACAGCATAGCTTGCTCTTTAAAACCAATATCGGATTGACGGGTATTATGCAAAACCGTTGCATGATGATTTGCAAAACAAAAATTTATTAATCGAAGCTGTTGCCAACGAGAATTAAAAGACCAATAATGAATTGGATGAAAGAAAAGAGGGATATAAAAAAACAAACATGCTTGACATTTTCAAGAAAAAACGATTGATATTTATATAGTGAAGGAGGATAAAATAAGATGAAAAGAGGAATTGCAGCGATACTTGCAGCGTCTGTTGCTATAACTGCTCTGCCGCTTGCGGGAGTATCAGCACAAAGCAGCTATGCCACCAGAGGCGATGTGGTACAAATCTTGATGGATGCGGCGGATGATTACAATCCGCATGTACAAAAGACGGATATTATTAAGGGCTACGGTGACGGTGATCTTCATGAAGAGCAATTAGTTACCCGTGCCGAGGCGTTGATTATGCTAAACCGTGCTTTCGGAGGGTTTCCGCAGCTCAGGGGAAATAATCTGCGTGCAGCTATTCCAAGAGAGGAGTTTACCGATATTCCGGAGTGGGCGCGCCCGGAGCTTGAGCCTGTGTTTGACGCAGGAATAGCTGCGGGTACCGCGGAGGGTATATTTTCACCGGATGAAAATGTAACGGCTGAGCAGATGGAGCTGTTTGTAGAAAGAGTATTTACTATTTACGGTACAAACCCCAAAGACAGCTTTTATGCTTCGGTCAATAAAGATATGTTGGAAACACTGACCATTCCGGAAGGTGCGGAAATGGCCGGAACGCTTTATACGATTCGTGATGAAGCAAATCGTCAGGTAAATGAAATTATCAAAGAATCGGCGTCCGGAACTCCGTCAGCAGGCTCTGCACAGGCAAAAATCAAAATTTTATACGACAGCCTTATGGATATGGACAGCCGGAACAGAGAGGGTTTTGCGCCTATTGAAAATGATTTAAAGGCAATCTCAGACGTAAAGAGCGTTTCCGAGCTGGACGGAGTTATGATTTTGGAAGGAACTCAATCGGCGCTTTCCGTACTGACCGGTTTTGAGCTAACAATCGATGCAAATGACAGTAACAAATATCTGACGATGTTCAAGCCGGCTTCAGCAAAACAGGTCAAGCAAATATATGACGGCACGGCCGAGACACAAAAAAATGCATATATGAAATATATCAAAACATTGCTGACCCTTTGCGGAGAGGATAATGAAACTGCGTTGGCGAATGCACAGGCGTTTTTTGATTTTGAAAAACAGCTTTCCGACTCTTCTCTTACAATTGCGGAGCAATATGATTTGGAAAAGACGTATAACATTTATAGCCTTGAAGAGTTGAAACAAATATTTTCAGCGGTCGATATAGAGTCGGCGTTTACGCAAACGGGTCTCTATGACGGAAGCAGGATACTTGTTAAGGACAAGGGAAATATGACAAAGCTTGCAGAGCTTTTGACTGATGAAAATATCGATTTAATCAAGAATTATCTGAAAATATCGCTGATCGCAGAATGCGCGGAATTTTTTGGAGAAGATTTTAGAAACGCCGGCATTACCTACAGTCAGGAAGCTTTGGGTATGGAAGGTGCAAAAAGTCTTGAAGAAGAGGCGGCGGAAACAATTGCAGAAGCTTTGCCGGATTATGTAGGTATGGCTTATGCGGAAAAATATTGCTCAGATGAAGTGATAAGCGATATAACAACGATGGCTCATGAAGTAATTGACGTATACAAAGAACGGATATCCAAACTGGATTGGATGAGTTCGGCAACAAAGGAAAAAGCGCTTTTGAAGCTTAATACCATGCGTATTAATATTGGCGCTCCGGATTACAGCAAGACAAAGTCTCCTCTGGACACTGCTGATTTAAAAAGCGTAAAAGACGGCGGAAGTTATTACAAAAATATGATGGAAATTGCAAGGGCTATGAAAAACGAGGATGCGCGTATTTCATCAGAGCCTGTGGATAAAAACCAATGGATCACTACACCGCAGACGGTTAATGCGTTTTATATGCCAAACTTTAATTCTATCAATTTCCCAATAGCGTTTTTACAGTCGCCCATATATGACAAAAATGCATCATTTGAGGAAAATTTAGGCGGTGTAGGGTTTGTGATCGGACATGAACTGACCCATGCGTTTGATTCCAGCGGTGCGCAGTATGATGAAAAGGGAAACGCCGCAAACTGGTGGACGGATGAGGACAAAGCGGCTTTTGATGCTTTATGCGATAAAGTAATTGACTACTTTGACGGCACGGAAACCGCTCCCGGAATTGTGACGGACGGAACACTCACTCTTACCGAAAATATTGCCGATTTAGGCGCGTTATCATGCGTGACTGAAATCGGGAACAAAACAGACGGTTTTGATTTTAAAAAAATGTATGAGTCCTACGCCAAGCTTTGGATGGCAACAGCGTCAAGAGAATATATGCAAAGCATGGTATATGAGGATACTCACAGTCCGGCAAAGGTGCGCGTTGACCGCGTACTGCAAAGCTGTGATAAGTTTTACGAGGTATATGAAATAGACGAGGACGACGGTATGTATATCGCGCCCGAGGATAGGGTGACAATTTGGTAAATAAAAGCGAATAGGAGGGCGCATTATGAAAAAGAAAATTATTTCTGCCGCTGTATCGCTGTGTTTGATGATAGGTGCAGGATGTATTGCTTATGGGGTGGAGGACACGGAGTATATTCCCCTGCGCGCCGTTTTTGAACAAAAAGGCTTTACTGTTTCGTGGTTTGCGGAAACGCCGGAGAAAGTATTTGTAGATATTGGCGATTATCGAATTGTTTTTCAGAACGGCAGCGACCGAATTACAGTGGACGAAGGAGAATTTATACTTGATGATATCGCATATATAGAAGACGGCGTGACCTATATCCCGAAAGGCAGCGTATCATTGTGCGATAACCTGTATTTATATCATACTGCTATCATCGATGCGTCGGAAGCGGAGCCGGATGAGTTAATGGAGCTTAAAGCAATTGATACTTCAGAAGAGAGCGTACTTGTCTGCACTTGGAACAAATACCCCGAAACGTATGTGACAGGGACAGATATTACG
Source organism: uncultured Clostridia bacterium (assembly GCA_944393255.1). Taxonomy (GTDB): domain Bacteria; phylum Bacillota; class Clostridia; order UBA1381; family UBA1381; genus Ornithomonoglobus. The sequence continues at coordinate 34,792 of CALXZP010000037.1, read as the reverse complement.
ATAAGCTACGGTGACGTATGGGTGTTTACCGAGGAGGAAGTTTATGCGTGGGGGCAGGAAAACGGTATGGCGGAGGATATGACGCTGCGTATGCAGCAGCTGATCGGGCTGCCGCCGCAGGACGGTAAAACACATTTTTCGGTGCTGAGGGTGAAGCCTGACGACTTGTTCCGTCCGGCACGCGACAATGAGATCGACGATACGAAAGCACAGCTTACTTTTCCGGAAGATGCGACGCAGGAATATATGGAATGGTTTAAAGCAAACGCAAAATATTCATATGAGCCTCACCGATACCCGTGGACAGGTCTTGGCTATACATACGACTGGGCAGATAATGGTACTGAGTATGGATTATCTGAATTTATTCTAAAAAACGGCGCTCAGGTAACGGTAGAAAAGACATATACAAATGGAGAATTTTATGCGTATATTACGCAGCAGGGTCTTAATGAAAAAAAATAATTGTTTTACGGATGGGGGCGTTCGGCGTGACCATCTTTTGTGAAAAGCTGCTGGCTAAAAAATAAGGAATGAAAAGAGGTATACAATGAAAAAATTATGGATAACAAGCATGGCAGCCGCTGTAATATTAATGAGTGCGGCAAGCGTAAGCGCCTATTCGGAATATGAGTTTTCCCAAATTCCCGTACGGCAGGCAGAGGGCTTCTATACGGAAATTACCGATACCGAGGGAGAGACGCACATTATAGACGGGCTGATCAGCTCGGAGGAAATAGAAAATGGAGAGTATGCTGAGAAAATAGCCTCATATGAAATTTTCTCAAAGGGCAAATCTGTTATGAAGGTGAAGCTGAACGACGTTGTTTCACAGGGCGAGGTCAGTCTTTCCGAGGCAGACAGCGAGCCGTTTATAAACGGATACTACAGCGTAAGATTTTCTCTTTCACAAGAGGATAACACAGAGGCGTTTTTGACAGGTCTGTCCGATACCAATGTTGATTTGGTTCAGGAGGAGATGGTCAACGCCGCCATAGAAAACTCACAGTTTTCTATGGAAGCTCTGGATTTTATCGATGCGGAAAAAACAAATTTACCTGAGGACGGCGACGATCTGCACTGCTGGGCGGCAACCACCGCCAATATGCTCCATTATACAGGCTGGGGGCAAAAGGTCGGATTTTACAGCCCCGACGACATATTTGAAGAGTTTATCGCCGCTTTTGATGACAGCGGTTCCGTTATACCCATAGGGCTTAATTGGTTTTTTAACGGTACCAACGATATGCAGAATCAAGACAACTATGCTCAAGTGAAAGATTACGGAAACAGCGGAAGATATCTGCCCCAATATTTTGCAAATGGCAATTATGAGTATTCTTACATTCTTGAGATTGAGGAGGACTATAAAAATTTTATCAAATACTTTGATGCGCTGGATAAGGGCTATGGTCTTGGAATTGCTATTGCCTGGATGCAGGACGGCATAAGAGTCGGCGGTCATGCGATCACCCTTTGGGGATATATCATTGATAAAGACTTTGCCGAGACAGACCCGCAACGCTATAAAGCTTTTATCGTATCGGACTCTGACAGTGATATGACGGAGGATACAAACAGGAGAGTTGCGCCGAATAAGCTGAGCGTATTAAATATGGTGCCGTACCGGGACGGAGGGATTAATTCGTGGTACTTTGAGGGTTATTCCGGCAGCAATAACGGAGTCCTGGAATCCTTTACGGCTTTGGCGCCTTACAGTGATGATATTAAATATGAAACAGATTTGGACGCAACGCTTAATCCTTTTACCGATTTTGATTTTTTTGTAAACGACCTGTGGCTGTCAAACGACAGCTTGGACGAGACCGCAGCTTCAAGGGTGTTTGCCAAAGGTGATACGATTTACCTTATGCCGGAGCTTGCAAACGGCAGTGCCCTTGACTTTCCGGAGGGACGGGAGCTTGTCTATAACATCACCGTAAAAGAAAAGGACAGCGGCACGGTGAAATTTACCGGAAAAGAGGCGTATACAGGCGGTATCGAATTCTGTGATATGTGCTCCCCTCATAAAGGCGTACGGACGGTTATTCCCTCCTCCGAATACGAGCCGGGAGTTTATACGGTTGAAATAGAAATTCCCAAAAGCGATGATTTTGCCGAGTCCCTTTATTACAATAATAAATACACATGTGATTTTAGGATCACGGAATCGAGCTATGACTTATCAAATGCGGGAATGACGGTGACAATCGATGAATTTAAAGACGGCGGGATGAAAGCCGATATTTCCTATTACGGTTTGGAGGATTTGGAGGAGCTTCTGCAGGGTGATAACACAGTGGCAGATCTGTGGCTTTCCTATTATGCGGACGGAGAATGGGGTGCGTGGGAAAAGGCATACATAGGGGACGGACCTGCCGTTGGCGGAAGAACTGCAAAAGAAGCGGTTTTGCCAAATAGGTGCACTCTGTTTCCGAACGGTGAAAAGGTCAGGTTCAGACTTGCTGTCAGTACAGATGATGGGGAAACTCCCGTATTCAATATCTATTCCGATGAGTTGGAACTGGTATACAAAAGATTTACTGCTGAGGCAGACGATAGCAGCGTCCGCGTATGTACGCCGATCGAGAGCGGCGGAAAATCTCTTGCAGACGGCGAAAAAATCGCGTTCAGGATCTGCGATGCTTCAGAGGGAGCGGCAGAGGAAACCCTGCTTTGCAACTTGGTTATCTGCGCGGTAAAGAACGAGGAAAGAATTGAATTACAGCGGTATGATAACGTCAGCGTGCCCGGCGGAGGCGCTTCGGAGCTGATAGAATTTAATTCATGGTCGGCGGAGCTGGACGGAAAGTATAGTATTGTTGTGAGCATCGAGAGCGATCATAATACGGTTGACTGTCATCTAAGCTATCTGATCGTAGGAAAGCAGCATGCGTATGAGGTAACCACGAACAAGGATGTTGTGGACGGCGAGGACGGAGAAATATCTTTAAGAGAAGCGGTTTCGATGCTGCAGGAAAGCGGAGAGGACTTCGTTATTACATTTGCTGACGATTTAGAGGAGGTTAACTTAAACGAGCCGATTGTGATTGAGGGAAAAGTTAAAATTGACGGAGGCGGAGTAATAATATACGGCGGTGAGACAGTCCAGCTTTTTAAGGTTGAAAGCGGAGGCGATTTATACTGCCGTATGGTATCGCTGTACGGCGGCTACAGCAAAGACAGCGGCGGCGCAGTTGAGAATAGAGGCGGAAAGGTTTATATTGAAAACAGCAGGTTAGTATTTTGTAAAAGCGGCGTATCGGGCGGAGCGGTTTATTCCGACGGCGGAAACGTAACGCTGAAGAACTGCAGCTTTAAAGGAAATACATCGGGCTACGGCGGAGCGATCGGGATAGACAACGGCGCGGAGATTGCCCTGCTGAACTGCAATCTGTTTCAGAATAAGTCAAACGGCGGCGCAGTGTATAATAACGGAGGACATATGACGATGATCTACTCCACTGTTGCGGATAATTCTGTTTCGGAAAACTCCTTGCTTGAGACAGGGGGTATTGTTTCTGTCGGTACGGCGGATGTGTTCGGTTCGGTTATCGTCCATAATGACGGCCATGATTTAAGCGGAAAAATCAATTCATACGGCAGCTATATAGCAGATGCGGACGATAAGGTTGCCATGATCGAGCATAACGTGTACGGCGACGGCTATAAGGCGTTTTTGATGGATGAAAACCGCAATGTGATTTGGGAGCCTGTTGAAACGGATGAGCTGGTGGGTTATCGGACAAAGATGTCAGGAATTGCGGAAAACGGAATTTTTATTAAAAATACAGACGGGAAAATAGCCTGCTCCGCCGACGGTATAGACTGGCTAACGACGGAGGTTGTTTCTGTATTTGACGATGATGAATACTCGCTCGATATGTTTGGAAATGAACACGGAGCATTGTTCGGTGCTGATTCAAAAATAGAGGATGCGGTGAAAATCTCAAGCGGAGGAAGCGGTTATCTGCATGTTTATATGCCGTATCCTCAAAAAGGAGTATTGATCGAGAAGTGCGAGACAGAGGAACAGCTCTTATCCGGAGCAAAAATTAACGAGTTGGATTTTGACTACGGAACAAACATTATTCAATTCGAGCCGCATGACGGGGAAGATATCCATATCTTTATGCTGTGGAGCAGCATAGAGGAAATGAGACCGCTGTGCAAAACGCTTGAGACGGACTAAGCAGGCGTATGTTGAAAAGGCTTTTAAAAAAGTAAATATTTAACTTGTAATTGAATGGGGTGAATGCAAAATACCGCCCGGCAGGGAAAACCATCGGGCGGTATTTTATACTTATAAAAAAGGATATATATAGGAATGTGCCTCTCGACGCTCATTCGCCGCTGCCGTAAAATATCTCTTCGAAGCCGGTATCTTTTTTTTAAACGGTCCGCAGTACGGTCGTGTGCATGACAAAAATTACATATTATCATACCGGTATAAATCTTTACCCTTTTCACATAATAAAACCATGAACGAAGCATTATACGGCGTGAAGGAACGCAGGCTTTTTATTGTAAAATATAAGTGGTAATTGCGAGGAGGAATTTTTTATATGAAGGCAACCGGAATTGTCAGGAGAATAGATGATCTGGGCAGGGTGGTGATCCCTAAGGAGATAAGAAGGACCATGCGTATCCGTGAGGGGGATCCGCTCGAGATCTTTACCGAAAAGGACGGAGAGGTAATATTTAAAAAATACTCGCCCATAGGCGAGCTGGGCGACTTTGCCGTGAATTATGTCGAAACTCTTGCAAAAACGAGCGGACACGCGGCATGTATAACCGACCGCGACAATGTCATCGCGGTGTCGGGTATACCCAAAAAGGAGCTTATTGAAAAGAGGGTTTCGCCGGAGCTGGACGATCTGATGAACGATAAGGTGACCGTGACATACGAGTCTGGCAGGGTCGTTTCGATAGCGGACGGCAATGACAAGTATAATGCCGGAGTTGTCGTTCCGATAATATCCGAGGGCGATACGATAGGCTCGGTCGTCTTTGTTATGAAGGACGGCGAGAAGCCGTCGGAGGTGGACGATAAGCTTGCCGAGACTGCGGCGGGCTTTTTGGGAAGGCATATGGAAGGATGACAGCCGGGGGCGGCGGCAAGGCTTTTTTTGGTCTTGCCGCCGCCCCTGCTTTTCGTTGGCGAGCGTAAAGATCAGGTAAAATAAGAGCGCTGAGGCGCATTTTGGCACATGGGTAAAATTTCGTATGTTTTGAGGTATTTTGCGGTATTTTCACTAATATTCATGTTTAAAATTTATGTAAAATGTGAGATTATAACGATTGAAAAAGGGTATGAAAAATGTTATAATCTAAATGAACGGCAAGTACGCTTCAATTCGGAATGCAGAGAGCGGAAGGAGAAGAAAAATGACCAATTCATTTCAGAACGTGACAACAGATGCGCTGCCGACCGTAGGTAAGCTTAGTATAATCAGTATGAAGGGCTGTGAGCAGTTTACCCATAAGATCGATAATTATCTGAGATCGATGCGCAGCGATAATGTTGATACCTATGTTACGCATGTAACATGCCCGAGATTCGGAACGGGCGAGGGCAAATGCGTTATCGACGAGACCGTGCGCGGACATGACGTTTATATTATCTGTGACTGCTTCAATTACGGGGTTACATATAATATGTACGGCTTTGACAATCACATGAGCCCCGACGACCACTATCAGGATCTCAAGCGTGTTATCGCCGCTATGGGAGGCAAGGCGCGCAGAGTGACGGTTGTAATGATGATGCTCTATGAAGGCAGACAGCACAGAAGAAACGGAAGAGAATCGCTTGACGCGGCCATCATGCTCCAGGAGCTTACCCAGATGGGAGTTTCAAACGTTATAACATTTGACGCGCACGATCCGAGGATCTCCAATGCGATCCCGCTCGCCGGCTTTGACGATGTACAGCCGACCTATCAGATGATCAAGGCGATAGTTCATGCAGTTCCGGATATAAAGCTGAATAAATTCGACACTATAGTGATATCCCCCGATGACGGAGGCATGTCAAGATGTATGTATTACAGTTCGGTGCTCAAGCTCGACCTCGGAATGTTCTATAAGCGCCGCGACTATTCGCGTATAGTAAACGGCAAGAACCCGATAGTTGCACATGAGTATCTCGGACGCGACGTCAAGGGCAAGGACGTTATAATAGTAGACGATATGATCTCATCGGGAGAATCGATGATAGACGTGGCTACAAAGCTCAAGAACCAGGGAGCAAAGCGTATTTTCGTATTCTCGACATTCGGGCTGTTCGTGAACGGTCTCGAGGTTTTCGACGAGGCGTACAAGAGCGGCAAGATAGACAAGGTGTTCACTACCAATCTCAACTACAAGCACCCTGGTCTTGAAACGCGCGAATGGTATTACGAGGTGGACATGTCTAAATATGTGTCTCTTCTTATAAATACGCTCAACCATGACGATACCATATCGCATCTGCTCGATCCTGTGAACAAGATACAAAATCTTGTTTCAAAGCTCGGAAATTTGTGATGTATACGGAATTTTCGTTTTTTATACTGCGAAAATCAAACTTTAACAGAATATTTACAAGAACATATTGATTTTTTCTTCTGTTCGTGTTATTATATTATGTGTGCCAAACAGAAGAGGGGCGTTTATGCCGGGCTGCTGTTTGAAAATGATAACGGCAGCCTTGCTTTATGTGAGCCGGCATACCCGAAAAATGAAAGGAGTAAACAAAATATGGCAAGACGATTTTCATCAAACCGTTCGGGCGGCGGTATCAATGTTATTATGGGAGTGGTAATAGCGGCGGTGCTCGTACTGGCAGTTGTTGCGGTTTGGGGACCGATCAAGGAAAACTACAGAACTAACAGCATAAACAGCGGTACGGCAAACTATAATGCCGGCGAGATCGCGGATCAGATGGGAATGGAGTTTGAGGATTTCCTGAATTATTATGATCTCACGGCTGAGGACGGCATAACCGAAAAATCGGACGTTAATGAGGTAGCCGACAAGATGACGCTTGAGAATATGTCGCAGTTCTACTGGGGCGTGGAGCTTACGGACGAGGTGTTTGCGGAGTTCAAGGCTGACCAAGGTATAGGCGAGGATGTTGCCAAGGATACCAAGGACGCGGATGTAAAGGACAAGTACAACCAGTATCAGAGCGCAAAGCAGGCTGAAGCGGCGGCTTCCGAGGCGCCCGCAGAGGATACGGCGGCAGATGACGCAGCTGCGGCGGACGTATCAGGAGATACGGCGGCTGAGACGGGCGAGACGACAGATACCGGAGCTGAGGAAGCTGAGGCAGCAGCAACCGAAGCTGCGGCTGAATAACAGCGCTGATATTGCGGAATGCAAATTCCGTATTCATATAAAAATATAAACAGGGAAGGAATTATGTCATGAGTGAAGAAAACAAGAACAATGAAGAGCTTAACGACGAGGTTTCCGGACTGAACGAGGAAGCAGCCGAAACGGCCGGGGAGGTCTCGGAAGCTGACGGGACGGCCGAGGCTTCGGAAGCAGCCGAAACTGCGGACGCTGCCGCTGAGGGCAGCGAAGCCGATGAGGTTTCCGAAACGGCTTCAGAGCCTGCGGCTGAGGAGGCTGAGACAGCGGAGGCGGCGCCCGCCAAGAAAAAGGTATCGGTAAAGCTCATAATAGGCATAGCTGCGGCTGTGGCAGTCATAGCTGCCGCGAGCATATTTGCAGTAAACAGCAAGAACTGGTTCAATCCGTATACAAAGGATTATATCGACGTGGACGGTATCACGATAGGCGAGATCGCCGACATGCAGGGAATGGAGCTTTCCGATTTCCTCGCGTTCTACGATCTGCCGGAGGATATGCCGGCTTCCACCCCGGAAAAGGCTGCGTTTTATACTATTCCGGCGGGAAAGTATGCCGAAATGAACGGGATGGAATTTTCGGAGCTTGCGGAGCTGCTCGTATGGGACGAGAGCATAACTGAGGAAACCACTATCGGCGACGCGCTCGATCAGACCAAGCTGATAAACTATGTCGGTGAAGAACAGTTCGAAGCGTTTAAGGAAGAATTTGGACTCGGAGATGAAATAACGGGCGATACTCTTTGGGGTGAGGTAAGAAATATCGTAGATACCAAGACCAAGGAAGAGTACGAGGCTGCGCAGAACCCGACCGAGGAACCTGAGGAGGAGCCGACTGAGGAGCCGGCTGAGAATACAGAAGAAGACGCGGAAGCGGCAGCTGCGCCGGCCGAAGCGACAGAAGCAGCGGCTGCAACAGAGGCTGCGGCGGAATAATATATCGGAATGTATACAGAGCTGTCCCGAGATAGGTATCGGGACAGCTTTTTTAACACAGCGCCGTGATGCGGCGCGGATATTATCCGCAGCCCAGCATATTCTCCGCGAGTATCGCGTAGCCGGACAGGGGATCGTTTACAAAAACGTGCGTGACAGCTCCCACGAATTTGCCGTTTTGCAGGATGGGCGCTCCGCTCATCCCCTGGACGATACCGCCGGTAACGGCTATAAGGTCATTGTCGGTCACTTCTATGACCATGTCCTTGCCGCTGCCTGAGGGAAGGGTAACGCGCTTTATCCTGATGGAGTATTCTTTTACTCCTTCGCCGTTTACATCCGCGAGGATGACGGCGCCGCCCGTTCTGACCTCCGACTTTTCGGCTACCGGTACGGGAGTGCCGGAGGGTTTTGAGGCAAGTTCGCCGAAGATGCCGTAATTTGTGTTTTTGGTTATTTTGCCGAGCTCGCTGCCGTCTATATCTCCGGTGATCGCGCCCGGTTCGCCCGATCTGCCTTTTGAAATTGACGTAATTGTACAGTTTTGTATAGATCCGCGCTCAATGGGCATAATACTGCCTGTATCAACGTCGCATATCGCATGACCGAGCGCGGCAAATCCGGCATCGGAGGTATAGGTCAGCGTTCCGAGCCCCGCGGTGCTGTCGCGGAGCCAAAGCCCGAGCTTCGGCCCGGAATCGGTAACGGCAGGCGTTATGCATACGCCGCGTTCTTTGCCGTTTGTTTCCACGGTAACGGTAACGTCTCCGGAGACGGAGGAAAGCGTTTCGGACACCATTTCATTTGAAACTGCGTCCTTTCCGTTTATCTTTTTTATGATATCGCCTTTTGCGATACCGCTTTCCTCCGCAGGACTTACATTTTTGCCGGAGAGGTCGGTAACGTCCGATGTGCCTACAACGATAAGTCCGTCGGTATACATCTTCACTCCTATGCACTCGCCGGAGGGGATAACGTACTCTTCTGCCGAGACCGGGGCCGAAAATGAAAAAAGCACTGCTGACAAAGCAAGCGGCGCGAGCATATTTCTGACAGCCTTCAACAATATTTTTTCACCGTCCTTTCTCTAATATCGTCTGATTTTGCGCCTGTTTTTATACTGCAAAACTTATGCTTGAATTGGTGTAAAAAAGCATGGCTTTTTTCACGGATATGTGGTATACTTTAAATCGGACGGTCTGCGGACAAGGATAAATGCGCCGCAGGAATAAGGATCAAAATGACTTTTATACCGGAGTTGATATAATATGGAAGATTATTTAAAAGGATTGAATGAAAAGCAGCTTGAAGCGGTAAAGACCACCGATGGGCCTGTTCTGGTAATAGCCGGAGCGGGGAGCGGCAAAACTACGGTCTTAGCATCGAGGATAGCATATATACTGCAGACTACATACACGCGTCCGTGGAATATCTTGGCTATAACATTTACCAATAAGGCGGCTGCCGAGATGAAAAGCAGGATAGGCTCCATAATCGGCGGAGAGGTCAACGATATGTGGGTCGGCACATTTCATTCTATCTGCGTAAGGATACTGAGAACATGTATAGACAGAGCCGGATACGGAAAGGATTTTGTCATATACGACACCTCCGATTCTCATACGGTCGTTAAGGAATGCATAAAGGAAATGGGACTGGATGAGAAGATGTTTCCGGTAAGAGGTGTAGCGTCCGTGATATCCAAAGCCAAAAACGACCTCACTGACCCGGACGGGCTGGAGAGCATACACCGGAGAGACCCGAGAATGCGCATCGTTGCGGAGATATACAGACGCTACCGCAGCAAGCTGATGAATAACAATGCTCTCGATTTTGACGACATCATACTGCTGACGGTCAATATCCTGAAGGAAAATGAGGACGTGGCGGAAAAATACCAGGCGCGGTTCCAGTACATACTTGTGGATGAGTATCAGGACACCAACAATACCCAGTATGAGCTTATAGACCTGCTTGCGAGAGGCTACGGCAACATATGCGTTGTGGGAGACGACGATCAGAGCATATATAAGTTCAGGGGAGCCAATATACAGAATATCCTCGGTTTTGAAAAGGATCACAAGAATGCAAAGCGCATAATGCTGGAGCAGAATTACCGCTCGACCTCAAACATACTCGACGCCGCAAACGCCGTGATCGCGCATAACAGAGGCCGCATGGGCAAGAATTTGTGGACGTCGAGCAAGCGCGGCGACTCCATAACGGTATATACCGGCTGGGACGAAAAGGACGAGGCAAAGTTTATTGCAAAAAAGGCAGCCGAGCGGTATGCCGAGACCGGCAGGTATAACGACTGCGCGGTGCTCTACAGAACAAACGCGCAGTCGAGAGCCATAGAGGAGGCGTTCATGCGGGAGGCGATACCGTATAAGGTGCTTGCCGGACTAAGGTTCTATGACCGCCGTGAGATAAAGGACGTTATAGCGTATCTGCGGCTTGTATACAATCACGGCGACGATGTGAGCCTCAGACGCATTATAAACGAGCCGAAACGAAAGATAGGAGCCGCTACGCTTGAAAAGGTGCGTTCGCACGCTCTGGAGCAGGGAACGAGCGACTTTGAGATAGTAGAGAACGCGGATATGTATCCCGATCTGCGGTCCGCCGCGCCGCGGCTGAAGCAGTTTGCCGCGCTCATAAAGGAGCTGCGCCGTCTGGCGGGAATACTGCCGGTAGACGAGCTTGCAAAGCGCGTTATAGAGGACAGCGGCTATATGGCGGCTCTTGCGGCGGAGGACACCGTAGAGGCGCAGACCCGTATAGATAATATAAACGAATTCATGTCGGCCGTGAAGGATTATGCTGTAAACCCGGAATACAGCGGCAGTCTCGGCGAATTTCTCGAATCGGTAACGCTGGTCTCGGATATCGACGGCTACGACCAGGAACAGGACTGCGTGGTCATGATGACCATACACAGCGCGAAGGGGCTTGAGTTTCCGGTCGTGTTCCTTACAGGGCTTGAGGAGGGGATATTCCCGAGCCAGAGATCGATGGATTCGCCGGAGGATATAGAGGAGGAGCGCCGTCTTTGCTATGTTGCGATAACGCGGGCAAAGGAAAAGCTGTATATCACGAAAACAACGAGCCGTATGAAATTCGGACGGCGCGAGCCGACTATTGAATCGCGGTTTTTCAGAGAGATACCCGAGGAATATACAGAGGATGCGAGCCGCGCCGCGTCAAGGGTGAGCAGCGGTCTGGAACGGGCGGGGATAGAATTTCTTCCCGGAAAGCGCAGCGCTCCGGTATATGAACGGAAAGAAGCCGTTCCCGCTATGGATATATCCGCGCTCAATGCCGGAACGAGAGTAAGGCACAGGAAGTTCGGGGAAGGTACGATAGTATCGGCTCAGCATATAGGCAGGGACGCGGTGCTGGTAATTGACTTTGATACCGCCGGAACGAAGCGGCTGATGGCGGTATTTGCAAAGCTGGAGATAATATAAACGATAGCGATTATCTGAAAATTCAACTTAATTGGAGGTGGTCGGCATGGCGCTTGACGCTATTGCGGTAAAGGCTCTTGCGGAGGAGCTGCAGTGTCTTGTCGGAGGCAGGATAGACAAGGTGCACCAGCCTGAGCGCGACGAGATAGCGCTGCATATAAGGACTTACGATGAGAACTATAAGCTGGTGCTGTCGGCAAGCTCGGCAAATCCGCGAATACATCTTACGGAGCGGTCGAAAAAAAATCCCGCTGCGGCTCCGATGTTCTGTATGCTTCTGAGAAAGCATGTGGGCGGAGGTAAGATCACGGCGGTGGAGCAGATAGGCTTTGAACGCATAGTAAAAATATCTGTAGAGGGCTATAATGAGCTGGGCGACCGCACCGTGAAGTATATCATAACTGAAATAATGGGGAAATACTCGAACATGATACTCGTGTCGGAGGAAGGCAGGATCATAGATTCCATAAAGCGTGTGGACGGGTCGGTAAGCTCCGTAAGAGAGGTGCTGCCAGGCGGCGAATACTGTCCGCCGCCTGCACAGGATAAGCTGCCGCTGACGGAATTTTGCAGCGATTCGCCGCTGAAGCTGTCCGGACCGGTGAAGGCTGACCGGGCGCTCATCTCGGCTGTAGCCGGGATAAGTCCGCTCACAGCGCGTGAGCTTGTGCACGGCGTGTTCGGCACGTCCGATGTGAACGCCGGAGAGATCAACACGAACAAGGCCGCCGAGCTTAAGCTCGCGGTGATAAGACTTGCCGAAAAAACGCGCCGGAACGAGTTTTCGCCGTGCATAGTAAAGGAAACGAACACCGGGCGCATGATCGAGTTTTCGGCTGTGGATATAAAGCAGTACGGATCGCTTGCCGAGGTCAGGAGCTGCGGAAGCATGAACGAGGCTGTGGACGAGTTCTATTATATGCGCGATATGCACGACCGCATGAGACAAAAGAGCGCGGATGTTTCAAAGCTGCTGAATAATAATATAGAGCGTGTGTCAAAAAAGCTTTCGATCCTTGAAAAGACCGTGCGCGATGCGGAAAACCGTGAAAAGTACAAGATACGCGGAGATTTGATAACCGCCAACATATACAGGATAAGCGAGGGGATGAAGGAGATAGAGGCGGAAAACTTTTATGATCCGTCATGTCCGGTATTGAAGATACCGCTTGACCCGTCGCTGTCGCCGTCCATGAACGCGCAGAGGTATTATAAAAAGTACAGCAAGGCAAAAAATGCGCTCGTTGAGGCGGCAAAGCAGATCGAAGCGGCAAAGGCCGACCTGGAATATCTGGAAAGCACGCTGTATGTTGTCGGCCGCGCCGAGACCGTGGCGGACATAAACGCAGTCAAGGAGGAAATGGCGGCGCTGGGCTACATATCGCGGCGCGGCTCTCAGGCGAAGAAGCGCGGCGCGGAAAAGTCGAAACCGCTACATTTCGTGTCCTCCGACGGCTTTGACATCTATGTAGGAAGGAACAATACGCAGAACGACCGGCTCACGCTGAAGTTTGCAAATACCTCCGATATGTGGTTCCATACTAAGGATATACACGGCTCGCACGTTATAATAAAGCTGGGGATAGACAAGGATGTACCCAAGAACACCATACTTGAGGCCGCAAGGCTGGCGGCATACTATTCCCAGGCGAGAGATTCGGCGCAGGTGCCTGTGGACTATACGCAGATAAAGAACGTCAAAAAGCCAAACGGAGCAAGACCGGGTATGGTCATATACGAGGGCTACAATACCGTATATGTGACTCCCGGACTTCCCGGCGGCGAAGAGCAGGAATAAAGGTAAATGACGCCGGCAGTATCCGCGCCGCTGCGATGCGGACGCTGCCGGTATCTTATATCCTGACGCGCATGCGGCTGTGAATAACGGCTGTAATAATTGTAAAGAAATTTAACAACTTTTTAATATTTGTGTTGACATTGACGAACCGATATGTTATTATATAATTGCACGGAATTTGATCCGAGCCGTGCGGCTTGAAAACAAGCTAAAAAATACGGCGGATCGTTCTGCGGAGAAGAAATGTATTATTTTATAAAGGGAAAGCTTGCGTATAAGGGCGAGAATTATATAGTTGTTGACGCGGCGGGCGTAGGGTATATGATATATACATCGCTGTCCGGGATAGAAAAGTCGGGGCAGACCGGCTCGGATATAAAGATGTATACATATTTGAATGTGCGCGAGGACGCTATGGAGCTGTACGGCTTTGCAACGCCTGAGGAAAAGAGCATGTTCATGCGTCTGATATCCGTTTCGGGCGTGGGACCGAAGGCGGCTCTTGCGGTTTTGTCGGTAGCTTCGCCTTCGCGCATCGCGGCGGCGATAATGACCGATGATGAAAAGATTCTGACCCGCGCGGCGGGCGTGGGGCCGAAGGCGGCGCGGCGGATAATCCTTGAGCTCAAGGATAAGCTTGACGCAGCGGAGCTGGGAATAGACGCGGCTGAGTCCGCGCCGGAGGAGGTTTCAGTTATAACCGACAGCCGCGCGGAGGCGCTGAGTGCGCTCGTCGTTCTCGGCTACAGCGCGGCGGACGCGAAGAGCGTCCTGATGAAGCTGGATGAAAAGCTTTCTACCGAGGAGCTTATAAAGAAGGCGCTTGCGGCGCTGATGTAATATTTCGGCGAAACGGCTGTTTCGCTTTGGAGGAGTTTTATGTTTGATGAAGATGAGCGCTTTGTTGCCGGCGGCTTCATTGAGGAGGATACCGAGATCGAATACGGCTTAAGGCCGCATAGATTTGAGGAGTATATCGGTCAGGCGAAGGCTAAGGAGAACCTGGAGATATACATACAGGCGGCAAGGGAGCGCAAGGAGGCGCTCGACCACGTATTGCTCTACGGTCCTCCGGGACTGGGCAAGACCACGCTTGCCGGGATAATAGCCAATGAGATGGGGGTAAATATCCGTATCACCAGCGGCCCGGCGATAGAGAAGGCGGGAGATCTTGCCGCAATACTGACTAACCTGTCCGAGCATGACATTCTGTTTATAGATGAGATCCACAGAATGTCGAGGACAGTGGAGGAGATACTGTATCCGGCAATGGAGGATTATTCTCTGGATATAATCATAGGCAAGGGACCGGCTGCGAAATCGATAAGGATAGATCTGCCGAAGTTCACGCTTATAGGCGCAACGACCCGCGCCGGACTGCTGACCGCGCCGCTGCGCGACCGCTTCGGGGTCATAAGCCGGCTTGAGCTGTACACGGTCGATGAGCTGACGCAGATCGTGGAGCGCAGCGCCGGGCTGCTCGGCGTTGAGATAGACCATGACGGGGCTGCGGAGATAGCGTCGCGTTCGCGCGGCACGCCGCGTATAGCGAACCGTTTTCTGAAGCGTGTGCGCGATTTTGCCCAGGTCAAGGCGGACGGGGCTATAACCTGCGCTGTGGCGGATATGGCACTGAAACGCATGGAGGTCGATGAGCTTGGACTGGACGCGGTTGACAGCAGGATGATATGCGCGATAATAGAGAATTTCGGAGGCGGACCCGTAGGGCTTGAAACGCTTGCCGCTACTGTCGGAGAGGAGCCGAATACTATAGAGGACGTATACGAGCCGTACCTTTTGCAGCTGGGCTTTATTTCGAGAACGCCCAGGGGCAGGATAGTGACAAAAGCGGCGTACGAGCATTTCAATATCCCGTTCGGGGAATAAGCCGTGCGGAACAGAGTAAATCAGATAAGGGTATAAGTCCGTCCGATGGGAAAGGGCGGCGGGAAAACGGAAAGGAGAACGCAGTGAGATCAGTTTGCAGAACGGCTGCCGCAGTTTTTGCGGCGGCGGTAACGGTATGCGCAGCGGCGGCGGTGAACGCCGCGTCTATGCAGATATGCTATGACGGCGCAACGCATTGGTATACGGGTGAGATATACTCGCTCTATGTCAACGGCAGTGAGATAAACGCGCCGATGGAACCGATAATATTCAACGACCACGCGCTCGTTCCCGTGCGTGAGATATTTGAGGAATGCGGGGCGCAGGTGGCTTATACGGGCGAAACGCAGTGCGTGGAGATAGAGTATGACGGCTCGTATATAAGGATGTATATAAACGACAACTATGCGTACATAAACGGAAAGAAGCAGGAGATACCGGATAACGTAGTTCCGAAGCTTATAAATAAACCCGGGGGCGATGCGAAAACAATGGTTCCGGTGAGATTTATAAGCGAGACCGTCGGGATGGGAGTTGATTTCGACGCGGAGCACGGCCGCATAGATATAACATCGGACGCGGCGGCGCAGGATACGCCCGCGGCGGAAGAGATCCAAACGCCCGAGACTGCGGCGCCCGAACCGGAGACGCCTGCGGAAGAGACCGGCGGAGGCAATGTTACGGGCATCGTATATAACATGCTTTCGGATACGAAGATAAA
The DNA here is from genome assembly GCA_944393255.1 of uncultured Clostridia bacterium. GTDB lineage: Bacteria > Bacillota > Clostridia > UBA1381 > UBA1381 > Ornithomonoglobus. The sequence goes on along the minus strand of CALXZP010000037.1, from coordinate 18,625 downwards.
GCTCACTCTTACGGCCGATACGGATGTAAGCGGCAGATATTCTTATTTCACGCTCAGCGATCCCGAAAGAGTAGTGATAGACTTTGCAGATATGGGTCTTGCCGGCGGCGAGCAGACCATAAATGTAGGCGTGCCGGGCATATCCTCGATAAGGAGCGGCAGCAACGGCGAGCGCGCAAGGATAGTCATAGACGTTGAAGGGCTTGTTGACTACAGTGTTTCGGAGATTTCCGTCAATACCGTTGAGGTCATTGCAGAGGTGAGAGAAAGAGCTGAGGAAAGCACGCCGTCCCCCAAGCCGGAGGCGACAGTTTCTCCGGGCGTATCGGGAGGCGGAGCGATAGTTTCCGATACGGTCAGCGACGCGTATAAAACAGGGATAGTCGCGGCGACTGCGGAGGACAGCAAAAAGGTGATAATGCTCGACGCGGGTCACGGCGGCAGCGATCCCGGCGCGATAGGCAAGCTTAACGGCAGGACGGTGAACGAAAAGGATCTGACGCTTTCGATAACGTATAAAGTTAAGGATATATTGGAGTCGAACGGCTATAAAACGAGCATGACGCGAACGGGCGACACTCTCCCGTCTCTGACGGAGCGTCCGGAGCAGGCAAATGCCGAGGGCTGCGCGCTGTTCGTGAGCATACATATAAATTCAGCCGAGGCTGAGAGCGCTCACGGCACGGAGGTTTATTGGTCGGAGGAGAACAACGGCGGCGAATACGGCATCACGAGCAAGGAGTTTGCCGCAAACGTGCTTGACAGTATGCTCAATTATATGGGTTCCTATGACCGGGGCGTAAAGATGGCGAACTGGGCGGTCACAAGGCGTTCGGAGATGCCTGCAATACTCGTAGAGGTCGGATTTATTTCCAATGCCGAGGAGCTTGAAGCCATGTGCAGCGACGACTACCAGAACAGGGTGGCAAAGGGCATAGCCGAGGGCATAATTGATTCGCTCCACAAGGTGGAACTGCCGTAAATAATGATATTTCAGCGGCTGCCGCAAAATCTGTGGCAGCCCCTTGTTTTTGTGAGAGAAGGTCTGAGTATGTATAAAATAAAAGAGGCTGTAATAGTTGAGGGAATATACGACAAAAATAAGCTTGCGGGATTTCTGGACGGAGTGATACTTACGACCCACGGCTTTGCGGTATATTCCAACGACGGTTTTGTAAAGACCATACAGAGGCTTGCGGAAACGACAGGGATAGTGATACTCACCGACTCCGACTCGGCGGGTATGCGTATAAGAAGCTTCATAAAGCAGAAGGTCAGACCGGAGCTGGTCAGACATGCTTATGTGCCCGACATAAAGGGAACGGAGCGGCGCAAAAGCCGCGCCTCGGCAGAGGGGCTGCTGGGCGTTGAGGGAATGAGCGAGGAGGTCATAATAAAGGCGCTGCGAGAGGCAGGCTGCACCATAGACGGCAAAGCGGAGGATGCGGCGGCGGACGGGGGCATAACAAAGTCGGATCTGTATATGCTGGGTCTCTCCGGAGGGAGCGGCTCAAGGGAGCTGAGAAAACGGCTTTCTCAGGAGATAGGCGTTCCGGCAAAGCTTTCGACGAATATGCTGCTGGACGTGCTGAACAGGATGGTGACTCATAACGACTTGGTCGAAATTGTACAAAAAATCAAAGCGAAACAGGGCTAATTTTTATGATAAGGGTATTGACAAACGCTATAAAATGGTGTAAAATAAACACTGTCAACTAAAAGCACTTTACACAACGGAGATGGTGATGTGGCGAAGGATCTGAGAATGGGGATACTGCTGGACTTTTACGGCGGACTGCTCACGGATAAGCAGCGGCTCGCAATGGACGGCTATTACAACGAGGATCTTTCTCTTGCCGAGATAGCCGAGGAGATGGACATAAGCCGTCAGGGAGTTATGGCGTTTCTGAGGCAGGGCGAAAAGCATCTGCTCGCGTTTGAGGAAAAGCTCGGCTTGGCGGAAAGATTTGCCGAGATAAACGCAGGTCTGGACAGGATGCGCGGCATAATAAAGGCCATGCCGCAGGATGAACGGTGTGAGGAGCTTTTGTTTTTGATAGAGACGGTATCCGGCATAATATAAATAGGATCCGCTCAGGACTTGGAATTTTACGGCGCGGCAGCGTGTTTTGAAGGGAAGTGTGCGGTATGGCTTTTGAAAGTCTCGGAGATAAGCTTCAGGGAGTGTTTAAAAAGCTCAGGGGCAAGGGAAAGCTCAATGAAAAGGACATAAAAGAAGCCATGCGCGAGATCAAGCTGGCTTTGCTTGAGGCTGACGTCAATTTCAAAATAGTAAAGGAATTTGTTAACAAGGTCTCGGAAAAGGCTCTCGGAGCTGAGATACTCGAATCGCTCACACCGTCGCAGCAGCTTGTCAAGATAGTCAACGACGAGCTGACGGAGATGATAGGCGGCGAGACGGCAAGGCTCGAATTTGCAAAAAAACCGCCTACGGTCATAATGCTTTGCGGTCTGCAGGGCGCCGGCAAGACCACGGCTGCGGCGAAGCTTGCGCTGTATCTCTCGAAACAGGGCAGACGGCCGCTGATGGCGGCCTGCGACGTTTACCGTCCGGCGGCTGTTAAGCAGCTGGAGGTATTGGGAAAGCAGATAGACAAGCCTGTATTCTCAATGGGAACGGACGTAAGCCCGGTCACGATAGCAAAGGAAGCGGTAAAGCATGCGGCGGTGCACGGGAACGATCCGGTCATCCTCGATACTGCGGGACGGCTGCATATAGACGAGCAGCTGATGCAGGAGCTTGCGGATATAAGGGCGGAGGTAGCGCCGACGGAGATACTTCTCGTTGTGGACGCTATGACCGGACAGGACGCGGTAAACGTTGCAAAGACGTTCAACGAGCAGCTTGAGCTTACGGGCGTTATCCTGTCAAAGCTCGACGGCGACACGCGCGGCGGAGCGGCGCTTTCGGTAAAGCAGGTGACGGGCAAGCCGATAAAGTTCGCTTCGGTAGGTGAAAAGCTCGGCGATCTTGAGCAGTTCCATCCGGACAGGATGGCTTCGCGTATCCTCGGCATGGGCGACATACTGTCGCTTGTGGACAAGGCGCAGGCTGAATTCGATGAGAAGAAGGCGGCGGAGCTTGAGCAGAAGATAAGGAGATCGCAGTTCGATCTCGATGATTTTCTGGAACAGCTCAGCCAGATAAAAAAGCTCGGTTCATTTTCGCAGATACTGGGTATGATGCCCGGCATAGATAAAAAAATGCTCGACCAGGTGGACACGGAGGAGAATGCAAAAAGAATGGTGCATATCGAGGCTATAATCCAGTCCATGACGACTGAGGAACGCCGCAATCCGAAGATCATCGGTGCGAACAGAAAAATACGTATAGCAAAGGGCAGCGGTACGAGAGTGCAGGATGTAAACCAGCTGCTCAAGCAGTTCGCGGAAATGCAGAAGGTAATGAAACAGCTCTCGGGCGGCAGACAGCAGAGGATGCTGAAGCGGCTCAGAAAGGGCAAAAAGAGATAACGGTATTTAATATATCAATTGTATATTTTAAATATAGGCGTTAAGCCGAATAAAAGCTTGCAGGAGGTGAAAAACATGGCAGTAAAAATAAGATTGAGAAGAATGGGTGCAAAGAAGGCTCCGTTTTACAGAGTTATCGTTGCGGATTCAAGAGCGGCGAGAAACGGTAAGTTCATCGAAGAGATCGGCACTTATGATCCGCTCACAAACCCCTCGACTATCAAGATCGACGCTGAGGCTGCTAAGAAGTGGCTCGGAAACGGTGCTCAGCCTACAGATACTGTAAAGGCTCTTCTGAAGAAATCCAATATTATCGACTAATGGAGGGCAGGAAGATGAAAGAAGTTTTAGAGATCATCGCCAAAGCGCTCGTTGATAATCCGGACCAGGTCAATATTACAGAGGTTGACAACGAGGACAGTACGGTCACTCTTGAGCTTAGGGTCGCGGAAAGCGATATGGGCAAGGTGATCGGAAAACAGGGCAGGATCGCGAAAGCGCTGCGAACTGTTGTCAAAGCTGCGGCAAGCCGTGAAAACAAGAAGGTTTCGGTAGATATCGTATAATTTTTGAAGCAAAGACGTTCCCCCGCCTTTTAGGCGGCGGGCGCGGTTCATGAGCTCAGCGGAAGCTATGGTATTCCCTGAGCGCTGAGGAGCAAACGCTCCCTTTGCAGGCTGCAGCGTTTTAGAGCTCCGTTTCAAACGGGCTTGATGACGGAGCGCTGCTCCGGGTCAAACCGGATTATACGACGTAATGTAAAGGCTGTTCTTTTATTAGGACAGCCATTTTGATTATATATGAAAAATTCGGTCCGGCAGGACATCGGAGGAATGGGATAGCAATGAATAATGATTTGATAGAGGTCGGAAAGATAGTCAATACGCACGGTCTGCGCGGCGATGTTAAGGTCGTGGCGTGGATGGACAGTCCGGAGGATTTTGAAGTCCTCAATACCGTTTATATGAAAACAAGATCCGAATTGAAAAAGCTGACGGTGGAAAAGGTGCGGTATCAGAAGAATAATCTTATAGTGAAATTCGAGGAATACGGGGATATAAACGAAGTGGAGCGTTTCAAAAACTGTATCCTCTTCGCTGAGCGCAGCGAGCTGGGCGAGCTGCCGGAGGGCACGTATTATATAGTAGATCTGATAGGTCTGAGGGTAGTCAAGGAGGACGGCGAAGAGATAGGCGTTATAGCCGACGTGTTCAATACCGGGGCGAACGATATTTACGATGTTAAGCGGGAGGGCAAAAAGAATTTGCTTATACCCGTGATAGACGATGTGGTCAGGGACGTCGATATAGACGGAGGCAGGGTGACTGTCCGTCTCATGGAAGGGCTGGAAGATGAGGTTTGATGTTCTTACTCTGTTCCCGGAAATGCTTGAGGCAGTGCTCGGAAGCTCGATAATAGGCAGGGCGAGAGCGGCAGGGCTGGTAGAGCTGAATTTTATCGATATAAGGGACTATACGAAAAACAAGCACAGGAAAGTGGACGACTATCCCTACAGCGGCGGCGGAGGGATGCTGATGTCGCCGGAGCCGGTCTACAGTGCGTATATGAGCGTTGCGGAGGGGCTGAGCTATAAGCCGTATACGGTGTACATGTCGCCGCGGGGCAGCGTGTTCACGCAGGATACGGCCGTATCCCTTGCGAAGCTCGACCATATGGTAATACTGTGCGGACATTATGAGGGCGTGGATCAGCGCGTACTTGACGAGATTGCCGACGCGGAGATATCTATAGGCGATTTCGTGCTCACGGGCGGAGAAATTCCGGCAATGGCGGTCATAGATACGGTCGCGAGGCTGATACCGGGAGTTCTTGCGGGGAGCGGGTCTTACCAGAACGAATCGCATTTTCAGGGGCTGCTGGAGCATCCGCAGTATACACGTCCGTACGAATGGCATGGGAAAAAGGTGCCCGATGTACTCATGTCCGGAAACCATGAGATGATAGACAGGTGGAAGCATGAGCAGTCTCTTATAGCCACGCTGAGGAACAGGCCGGACATGCTGGAAAAGGCGTGGCTCACGGTAGGGGACGCGGAGTTTATAGAGAGGTATAAGGCGGAAAATGAAGATAAGGTTTAAGGGAAAGTCTAAGTTTATCCCGGTCTTGCTTATCGCCGCGGCGGCGTTCGGGCTTGGACTGTTTTTTGAGAGCATCCATAACGACAGCTTTGTAGTGGAAACACTTTACAATACAGAGCCTCCGGAAACAGCTTCCGAAGCGGAGCCGGAACAGACGGCCGCCGCGGTGAAAGCGGATGAGACGGCAGCTGTGCATGAAACGGAAACAGCGGCGAGGACAGAGGACGGGAAGATAAATATAAACACTGCCGATGCAGAGCTGCTCGACAAGCTCGACGGGATAGGCCCCGGTCTGGCGCAGAGGATAATCGACTACAGAACGGAGAACGGATATTTTGAGTCGGTAGAAGAGCTTGTTCTTGTCAGCGGGATAGGCGAGAAGAAGCTGGAAGCGATACGCGATAAGATATGTGTGGAATAGGGATACGGAAAAATGGAGCTCAACGAAATACTTAAAAGCATAGCGGACGGCGCGCCGGAAAAGATAGTTTTCAGCAAGCCGTCAAAAAACGCAGGATACAGAAAGCTTTGCATAACGAGGCAGGGGAACGCCTATATGTCGGAGGGGTTCACCGACAAGCAGGCGTTCCATAAAAAAATAGAGGGAGCCGGTCTGGCTGCCGCGCTCACCGAAGCCGGTTCTTGCTATAAGCAGATAAACGCGTGGTCGCAGGGAACGGAGCATATAATACTCGTTTCAAAAAAGGGACATGTATCATATAAAAAGAAGGGCTGCGCGGCTCCGGCTGCCGTGAATACCGGGCATGACAGGAAAAAGCGCTATATCATCGAGGAGGGGAGCGATGTCCCGCCTCTTGTGGATATGGGCATATTCACGAAGGACGGAAAGGTCGTAAGAACGATGTACGATAAGTTCCGTCAGATAAACCGGTTTCTGGAGCTTATAAACGACGAGATAAAAAGCAGGGACTTCAAGCGTATAAATATTATAGATTTCGGCTGCGGTAAATCGTACCTTACGTTTGTGGTGTATTATTATTTGACCGAGATAATGCATATAGACGCGCACATAACGGGTCTCGATCTCAAGGAGGACGTTATAGCCGAATGCTCTGCGGCGGCGGAACGCTACGGCTACAGCGAACTGAGCTTTGAGGTGGGGGATATAAACGGCTATAAATGCAGTGAAAGACCGGATATGGTCATATCCCTTCACGCCTGCGATACCGCTACGGATCATGCGCTGTACAACGCCGTGAGCTGGGGAGCGGAGCTTATATTCTCCGTTCCGTGCTGTCAGCATGAGCTGAATGCGCAGATGGAGGGCGGAAGGCTTTCCATACTGACGAGGTACGGGATAGTGAAGGAGCGAACGGCCGCGCTGATGACAGACGCGATAAGAGGAAATCTTTTGCAGTATGCCGGCTACAGAACGCAGCTGCTGGAATTTGTGGATCTCTCGCACACGCCGAAGAATATACTGATAAGAGCCGTTAAGGCGAATGTTTCGGGCAGGACAAGGGAGCGCGTGTTGAACGAAGCGGAAGCCCTTATGGATGAATTCGGATTTGATCCCGCGCTGTACCGTCTGTTCAGAGAAAACGGGATAGTGAAAAAGTGAGCCGGAGACTGAATACGGCGTATATGACCTGATAGGGAAAAATATAAGTGCACTGCACAAAACACAAAAAGCACCGTTTACAGCGGTGCTTTTTGCAGGAATGTAGGAGTTTTGCGAAAAAGAGATCATTCTCTGTGTTCGCCGGTTATTGAAAAGGCGACCCATTCGGCAATATTGTTTGCGTGATCGCCGATTTTTTCGAGATATTTCGCTATCATAAGTATGTCTATGGACCGGTCGCTGCCGTCGCTGTTCGTTTTGATGGAGTCTATGAGTATATTTTTTATCTCAAGGAAAAGCTTATCTACCTTTGCGTCGCTTTGAGCTACCTCGTAGGCGAGAGTAAGATCCTTTTTAATGAACGCGTCTATACTCTTGTTTACCATGCCTATGGTCTCTATAGTCATTTCCCTGATGATCCCGGGCATATTTTCAGACAGGTTGTGCTCCGATTCAAGATATATCTCGCATATATCCGCCGCCTGAGTGCCTATGCGGCGCATATCGGTTATCATTTTCAGCGCGGCTGATATTGTGCGCAGATCCCTTGCCACCGGCTGCTGCTGGAGAAGCAGCTTGAGGCAAAGCGACTCGATATCGCGCTCTCTGTCGTGTATATCGACATTCAGATCGATAACTTCCTTGGCAAGCTCTTTGTTGTTCTTTGTTATCGCCGTGACCGCTCCGCTCAGAGCCTGTTCGATGAATGAACACATCTCGTTGAGCATGGAGTTAAGGCGGTTCAGCTGTTCGTCAAATTTATTTCTCATTTTCCGAATACCCTTTCTGTAAATAGTATTTTGATCCGCAGAAGGACGGATCTGTATATCGCCGCTTGCAGCGCGGCGCGGTAAGTACAGTGAAAGATCAACCAAATCTTCCTGTTATATAATCTTCCGTGCGCTTATCGCTCGGAACGCTGAACAGCTTTTCGGTATTGTCATATTCTATGACTTCTCCGAGAAGGAAGAAGGCTGTTCTGTCAGAAACACGCGTTGCCTGCTGCATGTTGTGCGTTACCATGATTATAGTGAATTTATCCTTGAGCTCGGTCACAAGGTCCTCTATCTTTGATGTGGAGATAGGATCGAGCGCCGAGGTCGGCTCATCCATCAGCAGGACCTCCGGCTCGACAGCCATAGCTCTTGCTATACAGAGTCGCTGCTGCTGTCCGCCGGACATTGAAAGCGCGCTCTTTTTAAGACGGTCCTTCACCTCATCCCATATAGCCGCGTTGCGGAGCGAGGTCTCCACTATCTCGTCAAGCTTCTTCTTTGAGCGGATACCGTGTGTTCTCGGCCCGTACGCGATGTTGTCGTATATGCTCATGGGGAAGGGGTTCGGCTTCTGGAACACCATCCCGACCCTGCGCCTCAGATGGTTCACGTCTATCTGACCGTAGATATCCGTTCCGTCGAGCTTTATATCGCCTGTTATCTTGCAGCCCTCGACCAGGTCGTTCATGCGGTTCAGAGATTTAAGCAGCGTCGATTTGCCGCAGCCGGAAGGACCTATGAACGCCGTTATCCGGTTTGCGGGTATATCCATATTTATGTTTTTGAGAGCATGAAAATTACTGTAATATAAGTCCATGTTCTTTATACTGAATTTTGGTGTCTTATTATCCATGGTCTGTTGATCCTTTCCGAATTATGATTTGGTCAGCCTGCGCGCTATAAAGGACGACAGGGTGTTTATCAGAAGTACGAACACCAGCAGTACTACTGCCGTCGCATATGCCTGGTTTTCATAGAGACCTTCGCTTGAGAGCGCGTACATGTGCAGCGCCAGAGTACGTCCCGAGGACATCAGGTTTGAAGGTATTTCCGCGACGGTTCCCGAGGTGTACATGAGCGCCGCTGTCTCGCCTACGATACGTCCTATAGCGAGGATTATCCCGGCCGCCACGCCCGGCATCGCTGAGGGGAGCACTATCTTGAATATGGTCCTGAGCTTGCCCGCGCCCAGACCGTAGCTTGCCTCCCTGTAGGAATCGGAAACGGCGAGCAGCGCCTCCTCCGCAGTCCTCATTATGAGCGGAAGGATCATTATCGACATGGTGAACGCGCCGGCGAGTATAGAGTAGCCCCATTGCAGCGCTGTAACGAAGAACAGCATACCGAACAGACCGTATACTATAGACGGTATGCCCGAAAGAGTCTCCGTTGTGAGACGTATTATCTGAACTATCCTGCTGTTGTTTTTGCCGGAGTATTCGACCAGATATATTGCGGTGAACAGACCGAGCGGTATCGCGATAACGAGAGACACGACCGTCATTATAAGCGTATTTATTATTGACGGAAGCATAGAAACGTTTTCCGTGTTGTATTCCCATGCGAACAGCGAGGGTGAGAGGTTCGGCACGCCCTTGATAAGTACATAGCAGATGATGAACAGCAGGGCTGCAAAGGTTATGAGCGCCGCCGCCATCACGAGTATCATTATGATAAAGGAGCCCGGATTTTTCATGTACGAGCGCAGTTTGCTGCCGAATGATACATTGTTTACAGCTTTTATAGCTGCCGGCATCTGTGTTTTAGTGATCGCTGTTTTTTCTTTCATTAGTTTTTCTCCTTTCTCTTAAGGAGCGAGAAGGTCACATTGATAATGAGGATGAATATGAACAGTACGACGCCTGTAGCTATAAGCGCTTCGCGGTGCAGATCCGCGGCGTACCCCATTTCAATAACGATATTTGCCGTAAGCGTTCTTATTCCCTTTAAAAGTCCCGCGGGCATACGCGCCTGGTTTCCCGCGACCATGATAACGGCCATGGTCTCGCCTATCGCGCGGCCTATGCCGAGCACTATGCCTGCCATGATGCCCGATCTTGCGGCCGGGAGCATGACCCTGAAAATAGTTCTCTCATGCGTTGCGCCGAGGGCGAGCGAGCCTTCGTAGTAGCTTTCCGGCACGCTTCTTATAGCCGATTCGCTCACTCCGATGATCGTGGGCAGTATCATGATACCGAGCAGTATCGAAGCCGCAAGTATGCTGCTTCCCGTTCCGCCGGCAAGAGAGCGGATGACCGGGACTATCACAACAAGCCCGAAAAAGCCGTATACTACCGAGGGGATGCCGGCTAGAAGCTCAGTTGCCGGCTTAAGTACCTTGTATATCCTCCGCGGACAGTATTTTGCCATGAAAACAGATGTAAGTATTCCTATAGGTACGCCTATAACGATCGCTCCCGCCGTAACGTAGATACTTCCGAGTATCATCGGGAAGATACCGAACGACGGCGGATTGTTTGACGGAGCCCATTTTGTCCCGAGCAGGAAATCGAATATGCCTATTTTGCCTATGGCGGGGATACCGTTGACGAACAGAAACAGACATATAAGAAAAACCGCTACGATCGACGCTATCGCCGCGATAAAGAATACGGCATGCATACCTTTCTCCATGAATTTTCTCATATTTTGTACATTCCCTTCTGTGCGTTTCAGCACAAAGCACAAGGCTGAAATTATCCCTGCTCTGAGCGGAAATATATTCAGCCTTGTATCTGCTGTGTATATTTGAGCCGGATGTGATCAGGCGATCTCATCCCAGGCGGTTATCGTTCCGGTAAAGATGTCCTTTACATTATCCGAGGTCATAGCCTCAGCCGGGTTTTCGCTGTTCACGATCACTGCTATACCGTCAAGCGCTATTGTGGTGCCGGTAAGCTGTGAAGCTTCTGAGTCCTTGAGCGCTCTTGAAGCCATACCGATATCGCAGGTGCCTTCAATAGTTCCGTTCACGCCCGATGTTGAATCGTTCGTCTGTATCTCGATCTCAGCCGAGGGATTGACTGCAAGATACGCTTCCTTGAGCTTTTCCATGAGCGGCGATACCGATGATGAGCCTGCAACTACTATTTTGCCCGAAGGATTTGTTCCTGCGAACGGAGCGGCGCTGTCGTCTACCGGAACACATTCCTCAGCGCATACCTCCTGACCCTCTTTGCTCATTATGAAGTTTATGAAATCCTGAGCCGCGTCCGAAAGACCGTCTTTTGTTACGATGTTGAATGGTCTGGATACCTTATAAGAACCGTTCTTTATGTTTTCGGCCGTTGCCTCGGCGCCGTCGATGTCGAGAGCCTTAACGCTGCTGTTGAGCGACGCCAGCGACACATAGCCTATCGCATATTCGTCGCCCGAAACGTTTGTGAGCATAACGTCCGTCCTGTTTGCGATTATAGCCTCTTCTGTGGTGAGGTCGGCGGTGCTGCCGTCCGCGCTCTCCTCTTCGATCCCGAAAAGCTCTATGAACGCGCCTCTTGTTCCGGAGCCGTCCTCGCGCGATACGACCGTTATCGGTCTGCTGCTGTCAAACGATGAAGCGGAAGAACCGTTCTGTGATGGATTTGCCGTGTCTCCTGACTGTCCGCCGCAGGATGCGAGCGCCATGACTGCCGATATTGATAAAACTGCCAATACTGTGTTTCTTAATTTCATGTTATTCTCCTTTTTCCTGAAATCTTACAATTGATTTTGCGTTTCTTACGGAGCATATGCCCCGCAAGAACAAATATATTATACAGAACGGATGGTAAAAAAGTATTCAAGCCGCTGTAAATAGTTTTTCTTTTTATGTAAAAAGTAAATAACAAATATCAGAATAATGTAAAGTAATTCAGGAACAGTTCAGAGCCCCGTTCTGATATAGTATCTGCATCGGATGAAGAATTATTACAGAAAGAAACAGTGTATAAAACAATAAGCCTGTTCCGGATCGGAAAACTGAGCCGCGGCGCCTTAAGTTTGGCAATTTATATTGCAATCCGGCGCGGAATGAGGTATAATATAAACAGATGGATAAGCAGGTGCAGATCAAGGTTATTAACGGAGATAAATTTGAAAGGATCTAACGGTAATGAAAATAAGAGTATCAAACATAATTGTATTGGCTCTGCTTCCCGCGGCTTTTATGATAAGCTCATGCGGCGGCAGCGGCGAGCCGGAGGAAGGAAGCGTTATAGGCGGGATATATACTACGGACGTAAAAGCGTCGCTTGACGGCATACCGATACCGGTCGTGGAGATAGACGGAAAAGCCGCCGTGTCGGTCGGGGATATGGTCTCTTACGGCTTTACGCTTTCGGAAAGCGCACAGTACAGGCGCATAGACCTCAAGACAGATTATATCTACGGAGAGGTCAGGGGGCAGGAGTCGGATCCGGTAAATATCGGCGAGAAGATATACGATATCATATATACCGGGGTTGAAACATACATAAACAGCGTGAAGATAAATTCATACTACAACGGAGCCGATACATACGTATGCATAGACGAGCTGTGCAGTCTGACCGATCCTTATAATGAAGAGTTCGGATACAGCGACTATAATTTCAATTGCGAGTTTAACGAGGCTGAAAACCGGTATTATATCAGCGCGTTCAGGTTTCCCGACCTCGATACAGACCGAATCCTTGCGGAGCGGGAGGCGCTTTTGTGCAATAAGGAGTTCGGGCTGTATACGGAAGGTTCAAACGATAACGCAGTATATTACGGAGCCAAGGCCGAGCCGCGCTCGGGAGTTCTTGCCGGGATGGTGAGCGACGGCAACGGCGACAGGTACAGGGACATACCTCCGCAGTTCGGCCATGATTTCGGCTGCTATTCCGACTATATGGAATACGACCTGCGGGAAACGGAGCTGTCTATGCCGCTGAGGGAGGATATAGACCGGTATAACTGTGTGCTGTGCATACCGTGGAATACGAGCGATATAACTCAGGTATACGAAAATGACAGCTATATGCGCGATATGCTCGATACGGTCTCGAAATACGATAAACCTACGATAGTACGGTTCGCGGCGGAAATGAACGTGAGCAGCCTGGGCGATTCTCCGGCGGCTTATGTCAAAGCGTTCCGGCACGTGGCGGAGCTTATACACAGCGAATATCCGGATATAGCCGTAATGTGGTCGCCCAACGACGTCGGAGCGCTGAACAGACCTATGTCGCTCTACTATCCCGGCGATGAGTACGTTGACTGGATAGGGATATCGGGATTTTTAAAGCGTGATTTCATGGCAAACCCGAACTCGGGACGAAATGAAGGACTGTTCTTTAACGTTGCCGGCTTCGCATGGGGTCAGAACCTGCTCAGCCAGGTCATGGACTTCATGGAGAGCAGGAGCATTGAAAAGCCGGTGGCTGTGAGCGAAGGCGGCGTCGTCACGTCCATGCGGTATGATAACAGCGACATATCGGAATGGGCGGAGCCGAGACTGCGGAGCATGTATTGGAACATACCTATGAAGTATCCGCAGGTGAAGCTTATAACGTATTTCAATCACACGTCGCCTTACGAGGTGTGCGGGTACGATCTTGCCGATAAGCCGTCGTACCGCGCGATACTGGACGAGGCATTCGAGAACGGCCCGTATCTTCTGGAATACCCGTCCGAGCCGAAATTTACTTTTGTAAATGCGGACGGCTTCACAGCGGAGGGAGAAACTCTGCCTCTGTATGTCTATTCATATATCCCGGAGCAGGAAACGGTGAACGTGGAATATGCCCTGGACGGAGAGACGCTTGCGGAGGAGACGGAGATACCGTTCCGATTTGAGCTTGACCTTTCGGCACTGCCGGATGGAGGACATGAGCTTGCCGTCAGAGTCCGCGGTGCGGAAGGAGCTTTTGACGAATACGTATATACTGTTGAAAAGAGCGGCGGTACCGCAGCGGTGCGCCGAAGATAACGAACGCGTAAAAATGCGGAGACCGGTCTTAAATTCAGTCTCCGCATTTTTTATGAGGGCAAAGCGGCTGTTCCGCATAATGCCATGTGTTTTTATTTTTCCGAAAGTATGGTATCCCATATGTCCATATGGATATCGGGACTGCCGTTTGCGATCTCGCCTATACGCCAGATCGAGACCGAGTTTATCCCGAACATACGCGCAAGCTCTATCTTATCCTTAACGCTCCTGCTGTCCTCGTACCATATAAGTATCTTCCGTCCGTCCTCCGTCGAGTACCGGGCATACGGGTTTCGGTAAACATCGGAATAATGTATTTCCGTATCCGCCTGGGCGAGCCTGGTCATAACGGTATCCATTGCCGGATGTATCGACTGCGGATCGGTTATGCGCCCGTTTTCGGTCTCCCATGCCGCTGTGCTCGGCAGGCTCAGCGCGAGCTGCAGCTTGCTTGTGTCGGCAACGCCGGTCTGAGGGTCTGCCGCCGCCTTGAGCGCATGGAATATCTCGTCGAACGGAGTGACGGGAGTGGCGGTAAATTCGGTGTTCAAAAGCTCGTCCGGGATAGTGTACGCCGCATAATCGTGCGCCATGAGTATGACGCGGTCGGCATATTCGCCAAGCGTCCTATAGTCGTAGGCGTCGTAATATTCGGAGCTGTTCTTAAGTACCGGGTGTACCGCTATGTAAAGCTGCTTGTTCCCGAGAGCTTCGCGCAGAGCGCGCATAAATTCGTTAAGCCCGTTTTTGAGCTCTTCGCCCTTCATTCCCTCAAAATCTATGGTTATGCCGTCAAAATCTTCTGCGGCGGCTGTGAGCGCGGATATCGCCGCGGCACGGTTTTCTTCATTGAGCAGGACGGCGCGGCAGTCGTCCTGATCCGTCATTGTCACGGCAAAGTTCTCCGTGACCCCGCTGTCTTTAAGATAGCTTACAGCGTCCTCCCAGCCGTCGGGTATCGACCATACGTTGCCGTTGTCCGAGGCGGTGTTAAGCCGTACTCCGCTGTCGGTATATTCAAGTCTGCCCCATCCGAATGAAACGGAATCCATCTGTGCCGCCATTTCGCGCTGCTGCCATGACGAGATGGCATAGAAGCCGTGTATCTCGGAAAGGCGCGAATAATATTTACTGTGAAGTCTCATCATCATTGCCGCGCCCTCCTCGCGCAGAGCCTGACCCTCGGGATCAAATTCCGTATCCGATCTGCCGTTTATTATCCCGAGCGCGCGTGCGGTCTCTATGTATCCGGCGTCCTCCGAAACGTCCGAAAACGGGCTTTCGCTCTGTGAGGCGGCTATATTGTCGTAGCCGAGAGCCTTTACAAGCATGACAGCCATCTCGCGTCTCGTTATATTGTCGTCGGGGCGGAATGTTCCACCGGAGACTGCGCCGTGTGCTGCGAGCGTGTTCACGTCGCCGGCGTACCAGCTGCCGGACGGCACGTCGCTGAAGCCCGCGCTTGCCCCGGACTTCTCCCAGCCCATAAGACGGACGAGCATAGCCGCAAATTCGCTCCGCTTGATGCTGTCGCCCAGCCCGAATTCGCCGTTATCGCGTCCCTGCATTATGCCCGCCCCCGCAGCATCGGCTATAACGCTTTCCGCCCAGTGCCCCGAAGGCACGTCCGAGTAAGCGAGGGCGTACGCCGATGTGAGCACGGCGGCTCCGGCAGCGGCGGCGGCTGCTGTTTTTATAAGCTTGCGTAATATCATTATAATTCACTCCCCAATATGTATTTCCGAGCCGGCACAGAAGTTTCTGCGGCCCGTGTTTGTTACGGTCATAGGTAAACTGTGCATTGCCAAAGACATGTCCCTATCCCGTTTGTATATTTATATTTTACCGCAAACTTCGGAAAAATGCAATAGAAAATTCCGAATGCTCTTACGGTCCGCCGTGATGGGAGCGCCGTATAAGCGCAGGCGCGGCAATACCGCTTTTATCATTTAGGATCTCAGGCAATGGGAAAAGGCAGCAGAAGCGAGGAGACCGTAAAATAAGATATAATGAGCAAAAACAGTCAAAACAATTGACACAGCGGGTGTTCTGTGATATAATTTTGTATAGAATTACATAAAAAAATATTGAAAAAAGGGTTGACAGGAACATGAGTACGTGCGATAATTTACATACATACATACATACATACATACATACATACATACATACATACATACATACATAGAATAGTTCTGTCCTGTTTTACAGAGATATGTCAGTTAGAGTAAATTGAAGGACGCTTGTCGCTGCGCTTTTTTTGCGCGGCGCGGGCGTCCTTTTGTTTATATATAAATAAAATTTTAAAGGATAAAATAAAAAGAAAGGCGGAATTTTATGAGACGAAAATTATTATCGGCATGGCTGGCGCTGTGTATGCTTATAGGTATACTTCCTGCTAACCTTGCTTTTGCCGAGGGAGAAGAGGCGAGAATAGGCGACACGCAGTATCAGACGCTTGCAGAGGCGTTTACTGCGGCAAGAAAAATGAACGATTGGAACGGAAGTCCGGTATCGAGAGAAAATCCGGTAGAGATCGATTTGAACACGGATATAGAGCTTTCGGACACCATACTGCCGGACGATGGCGGCTATTGGGTTAAAAAGGAGGTAACATGGCATGTAAAGCTTAACGGAAATAGCCATACGATAAAAAGAGCAGACGGATTTAACGAAGCGATGATACATGTGGCTCAAAGCAGTACGTTATATCTGGAAAACATCACATTGGACGGCGCGAGCGATGAAAAGGTTTCGGGTTCAATACTGTACATAGGATCCACGGGTTGGTTTCAAAGCTCAAAACCGCAGAAAACTCATGACAACTATGTGGTTATAGGCGAAAACACGGTTTTGCAGAATAACTACAACAAATATCAGGGCGGTGCGGTAAATCTTTTATCGGGACAGCTTTTCCTTGACGGCGGCGAGATAAAAAATAACCGCTCCGACAAATCCGGAGGCGGAGTTTATATTAGCGATGGAGAAGAAGGTCTAAACGCTCCGGATGGAGAGGAAGATAAATTCTATCCCGCGGTGTTTACAATGAACAGCGGCGAAATTTCTGAGAATATGGCGGTCAGCAGTTACACCTACGGCGGAGGAGTTTATGTCAGCACTATATCGCAGGACGAGTTTGAAAACGGAACAAATTCATCGGGATTTATCATGAACGGCGGCTCCATAACCAATAATTCGGCATACGACGGCGGAGCTGTGAGCATGAGCAATTATGAGAATGTTCAGGTACTCGGAGGAACCATATCGGACAATATATGCTGTGACGAGTCGGGAAAGAAGACTACCGGCGTGACGGGGATATCGTGCAATTTCGGCTCTTCGCCCAAAATAGGCGGCAAGGTGACGATTACAGACCAGATAGGAATCATCAATTATGACACGGCTTCGGGCAGCAAGCACGGCAGGATTATTGTGGTCAAAGACCTTGATACAGGAAATTGCCTGCTGCCGCTGCGTATAAGATCCAGCAATGCAAATTGTCCGGACGGCACGGTTTTGGCTGAAAAAGGAGACGGATACAGCGGAGAGCTCAGACTTTCGGATTTTGAATGGAAATATGACAGCAGCGGCTATGAAAACACCTCAAGAATGCTCGTGATGAGCAGTGACGGCAGCCAAATCATAGCCGGAACGCTAAAAACCGCGGTTCAGTCCGGCTCAGTTGATTTGACATATGAATACGGCGTTAAATTGGGAGAGCTTGATTTCACAGGCTGCGAAATATACGATGAAAATGGTGAAAATAGGCTTGAGGGAAGCTGGAGTATAACATACGGCGAGAACGAAAGCGCCGAAACCGTTCCTGAAATAGGTTCCTATACGGTAAACGCTGTGTTTATTCCAAATGACACTGAATATAAGAAAGTAAATGTAAAATTTAATTTGAATGTTACAAAGCTTACTCCGGCGTATACGGTTCCGCAGGGACTTAAGGCGGTATACGGACAGACGCTTTCAGATGTTGATCTTGATGAAGGCTTTGCTTGGCAGGACTCAGAAAGCACATCGGTAGGTGATGCGGGAACAAACACATTCTATGTAACCTATACTCCGAATGATACAACCCACTACAATGTAGTACGGGATATTCCTGTAACTATCACTGTGAGCAAGTCAAATTCCGAAACGGAGGCAAGCGGAAGCAGTGAAGTGACCTACGGCGAAACGCTGACGCTTACAGCAACAGTACAGCGCAAGCAGTCAAACACATTGCTTTTGGCAGAGGCGGCAGCGGATACGGTAGATTTTTATAATGGCACTGTACTGTTGGGCTCAGCTGATGTAAACTATGGCGAGTCAAACAGTGACAGCGGAGCGGCGTATATCGAAGTAAAGACGACTGATAAAAAGCTGAATATAGGTGATAACACAATAACGGCAGTATACGGCGGAAGCGTAAACCTGAACGGCAGCGGCAGCGAAAGTATTACGGTTAAGCTGAATCCAAAAACTGTTGAATATACGGTATCGGCGCAGGACAGAACGTATAACGGCAGTGCGGCAATAGACGTAACCCTTACCCCAACCAATACCGAAACGGGTGATAACGTCACGTTATCGGCAGCGGGAACGCTTTCAAGAGCAAATGCGGGAGAATATACGAGTGTTAATTTGAGCAGTATAGCTCTAAGCGGCGATGATGCGGAGTATTACACCGTTTCGGAAACCGCAGATAATGTTTCGCTGATAAACGGCATTGAGATAAACAGGGCGATCCCCGTCG
>CALXZP010000036.1 GCA_944393255.1 uncultured Clostridia bacterium | reverse complement strand
CACTGTAACCAATATTATTTCTTCCGTAAGCCTGCCAATATCCTGTCAGACCCGGCTTGACGCTCGTAAAAACCCTGCACTGTTCCGGAGTATAGTTCATTTCAAGCTCCTTGAAAAGTATTGGTCTCGGTCCTATCACAGACATATTGCCCCTGATACAAATATTGAATATTATCTGCGGAAGCTCGTCTATGCTGAACTTTCTTATGTACTTTCCTATATTGTGCGGCAGCAGCCTCGGATCGTTGTCAAGCTTAAACTCTTTTAAATACCGTTCGTATTCCTCCGCCGACAGTATATTTTTCAGATCATCGGCATTTTTGACCATACTGCGGAATTTGACTATTTTTATCGGCTTGCCGCCTTTTCCTACGCGTTCCTGTACAAAAAACGGATTTCCCGGATCTGCTATAAATATAACAGCCGCAATTATCAAGCATGGTATTATCAATATCACACTTACAATAAAAGAGCTTGCAAGGTCAAAAATACGCTTTGCGTACTCATAGCCTCGCCCGTCATCCGGACTGTACGCCTTCGTTTCCGTATAACTATACAGCTCCTCAATATGCCCGGCGGCAGTTTTTATTTGTTCCATTCTTTTTATTCACCTTGTCTTTCTTGTTTCCCCTGCGCGGACTCTATCCGCGCTGATCGTTTTTATCAATACAGCCGCTGTTTTTGCAGCTGTTTCTTTTACCATTCCATTCCGATCTGCGACAGACGGTCTATCCTTACGCTGTTAAGCGCTGTATTTGTCTTGCTGCCGTTTCTGCTTCTGCGCTGATCGTCCAGCCACCTTCTTAATCCAAAACCCGATTTGCTTTTGTATGTCCTCGGAACATTGAGATTTCCGTGAACATTGTAATATTCCTCCGCTTCGGCAAATGCACGCTCCCAGCGGCGCTCGCTTCTGTCAAGCCAATCCATTCCCAGCGCATCAAGCTGATCGGTCAAGTCCTGTCCGAGCGTTCCGTTTTTGTATTTTTTCCGCTGTTCGCCAAGCCATTTGCCTATCCATACCCCGTCTATCACCTCTGAGGGGTCTATATTGATATTGCCGTGTTCACTATGATATTTTCGGAGTATCTCAAGCTTGTTTTCCGCCGATTCCCTCAGGACATTCCATTCCATACCCACGGCTTCAAGCTTTTTTATCTTGCTTTCCGTAAGCCGGCCTAGCTTATACATGTCTCTCTGGTGGTCTATCCAACGTCTCAGTTTAAGTCCGCTTTTATCCGTATAACGGCTCGGCATATTGATGCTGCCGTGCTCTTCGCAATACCTCCGCACCGCTTCGTAATTCCTGTTCCAGGCTTCCTCATTGCGGTTTGTCCATTTCATGCCTATACTGTTTAACCGCTCTATTTCCTCATCTGTCAGTTCTGCGCCCGTATCCCTTCCGGCACGCACCGCGCGCAGTCTTTGCAGCCATGAACCGAGCCTTATGCCGTTTTCTGTCACATATTTTGACGGCACATTAAGATCGCCGTGCGTCTCGTAATAGCTCCTTGCCGCCGCATAGTTTTCCTCCCAGCGTGTATCGGTCTTTTTCCATACCATATTAAGACTGTCGAGCATGGCTATCCTTTCCTTTGTCAGGACTGAGCTTTCATGACCGTTTTTGCGTATGTTCCGCATACCGGCGAGCCACGCTCCCAAAGGGAAGCCGTCCCCGCATTTATAGCTTTGCGGCGTATCCAATACGCCGTGCGTCTTGGCATATTCGGCCGCATGGGCATAGCCCTCACGCCATGACTTTTCACTGCGCAGCTCCCAATCCATGCCTATAGCGTCGAGCTTGCTTATCCTCAACGCAGTCAGCGACATATCGTTTGCATGTCTGTTCTGCCTCTGCGCTACTATCCAATTGCCCAATGCGAGACCTTCCTCGGTGATATACCGCTTTTTTACCTTTAAGTCGCCGTGCTCTCTGTAATACTTTTCAGCGGCGGCGTAATAGCTGTCCCACGAGGCCCCGAGGCTGCTTTCAAGGTCTTTAAACAACTCAACACTGTCTTTTACCTCGTCTATGATCTCAAAGCTCTCGTTGACAATATAGCTTTCCTTGCCGCTGCTGCGGTAATATGAAACTGCCTGCTCCATTTCCTTATCGACAGAGCTTATGGTCGATAGACCCTCAAAGTTGTTTACAAAGTCGAAAATTACCGGAGCTTCGGAGCGGCTTGCCGACAAAGCCCTGCCTATCTGCTGCTTATACACTATGGGCGATTCAGTCATCCTGCACAATATCACACCGGATATATTTTCTACATGAACGCCCTCGTTAAGCATATTGATAGCATACAGCAGCTTGATATGACCGCTTTCGTCAGACTTGAACGCGGCAAATTCCCTTTCCGAACACGCATTTTCCGTATACACAGAATAAACGTGCGGTTCGCTGTCTATGAGCCGGAACCATTTATCCGCCATCGCCTTTATATTCTCCATAGACTCTGCATTGGAACAGAATACAATGTATTTGCCGCACGGATCGGTGATATGTCTTTTTAATATCACATCAAGCCCGTCAGCCATTTCCAGCGAATGTCTAAGTCCTTCGAGCTTTTTCTGAGCCTCGCCGCGGATCGCTCTGTTTCTAACGAGCTCAACTCTTTTTTGCAGCTTTTTCAGCTGTATATCGAAGTCATAAAGCGCGACCACATACTTCGGCTTTTGGAGTATCCCCCGAACAACAGCCTCGCCGAGCGTCATTTCGGAAGCGACATTCCCGTCAAACAGCTCCTGCGCCATATCGCGCCGGTCATCCAGATAACGGATATTTGTCGCGGATAATCCGAGCAGCGGACAATCCGGAAATATGCTCCGAAACCGTTCAAATCCTGCTCCCCATAACAGCGCGCCGGCCCTGTGGTATTCGTCGAGAACACAGTAATCGGGCTGCAGCTCTCTTATCTCCTCAGAGGTCATCAGCATCAGCCTTGCATAGGTCAGAAAAATTATATTCTCGGGACCCGCTCCGCAGTTGCATTCTCTCTTGAAATTTTCGAGCTGAGTTGTTACAATATAATCACTGGGTGTAAGCCATACTATACGGCTGTCAGGATTATCCTCAGCCAGCTTGAAGCCTATAAACGATTTCCCCGTTCCTGTCGGGTGTATCACCGCCGCCTTGCCCGTCAGCCCCATCAGCCTAAGCGCGGACTTATAGGCCTTCATATTATGCTCAAACAGCTCTATGCCCATATTGATCCATCCTTATAAATCAACTGCCGCATTTTAAGTTAGATACTTAAAAATAAATCGGGAACACAATAGAAAAACGAGCGTAAAAGAAAAAATAACCGAACCTTAATTTGGACATAAAAATAACTGACCGCCCTGCGGCTGCCATTGGAAAAAAATCTCTGATTGATATATTATATATTAATAAGCCCCATATAATGCCGTTTTATTTGAAGCGATGAATGAACATACCTGTTCAGCGTCATGGACACATCGGCATGACCGAGTATTTCGCTCAGGGTTTTAATATCAAAATCAAGCTGTACACAGTTCGAGGCGAACGTGTGTCTCAAATCGTGATAACGTATGCTCTTTATGCCGCATTTCTTCAATAGCCTCTTAAAATATTTTCTTAATTCAGACGGTTCGGCATAATCTCTTCTGTCTGAAATTACAGCTTTATCAGGATCTCCTTTTGATTTTGAAAGAACTTTGCAAATAGCTCCGGGCAGAGGGATGATCCTTGCCGATGTCTGCGTTTTCGGCGTACCTATAAGAAAAATGGTACTTCCTTTATTATCTGAGATCCTCTGTACGGTACGTCTTATCGTGACTGTTCCCTCATCCTCATGGAAATCCTTCCATTTAAGCCCGCACACCTCGCCGATACGCATACCGGTGTACAGCGACAGCAGTATTCCAAGTCTCATAGGATCATCCTCTTTCATCAAAACACCGGTAAGCAGCGTTTGCTCTTCTTTTTTAAGTATTCTAAATTTAGGTTTTTCACCCTTTAAACCTCTTACACTATGTATTTTGTTCGGTATCCCGTACTCCTGTTCACTGAACTTTATAACAGACCTCACTATCGAAAGCATGTCCTGCAAATATTTTTTTGAAATGCCTCCCTTTCGCTTTAATCTTCCGTTTGTAAGCTTTTCAGCCGTAAATGCATTGAGCATACTGCAATTTATTTTATACATATCCGCATTCCCAAAGTAAGGATATATATGTTTGTTAAGCAGATAAACATAATTTTCATATGTTGACCGCTTGACATGCAGTTTTGTATAAGCCAGCCATTTTTTTGAGGCAAATTTAAAATTGATTCCTCTGTCGTTTCTTCTTTTGTTCTTTTTTGACATTTTTATGCTCCTTTCGCTTCTCATACTCTGTCTTGTTGTACGGTTTACTATAATTAATTTGTCAATTTATAAAAAAATTTGCTCTGATAGACCTCATATTATGAACAAATGCAATTAAATGTTACCCAAATGATATAAAACTCTTGATTTTTTTTGAAACTTATGTTATTATTAGAATTGAAGAATGCAATTTTAAGTATCTAACTTAAAACCGCATTCCTTTTATTTTGCAAAAAAATAACGCTCATTTTATTAAATGAACGCTATTTCTTCCTATACCAGTTGTCGGTCAATATAAATATAAATACGCTGTATATGCGCTTATGCACGGGGATGTGCATGTTCATATACGCTTCTGATCTTTTCATCCACAAAGCAGGTATATATCTGCGTCGATGATATATCAGCATGTCCCATCATTTCCTTAAGCGACTGCAGATCGGCGCCGTTTTCCACAAGGTGCGCCGCAAACGAATGTCTCAGCGAATGAGGGGTTATCTCCTTTTCTATCCCTGCACTGTGCTGATAATGCTTTATCACTTTCCAAAATCCCTGCCGCGATATCCTGCTCCCGGAACAGTTTACAAATAATGCGCTTTCCTCATCATCCCTGACCAGCGCCCTGCGGCCTGTTTCCATATATAGCTTTAACGCGCTCACAGCCTTATGTCCCATAGGCACCGTACGTTCGCTTTTAAGATTTCGGCATCTGACAAAGCCCATCTGCACATTCACGTCGTCTACATTAAGACCTATAAGCTCCGACACGCGTATACCCGTTGCATACAGCACCTCAAGCATAGCCTTATCGCGTATGCCTTTGCTGTCGTTAAGCTTGGGCTGTTCAAGCAGTATATCCACCTCGTCGCTTGAGAGCACCTTCGGCGGCTTTTTCTCCACCGGCGGAGTCACCAGCGACGCCGTGGGATCCGAATCAACGCATCCGTTCTGAAGCAGATACAGATAAAACGACCGCAGCGAAGCAAGTGCTCTGGACATTGTCGAGGACGCTCTGCCCTTCTTCTTCAGGCTCAGCAAATATGACAACACCGTGGTTTTCGTTGTCTTTTTTATATCGGTCATCCCCAGTTCCTTCAGATATGTAAGGTACTGCAAAACATCGCGTCTGTAGGATTCTACAGTGTTCTCCGACTTATGGCATACCCTTTCCATAAAATCTGTATATTCATCAATATACGTTTCCATTTCGTATACATCCTTTCTTCTGACAGCAGACAATCTTCCGTATTTTATGTAACAATTTTTACATCAGTATTACAAATGTATTTCAAATTAATTTCGACATTTACTATTATATCACAAAATTTTAATTTGTAAATACCCTTTTTCGATTTTTTTGTAAACCAATATAAGTCTTATGTTACCCCGGCGAACGCCCATTTCATAAATGTTGTGGTCAGAAATCCTTCACATATCGCAAAGGCACAAAATATTGACGCAGACGCCAGTAAAAAAAATATGTAGAAGATCTTAAAGTTTTTTGTGCGTTCTGCACTGTTTACCGCCAGAGCGGCGTTGACCGAGCCGACCATTGCAAGCGCGGGGATAAGAATGACGGCCCTCGGCAGCATACACGCCGCAAGCAGCAGACCTCTGCCGCTGTAATATTCTATAAACGCGGCGACCGTGAAGCCTGTCACAAAGCCGCGCCTGATGAGCTCGGCCGCGATAACAAACACCCCGGGCTTTACAAAGCCGCAAATAAAAAACACTGCGAGCACCGCCGCGCAGTCCTTAGCTGCGCCAAAGATAACATTTTTTCTGTCTACACCGCCGTTGAACCTATCGGTCACGCCGCCCAGATATGATCTGATATCCTCCGAGCCGCCGTAACGATACACAAGAAAAAACGCTCCCGCAGCCGTCCCTGCCAATATCAGCGCAAAAGCCAGTATATAAAACGTCCGCCTTACCCTTGCAAAGCTCTCCTGAAATTCATCAAACATGCTGCTCACCCTCTCTCCGTCTTTTCATCCTCTGATGTTAATATTTACTCACTAAACCATTTTTATGCTTAAGATACGCAATTAATGAATATTCCCTCTATGATTTTTAACCGAAGCAATATTCCGCACCGCAAAAAAACGACCCCCGTAGGTCCCGGCTTTACAGCCCGGCTTACGAAGGTCATGATCTCCATATTTGCTTTTTTACTCGCTGAGGTAATCGTTCACCGCTTCCGCAGCTTCCCTTCCCTCTTTCATAGCCCATACGACAAGACTTTGTCCGCGGCGGCAGTCGCCGGCGGCAAAGATACCCTTCATCGACGTCTTGTGCGACGCCTCCGACGCTTTTACATTTGAACGCGCGTCCTTCTCAAGCGTGAGCTGGTCTATAAGCTCCTGCTCGGGACCTAAGAAGCCCATAGCGACAAGCACTATATCGCAGTCGCGCACCTTTTCCGTTCCGGGCACAGGCTTCGGCGCTCCGCTCTCCCAGCTAACCTCTACGGTATGCACCTTTGATACGCAGCCCTTTTCATCGCCCTCTATCTTCGTTATCGTAGTCGTATATTCCCTCGGATCTCTGCCGAATACATATATCGACTCCTCCTGACCGTAATCGGTCTTTTTCAGTCTCGGCCACTCCGGCCACGGGTTGCCTTCCGTGCGCTTTTCCGGCAGCTCAGGCATGATCTCAAGCTGCACAACGCTTTTACAGCCATGTCTTATCGCTGTTCCGACACAATCCGTACCGGTGTCGCCGCCGCCGACGATAACAACGTTTTTACCCTCCGGGTTTATGAATTTTCTGTCCTTGAATTCCGAGTCAAGAAGGCTCTTTGTATTCTTTGTCAGAAAATCCACCGCGTAGTAAACGCCGTTCAGCTCGGCTCCCTCGACCTCCAAAGGCCGCGGACGCGTCGATCCGGTACAGAGCACCACGGCGTCAAATTCGTCGATAAGCTTTACTGCCGGATAGTTTTTTCCTACCTCGGTATTTGTTTTGAATACGACTCCTTCTTCCTTCATCAGCTCTGTCCTTCGCTCGACCACCTTTTTATCAAGCTTCATGTTCGGTATACCGTACATCAAAAGCCCGCCGGGTCTGTCCTCACGCTCAAATACCGTCACCCTGTGTCCCATCTGGTTGAGCATATCGGCACACGCAAGACCCGCGGGGCCGCTGCCTACGACCGCAACGCGCTTTTCCGTAGAACGCGCCGGGATCCTCGGCTTTACCTTGCCCTCCGCAAACATAGTGTCGATTATATGACACTCTATATTCTTTATCGTCACTGCCGGATCGTGCATACCCAAAGTACATGATCCCTCGCAGAGCGCCGGACACACCCGCCCGGTAAACTCGGGAAAGTTTGAGGTCAGCGACAGTCTCCTGTACGCCTCCTCGATATCGCCCCTGTAAACAAGATCGTTCCATTCCGGGATAAGGTTATTCAGCGGACAGCCTATCGACGTTCTGCCTATCTGCATACCGGCGTGGCAGAACGGCACTCCGCAGTCCATACACCTCGCGCCCTGCAGCTGAAGCTTAGGTATATCAAAATGCGTATGGAATTCATCCCAGTCCTTTATTCTCTCCTCAGGCGCTCTGTCCGCCGGCAGAGACCTGTCATATTCTAAAAATCCAGTCGGTTTACCCATCGTCTATCACCAATAAATCCTTTCACAATGAACGCGGCTTGCCGCCGGACGTTTTGCCCGGCGCACCGCTTTATCCTCAGCCTACCTTTTTGCCCGTTACGCTCTCAAAGGCTGTAAGCATGGCGTCCTCATACCCGGCGCCGTTCTTTGTCTCCTCGTCTATGACCTCAACGACCTTTTCATAATCGTTGGGTATGACCTTCACGAAGCTCTTCAGCTCATTATCAAAATCATCCAATATTGCACGGGCTGTATCCGAGCCTGTATATTCGGCATGCTTTTCAAGCATGCTCCTAAGCCTTCCCGCATCTGTTTTTGTCAGCTTTTTAAGGCTTACAAGGGCTTTATTGCAGTTTCCGTCAAGCTTCTTATCCTTGTCGTACACATAAGCGACGCCGCCGCTCATTCCCGCCGCAAAGTTCCTGCCGGTTTCGCCTATCACGGCTACGCAGCCCCCGGTCATATATTCGCAGCCGTGGTCTCCGACGCCTTCAACGACCGCCGTTATGCCCGAATTCCTTACACAGAAACGCTCGCCGGCTATACCTCTTATATATGCCTCGCCCTTGATCGCGCCATAGAATGCAACGTTGCCTATTATAACGTTTTTAGACGGATCGAATACCGACTCTGCCGGCGGCACAGCGATTATCTTTCCGCCCGAGAGTCCCTTGCCTATATAATCGTTAGAATCTCCCTCAAGCCGCATAGTCACGCCCGGAGCCAAAAACGCGCCGAAGCTCTGTCCCGCAGAGCCTAAAAAGCTCAGCATTACCGTATCCTCGGGAAGCCCCCTCTCGCCGTATCTTCGCGCTATCTCCGATGAGAGTATAGTACCCGTTACGCGGTCGGTATTCCTTATTGCCAGCTTAGCCTCTATGCGCTTTCCGCTTTTTACCGCAGGCTCGCAGAGCTTGAGGAGCGTATTCATATCGAGCGTTTTGTACAGCTCATGATCCTGCTCTGTATTATGATATCTCTCATAGTCGTTTGAACATATCTTAGGCTGGTAAAGCAGCGATGAGAGATCCACCTTTGCCGCCTTCCAGTTGCTCTCTGCCGGCTTCTGCGACAGCATTTCAACGTGACCTATCATCTCGTCTACAGTCCTTACGCCTATCTTCGCCATCCACTCTCTCAGATCCTGAGCTATAAAACGCATAAAATTTTCAACATACTCAGGCTTACCCGCAAATCTCGATCTGAGCTTCGGGTTCTGCGTTGCAACTCCGACCGGACATGTGTCCAGATTACATACGCGCATCATCACGCAGCCTATAGCGATCAGCGGGCCTGTGGCAAAGCCGTATTCCTCCGCGCCCAGAAGCGCGGCGATAGCAACATCGCGCCCGGTCAGCAGCTTGCCGTCGGTCTCTATAACGACCCTGTTTCTCAGATCGTTCATCAAAAGCGCCTGATGTGTTTCCGCAACTCCCAGCTCCCACGGGAGACCGGCATGGCGCACGCCCGTTCTCGGAGCCGCGCCGGTGCCGCCGTCATAGCCCGAGATCAGTATTACATCGGCTCTGCCCTTTGCAACGCCGACCGCAATGGTTCCCACGCCCGCCTCCGAAACGAGCTTCACCGTTACTCTCGCGTCACGGTTTGCATTTTTAAGGTCTGTTATGAGCTGCGCAAGATCCTCGATCGAATATATATCGTGATGCGGCGGAGGCGATATAAGGCTGACGCCCGGCGTTGAATGTCTCGCCTTGGCTATCCACGGATATACCTTTCCTCCCGGAAGATGACCGCCCTCGCCGGGCTTTGCGCCCTGAGCCATCTTTATCTGTATCTCCTTTGCATTTTGCAGATAGTGGATATGCACTCCAAACCGTCCGGACGCTACCTGCTTTATGGCGCTGCATCTTGAGTCTCCGTTTTCATCGGGTATGAACCTGTCAGGGTTTTCTCCGCCCTCACCGCTGTTTGACTTGCCGCCGAGCCTGTTCATAGCTATAGCCAGACATTCATGCGCCTCGCCGGAGATAGATCCGTACGACATCGCGCCGGTCTTGAACCTCTTGACTATGCTCTCAACGCTCTCCACCTTGTCTATCGCGATAGGTTTATCTATGGTCTTGATATTCAGCATTCCCCTTATAGTACACTGCTTGCCCCTGTGAGCGTCCATCTCACCGGCGTACTCCTTATAGAGCTTATAGTCGCCGGTACGGCAAGCCTGCTGCAGCTTATAGATAGACGATGGATTGAACATATGATACTCGCCCTTCGCCCTCCATTTATAATCGCCGCCCGCCTTTAAGGAGCGTCCCGGCGATACCTTATCAAACGCATTGTTCATGCGCAGCATAACTTCTTTCTCGATCTCCTCAAGACCGAGTCCGCCTATCCTCGCCGCCGTTCCGGTGAAATATTTATCCGCTACGCTTTCACGGATGCCGAGCGCTTCGAATATCTGCGCGCCCTGATACGATGCGATAGTCGATATGCCCATCTTTGCCATTATCTTAACTATACCGCTCGTGACCGCGCTGTTATATCTCTTTACAGCCTCGCCGTAAGAATATGATATCATACCGAGCTCTTCAAGCTCGCCGATCGTCTCATATACCAGATACGGGTTCACTCCGTTCACTCCGTAGCCCACAAGGCAGGCAAAATGGTGCACCTCGCGCGGTTCGCCCGTTTCAAGGACTATGGACGTCTTCATACGCGTTCCCTGCCTTAGGAGGTGATGATGAAGCCCTGACGCCGCCAGCAGCGCCGGGATAGGCGCTTTGTCCTTATCCGCGCCCTTATCTGAAAGTATTATTATATTATATCCTGCCTCTATCGCTATATCCGCCGCCTCGAATATGGTCTCCATTGCCGCTTCCATATCGTTTTCGGCATGTGTATTGAACAGCGAAGAAAGAGTTATGCTCTTGAAGCCCTCCATATCTATTGTTCTGAGCTTCGCAAGCTCCTCATTTGAAAGTATCGGGCTTTTAGCGCGTATCTTGCGGCAGTTCAGTTCTGACGATGTGAGCAGGTTCTGCTCGCAGCCGAACAGAGTGAAGGTAGAGGTCACTACCTTTTCACGGATCGCGTCGATCGGCGGATTGGTTACCTGTGCAAACAGCTGCTTGAAATAGTTATACAGCAGCTGCGGCTTTTCCGAAAGCACCGCTATAGGAGTATCGGTACCCATCGCGCCGACCGGATCCTCGCCCTTTTCGACGATCTGCTTTATCGTCATATTTATATCTTCCCATGTATAGCCGTATATCTTCTCCTTTGTGAGCAGCGGCAGACTGTCATCCGCGCCGTTCTCACGGTTTACAAACATATTATCAAGAAACAGCGCGCTGCGCAGCGCCATATCCTTATTTATAGAGTTCGCGGCGCTCGCCTTTATCTCATCCACCAGATCGTGCCACGACCTGCCTTTTCCTTCATTGACCGGGATGTCTTCGATATCTGTCAGCGTCTTTTCCACCCACTCGGCATAAGGCTTGTGCGCCGCTTCGTACGCCTTTATCTCCTCGTCCGAAACTATCTTGCCCTTTGCCGTGTCTATGAGCAGCATTTTGCCCGGATGCAGACGTTCCTTTGCGATTATCTTCGACGGGGCTATGTCGGTCACGCCCACCTCGGAGGCAAGTATTATCATATCGTCGCTGGTGATATAATATCTTGCAGGTCTCAGTCCGTTTCTGTCGAGAGTAGCCCCTACCAGAGTACCGTCAGTGAACGCTACCGCCGCCGGACCGTCCCACGGCTCGGTTATACATGAATGATACTCGTAAAAGCTGCGCTTTGCCGGCTCCATGCTCTCGTTATTCTCCCACGGCTCCGGTATCGTCATCATTACCGCGCGGGGCAGCGAGAAGCCGGAAAGATGCAGGAACTGCAAGTAATTATCCAGCATTGCGGAGTCGGAGCCGTCCTCGTTTATAACGGGAAGTATTTTTTCCATATCCCCCTCAAATTCCGGAGTACTGAACATCCTCTCACGCGCTTTTACCCAGTTCACGTTTCCGCGTATGGTATTTATCTCGCCGTTGTGAATTATATATCTGTTAGGATGCGCCCTCTCCCAGGACGGGAACGTATTGGTTGAAAATCTCGAATGGACAAGCGCTATCGCCGTTTCCAGATCCTCGTCCTTAAGATCGAGATAAAACTCGTTTACCTGATCCGGAGTCAGCATTCCCTTATACACTATGGTACGGGTCGAGAACGACGCAAAATAGAAATAGTTGTCCTTTCCGGATTTTCTTATCTTCTTTTCAGCTATCTTACTTATAACATACAGCTTTCTTTCAAAGCTGTCGTTATCCATTTCTCCGCCCTTGCCGACGAATATCTGCATGATATACGGCATGGCTTCCTTTGCGCTGTCGCCTATGCAAACGTCGTAGACCGGGACGTTCCTCGTTCCGAGTACCTTTTGTCCCTCCTGCGCTATTATGTCTCTGAGCACCGCAAGGCTTTCCTCTCTCGTATCCTTATCAGGAGACAGAAACAGCATGCCTACGCCGTAATCGCCGTGCTCAGGCAGCCCGAAGCCCTCATTTTTGCATACCTTCTGCATGAATTTATGCGGCATTTGGATAAGGATACCCGCGCCGTCGCCGGTATCCGGCTCTGAGCCCACTCCGCCGCGATGCGCCAGATTTTTAAGTATCTGTATTCCCTGATTTACCACATCGTGCGACTTTTTCCCCTTTATATTTGCTATGCAGCCTATACCGCATGCGTCATGCTCAAACTGCGGATCGTACAATCCCTGTTTCCTCGGAAGTCCGTTTTCCATTTTCTATACCTCATTCCTTTCCGTGCAGAAAGCACAAAATGTTTTTTACGATTGTTATTAAAAGAAGGCACCCCAATGACACACCCGAACAAGACGGATATGTACATTGGGACGCCTTTGCCCCATTGCCGGACGTTCAGACGCCCGTTCCATATATGTTAAAGTATAGCGGCGATCCTCTCCATCGCCTTTTCGGTGTTTTCTCTCGTAGAGAACGCGGTAAATCTGATATAGCCCTCGCCGCTCGGACCGAAGCCCGATCCGGGCGTTGTCACAACTCCCGCCTCGCAGAGCAGCTTATCAAAGAGATCCCACGACTTCATACCGTCGGGCGTTTTTGCCCATACGTACGGTGAATTGACTCCGCCGTACACCTCCAGTCCCGCGTTTTCAAGCGCAGTCCTTATTATACCTGCATTTTCAAGATAGTATTTTATGTTTTCCTTTATCTGCTTCCGGCCTTCGTCCGAATACACAGCCTCCGCCGCCTTTTGTATTATATACGGCACACCGTTGAATTTAGTACACTGCCGTCTGTTCCACAGCCCGTTAAGCCCTGTTCCGTTTACTTTAAGACATTTCGGTACTACGGTGTAAGCGCAGCGTGTACCTGTAAAACCGGCTGTCTTTGAAAAGCTCCTGAACTCGATCGCGACCTCTTTTGCCCCCTCTACCTCGTATATAGAATGCGGAACGCTTTCCTCGGTTATGAACGCCTCGTATGCGCTGTCGTAGAGGATAACGCTCCCGTTCTCTTTAGCATAGTCGACCCACAGCTTGAGCTGTTCTCTCGTAAGCGTTTCTCCGGTCGGATTGTTCGGGAAGCAAAGATAGATCATATCCACTCTTTCCTTGGGAAGCTCCGGCATGAATCCGTTTTCCGCCGTACACGGCATATAGCATAGCTCTGACCAGCGCTCGCCGTCAAAATCACCCGCTCTGCCGGACATTGCGTTTGTATCCACATACACGGGATACACGGGATCACATACCGCTACCTTATTGTCAGGCCCGAATATATCGCCTATGTTTCCGCAGTCCGATTTTGCCCCGTCAGACACGAATATCTCGTCCGGCTCTATGCCCAGACCGGCATAATCATGCTCGACTATTTTCTTTCTCAGAAAATCGTAGCCCTGCTCGGGCCCGTAGCCGTGAAAGCCCTCGGCTGTTCCCATCTCGTCCACCGCCTTGTGCATAGCTTCTGTCACAGCCGGCACGAGCGGTCTTGTAACGTCGCCTATACCCATTCTGATGATCTCACGCCCGGGGTTTTCAGCCTGAAATTCCGACACCTTCTTTGCTATGGTTGAAAAAAGATAGCTGCCGGGCAGCTTTAAGTAATTTTCGTTTATTTGCGCCATGTCAAATCTACTCCTCCGATAATATTCTTTATTTTATATCAAAATATTCTATACTTATGAGCCTGACTGATATTAATACATCCGTCTGTCCCGCTTTATAAAGTGATCTCGCCCTCAAATACAAACTCGGCAGGGCCTGTCATATATATATTATTGTCCTCCTTATCCCATTTGATATGCAGCGTTCCGCCTATCAGCTCCAGATCGGCTTCGCCGTCAACATATCCGCACAGCGTTGCGGCGGCGAGCACTGCGCATGCTCCCGTGCCGCAGGCGAGCGTTTCACCCGCTCCGCGCTCCCACACGCGCATTTTTACAGTGTTTTTATCAACGATATTTGCAAACTCCGTGTTGATCCTGTTCGGGAACAGCGGATGGTGCTCGAACACAGGCCCGATCTTTTCTATATCCAGTCCGTCAACGTCGTCTATAAAGGTCACGGCATGCGGATTGCCCATAGATACGCCCGTGACCCTCCATTCCTTTCCGTCAGCCGTGACAGGCATATCCACAAACCGGTCTCCGTCCGCAGCGATAGGTATCCTTTCCGGCACAAGCTCCGGCGCGCCCATATTTACGCGCACAGCCTCCGTTTCGCCTTTTTCGTTCAATATCAGCTCAAGGGTCTTTATTCCTGCAAGCGTCTCAAGAGTGATGACCGTTTTGTCGGTAAGTCCCTTGTCGTGCACATATTTGCCGACGCACCTTGACGCGTTGCCGCACATCTCCGCCTGAGTACCGTCGCTGTTATACATGTCCATTCTAAAGTCGGCTTTATCCGAAGGACAGATAAGGACCAATCCGTCCGAGCCGACGCCGAAATGCCTGTCGGATATCATTTTTGCGGTCTCATTGACGTTAGCTATCATCTTGTCCATACAGTTCACATAAACGTAGTCGTTTCCGGCTCCCTGCATTTTCGTAAATCTTATTGTCTGCATTTTCTTTATTTTCAACTCCTGAATATTTTATTACCGGCAAACATCAAACACGGTATTATGTTTCCAGAATAAGTCTTGCCGTATCAACAAATTTCGCTCCCGTGTCCATACTTCGCTTCTGTATGAACCGGTGCGCCTGCTGTTCGCTCATATGAAACCGTTCCATCAAAAGCAGCTTTGCCTGTTCTATCAGCCTCGCCTCCTCCGGATCCCGCATTGACCGTCCGCGCGTTTCCGAAACATGCCCCGCAAAAACATCAAGCGAGGATATGAGCTTCTGGCGGCTTACCGGGAGGGGGATCACAAATATATCCTCATTCTCTATATCCGGCAGACGCTCCGGCTTCACTATTGACACAAGCCGCGTTCCGGCAGGCAGGCTTTCAAATATCTCGTCAACTACCATGTCGGGAAGCTTATATCCCATTACAACTACTGCTTCGTCATTATCATCCAGCCGGCGTATAAGCTCGGCTCCGCTCCGGCAGACGGCATTGTCTATATCCCAGCCGGCTCCTTCAAGCATCAGGCGGACTTTATCCGCAGCGCTGTCATTTGAAAATGCCAATACAATACGCATAAAGTCCCTCCCTCCTTTTTCTCAGCTTTAACTCAGCTGCGGTACAAGCCGCGGCTGTCCGGCGATCTGCTTCACAGCCGCGCATTAAGCTCCGTTAATACTGCACCAAGTATCTGTCCAGCTCCCATTTGCTCACGGTGCGCCTGTACTGATCGTATTCGGCCTCTTTTTTTGCTATATAGCTTTCTTTCAGCCTGGCTCCGAGCAGCTCCTCGATAAGCTGCGATCTCTTCGCTATCTGCAGCGCTTCGTTCAGGCTGACGGGGATACGCTCTATCCCGAGCATATTGAGATCGTTCTTTGAAAGCTCGTTTACATTCATGCCTATGCTAGGCGGCAGCGCAATGCTCCTGTCCTTTATGCCCATCAGCCCCGCCTTTAACACTGCGGCGATCGCAAGATACGGATTGGCTGTAGGATCCGGCGATCTGTATTCTATCGACGAATTCTCCGGTATACGCGACTGCACCGCGCGTATGAGAAGGCTTCTGTTATTTTCCGACCACGATATATGATACGGCGCGTCTGCTCCCGGTATGAATCTTTTATAAGAATTTACCGTTGGATTTGTCAGACATACTATCTCCCGCGTATAATGCAGCAGTCCGGCTATAAACCTGTATGCTTCATCGCTGAATTTTCTCTTATCCGCGTCATACGCAAAAACGTTTTTTCCGTCCTTTTCAAGCTGCATAGTGAGGTGCATACCCGAACCCCACTCGTCCGCAAACGGCTTCGGCATAAACGTTGCATGCAGTCCGCTGCGCTTCGCTATGGTTTTTACCACCGTTCTGAACGTCACTATCCTGTCGGCTGTTACCAGAGCGTCGTCGGCCTTGAACACTATCTCGTGCTGACCGTGCGCCATTTCGTGGTGCGACGCCTCTATAGTATAACCCATATCCTCAAGCGTAAGACATATATCGCGGCGCACATTTTCGCCGTTATCGAGCGGAGCCATATCAAAATAGCTGCCGGAATCGTGCGTCTGTGCGGTCGGTCTGCCCTGCTCGTCAGTATTGAACAGGAAAAACTCTATCTCAGGGCCGATCTTGAGCCTGTAGCCCATTTCCTCCGCCTCTTTTATGACCTTTTCAAGAACAAGGCGCGGATTATACTCAAGCGGACGTCCGTCCGGAGTATACACGTCGCATATCAGCCTTGCCACCTTCCCGTTATGCGGCCGCCACGGAAATATCGCGAACGTATCCGGATCCGGATGGAGGTACAGGTCGCTTTCCTCTATATTCGCAAACCCGTCGATAGCAGAGCCGTCAAATATACATCTGTTCTCAAGCGCTTCCTCCAGTCTGTCCACTGTTATCGCCATGTTTCTCATCTGTCCGAGCATGTCGGTGAACTGCAGTCTGATAAATCTTACGTCCTCGTCCTCAACTCTTTTTAAAATTACCTCTTTCGGCGTCATGTCAATAACCTCCCGTTAGCATTGTGAGTCCTATCATATCGGTCACAGTCGATTTTAGAAACAAAAAAGGCGCACAAAAAAACAAGTGCGCCTTTGCAAAATCATCTCAAAGACCGGCTTTTCACCGATCATTACTTCGATCAATATAAATTATACCACATCTGTACCCTATTTGCAACACTTTTTTTTAAATTGTTACATGTGTATAATTTTTTTGCTTTTTAAACCTATAATGCATTGCGTATTCACAAATGACAGACAGGAAAAGCGGCGGAGAGACTGTGCCCTTCGCCGCTTTTATCAATATCACTGATTATTTGAGCAATCCTCTATTTCAAGCATTGCATCTTTTCTTGAGAGAGATATCTTTCCCGTTTTAGGATCAATATCCATAACCTTGACTATCATCTTGTCGCCCTCTTGACAAACGTCCTCAACACGCTCAACACGGCGGTTATCCAGCTTTGATATGTGACAGAGACCGTCCTTTCCGGGAAGTATCTCCACGAATGCGCCGAATGCAGTTATGGTCTTTACAGTACCGTTGTAGATCCTGCCTATCTCCGGCTCTTCAACTATCGCTTCGATCGCTTTTCTCGCCGCTTCGCCGCTCGACTGCGTTTCTGCAAAGATATGGATCGTACCGTCCTCCTCGATATCGATCTTTGCGCCCGTCTCGGCTACTATGCCCTGGATCACCTTACCGCCCTGGCCGATAACGTCTCTTATCTTATCAACGTCTATCTTCATGGTAGTCACCTTCGGCGCATACTCTGAAAGCGAGCTGCGAACCTCAGGTATAGCCTTAAGAAGAACATCGTCGATTATGTGGTAACGCGCGTCTCTTGTCTTTCTGAGCGCTTCCTCAATGACCTCATAGGTAAGACCGTCGTTCTTTATATCCACCTGGATAGAGGTTATACCCTTTTTTGTACCTGCTACCTTAAAGTCCATCTCACCGTAGAAATCCTCAAGACCCTGGATATCCACCATGGTCGTAAAGCCCTCGTCGGTCGTTATAAGACCGCATGAGATACCGGCTACGGGCGCCTTTATCGGGACTCCGGCAGCCATCAGAGCCAGAGTCGAACCGCATACAGAGCCCTGCGAGGTAGAACCGTTTGATGAAAGCACCTCGGATACGCAGCGTATAGCGTACGGGAATTCATCCTCAGAAGGAAGTACGGGAACGAGCGACTTTTCAGCCAGCGCACCGTGACCTATCTCACGTCTGCCGGGACCTCTGGACGGACGTGTTTCGCCTACCGAATATGACGGGAAATTGTACTGGTGCATATATCTCTTGGAGTCCTCAAGACCCAGTCCGTCAAGGCGCTGCGCCTCGGAGAGCGGGGCAAGAGTTGCGACCGTAAGCACCTGCGTCTGTCCTCTGGTGAACATACCCGAGCCGTGAACACGCGGGAGAAGATCTACCTCTGCGTCAAGCGGTCTGATCTCATTCAGTCCTCTGCCGTCCACACGTCTGCCCTCATAGAGCCAAGCGCGTACTATCTCCTTCTGCATCTTATACATGATCTCCTCAAGCTGCTCCGCGATATCCGGATATTCCTCGCTGAGGTTTTCTATTATCCTGTCGGTTATAACGCCTATCCTCTCGTCGCGCACGTTCTTATCATCAGTATCGAGCGCGTGCTGGATATTTTCGTATTCATCAGCCTTTATCCTGTCGTATATCTCATGGTCGATATCGTGCGCTTCATATTCCATCTTCTCTTTGCCGATCTCAGCCTTGATCGACTCGATAAATCCGCACATCTCCTTTATAACGCCATGCGCATACTTTAGACCCTCGAGCATTATATCCTCGGGCACCTCGTCAGCGCCGGCTTCGATCATTACTATCTTTTCCTTCGTTCCGGCAACCGTTACATGCATACGCGAAAGCGCGCGCTCTTCTACCGTCGGATTTATGAGATAGTTCCCGTTCTCGTCAAGTCCGAGCCAAACGCCCGCGATCGGACCGCTCCACGGAACATCCGATATAGACAGCGCTATCGACGTACCTATAAGCGCGCATATGCCCGGATCGTTATCCTGGTCGTCCGAAAGCACCGTGTTTACTACCGAAACGTCATTCCTGAGATCCGCCGGGAACAGCGGTCTTATAGGACGGTCTATCATACGGCTGGTAAGGATCGCTGCCTCGGTCGGCTTGCCCTCGCGCTTCGTATAGCCGCCCGGGATCTTTCCGACAGAGTAAAGCTTTTCTTCAAAATCCACCGAGAGCGGGAAGAAATCAACGCCTTCGCGCGGTGTGCGCGAAGCCGTCACATTGCTCATCACGACCGTGTCGCCGTAATGCACAACGCAGTGTCCGTTCGTCAGCTGAGCCATCTTTCCCGTTTCGATAACAAGCGGACGGCCCGCGAACGCGGTCTCAAATTTTCTGTAATTCTCAAACATATCTTCTATTTCCTTTCTGTAATGTATTTATCCCGACAAATGCTGTCTTTGATATACTTGTCTTAGGAGATATGTTTGCATATTAGCACATAAATACAACCGCCGACGCCGCGTCGGCCGCTCTGTTTATCTGCTAATAACATATCTCCCGAACGAAAATCAGGCAAACAGGTGAGAATACCCGTTTGCCTGTTTTTTTATCATTACTTTCTTAAGCCAAGCTTTGCGACCAAAGCTCTGTATCTTTCGATATCACGATCCTTAAGATAAGCCATGAGCCTTCTTCTCTGACCAACCATCATAAGAAGACCTCTTCTTGAGTGATGATCCTTCTTGTGAACGCTGAGATGGTCATTGTTCAGGTGATTGATCTTTTCTGTGAGCAGAGCTACCTGTACCTCCGGCGAACCTGTATCGCCCTCGTGTGTAGCAAACTCGTTGATTATCTCCTGCTTACGTTCCTTTGTCATTGTAAAGTCACCTCCTATTATCATAACTATCGCCCTATGCCGGGAAAGCGTTGGTGAATCGCATTTCCAAGACGAGGGTTCCTCTGTAAAACATAAAAATTATAATTCCGGCAAAATTATTTCTTTGCCGCTCTGTTGAAACGCTTATTAAACTTTTCAACTCTGCCGCCCGTATCAACAAGCTTCTGCTTACCGGTAAAGAACGGATGACATGCGGAACAAATTTCGACCGTTATATTCTCAAGCGTAGAACCTGTTTCAATAACGTTTCCGCAGGCGCAGGTTATCGTTGTCTGCTGATACTTCGGATGAATTCCCTGTTTCATAGCGTTACCTCCTTTTGATTTTAATGCGGGCGGCATCCTCCGCCCGAGCACCATTTAGTAGTATATCATATATATAAGTGTTTTTCAAGTATTTTTTTGAAAAAATTTCGCATTATTTTGAATATATTTTTATCCGAATTGACTAATACTATACCTGTCAGAGAATTTCAGCGCCGTCAGCAGTCATACGGCGCTTATGCGAAGCCGTAAACACAGGCTCGAAGCCCGGGCAGTATTTTTTCATGGCCTCGACCACCGTTTCCGGCTTCAGGTTATACGCGCTGCCGCAGGAAACTGCCATGCGCACCGTCTGTATGCCGTCCCGAAAGCCCAGATCCTCAAGCTCTGAGATGTGCGGACGTATATCCGACTCCTTTATACCGCTCTTTGTCTTTTTCGGAACTATAAGCTCCGTTTCGCGCATCAGCGCCTGCGTATCGGCGGGCGCCGAACATTCGATCTCGGTCATATATTCCGCCGAATTTATTTTTGTCAGGTCTATCTCCTTGCCCTCAAGCTTATATACCGCATACACCTTAAAGCCCGGAGGCATGCACCTGTTAAGCTCCGCCGCGATCTCACCGCAGGACATATCGGTAACGAACCCGACCTTCATGTACTCGCACTCGGAGGTGACGCCTACCGGCAGCGGCTGCGCTATCGTCATGACCGGATGCGGATTGAAGCCCTGCGAAAACACGAAATTCAGCCTCGAACGTCTCACCGCTCTATGGAAGCAGCGCACGAAATCGAGGTGTGATATGAATTTTACTCTCTCGTCGCGGCCGTATTTCAGAATGTAATTACTCACCGCGCACACCTCTTTTCTCTGTGCATACCCCGGCTCCGAAACGGGCTGCGCCGCAGTTCGCACACTCCA
The DNA here is from genome assembly GCA_944393255.1 of uncultured Clostridia bacterium. Classification (GTDB taxonomy): domain Bacteria; phylum Bacillota; class Clostridia; order UBA1381; family UBA1381; genus Ornithomonoglobus. Next base: position 12,116 of record CALXZP010000036.1, on the reverse strand, counting down.
GACGGCAATGCGGCGTGGTTTTTGCAGCCCTTGCCTTTTCGTTTTCGCGTATCAGAAATTCCTTCGTTATGCCCGCGTCTATATGATCCCACGGCAGGACTTCTTCGTACGAGCGCTCACGCGACGTATAGAAATCAGGATCTATGCCCGTTTCCTCAAACGCCCGCATCCACAGCTCAAAATCAAAGAAATCGTTCCAGCCGTCGAATTTACAGCCCAGCTCCACTGCCCTTATTATCGTTTTGCAGCGCCGTCTGTCGCCGTGCGCAAACACGCCCTCAAGATAGCTCGTTTTATTATCATGATAAGTATACCGTATCCTTTTTGACGGTATGTTTTCTCTTAAAAGCCGCTGCTTTCTGACCAGCTCCTCCCTCGTATCCATCGGGAACCACTGAAAAGCGGTGAACGGCTTTGGAACGAACGAAGATGTGCTCACGGTGATGCTTATATTCTTTGCGCGTTCCTCCTTGGGTATGTCAAAATACACGCCCAGCACGCGCCCCGCAAGCTCGGCTATACCCTTTATATCCTCATCCGTCTCCGACGGCAGCCCTATCATGAAATAAAGCTTGACATTAGTCCAGCCGCCGGCAAACAGAAGCGCGGTGGACTTTAAAATGTCGTCCTCCGTGATATTCTTGTTTATGACGTCTCTCAGCCGCTGCGTTCCGGCCTCCGGCGCGAAAGTGATGCCTGTTTTTCTGACCTTCTGCACCTTTTCCATCAGCTCCAGCGAGAAATTATCTATCCTGAGCGACGGCAGGGAAAGCCCTATCTTCTTTTCCTCCGTCACCTTTAAAAGTCCGTCCGTCAGCTCCGGCAGTCCTGAAAAATCGCTCGTTGAAAGCGACGAGAGCGATATCTCGTCATAGCCGCTGCATCCGAGCAGCTCGTTTGCAAGATCCAGCAGCGTTTCCGGCTTCCTCTCGCGCAGCGGACGGTAGATATATCCCGCCTGGCAGAAGCGGCAGCCGCGCATGCAGCCGCGCATGACCTCAAGCATTACCCTGTCGTGCACAACCTCGCCGAACGGCACGATTATCTTATCCGGGGCATATGCCGCATCAAAATCCTTCATTATGCGCTTTTTTATGACAGCAGGGGCGTTCGGATCGTTCGGAACGATACTTTTTACAGTCCCGTCGCTGTTATAATCCACATCATAAAAGGACGGCACATATATACCGCCTATTTTAACGAGACGCTGCAGCAGCTCTTTCTTCGAGCGTCCGCCCTCTTTTTTCCACTGCTTTATCACATCGACTGTCTCATGTATCTGTTCCTCTCCCTCGCCGAGCATGAAAAAGTCGAAAATATCGGCTATCGGCTCCGCATTATACGCGCACGGCCCGCCTCCGTAGATAAGCGGATATCCGTCGCCGCGCTCCGAAGCGAGCGGCGGGATCCCGGCCAGACGGAGCATATTCACAATATTCGAATATGAAAGCTCGTATTGCAGAGTAAAGCCGAGTATATCAAAATCGGACGCCTCGCCGCCGGATTCAAGCGCAAAAAGCTTCATCCCGTGCTCTTTCATCTGCCGCTCCATATCCTCCCACGGCGCAAATATCCTCTCGCACCACGTATCTTCGCGCTCATTCAAAAGATGATATATTATCTTCATGCCGAGATGGGACATGGCTATCTCATAAACATCCGGAAAGCAGAACCCAAACCGTATGTCCACCTTCGACGCGTCTTTTATTACCGCGTTCAGCTCTCCGCCGGTATAGCGGGTGGGCTTCATCACTCCGGACAGTATTTTATCCTTTAATGTTATCATGTCATATCCTTTATCTATTGCAGAGTTTTATACCGGTCATTCTTCCCCGGCTTGCTTCTTTCTGAAAATACTGCTGATCTTATCTACCATCTCGGGCGCGTAATCAACAAGCTTTTCAACTACGTTTGAACTTTCCGCAGCGGCTGTGAAGCGTACGTTTCCGGTATTCGTTATTACAAGGAAGCCCTCCGGTCTTATGGACGCGCCCGCGCCCACTCCGCCGCCGAACAGGTTATTGCCGTCCTTATCCGTTTCCTTGAACTCGCTGCCGCCGCCGCCGACTCCGAACGATACCTTTGCTATCGGTATTATCATCGTCCCGTCCGGTGCGGTCACAGTCTCTCCGATTATGCTCTCAGCCGTAAACATACCGTCCATTGAATCGATCGCCGATTCTATAAGTTCCTTTATCTGGTTTGCCATAAGCTTATCTCCTTTCAAGCCGCCTGCTGTGCGTCTTTATCATCTTTATTTTTTAGTTTTTTATAAAGCGGTACGCCTTTTCTCAATACTATTATGCCCAAAACCGCAAGCTGATATATATTTGCACTTATTATCGTTTCAAACTCAACAAAAACAGTGCTGTTATCAAAATCCGGCTTGAGCTCTATCCTATGCTCCTTAAGACGCATATGCCTGTCCATCGCTCCCACGGCGTTATATACAAATGCCGCCTCGGCTCCGTACAGCAAAGCTGTTTCCATTGCGTCGGAAACGCCCAGCACCGTCCTCAGCGAAAGAAGGTGTATCTTTATCATACGTCTGAACATGCGGTCCAGCACGGCATAGATAAGCTCCTTTACCTCCGAAAGATTATCCCGGATGAACCTGATCACATCCTCCGCCCCGGACAGCTCCGGCTCTCCTCCGCCGTCCGCACCGTCCTCTGCGCTCCGCCGCTTCTTTCTGCCGCGCTGAGGCAGCCGCTTAAGTCTTATACCGAGTATCTTTACGTACAGCTCTTTTGATATATCGCTGTTATTATAAGATACATAAAATCCTGCCCTAACAGGAACAGCCAGTATCAGTATTATCAGTGCGGCCGCCGCCGCAGAAACAATTACCGCCGTCATTCTTTATCCTCCCGTGCCGGATATCTACTCCGTGCCGCCGGTCTCCTCGGCGTTTTTGTCACCGCCTGCCTCCGTCGTTCCGGCTTCCGCCGCGTCCCCGGGGATCATATTGCTGAGATCTATCTCAGGCAGATCCTTCGGGCTGCTCAGTCCGAAGCAGCGCAGGAACGTATCGGTCGTTTTATATAAAACAGGTCTTCCCGGCGCGTCCAGCCGTCCCGCCTCGTCTATCAGCCCTCGTTCATAGAGCCTGTTTATGCAGCCGTCGGAATTCACGCCGCGTATCTTTTCGACCATGCCCCTTGTGACCGGCTGCTTATACGCTATTATCGCCAGCGCTTCCATCGCCGCGTTTGAAAGAGGCTGGTTGCGCTGCTCTCCCAATATCTCGCGGATATAAGTATAATATTCCGGTCTTGAGCAGATCTGATACCCCTCGGATATATCTATTATATCAAAGCCGCGGTGATCCTCCGCATATTCCGCCTTCAGCTCAGCCGCGGCTTTCTCTATCTCCGAGACCTTTACGTCAAGCACGACCGCCAGCTTAGCGGCCTTTACCGGCTCTCCTGCCGCAAACAATATACCCTCTATGGCATATTTTATGTTATTCATCAAAATTTATCCCTTCTGTGATCATATAAATCAAGCAATGCAGAGCGCCGCTCCTATTAAAACGCTTAAAATACGGGCTGATCCTGCGCCTCAGCTCTCTTGGCTGACGATATTACAAAATCATGTCTGTCCTCGTCATAATCCGCGCGTATCCTGTTCAGCTTTATCATCTCAAGCACCGCAAGAAACGTTGCTATCATTTCCGGTCTGGAGTCATCTTCCCTGAACAGTGAGCTGAACCCGACGCGGCGTCTGCGGTGCAGAGCCTTGCACACCTTTTCGACCATATCGTCCACAGACACCTTTTCGCGTCCGACTATACCGGAGAACGCGCGTTTTTCCGGCTTCGCCCGCCTTATCCTTCTTTGGTATATACTGTTAAAGGCGTCCGCCAGCTCTCTGAGCTCATGATGACGGCTGTATTCCGGTACCGAGAACTTTATCTTCTCCTCCTGCCTGAATACCATATACCGCGACGCAAACTCATTTTTACGCATTTCCAGAGACGCTTCCTTGAACTGCTTGTACTCATACAGTCTGCGGGCAAGCTCCTCGCGCGGATCCTCCTCGTCTTCCTCCTTCTCCTCCTTGGGAAGAAGCATCCTTGACTTTATATATAAAAGCTGAGACGCCATAACGATAAATTCGCCTGTGTTATCAAGCTCAGACTGCTCTATACCGTCTATCATCTCCAGGTACTGATCCGTTATCTCTGCTATCGGTATATCCCATATACTCACCTTATTCTTTTTTATAAGTGTGAGCAGCAGATCGAGCGGTCCCTCGAAGCTGTCAAGCTTATATAAAATCTCGTCCATCACACCACCAGCCGAACTATCATATTACATATATCTATTATGCTTCCCAGTACCACAGAGACTCCCGTTCCTATTATCCTTGAGAATACATTGAACAGAGAAAGAACGATGATGAGTATCATGCTGTAACGCTCAAACCTCTGCAGCTTGAAATAAGCCCGCTCCGACAGGAACAGTCCGAGCACGCGCGAGCCGTCAAGCGGCGGTATAGGTATCAGATTGAACACCATAAAGCAAAGGTTCACCTGAGCAAACGTCAGAAAAAATCCAGCAATGGCCGAGAGCGACTCGGCAAACAGCCCCGTTTTGTAGCTTACCACAAAGATGAGCGTATACAAAAGCATAGCGGCGAACGCAAGCAGAAGATTTGAGAGCGGCCCCGCAAGCGCTGTCAGGGCCATGCCCCATTTCGGTTTTCTGTAATAGCGCGGATCTATCTGCACAGGCTTTGCCCAGCCGAAGCCTGTCAATATCATCAGTATCGTTCCCACAGGATCGAGGTGCGCAAGCGGATTAAGCGTCATCCTGCCCGTAAGCCGAGGCGTGGGATCGCCGAGCTTCGTTGAAACGAAGCCATGAGAAAACTCATGAAAGGTCAGCGCTATAAGAACTATTGGCACCATTATCAGTCTTTCAATTAAATATGACATTACATTCCTCCGTACGGTCGTAAAGATCTTTTTCAAATATATTATACCTTGTTAAGGGAATTTTGTAAAGTATTTTTTCGTTTTTTATTTTATTTTTAGGGGAATAACAATGCGCATACCGATATTACAGGCCCTATAAGCAGGAACAGATAAGAAAACAGCGCGCTGCTGATGTAATACCAGTCAGACGGCTCCGGGTCTTTCACCTCAGGCTTAAATAAATATGATATTTCAAACATCAGCTCGGATTTAAACTGATACAAATAATACATAACCGGAGAAAACAGCAAAAATGCCATGAACAGCTGCAGTTTAAAATCGATATCATCAGCTCTCCAGCACATAACGAACAGCGGGATATAGATAATATAGTACAACGGTATCAATAATATTTTTAAGATTTTTCTCTTTGTTTCACGCTTTTCTTCCTTTTCAAAAAAGTCTTCCGCGGTCGGTTTCTTTTCTTCCATCTTTCTGTCAGCTCCTTTCACAAAGCTGTTTTGGAAAAGTATCTTTTCCTCCGTAAAATATGCTTTAAGGGCGGCGGCCGCCGCCCTTAAAGCAGGTCTGTCTCCGCCGCACGCTGAGCCGTGCGGCGGATATGATCAGCGTCAGTAATTTTTCATTCCGGACATGAGACTGTTCACTATCGCATATCCATAATACAGATCCGGACACCATTTGCCGCCGAGCGCCTCTGCATTCTTTACAGTTCCCGCCCATGGCATATTTACGACCGAATTGTATCTGCCATGCACTTCTCCTATCGGCGCAAGACCGACATACGCGCTCATATGGTTAAAGTGCGCACGCACGCCGTCCTCCTGCGTGGCGAATGATTCATGATCGTCTTTTGCGTCTCCGGACGCGCCGTATTTCTTTATCCCTGCAAAATTGTTCATGTCCGCAGTCACCGCGCCTCCGTACTTCCCAAAACCGGTCTCCTTTGCCGCCTGAGCATAGAGCACGTCGGCGCGTATCCCGGTGAGCTCGCCGTACTGCCAATAATAATCGGCAGCGTCTATAAACAGCTGCGCCGCTCCGCGCGCCGCCGCCCACGCCTTAGCCGACTCCTGCGATACCTCCGCTTCGCCGAGAAGCGGCGTATAGCTCTGTCTTACGCCCAGATCCTCCCATGTAAGAGTGATATTTCCGTTATTGTTCTCTATCACTCTATACAGCAGCGCGCACACCTCCGCGCGCGTGAGCATATCCTTTGGACGCAGATACCCGTCCGAGCCTCTGAAATACGCGCGTTCGACCGCAATGGAAAGAAGCGTCTTGTATTTTGACGACACCTCACCGGAGTCCTCAAAATTTTCATCGAGTATCCCGGAATTGCGTATGTTCGAAGCGGTCAGACCGCTCGCCCTGACAAGCGTAGCGGCAAATTCCTCGCGCGTTACGGGCTCATCGCCGTTAAATTCGCTGCCCGGTTCCGTCATATACTGCTTTATATCAAGAGCGTAATCATAATACCACGCTCCCGCATCCACATCCGAAAACTGCTCCGTACCGGCGTCCGCAGTGCCCGTTCTGTCAAAGCTCTCCGCAAGCATCTTTGCCATCTGCGCTCGGGTGAGCGTACCTCCCGGATCAAGCTCGCCGTTTTCGTCTCCGGTCATGATACCGTTTTCAAAGCAGTACTCCATTTCCGTTTCAGCCCATGAATAATCGGCGGTCTCCGCCGCCGCGCACGCCGATATCTGTAAGCACACCATAGCCGCCGATACCGCTGCCGCAATTATTTTTTTCATTCCGAACGATCATTCCTTTCCTGAAATATATCACGGGCCGCTTAAAAGCCGCCCATCCTTATTCTGTAGATTTATATGTGCTCAGGCCCCGGTTTATGCCCCTTGAACATATCCGCATATGCCTTGGGATCTTCGCACCGCATAAATCCCGACATCACGCAGACCCCGGCCGCACCGGCTTTTACCGTCTCCTGCGCGTTATCGGGAGATATCCCGCCTATCGCGTACACCGGTATTTTCACAGCCGCCGCCACACCGGCGATAAAGTCCGTTCCGCGCGGTTTAAGACCCTTTTTACAGTCGGTCGCAAAAACATGTCCCGCGGTTATACGCGAAGCGCCGAGCGCCTCAGCCTCCGCGGCCTCCGCAGCCGAATGCACGGAGCTTCCCACATACTCGATATCCGACACATCCGTATCTCTCAGCACGCTCAGCGGCAAATGCACCGACCTGCACCCAAACCTGCGCGCGGCTCCGGCAAAGGTATGCGCAGTAACGCGGCTGTCGCCTATGGCGCGGAGCAAAGCATAATACTCATCCTCGCCCATATCTTTCTCGCGGAGTATAACGCCGATACCGCAGCTCAGTATCCTGCGTATCCTATTTTCAAACGAAGCGCTCCTTCCGAATGTATCATAAAATATATGCCTGTTTGATACGCAGATAAGCTCATACATAGATATAATCGCTCATCACCGGCTGCATACCGGCTCTTTCTATCGCCTCATATACCTCCTGCACGCTTCTGCCGTCTGATATATCGAACTGCTCGTCGCCCTTTTCCTCTCCGTTTTCGCCGTGACCGCCTATACCTACGCTTACGCCGCCCGATATCTTCGTTGCGGCGATCTTTATTATATTATCGCGGAACCGCTCGCACTCCCTTGTAGATATGGTTATGCTCGCAAACGGCAGGAACAGCCTGTATGCGCAGATCACCTGCAGCAGCTGCTTTTCGTGCACATCCTTCGGATTGATGCTCTCGTTGTTTATTATCGGTCTCAGCCTCGGGCAGGACACCGCTATCTCGGCATGCGGATATTTCTGCTGCAGAAGATACGCGTGGTATCCGGTGGCAAACGCGTCCTTTCTGAAATCGTCCAGTCCGAGCAGCGCGGCAAAACCTACCCCGCGCATACCGCCCATAACGGCGCGTTCCTGGGCATAAAAGCGGTACGGGAATATGCGCTTGTGCCCCTCAAGATGCAGCGTTTCATATTTATCGCTGTTGTATGTCTCCTGAAACACCGTTACATAGTCCGCTCCGCACTCGTGCAGATACCTGTATTCATCCGAATTCATCGGGTATACCTCAACGCCTATCACATTGAAATACTTTCTCGCTATCCTGCATGCCTCTCCTATGTATTTTACATCCGACATCTTCCTGCTCTCGCCGGTCAGGATAAGCACCTCCTGCAGACCGGTCTTGGCTATCTCGATAAATTCGCGCTCTATCTCCTCTTCGTTCAGCTTCGCCCTGCGTATTTTGTTATGACAGTTGAAGCCGCAGTATATACAGTAATTCTCGCAGTAATTAGCTATATAAACAGGAGTGAACATCATCACCGAGTTTCCGAAATGCTTTCTCGTTTCCGCCTGCGCCCTTTGCGCCAGCTCTTCTATAAACGGCTCCGCCGCCGGAGAAAGCAGCGCTTGGAAACCGCGCGGCGAGAGAACATCGGCTCTGAGCGCGGCTTTTACGTCCTCTGCTGTAAACTCCGAATAATCATATCCTTCCATCTCGGATACGACCCTTTCAAGCATATCGGAATTTATGACCTCCATATCCGGGAGGTATTTCATATGGTCTATCCTCTCCTGCATCATGCTTCACCCCTGTCCTCAAGAAAGCCAGTGAGCGGCGACGAAGCGGAAGCTCCCTTTTCGAGCACCCGCCCGGGCTTGCTTAGATACGCCGTTCTTCCGGCTTCAATTGCCTTTTTAAACGCCTCCGCCATCGCCGGAACATCGCCCGCCGTAGCTATAGCCGTGTTCGCCATCACCGCGGCCGCTCCCATCTCCATTGCCTCGCATGCCTGAGACGGTCTGCCGATACCGGCGTCAACTATCACAGGCAGCGGTATCTCGTCTATAAGTATCTGTATAAACTCTTTCGTGCAAAGCCCCTTGTTCGTGCCTATAGGCGCGCCGAGCGGCATAATGCACGCCGCGCCGGCGTTCATCATATCCCTTGCGGCGTTCAGGTCGGGATACATGTATGGCATTACAACATACCCCTCCTTGGCCAGTATCTCCGCAGCCTTTGCCGTTTCATAGTTATCAGGCAGCAGATATTTTGAATCGCGTATGCATTCTATCTTTATAAAATCTCCGCAGCCTACCTCTCTGGCAAGATGCGCTATCCTTACAGCCTCCTCCGCATTCCTTGCGCCGGAGGTATTCGGGAGCAGCGTAACGCCCTTGGGTATGTAATCAAGTATATTGGCAACATTTCCGGCTGCCGCGCGGCGCAGTGCGAGAGTGATTATCTGCGCACCCGCATTTTCCACTGCCGCCTTTATCAGATCGAGTGAATACTTTCCCGAACCGAGAATGAACCTCGATGTGAATTCGTGGTCTCCAAGCTTAAATATGTCTTTCATAAATATATGTCCTTTCGATTGATCTTTTTCGTTACGGCTCAGCTTCACCGAGCATGAGCCTCAATACCATATTGGCCTGATGGTTCGCGCACACCGCTACGCGCGGAGCCATAAGCCCGTTCGCGTCACGTATGTCGGTCGCTTCGTCGCCGCATATATAAAGCCGGTCGAAGGCTCTGCGCGTTTTTATGCTGTTCGCGCTGAGCATTCCCGCCATGCCGGAGCCTGATACTACGACCGTTTCCGGACACCGGCTGAGCAGCGTATTTATAAGCATCGCCTTCTGATCCGCCCGGTCGAACGCCTCGCAGACTATACGGAAGCTTCCGAACAGCTCCGCGGCGTTCTCCTCCGTTACACGCACCGTTTTGGTCTCTATCTCCGCATACGGATGGATACGTTCAAGCGTCCGCTTAAGCGCCTCGGTCTTGTACATGCCTATATCGTCGGCATTATACTGCTGTCTGTTCAGATTGCTCAAATCCACCCTGTCGAAATCGACAAGCAGCAGCTTCCCCACTCCGGCGCGCACCAGCGATACGGCTATGTTTGAGCCGAGCCCTCCCAGCCCCGCTACCGCAGCGGAGCTGTTTTTCAGCGCTTCATATACGGGACGGGTATGCCGCTCGATCATTATTTTTTCAAATTCCGCCTCGGACGGTATATGTTTTCCCATATCCATATATCAGCCTCCGCCGACGAAATTAACTATCTCTACCGTATCGCCGTCCTTGAGAACGCAGTCTGCGTACTCATCCTTTTTGACGACCGCGCCGTTCAGCTCCACGGCAATGAACACGGTCTTATACCCGCGCCCGCTGAGAAGCTCCGACACCGTAACGCCGTCCATGCCGTTTACGGCTTCTCCGTTTACTTTTATCATTTTATCACTCCCGACTGCCGTATAAGGTTTGTTTTGTAAAAAAAGAGACCAAAACAAGAGCTTCGTACCCGTGGTGGTGCGCCCCTTTATTTGATCTCTTTGCACAATATCAAATCAATTTTACCATGAATATGCCGTTTTGTCAAGTATAATTTCACGGCTTACTCAAGCGTTATTACCTCAAACGCTCCGTTTTCATACAGCATGCACTGATGAGCGCTGCCCTCCTTAGGTATGGATACCGAACCGGGGTTTATGCACAGCACTCCGTTCCTCTCCTCATACATCGGTACGTGCGTATGCCCCTGTATGATGCCGTCTCCCGGCTTCACATTCGGAAAATTATCCGCTCCGTATTTATGACCGTGAGTAAGATAGAACATCCGGTCTCCGAGGAAAATAACGGCATAGTCCGCCATTATGGGAAAATCCAGCACCATCTGATCCACCTCGGTATCGCAGTTGCCGCGCACGCACAGTATCTCGTCAGCCGCAGAGTTCAGCAGCTCTATTACTTTTTTCGGCGCGTATCCCTCCGGCAGTTCATTGCGCGGCCCGTGATAGAGCAGGTCGCCCAGAAGGACCAGCCGCTGCGCGCCGCTTCTGCGGTACGCCCCGATCAGCAGCTTTGCGTAATACTCCGAGCCATGGATGTCGGAGGCTATCATTATCTTCATAAAAACACCTCATATCATATTGCGTATTCGCCGTTACCGTGCGGTATTATCACTGTGCTTTCTTTTTGAACACGAAAAATCTTTGACCGACATAATTGCAGGCCACGAACAGACATGAGCTTACAAACATGGATATATTGTCCACGACCGTTCTTGACAGCCCCGACAAAACATGCGGCACGAGCACGTCTGCGATCGCATATGACACCGCATAGCATACGGCTATATTTATTATAAACTTAACTACAGAGCTGCCCGTTTCGCCCTTCTTTTTAAAAGTGAAATTCTTGTTTAAAAAGAAGCTCACAACACTGCCGATAACAATATTTATAGTAAAAGCGATAAGCGTATTGTCGTTCACAAGATTGTAATACAGATACATCGCGCCCATGCCCACCGCTGTATTCACCAGCCCGACCAAGATGAACTTCCAGAACATTATATTGAAAAAGCTTTTTAAAAATCCCTTTATATCCATTTATTTTATCCTTCCTTACGTGTCAGCCCTTTATCAGCTCAGGCTCAAATCTCAGATAGTCCGATGAGACCAGTATGTATTCTATCCCGTCCGCTTCCGGCGCTATCCTGTTGCAGTGCGTGTTTGCATGAAGATGTCCGTAAATGCATTTTTTTACCCCGTAACGCTTCATCATCTCAGTAAAATCGTTCCCCTCGCAGGCGCGCGACATCGGCGGGTAATGCGTGAATACATATATCTCATCCGTTTCGGCGCATTTCAGAGAAAGCTCAAGCCGCGCCACCTCTCTTGAATGATATTTCCTGTCAGCCTCGCTGAAGCCGTCTGACGCCGGATATATCCAGCCGCGCGTACCGCATATGGATACGCCGTCCGCAGTATACGAATTGTTCTGCAAAAACGATATACTGTCAAACCCGTGCGCGCTTATATACTCATTCATCTTGGACATGGTAGTCCACCAGTAGTCATGATTGCCCTTTACAATGATCTTTCTTCCGTTCAGACGCTCGAGATATTCAAAATCACGTTCCGCCTGTTCTATATAGGTCGCCCATGAGAGGTCGCCCGGGATGACGACGGTATCGTTTTCTCCGACCAGGCTCTGCCAGCTGTCGGCTATTCGTTCAACATAATTGTCCCACTGCCTGCCGAACTTGTTCATAGGCTTGTCTATGCCGAGCGGCAGATGAAGGTCGCCCAAAGCGAATACAGCCATATAACCTTACCCTCCGTTCCGGAAATATCTTGATTATTTCTATTCTAACATAAAT